>JACRCN010000089.1 GCA_016219005.1 Deltaproteobacteria bacterium
CCCAGAAGAGGCATGTACATCGACATCTCGAGGGAGCAGGAAGAGAAGCAGACTGCGGATGAAGCCATCCCACATCTTGAACAGTTCGACCTGATGTACCGGTCCCTGTGCGCCATGCTGTACAATTACGTTCCGACTTCCGGGCATCCCGGCGGATCGATATCTTCCGGGCGCTTTGTATCCGGGATCGTTTTCAACAGCCTGGACTATGACGTCGGCAACCCCGACCGCGGCGATGCCGACATCCTGTCATATGCCGCGGGTCACAAAACCCTCGGCCTTTACGCCATGTGGGCCCTGCGCAACGAGGTGATGCGCATCGGCTGCCCCGAACTTCTGCCCAAGAACGAAAAGCACCAGCTGCGGCTGGAGGACATGCTCGGTTTTCGGCGGAATCCCCTGGCGAACACCCCGCTTTTCCTGAAATACCGGGTCAAGCCCCTCGACGGCCATCCGACGCCGGCGACTCCATTCCTGCGCTTGTCCACCGGCGCGTCAGGGGTCGGTGTTGCGGCCTCGCTGGGGCTCGCTCTCGGCGCCATGGATTATTACGGCAGCGGTGCGCCGCGAGTCCACATCGTCGAGGGGGAGGGTGGGATGACTCCCGGGCGGGTCGGCGAAGCCATGGCTGCAGCCGGAACGGCCTGCTTGAAAAACGCGATTCTGCATGTGGACTGGAATCAAGCATCGATTGATTCCAACCAAGTCTGCCGCGACGGGGAATCGCCCGGCGAATACGTCCAGTGGAATCCAATTGAATTTGCGCTTCTGCATGACTGGAATGTCATCTTTGTTCCGGATGGCATGGATTTTGAGCAGATCGCCGCCGCCCAGCGACGGGCGCTCAGCATGCAAACCGATCAGCCGACGGCAATTGTCTACCGCACCCGCAAGGGCTGGCAGTACGGGGTCGCGGGGAAGGCATCTCATGGCGCCGGCCACGGCTTGTGCGCGGATGGGTTTTTCCAGGCCCTCAAGCCGTTTGTCGAGCACGCAGCCGCGGTGCTTCCCCGCTGCGAAAGCGCCAACCAGCGCTGCCAGGCCGGGAGAGAATCGGAAGTCCTCGAGGAATGCTTCTGGCAGGCATTGACGGTGATCCGAGGCGCCTTGGAAGGAAACCGTCCGATGGTGGATGCGTTGGCGCAGAAACTGCGCAAGGCGCGACACCGCCTGGACAGCCATATGCGCAAACCCCGACCGCAAGCTCCTGCGGTTCAGGCCGTGTTCGAACTGGCGGAAAAAACAGAAGGCCGCATCCCGGCCGAGTTGATGTTGACTCCCGGAAAGACGGCAACCCTGCGAGGCGAATTGGGCAGGACCCTTCAGTATTACAATCACGCGAGCAAAGGCGCCGTTCTAACGGCATCCGCCGATCTATATGCCTCCACGAGCGTCAACACGATCGGGCAGGGATTCCCGGAGGGCTGGTACAACGCCGCCACGAACCCGGGGTCACGGATGCTTGTAACCGGCGGGATCTGCGAGGACGCCATGTGCGGCATCCTGGCCGGTCTTTCAACCTACGGACGTCATCTGGGGGTCGGATCCTCCTACGGGGCTTTCATCGCCGCACTCGGACACGTTGCCGCCCGCTTGCACGCCATCGGCAATCAGGCCCGCCAGTCCATCGTTAAGGGATCCTACACGCCCTTCATCCTGATTTGCGCCCACGCGGGAGTCAAAACCGGCGAAGATGGCCCGACGCATGCCGACCCCCAGGCGCTGCAGCTTCTCCAGGGAAATTTCCCTCTCGGCACGATGATCACGCTCACCCCGTGGGATCCCCAGGAGATCTGGCCCCTCATGTCCACGGCTCTGGCGAAACGTCCGGCGGTGATTGCACCGTTTGTTACCCGGCCCTCGGAAAGAGTGATGGATCGGCAGGCGTGCGGCCTGCCACCGGCCACGGCCGCGGTGACGGGTGTTTATCGCCTGTGCCGGGCGGAGGGAAAACGGGACGGCACGTTGGTGCTCCAGGGCAGTGACGTCGGCTACGCGTTTGTCGAGCAGACCCTGCCGCTCATGCGAAAAAAGGGGATCAATCTGGATGTCTTCTATGTGAGCAGTGCCGAACTCTTCGATCTCCTGCCCGCTGCGGAGAAAAATGCGATTTATCCGGAGACCGCCGCGCGGGAGGCGATGGGGATTACCGGATTCACGCTTCCCACGATGGAGCGCTGGGTTTGCTCCAGCCGTGGCCGGATGATGACGCTGCATCCTTTCCGGCAAGGGCACTACCTGGGCAGCGGTTCAGCCGACAAGGTGTTGGAAGAGGCCGGCCTGGACGGAGAAAGCCAGTTCAAAGCCATTCTCCGGTACGTGGAGAAAGCACCTCAATAAGCCCGGGAGACAAACGCCCGCTGCCGCGATGACCTTCAGGGCATCCTTCCGCGTTCATGGGTGCCTGGGCACTGGTTTTTCGAGGAGCCGGTCCGGGTTAAACGACCCGGAAGCGCAGGCGCTCTAAAATAATGAACCCATGGTGCAGAATTCAAGCATGGTGAGGAGGGGCTATGAACAAACCGCTGAGTAATAAAGCCGCATTGGTAACGGGTGGATCGCGCGGCATCGGTGCCGCGATTGTTCGGCGCCTGGCGCAAGAGGGCGCGCACGTGGCCTTCACCTACAGCCGGTCCGAAAAGGTTGCGACAGCGCTGGTGAAGGAGATTTCCGGCCGCGGCGTGAAAGCAAAAGCCTACCGGGCGGATGCCGGCGCACCCCGATCATTGCCGCGGTTGATCGGCAGAATCCTCAAGGACTTCGGCGGACTGAATATCCTGGTGAACAACGCGGGGGTGTTTCTTTCGGGAAAGATCGGCGAAATCAAAAGCGGTGACTATGAGCGGCTCATGCGAATCAACGTGGACGCGGTTTTTGCACTGACCAACGCGGCGGTCAAAGTGATGAAACGCGGCGCTCGCATCATCAACATCAGCAGCGTGCTGGGCGAGCGCGCCTCCGGCCCGGACATGGGCGTCTATAACGCTTCCAAGTTCGCCGTGACCGGTTTTAGCCGCAGTTGGGCCAAGGACCTGGGCACGAAAGGCATACTGGTCAACGCCGTTCAGCCCGGACCGATCCATACCGAGATGAACCCGGAGACCGGAGAACACGCGGCGTACATGAAGGGCCTGACGGCGCTGGGCCGCTACGGCCGGCCGGAAGAAATTGCGGGTGCGGTTGCTTTCCTGGCCGGGCCGGACGCGACGTACATCACCGGCGCGGTGCTCAACGTTGACGGAGGCTGGAATGCATGATGCGCCGTCCGCAACACATTCCGGCAACGGACTGAACCACAGTTAAGAAGCTATCCCCGAAATGCATCTGACAATCGATGGCGGCGTTGCACGCCACTGAAAAATACCCACAACCCGCCGCGGCTGCGCTTTTTCATCATAGTGCGCCTGGCCCTCGGCCGTGATCTGCTATTTTTGAGATGACTTCTAAATTCTATTTCCTTCACGTCGTAGCAATTTTTTCTCCCAGCGCATACGCCTGTTTCATGACGGGCTTGTTTCTGCTGATTTCACCCGCTTTCCACGCGCTGCCGTAGACCGTGCCCACCACTTCGGCACCGAGGTAATTAAACGCATCCTGGAACGTTCTGAGGGCGTTCACCGCACCCGAACTGAAAGGGTCCGCATCGGCATAGGTGAGAACGATGCCGAATTTCTTCTCCGCCAGAACCTTGTAATTCTCGTCGGCACCGAATGCATACCAGCGGTCCATGAACAGCTTGGTCTGGGCCGAGACCGTGAACCAGTAGATGGGGCTGGCGATGACGATGGCGTCGGCGGCGCGCATCTTCGGGTAGAGCTTGTGCATGTCGTCGCGGATGACGCAACCGCTGCCGCGCTTCTTGCGGCAGCCGTCACAGGCGCTACAGGGCTTGATGTTCATGCCATGGAGGAAAAACAATTGCACCCTGGCCCCGGCGTCTTTGGCGCCGGAGGCAACCTGTTTCGCCAGGATGGAGCTGTTGCCTCGCTTGCGCGGGCTGCCGACGACGATCATGATGTCCTTCTGAGTCTTGGCCATTACGTTTAATGTCCTTTCGGAGTGGATGAGTTCGAAATCCTCAATTGATTTTCATCCGCGACGCGGATGAATCGACGATGTGGCGGGCAAAACTGAAAGCGGAGGTAAACGCCGGCGAGACGGCGTTCAGCACGTGGGTCGAGTTCTCGGCATGCTCCAGCAGGAAGTCCATGACGAGTTCGTTGGTCTCGGTGTTGAGCAGTTGCGCGCGGATCCCGGGCTGGGTGTAATCGCCGAACTGGCCCGCATCCAAATGCTTCAGAAGCGCTTGCGCCTGGGAGATGAAAAAGCGCCGGTTGTACTTGCGCATCTCCTCGAAGGCGAGTTGGCGGAAGTTGAAGTGGTTGAACAAAAACAGGCGCGCCTCCTGCGCGATGATCTCACCAAACTCCCGCCAATCGAATCGACTCGCGAAGTCGTAATTCTCGCGCCAAAACGCCGGTATGGCGGTGGGGCCGATCTTGACGTGGCCGTCCACCGTCTTGGTGAGGTGCACGCCCAGGAACGGGTTGCGCAGGTTCGGCACGGGGTAGACGTGCCGCCGGAGCAGGCTGTCGTGGTTGTAACGCAAGTAGATGCCCTTGAACGGGATCATCGTGAAGGAGGTTCCGGCGCCGAAAGCCCGGGCAACCCGGTCGGCGTAGAGCCCGGCGGCATTGAAAAGATAACGGTAGCCGATCCTTTCGCGGTCGGTTTGAACGCTGCCGGGGCCGCCGCCGATAAACCGTCGTCCGAAAAGAATCTCGACGTTCGCAGGAAAATCGGCTGCGAGGTGCCGGCAGACGCGTCGTGGGTCGACACTGGACGTGGTGGGCGAGAACAGGGCTTTTTCCACCGTTCGGGCGTTGGGCTCGATGTCGTTTAGTTCCTGGGAATCGATTAATTGCAGGTCGACGCCGTTGCGCTCGCCCCGGCGCTTCAACTCGCGGATACCCTCAATCTCGGCTTCGCTCGCGGCCACCACGACCTTACCGCAGCGGTTGATGGGCAACCCGTGCTCCAGGCAGTAGTCCGTCAGCAGCCGGTTGCCCGTGAGCGTGAAGCGGGCCTTCAGGCTGTCGGCGGAGTAGTAGAACCCGGCGTGCAGCACGCCACTGTTGCGGCCGCTGGCATGAAAGGCCGGCTCCGCCTCCTTTTCCAAGACTACCACCCTGGCGCCGGGAAAGCGGTGAACCAGCTCGCGCGTGATGCTCAGGCCAATGATTCCGGCGCCGACGATGATAAAATCAGTTTCACGCATTACCTAAGCTCCTGGCTGCAATGCATTTAATTTATGATCAAAACCATCCGAATCCCACTTTCATCAAAGCCACCATATTATGACTATCACAACCCTGCGTCAATGTGAACCCCTCGGGTGTTCAAGATCTGTTGAAAAGTGCCGATACAATAGAAGGACGGAGAACTCCTCCGACGATTTCATTACAATTTCATCGGGTCTGAATGGGCCATGTCTGAAAACGCAAACGTCACCGTTGACCCGCCCGAGCCCGAAGGCTTTCAAAGCCTGGAGGCGGACGACATGAAAGCGATGGGCCTCGATTCACCCGGGCCACCGGACGAGTCGATCGTCGCTCAAGCCCTCGCCGGCGATCAGCCGATGGCGGAAGCGGCGGTCGATGAGGTGCGCGAGCTTCCCGGGGCTCCGGGCGGTGCCGCAGAAATGGCCGCGCAAGAGGCAACGGCCGTCACCGAGGACACCTCGCACCCGGAGGGCGAAACACCCGGGTTGAAAGGCCCCTGCCTGGTCTTGAAGGAGATCGATAAGACCGAAACCCAACCGGCAAAGAGCAGGGCCTTAAAACGCCGGCGCGTGGTTCAAGTTATTTGCGCCCTCGTTCTGGTTCTCGCTCTCGCGGGCAACGTTTGGGTATACTTACATCGTCCGCACCTGTTCGGCTTGCCAAATGGGAGCCGGCTTTCCACGGCAGAACCCGAAAGCGTCCAGGCTCCGGTCGATCGCGCGACCCGGTCCCCAGCGTCTGTGACGGCGCCCGGCGTGAGCTGGGAAAGCCGGCTTCAAAAGGTCGACATCCTGCGGCAGGTCTTGCTGGCGAAACGGGGGGAGATTGTCCGGCTCCGGCAGAGCTACCAGTACGGTGTTCTCGAGCTCGAGGAGGAAGTCGCCCGGTTCATTAAACGCACGGGCGTGAATGGCCTCGCCCAGGCATTAAAGGAGAAGCAGGTTGAATTCAACCTAGATAGCATCCAGCGCCGCCAGGCATACGCCGACGGACTTGGTAAGCCCTTGCGCTGGATCGATGCCGCCGGCGAGAAGCTCCTGTATCTGCAGCGCCGGGCCCTCTACGACCTCCAGGTGCGACAGGCCGCCTCCGGTGTCGACATGGATGCCCACCTGCGCGAGATCGACGCTGCGCTCGCCAACGCCCAGCCGACCACCGAGAATTTAGCCGTGCACACGGCTGTGGCCCTTCAGCCCCTGGAGGCGATCTGGAATCGGCTGGTCGCACAGAGCCGGCTGGTGGTGCTCACGGGTGCGGAGAGCCGCAACCAGGAAATCGTCGACGAGATTTGCTCCGGTAATATGGGCCGGGTCGCCGAGCTTTCCGTTTTGACGCTCAGGTCCGCCCGCTGTCTGGCGGAGTCGCAGGCGATGGAGCTTTTCTTGAACCGTTTGACCGACATGCCCGCCGCCGCAGCGCAAAAGCTGGTCGAGTGGCCCGGAAACTGGATCTGCCTGAACGGCTTCACCCGGCTTGCGCCGGAGGCGGCACAGCATCTGTTTGCATGGCAGGGCGATTGGATATCGCTGAACGGTATCGGCGAGCTGACGGCCGACGCCGCGCGTTACCTGCCCGCCTGGAGAGGCAGAAAGCTTGAGCTCATGAGTCTGCGAAAAACCAACGGCAGCGAATACCTGTCGCAGTGGGAGGCGTCCGGCGGCAAGCTCTTCGTCGCAGCCGGCATTCGGCAGGAAATCGCCGCCGGACGGCAGTCGACCCGCCCGAAAATACCGCTGCGAAAGGGAGGGCCATGGACGCCGGATGCGCCACACTAAGAAGGCAGGCCGCCATGGCCGTCGTTCTCGTGGCATGCCTGTTCGGCAGCGCCCTGGCGGATGATGCGGGCAAGACCGCGACTCTGAACCGCGCGCTGGCTGACATAGCGGAACTCGGGCGGATCTTTAACCAGCGGATCGAAGAGACCTGCGCCCTTCTGGACCGTCTGAAGGAACAACGCGAACAGCTCAAGAATGAGATCCACCAGGAGCGGGGGCGCCACGACATTACCTCTTTCCAGCAGGCGGTTCAAATCGACCGCATCGATTATAACCTGAGGCTGATACAACAACTCACCGCCTATATCGAGCGGCTGAACGGGAGTGTGGAATATTTCCGGGGAGCCAATCAACTCCTTAATTTCTATGCCCGCCAAGCACGAGACGATCTGCGCATGCTCAAAACCCTGCGGGATGCGGACATCTCCGGTTTGATGAACAAGATCGCCGCCGCTAAGAACGAATTCGAGATAGTCTTGAACAAGCCTCTCTTCGTTGCCTCCGAACCATACCCTCGCACCACAGAGATGATCTGGAACGATATCGTCAGGAAATGAGCATCAGATAAGCTTCTGATCCATGAGGAACTGCATCGACCGTTGGCCGATGGTGGTCACGGCGCTGATAGCTTGGGTGATGTGGTAGGAAGCCTCGGACAGCACGCCGGAATTCATCATGATGAAGGCCGTGTTGAGGCTCTTGTCGACGGCCGTCCACATATCGGCCGGCGTCATTTTTTTGGCCAGACTGATCTCGCTGGTGATCATCCCCAGAAACGCCCGGAGGAAGCGCTCCGCGCAGTGCTTTTCGGGTTCGGGCAGTCCGTTGTAGATCTCCATTAACTGGGTGGCCATGATCAGCGCGGATTTGGCCTTTTCACTTTGAGAAAACGCGAGGATGGCTTGTCGAGTGTCCATGATAAGTCCTTGGGAAGCGGTGTTTCAGTTTCGGTTGATCATCGCCGCCATGTACCCGGCGCCGAACCCGTTGTCGATGTTCACCACCGCGACGTTGGAGCTGCAGCTGTTGAGCATGGCAAACAGCGCCGTCAGGCCGCCGAGGCTCACTCCGTAGCCGACGCTCGTGGGGACAGCGATCACCGGCCGGCTCACCATCCCGGCCACCACGCTGGGCAGCGCCCCCTCCATGCCGGCCACGACAATGAGCACCGTGGCGCTTTCGATCCGCTCACGGTGCTGAAGGAGCCTGTGAATGCCGGCAACCCCGACATCGAAAACGGTTTCGACCCGGTTGCCCATGGCCTGGGCCGTAAGCGACGCCTCCATGGCGACCGGGATGTCGGAAGTTCCGGCGGAAAGAATCAGGATCGTGCCCCGACCCTGGATGGTGGGCGGCGTGATCTCCCAGACGATCATGCGCGCCGCGGGATCGTAGCGGGCCTGGGGGATCCGGGCCAGAACGGTCTGCGCCTTTTCCGGTTCGATGCGGGTCGCCAGGATCACGTGCTCCTGCGCGCGCATTCGCTCCATGATGCCGATGATCTGGTCGGCCGTCTTGCCTTCACCGAAAATCACCTCGGGGAAACCCTTGCGCAGGGAGCGGTGGTGGTCGATGTGCGCAAACCCGAGGTCTTCGAAGGGCAAGTGCCGGAGTTGCCGGGCTGCATCAACGGCCGGGGTGTCGCCAACCGCGACGGATTGCAGAAGCCTGAGCAGAATGTCTTTATCCATGGGAAGTCCCAGCGCCGGGGCGCCCGCCCGGCCGGCGAGCTTGGCCAGCCGGGCCGCTCGACCTGGCGCGGCTGTATATGTGCTATTCGAGCGGCTGCTCGCGGATGCTCCCGGGTGCTGCGGGTGCGGTCTGGGGTCCCCGGGGGGCCGGGGAGGCAAAGGCCCTCTCGATCTGGTCGAGCCTTCTCTGAATCGTGCTCAGGGTCTTTTCGAGGCGCGATATATCCTGGTCCAGGGCGGTCTGGTAGCTTTTTTTGGCCTTCAGGATTTCCAGGTCGATGGATTCCCGGTCCAGCTTGCGGTTTTGCAGGTTGGCGAGCTCGGTCTTGATCTGGGTGAGCTCGGACTTGTTCCGATCCATGTAGCCGGCAAGCCCGGTCAGGTCCTTGCCCAGGCTGTTTTCGAGCTTCTGCAGCCGGGCCGAAACGCCGTTGACGTCGTTTCTCAGGCTGGACGCGCTGCCAAGTTCCTCCCGGAACGGCGCGAGTCCCTGCACCTCCCGCGCGAGCCCCTGCAAGTCCTTGGACAGGGCGGCCAGTGCGGCATCGACGCGGGCCGCCGAATCCTGGAGTTCCTTCTTGTCCGCCTTGTCGGTGGTGTGCCGTTCGACGGCCGCCTCCGCCTTTTTGATCCCCTCCTGAAGGGCGGAGACGTTTTTTGAGACTTCGTCGAGCTTAGCCCCCACGGTCGCCTCAAGTTCGGAAACCCGGGCGAGCAAGTCGGCTGTCTTCTGCTGCAGATCCGCCGCGAGCCGGTCTACCGATTGGAGCTCGCTGTGCTGCGTCTGGGCCACCCGCAGGTTCAGGTCCCGGTAGGCCACGTAAACGACGAGGCCGATGAGGCAGGGCAGCATCAGCGTTAGAAAACTCATGCGCAGGCTGAGTTTGCGCACGCGCCGCTGGAGGGCCTCGTCGATGGCGGGGGGCTCTGGTTCCTCCTCGCCCAACTGGAAACGGAATTTGTCCTGTTCCATCATGCGGTGGTTATTCCCATTCGATGGTGCTGGGAGGCTTCGAGCTGATGTCGTAAACCACCCGGTTCACGCCGGCCACTTCGTTGATGATGCGGTTGGATACCCGGGCGAGAAAGTCATGCGGCAGCCGGGCCCAATCGGCGGTCATGGCGTCCCGGCTGGTCACGGCGCGGATCGCGGCGATGTTTTCATAGGTGCGGGCGTCGCCCATGACCCCTACGCTCTTGATCGGCAGAAGCACGGCAAACGACTGCCATAGTTTCTTATAATACCCCTCGGCTTTGATTTCTTCAAGCAGGATCTCGTCCACGCTACGCAACATGGCGAGCCGGCGCGCGCTGATCTCGCCCAGAACCCGGATCGCCAGCCCAGGGCCGGGGAAGGGCTGCCGCCAGACAAGCTCCTCCGGCAGGCCCAGCGCGCTGCCGAGTTCGCGGACCTCGTCCTTGAACAGATAGCGAAGGGGCTCGATCAGCTTCAGCTTCATCTGGCGGGGCAGGCCGCCCACGTTGTGGTGGGACTTGATCACGGCCGAGGGGCCTCCGAACGCCGAGACCGACTCGATCACGTCCGGGTAAAGCGTCCCCTGGGCCAGAAACTCCGCCCCCTTGATCTTGCGGGCCTCCGCTTCGAATACGTCCATGAAGACACGGCCGATGATCTTGCGCTTGCGCTCCGGGTCGGTCACCCCCGCGAGGGCCTGCATAAACCGCCTGCCGGCTTTGACGAAGCGGATGTTGATCTGGAGGTGCCGTCGCAGGCTCAGTTTGAGGCGCGCGGCTTCGTGGTTGCGCAAGAGGCCGTTGTCGACGAAAATGCAGGTCAGGCGCTTGCCGACGGCTCGGTGGATCAGGACCGCCGCTACCGACGAATCGACCCCGCCGCTCAATCCCAGGATCACCTTCTTGTCGCCGACGTTCTCGTGGATCCCGGCTACAGCTTCCCGGGCGAAGGATTTCATGCTCCAGGAGCGTTTGCAGCCGCAGATGTCGAAGAGAAAGTTCTTGAGCATGGCCCCACCCCGGGGGGTGTGGGCGACTTCCGGGTGGAACTGCACCCCGACGAGTTTGCGGCGGAGGTCGGCGGCGGCCGCGAAACGGGTGTTCGGCGTGGAGGCCGTGGCGCGAAAACCCTTGGGAAGCTTGCGGATGGAGTCGCCGTGGCTCATCCAGCACGTGGTGTTCCGGCCGATGCCTTTGAACAGCCCCGACGGCGCGGTGATGCGAAGCTCGGCGAAACCGTACTCGCGCTTTTCCGCACGCTCGACGCTGCCGCCGAGAGCCGCCGTCATGAACTGCATGCCGTAGCAGATACCCAACACCGGGATGCCGAGGGTGAAAATCCCGGGGTCGACCTTGGGGCTTCCAGCCTCGTAGATGCTGGACGGGCCGCCGGAAAGGATGATGCCTTCCGGCTGGCGAGCCTTGAGCGTCGATAGAGGGACGCCGGGCGATTCGATCTGGCAGAACACGTGGTTCTCCCGCACGCGCCGGGCGATCAACTGGTTGTACTGGGAGCCGAAGTCGATGATGACGATCATGGGCGTTCCTTCTGCACGGTCTTGACGGTCGGCGGCTGTATGAAAAATTCCGCCGCTGGCGGGCCGGTAATCATCCCATCCGCGGCGGACGCGCCTCCGAACCAAGGCCCAAAGGGCTCGGGATTTGGAGAAAAATTTAATCCCGGCAGCGATTAAGCGTTTGCGAAGCCATGGTGAATATGGTAAACACGCGCGCAAAAGTCAACCGGAAAATGCAGTGCCCCGGCCCGTTGCCGCGGCGCAAAATGCGGCGGATCCTCATGGCACGACTCATCATACAGATCTACGAGGTGCAGACGGCGCGCGAAGCCGAGGCGCTCGCCGCCATGGGGGTGGACCACATCGGCAGCGTGGTGTTGTCCGCGGCAGGATGGAAAATGCCGGGGCTGCGGGAAGCGATCGCCGCGGTCCGTGCGGCGGGAGCGCTCAGCAGCCTGATTCCACTATTTGGAGACCCGGAACCGATCCGGCGCACGCTCGACTATTATCGGCCGGACATCGTACACTTCTGCGATGCCCTGCCGCTGGGAAGCGACGCACGTCCGTATTGCGAGCAATTGATCGAACGGCAGATTCGTGTTAAAGAGGAATTTCCCGACACCGCCATCATGCGTTCCATCCCGATCGCCGCCCCGGGAGCGGCGGACCGCGTGCCGACACTGGAATACGGCCGCTGGTTTCAGCCGGCGACAGATTTTTTCCTGACCGACACCCTGATGCTCGGCACATCCGGTGCGGCGGCGTCGGACCAGCCCGTCAGCGGTTTTGTGGGCATCACCGGAAAGACCTGCGATTGGAACATGGCCCGCCGGCTCGTCCAGAACTCGCGGATTCCGGTGATTCTGGCCGGCGGCATTTCGCCGGGAAACGCATCCGATGCCATAGCCGAGACCCGGCCGGCGGGGATTGACAGCTGCACGCTGACCAACGCCTGTGACGCGGACGGCCGCCCCATCCGATTCCGGAAGGATCTCGGGAAAGTCCAACACCTCGTCGAGGCGGTGCGTCGCGCCGAGAAATTTCTTCAATGAGCAGAAAAAAGGACCTCACGCCATGTACGAAAGCAGTGATCTGAGAAAAGGGCTCAAGATCGAATACGAGGGCGATCCTTACATCGTCGTTCAATTCGATTTCGTCAAGCCCGGCAAGGGCCAGGCACTTTACAAGTGCCGGCTCAAGAACATGCTCACCGGCGCCCAGTTCGAGCGAAACTTCCGTTCCGGCGAGAAGTTCGGGGAACCGAACCTCGAAGAAAAGGAGATGGAGTTTCTCTACAAGGACGGCGACAAGTACTGCTTCATGAACACCAGCAACTTCGAGCAGGAATTTGTCGGCGAGGACCAGATCGATGAAGCCAGGAACTTTCTGAAGGAAAACACCGTTTGCACCGTTCTGTTCTACCAGGACCGGCCCATCAGCATCACCATTCCCATCTTCATGAACCTGCGCATTGTGAAGGCGGACCCGTGGGTAAAGGGTGACACGGCCTCCGGCGACTCCAAGCCGGCCACCCTGGAAACGGGATACGTCCTCCAGGTCCCCACCTACCTCGAAGAGGGGCAGTTGATCAAGATCGATACCCGCACCGGGGCTTACGTCGAGCGCGTGAAGGGGTAACTCCGGCGGTCGTGACATTCGATCCGCTGGCCACTTGCGACGCGCTGAACGACTTCCGTTTACACCGGCCTGGTTTCAATCCGTGTTGACCGACATCACGCGGCGGGATGACGCGTTGCCCCGCGTCGATTCAGAGCGCCGGCACCGGGACTTCAGGCGGGGCCGGCCGGGGATGGCTCTTTCAGGAAGAACTTCAGCTCGACCGGACCGATTTGGACCAGGTCCAGGTTCTGCAGCCGGGCGGACTTTTTCACCGTCTGGCCGTTGATCCTGGGCTTGGTCATGCCGCCCGCGTGGCTCAGATAGTAGCCGTCGGGGCGCCGGCTGATCGTGGCCGCCGTCGAGCCGATGAAAAACCCCTTGACCACGATTTCAGACGTGGGGTCTTTTCCGATTTTGATGAGCTTTTGGGTGAGGTCCAGCTGGCCTTGGCCGCCGGAGAGGTATGTCAGGCAGCCGATCGGCTCGCTCTGGCGCCGCAGGGGCTTCGGGACCACGGGCGTGCTCTTCTGCACCATGGAGCGGTAGTTGCTCGTGTCCATCACCATGGTCTTGTCGATTTCAGACGCCGGCGTATCGGCCGCCCCCGTCCCGTCCCCGGAGGAGAACGCTAGCAGGTGCTTGCCGATGCTGATGTGATCCCCGTGCTTCAGCCAGTGGCTGCTCACCAGTTGCTCGTTGACGAACGTGCCGTTTTTGCTCTGCAGGTCGACCAGGACGAATGCCTCGCCCACGGAATCGATCCGGGCGTGATGCCCGGAGACGGCCAAGTTGTCGATGACGATGTCGTTGTCCATCCGGCGCCCGATGGTCAGGGACGTTCCTTTTTCAATCGGATGGCTACCGATGACGTTATCCTTGAATTTCAGCGTGATGGTCGGCATCTGGCATCTCAGTGAGCGGGGTGTGTAGGCCCCCATGAAAGCAGCCGGTGCTTGAGTTGTCCCACCCACCGGGTGAGAGTGGAAGTGCGGTTGCGCTGAATATCCGCCACGCGCACGATGACGATGGAGATGTTGTCGTCCCCGCCGCGTTCGTTGGCGAGATCAACCAGGGTCCGGCAGGCGTGCGCCGGTGCCCGAGACGTGACAATGGACAGGATCTCGAGGAGAGCCACCTTGGTGCTCAGCCCGTCCGAGCAGATCACCAAGATGTCGTCCTTGTAACAGCTGAGTTCGCAAATGTCGGCCTCGACAACCGGCTGCGGGCCGACCGCACGCGTAAGAACGTTGCTGAAGTAGGCGGAACGGGCCTCGGGAGCAATTTCAGCCTGAAGCGTGTGGGGGACGGAAAGCAGGTCGATCCCGCCGTTACGAACGAGATAGATCGAGCTGTCACCGACGTTAGCGGCCACGAGGGTGGCATCCGCAAAACACACGGCGGCGACCGTTGAGCCCATGCCGCGGCAGTCGACACGCGTCATGGCCGTCTGGTGGACGATCGCGTTGGACCACTGGATGCCGGCCAGCAACCGCCCGGCTGGCAGAGACAAGCGGCCATCCGGCAGGGAGACGGTGTTGTCCGGGCCTTTGCCCATGAGGAAATCGCGCACCGACGTGACGACCAGCGTACTGGCGATTTCTCCGGCCTGATGCCCCCCCATGCCGTCGGCCACGAGGTAGAGCCGCATCGCGTCATCGACGACGATGCGGTCTTCGTTGGTCTCGCGTTTTTTGCCGATGTCGGAAATCCCTGCCGATTCAACGATAACCATATTTTATTATTTTATTCGCAAACACCGGAGAGGTCAAGTTGACCAAAGGTGGTTTTTGATTTATTCCACTGCCATGGCCGGCCTTTTGACGTGCCGGCGCTTCCGGGGCATGATGAAAACGTCACGCGCAGGCGACGATGCCAGAGGGAGAGGCAAGATATTGAACATCTACCTGATCGGGTACCGCGGAGCCGGGAAGACCGCCGTGGGCAGATGCCTGTCCGCCGCACTCGGCCGGCCCTTTTGTGACATGGACGAGGAATTGTCCCGACGCTGCGCAGGGACCATCCGGGAGTTTGTCGGCCGCCATGGCTGGCCGGCCTTCCGGGGCGAAGAAAAAGCCCTGCTCCAGGAAATGGCGCGCCAAGGCGGATGGGTGATCTCCACCGGCGGCGGGGTCGTGCTGGACGCGGAAAACGTCTCCGCCATGCGCGGAAGCGGCCGGGTGGTATGGCTGCGAGCCGCCGCGACAACGCTTCGCGAGCGGCTGCAGGCGGACGAAGGCACACCGGACAACCGCCCGGCCCTGAGCGCCTCGATCCCGCTCGACGAGGAGATCCGGAGCGCCTTATCGGAGCGCACACCGCTCTACCGGCAGGCCATGGATTTCAGCGTTGCAACCGACGGGCGACCCGTGGAGGAAATCTGCCGGATCATATCGGAATTCCTGGACGCTCCCGCACCCACGCGTTCCGCGTCCGGCCTCTGATCATATGCCTTCCGCGTCTGCCCGGGTTTTCTCCTCTTGACAAAACCAAACGATTTAAGTAGGTTTGCGCGCGTCCAGCGAAAAGATCGTTACGCTCGGACTTTCAATCGGACTCAAGGGAGTTTCGGATTCATGACACTGACCAAGGCGAGCATTGTCGATGCGATCCACCAGGAACTCGGCTTTCCCAAAAACCGCTCGGCTGAGCTATTGGAGTTGCTGCTGGAACTGATGAAAAACAAACTTCAAAACAATGAAAACGTTCTCATCAGCGGATTCGGCAAGTTTTGCGTGAAGCAAAAAAAACAACGCCGCGGGCGAAACCCGGCGACCGGCGAGGACATGACGCTCGCCCGGCGCAGGGTGATCACGTTCCGTTGCTCCCACCTGCTGCGAAAAAAAATCAACCACGAGTTCTCCGGGTAAGACCCATCCGCGAACAATGAATGTGCTCCTCCTGCGGTGGCTGACACTGACCCTGGCCGTCATCGTGACGGCTTACCTGCTGGACGGCATCCGCGTCAGCGGCTTCTTCTCCGCTGTTCTTGCCGCCGCGGCCTTGGCAACCCTGAACACCTTTTTGAGGCCGGTCATCCTCGTCCTCACCTTGCCCATCAACGTCCTGACGCTTGGGCTGTTTACCTTCGTGATCAACGCGGTCCTGTTGAAAATGGCCTCTGCGGCCATCCCGGGCTTCGACGTCATCGGTTTTTGGCCGGCCGTGTGGGGTGCGCTTCTGATCAGCATCGTGGCCGGGCTGATGAACGCGTTCATCGGCAAGCACATGCCTCCCCGAACACCGAGGTCCGGCCGGGACAACGCGGCGAAGGTCATCAACCTCGAAAACAAAGGCGACAACCGCTGGGAGTAACCTCGCGCTGACTGTCGGCCGGCGTGTGCTGCGGCCGATGGCCAACCCAGAAATGCAGGCGGCGCGCCCATCGCCTGCAGATAGAACCCTTGGCCCCGGGACCTAAAGGACTTTCATGGCAGGGCTTCAGATCTTCACCAGCAACCGCATGGAAGTGCTGATCGAACAGCTGGCGGACCGGGTGTGCGACCCTCACGCTTCGCCGTTGACCCCGGAAATCATCGTGGTCCAGAGCCGCGGCATGGAGCGGTGGATCACCATGGAACTCGCGCGCCGCAACGGAATTTGCGCTAACGTCGAGTTCCCCTTTCCCAACGCCTTCCTGGAGAGTGTCTTCCGCAGCCTCTCCGATGCCCCCGACGGACTGTCGGCCTTCGAGCCGCACGTGCTTGCCTTCCGCATCATGGCGATTTTGCCGGGTTTCCTGGATCGTCCGGACTTTGCGGAGCTGCGGACCTACCTGGCGGAGGACCGCAACCAGATCAAACTCTTTCAGCTGTCCGGCAAGCTGGCCTATCTCTTTGACCAATATGCGGTGTTCCGGCCCGACATGCTGCTGCGGTGGGAGCAGGGGAGAGTTGAGCCCGACCGGACCCATCGCTGGCAGTCGCAGCTGTGGCATACGCTGGCGGGGGAAACGCCATCCCCGCACCACATCCGGGTGCATGACTCCCTCATCCACGCCCTGCGCCGCGGGCTTGGCGACCGCCGCCGGCTGCCGGAGCGCGTGGCAATGTTCGGGATTTCCTACCTGCCGCCCTTTTACCTGGACGCATTCGCGGAGCTTGCGCAAGTCATGCGGGTGCATCTATTCCTGCTGAACCCCTGCCGGGAATACTGGGGGGAGATTGCCTCGCCGCGGGAGATGCATGCCATCGAACGCCGCTATTCGGGGACCGGCGTCGCCGGCCTGGAGCTGCACCTGGAGCCGGGGCACCGCCTGCTGTCCTCCCTGGGCGCCCTGGGTCGGGATTTTTTTGAAATGATCGCCGGCTTGGGCGCGCCGCAGGAGGACCGGTTCGAGGAGCCGGCCGGCGATACGTTGTTGGCGCGGCTGCAGGCCGACATCCTGAACCTGCAGGCTTCCGCGCCCAGCGCCGACCGCCCCGCCGACGACTCCATTCGGATTCACTCCTGCCACAGCCCCATGCGGGAGATCGAGGTCCTCCGCGACCAGCTCCTGGAGATGTTTACGCAAGACCCGGACCTGCGCCCGCAGGACATCGTCGTGATGGCGCCCGACATTATCGCCTACGCACCCTTCGTCTCGGCCGTTTTCGGCGCCGAAACGGAAGATCGCCTGCGGATACCCTTCAGCATCGCCGACCGCGGCGCGATCGGCGAGCATCGGCTGGAAACCGGGTTTTTCGCGCTGCTCGATCTCAAGGGCAGCCGCTTCGGCGCTTCGGAGATCCTTCGGCTGCTGGAGTTCCCTGGGGTCAAGGAGAGAGCCGGACTCGCCGAGACCGACCTGTCGCTGATCGAGCGTTGGGTGCGGCATGCCAACATCCGCTGGGGGGAAGATGCCCGCAGCCTCCAGGCGCTTGGCCTTCCCGGCCAGGCTCACAACACCTGGAAAGCCGGAATCGAGCGGCTCCTCCTTGGCTATGCCATGCCCTCCCGCGGCGCGGACGTGTTCCACGGGATCCTGGCCGTCGACGCCATGGAGGGCGGCGAGACGCAAGCCCTCGGAGGTTTCCTGGACTTCCTGGCGCAAACCTTCGAACTGGCCCGCAACCTGGAACGGCACCAGCCGCTGGGGGCTTGGCGGTCGCTGCTCAAAGCGGCCCTGAACGGCTTTTTTCAATCGGATGAAACCACGGAGCCGGAATTTCAAAAAATCGAGCGGCTGCTCGACGAACTGGCCGACCTGGAGGATTCCGCCGGGTTTGGCACGAACGTCGGGATCGAGGTGGTGAGGGCTTTCCTGGCAGACCGGGCGGAGTCGGTCCGCATCGGCCACGGATTTCTCTCCGGCGGTGTGACCTTCTGCGCGATGCTGCCCATGCGCACCATCCCCTTCAAGGTCGTTTGCCTGGTAGGCATGAACCACGATGCCTTCCCGCGGGAACAGCCGGTGCTGCCCTTCGACCTGATGGCCAGAAATCCGCGCCGCGGCGACCGCTCCCGCCGCAACGACGACAAATACCTGTTCCTCGAGTCGATTCTCTCCGCCCGCCGCCGGTTATACATCAGCTACGTCGGGCAGGGCATCCAGGACAACAGCCCCCGTCCCCCTTCGGTCCTGGTGAGCGAGTTGATCGACACGCTGCAACCAGATGGCCCGCCCGCGGCCGGCTCAATGCCGGCGGGGCTGGTCACGGAGCACCGCCTGCAGTCGTTTTCGCGCGCCTACTTTCAGTGCGGTACGCCGCTGTTCAGCTATTCCAGGGAAGACCTGGCGGCATGCTCCGGCGGCGCTGCGCGGAACGACCCGGACCCGTTTTTCCGCCGGGCCCTGCCGATGAGTCCGGAGGATGCCGAGCGCTGGAGCGCGGTCACCGTCGAGGGCCTGAGCTCGTTTTTCTCCAGCCCGGCCCGTTTCCTGGTCCAAAACCGCCTCGGCATCCGGCTCGAAAAAGAGGCGGCGGTTCCCGATGAGAGCGAGCCGTTCGCTCTGGATCCCCTGAGCGCCTACCGCCTGGGGCAGACCATGTTGCAGCACCGTCTGGCCGGAAGCGCCCCGATGGAACTGCTCGAGGTGTTTCGCGCGGCCGGAGACCTGCCCCACGACCGCGTGGGGGACTATCTGTTCGCGCGTCTGAGCGCCGAGGTCGACGAGTTTGCCGCCCGGGTAAGGGAGCTGCTGCCGCCCGCTGCGCCCGAACCCGTGGACGTCACACAGGAGATCGGCGGGCTCCATGTGACCGGCCGCCTCACCGGGCTCTCCGTCCAAGGCTGCGTCCAGATGCGTTATGCCGGCATCAAGGCCAAAGATTTCCTCACGATCTGGCTGCAACACCTGCTGCTGTGCCTGGCCGCGCCCGGCGTGCAGGACCGGCGCAGCCTGCTGATCGGCAAAGGCCAGGCCTGGGCACTCGGGCCGGTGGCCGAGGCGGGGAAAATTCTCGATACGCTGCTCGGCGTCTACCGGCGCGGGCTCCTGGAACCGCTGCCTTTTTTTCCGGAAACCTCCCGGGCCTTTTTCGAAAAGCTCGCGGACCGGGCGGGGGATGAGCCGCAAGCCATGGCCGCCGCCCGCCGCCATTGGCGCGGGAGCGACTACGCGCCGGGTGAATCTGAAAACCCTTATCACCGGTTGTGCTTCGGCGACAGCGATCCGCTGGGGGACGACTTCAAGCGTTTGGCCGTCGCGGTTTTTCAACCGCTGTTCGAGCATGGCCGGGAAATTTCCGGGTGAGCGGTGCATGGAAATCGGATCCCTCATACGCATTGCGATGAACGCCGGGGCCGAGAAGCTGGTTCTCGAGGAAATGTCCCTCCGGGCCGGCGATCTGCTGCGACTGAAGGTGATCGACGTGCGGGAGGATCACCGTGCGTTGGTGGACTTCGGAAAATTCAGGGCCCTGGCCGAGATCGCCTTCCCGGTGTCCGCCGGCGATGAATTGACCGTGAAGGTGATCGACACCAAAGGCCAGCTGCACCTGGCGCTCGTCCCGGCGGGAGCTGAAACGGCACCGGTGCCGGTCGCTGCCGAGCCGGTGAGGCCTTTGAACGCGCGCCACCTGACACAGCTCCGGCAGCAGCTGGATCAGGTGGCGGAAGTGATCGCCAGGCCATCCGGTGGTCCGGCCGTTTCCGCTGCGATTCGCAGCGCCGTCGAAGAGCTGCGGCTGTTTCTCGAGCCCCTGCAGACGGACGGCGGGGCCGCCCAGACGACGCCCCGGGTGCGATCGCTTTGTGAAGACTCCGGGATTTTTTTCGAAAAACGCCTCGAGACCGCGCTGTCCCGGGCCGCTGCCGAAGGCGCAGCCGCCGGGTCGGCGCCCGCCGATCATCCGCAGGTCCGGCGCATCCTGGCCGAAGACTTGAAGGCGCGGCTGTCCGCGATTAAACATTTATTCGAAAGCCAGGCGGCGGATCTGCCTGCGGCGGGGTCGCGAGCGGCCGCCGCCTTCGTCAAATCCGCGGACGAACTGCTCAACGAGATCATTCGGCAGCAGGAACGGATCGCGGCCCGCCGGGACGGGACGGAAACGTTTCAAGTGATTCATTTTTCACTGCCGCTCAAGGACGCCGGCGAGGGGGCCCGGCTCAAGATCGGCTACCCCAGCCGGCGCCCGGGAGCGACCCGGGAGGGTTTCCGGGCGGCCTTGCTCCTTGCGCTCGACCGGCTGGGCCCGACCCGGATCGACCTTTTCATGCTGGAACGCAACCTGAGCCTGACCATCTTTGTCGCATCCCGGACGGCGCAGGAAGCCATCGAGACCCAGGCCGGCGATCTCAAACCCGCGCTTGAAACCTTCTTCGACAACGTGAGTGTGAGCGTCTGCGTTTCGGAACAGAAGATCGCCGACTTTGAATACGAGGACCAGATTCCGGCCGGGGGCCGGCGACTGGATGTACGCGCATGACATCGCCCAAACCGCCGAAGGCCGTCGCCTTGAGATACGAGCGTTCGAAGAACGCCGCTCCCCGGGTGGTGGCCAAGGGCCGGGGGCACGTGGCCGAGTCCATCATGGCGATCGCCCGGGAGCACCACGTGCCGCTCGTCGAGGACCGCAACCTGGTGGAGGTGCTGGAAGCGCTGGACATCAACTTGGAGATCCCGCCCGAGCTTTATCGAGCCGTGGCCGAGGTCCTCGTCTTCGTCTACCGGATCAACGGGAAAATGAAATCGCCGTGAACGCATTCGATGCACGTCGCGTGGCGCTGGAGGGGAGCAATCTGATCGAGGCGGCTGCCGGCACCGGCAAGACCTATTCGATAGAAGGCCTTTTCGTCCGGCTTATTATCGAGCAGCACGTCCCGGTGGAGCAGATCCTGACGGTAACCTTCACCCAGGCAGCCACGGCCGAGCTGCGCCAACGCATTTACCAGCGCCTGTTGAATGCCGGCCGGTTGCTGGATGCGGGCGCCTGGCAAGGGGGTCCCGGCGAACCGCAACCGGAACAGGCGGCCGTGCGGATCCGGCGGGCGCTGATGGATTTCGACCAGGCGGCCATCTACACCATTCACGGTTTCTGCCAGCGCATCCTGCATGAATACGCCTTCGAAACCGGCAGCCCCTTCGACGCCGAACTGGTGCCGGACCAGAGCCGGATCCTGCGTGAAATCGCGCAGGACTTCTGGCGGCTGCATGTCTGCCCGGCGCCGGTGGAGTTCATCGCCTACGCCTGGGAGGACCTCAAGGGGCCGTCGCGGTTCATGGAGCTGCTCGCCAAGATCAAGTCGCCCGATGTGCGTATCACCCCGGCCCTGACGCCGGGCGGCTTCGACCACATCGAGCGCTACCGTCATGCGTTCGGCCGGCTGCAGATCGACTGGCCGCAGGCGCGGGCGGAAGCCGTCGAAATTCTGAAGGCGGCCGCGCTGGACGGCAGGACCTACGGCAGCCTGGAATCCGCCGGCCCGGACGGCAGGCGGACCCGGCGGGATCTGACCGTCACGGCTTTGGCCGAGGCCATGGATGCGTTCCTGTCATCACCGGTACCGGCCTTCCCGCCGTTCAAGCGCTTCGCCTGTTTCAGTTCCGAATTCCTGGCCGACAAAACGCGGCCGCGGCAGACAGTTCCGCGTCACGCCGTTTTCGACCTCTGCCAGCGGGTGCTGGTGGAGGCGGTCGCCCTGGAAGGTGAAATGCGCCGGCACCTTTCACACCTCAAGGTCCGCCTGATCGAATTCGCCCGATCAGAGCGCGATCGGCGAAACCTGGAGCGCAATGTGCAGTCCTTCGACGACCTGCTGCTGCGCGTGGCCCGGGCGTCGGCGGCAACGCCGGCCGCGGGCGGCCTGATTGACTCCATTCGGCGGAAATACCGGGCGGTCCTTATCGACGAGTTCCAGGACACCGACGAGCTGCAGGTCACGATTTTTTCGCGGATGTTCTCCGACGGTCAACGGCCGCTCTTTTTGATCGGAGACCCCAAACAGGCGATCTACGGGTTTCGCGGGGCGGACATCTTCTCCTACCTCAAGGCGGCCCGCAACGTCGCATCGACCTACACCCTCACCGAGAACCGCCGCGCGGTACCCGGGCTGGTCACCGCCCTCAACACCATTTTTTCTCAAACCGAGCACCCCTTCCTGTTTCCGGAGATATCGTTTCGGCCCGCCACGGCGGTCGCCGCCGTCGGGGGCCGCCGGACGCCGTTCGTCATCTGGTACCTTGATTCCCGGCAGGTGCGGGAGGACGGCAAGCCCGTTAATTCGGGAGACTGTCAGGTCTTGATCTCCAACGCCGTAGCCGGGGAGATTCAGCGCCTGACGCAGGCTCGGCGCGACCCGTTGCCGGCCGGGGACATTGCCGTGCTGGTGCGAACGAACGGGCAGGCCCATGTCGTGAAGCAGCGCCTTTCCGCCGCCGGCATCCCCGCGGTGGTTTGCAGCACAGGCAACATCTTCGATGCCCGCGAAGCCGAGGACATGCAGCGCGTCCTCACCAGCCTGGCCGACCCATCCGACATCGGCCGGCTTAAGGCCGCGCTCGCCACCGACCTGCTGGGCGCGCATGCGGACGACATCGCGGGGGCCGACCGTGAGCCGAACGGGTGGGAAGAACGCCTCTCCCGGACACGGGACTATTTTCAGGTCTGGCACCGGCAGGGGTTCATGCCCATGTTTCGCCGCCTGCTGGCCGGGGAACACGTGAAAGAGCGGCTGCTGAGTTTCCCGGACGGCGAACGGCGCCTGACCAATCTTTTGCACATCGGGGAGTTGCTGCACCACGCCGCCGGCGAGAACAACCTCGGGATGACCGGCCTGCTGAAATGGCTCGCCGAACAGCGCGACCCGTCGACGCCGCGGCTCGAGGAACACCAGCTGCGGCTCGAAAGCGATGAGGCGGCAGTCAAGATCGTGACCATCCACAAGAGCAAGGGCCTCGAATACCGCGTGGTGTTCTGTCCGTTTGCCTGGTCCGGTTCCAGCGCCCGCGGGCCGGAGGTCTTCTTTCACGATCCTGCCGCCGGCCGCCGCCTCACGCTCGACCTGGGCGGCGAGGATTCCGCGCATAGCCACCAATACGCCGAAGCAGAAACACTCTCCGAGAACCTGAGGCTGCTCTATGTGGCCCTCACGCGCGCCAAGGAGCGTTGCTACCTCGTATGGGGCCGCATCCACACCTCCGAGACCTCCTCGCTGGCGTACCTGTTCCACTTTCGTGATGCCGGGGACTGCGCAGACCCGGACATCGTCGAGCGCATGAAACAGGCGTTGAAAGCCAAGTCCGATGAAGATCTCCTGCAGGATCTGAAAACGCTGGTGACGCAGTCCCAGGCAACGATCGACGTCCGGCCGCTGCCGGATGTCTTGCCGAAACGCGCGCGGCCGCCGGCCGATGACTCCGCAACGCTTTGCAGCCGCCAGTTTGCTGGCAAGATCGACCGGTCCTGGAGAATTGTGAGCTATTCCGCGCTGGCGTCCGCCGCCGGCGCGGACGGCGATGCCGCGGACCGCGATGGGCTGCGCCCGTTTCAGACCGCTAACGCGGGACCGGGCGGCCCCGGCCCCGGGGCTGCAGCGGGCCTGGACCTGTTTGCGTTCCCGAAGGGCAGCCGCGCCGGCAACTTCTTTCACGCCGTCCTTGAACACGCCGACTTCGGCACCTGGCAGAGCGCAGAGACCGACGCCCTGGTCGGCCGTATGCTCGCCCAGTTCGGGTATGCGGCGGAATGGCGCGCGGCGGTGCTGCGCATGATCGGTGAGGTGGCCGGGCTTTGCCTCTTTGCCGGCGCGCCCGGGCTCACTCTGGCCGGGATCGGAGCCTCCGAGCGTCTCAGCGAGATGGAATTCTACTATCCGTTGCACCCCGTCAGCCCCGCGCGCCTTGAGGAGATCTTCCGGCGCCACGAAAGGAAGGGCGGGAGCGGTTTTGCGGACCGGATCGGCCGGCTGACGTTCGCACCGATGCAGGGTTTCATGCGGGGGTTCATCGACATGGTCTTCCGCCACGAAGAGCGCTACTACCTCGTGGACTGGAAGTCCAACCACCTGGGGGACACCTACGAGTCCTATCACGCGAGCCGGCTCGTTGCGCCCATGCAGGAGGATTTCTACACCCTGCAGTACCACATCTACACGCTGGCGCTGCACCAGTATCTGCGGCGGCGGCTGCCGGCCTACCGCTATGAGCGGCATTTCGGCGGTGTGGCCTACGTGTTCCTGCGCGGCGTGGATCGCCGACGCGGTTCCGAATTCGGCGTCTTTGTCGACACGCCGCACCCTGATCTCGTTAACGCGCTCGGCAGCGCATTGATTCCGAGCTATGAGTGATCCGAATCGCGGTCAGTTTTTCGCACCCCTGGACCTCCACTTCGCGCGGTTCCTCGCCGGCCTGACGACCGTCGCCGCCGACGAGGTGTTCCGGGCCGCGGCCCTTCTCAGCCGGGCAACCGGAGCAGGGGACGTCTGCCTGGACCTGGCCGCCGTGGCCGGTCAACCGGTACCGGCCGCGGCCGGCATCGACTCCCCCGCGGCCTTCCCGGAGCTGGGCGCCTGGATCGCGGCGCTGCGGTCGTCCGCGGTGGTGGGCTCCCCGGGGCAGAAGCGGCCCCTCGTGCTCGATGGCGGCAACCGGCTCTATCTGCGCCGGTACTGGGAGTACGAATACGCGGCCGCGGAGAACGTGCGGCGGCGGGTCGGCGAGGCGGTCTCGCACCTGGACACCGGGCGCCTGCGGCAAAGCCTCGCACACTTGTTTCCGGACGGTCCGGGCGACGAAAGCGACTGGCAGAAAACCGCGGCCGCCATCGCAGCGCTCAAACGCTTCAGCGTGATCACGGGCGGCCCCGGGACCGGCAAGACCTTCACGATCGCCCGGCTGCTCGTCCTCGTGATGGAGCAGTACCCGGAACGCCGGCTGCGCATCCACCTCGCGGCGCCCACGGGCAAGGCCGCCGCCCGCATGCGAGAGTCCCTGAAGCAAGCCCGGGAAGGCATGCGCGGCCGCCACCCGGCTGCAGATCAGCTCCCGGAAGAAGTCCACACCCTGCACCGGCTGCTGAAAACGCTACCCGGCTCCCCGTACTTTCGGCATAACCGTGAAAATCCCCTTGAAGCCGACATCGTCGTCGTGGACGAGGCATCCATGGTGGACATGGCGCTCATGGCCAAACTTCTGGAGGCGGTCCCGTCCGCTGCGCGCCTGGTTCTCGTGGGCGACAAGGACCAACTGGCGTCGGTCGAAGCCGGGTCGGTCCTGGGTGACATTTGCGACCGCGACCGGATGCACGGCTTTTCAGCCGAATTCTGCGAAACGCTTCAACAGGCAACGGGGGAGCGGCTCGATGCGCGCTCCGGCAGCCCGGCGGGTCTTCAGGACTGCATGGTCGAACTTCGCAACAGCTTCCGTTTTTCAGCGGGCAGCGCGATCGGCGAGCTGAGCCGGGCCGTGAACCATGGCGATGCCGGTCGGGCACTGGAGGTCTTGGACAAGCCCGGGGAGGGCTCGATCGTCTGGTTGGACCCCGACGCGGGATCGCGCGCGCTGACCGAGCTGCAGCGCTTGATCCTCGGCGGCACCGAGGCCTGCTTCCGGAAGGATACGCCCGCGGCGGCCCTCCAGGAGCTCAATCGTTTCAAGATCCTCTGCGCCCACAAGGGCGGCCCGCACGGGGTAGATGCCGTCAACCGGGCTGCCGAACAGATGCTGGTGCGGCAGGGGCTGATCCGGCCGGAGGCCGCTTTGACTAGCCCCTGGTACGCGCATCGGCCGGTGCTCATCACTCGCAACGATTATGCGCTCGGCCTCTTCAACGGTGACATCGGGATGACCCTGCCCGATGACGCTTCCGGCGGCCGCGGGCTCTTCGTCTTTTTTCCCGGAGCGCCCGGGGAGATCCGCCGCTTCCTGCCCTACCGGCTGCCGGAGCACGAAACGGTCTACGCCATGACTGTCCACAAGAGCCAGGGCTCCGAGTTCGACGAGGTGCTGCTGGTCCTGCCGGATCGGGACTCGCCGGTTCTCACCCGCGAGCTGCTTTATACGGCCCTGACCCGGGCCCGCAAGACCGTCACCATCTGGGCCAGGCGGTCCATCCTCGCCGCGGCCATCACGCGCCGGATCGAGCGCACATCCGGGTTACGGGACGCCCTGTGGGGACAGGGGTGAGACGGCTGCTCGGTGTTGTCCCATCCCGGCGGCTGTGTTATTTTCAGCCCAAGCAGGTCAAACTTTCATCCTTTCGGAGATTCACATGCGAACAGGCATCGGCTTTGATTTTCACCGGCTGGTGGAGCAACGCGCTCTCGTTCTCGGCGGGGTCAGCATTCCCTGGGAAAAGGGGTTGCTCGGCCACTCGGACGCCGACGCGCTGATCCACGCCGTCTGCGACGCGATCCTGGGCGCCGCCGGTCTGGGGGACATCGGAGTTCATTTCCCGGACACCGATCCGCGCTTCAAAGGCATTTCCAGCCTCGCGCTGCTGCAGTCCACTCAGCGCATGCTCGACGAAAAAGGACTGTGCGTGGTCAACGTGGATGCGGTCGTTTTGGCCGACGCCCCTCAAATGGCCCCGCACCGCCTGCAGATGCAGAACAACATCGCCCGCGCGCTCGACATCCCGCCCACCGCCGTCAACATCAAGGCCACCACCACGGAAGGCTGCGGCATGATCGGCCGGGGCGAGGGGATCGGCGCCATGGCCACGGTGCTGCTCAGGCTGAAATGCTCGAAAGGAGATACCTGAACGCCGTGGGCGCTTTCGTTCTGAAATCCGATTACGTACCCAGCGGTGACCAGCCGGCCGGCATCGAGAGACTGACCGCGAACCTGTTTGCCGGGAAAAAGCACAACGTGCTCCTGGGTGTAACCGGTTCCGGCAAGACGTTCACGATGGCGCACGTCATCGCGCGGCTGGACCGGCCGGTCCTGGTCATCGCTCCGAACAAGACCCTGGCGGCACAGCTCTACCAAGAGTTCCGCCTGCTGTTCCCCGACAACGCGGTCGAGTATTTCGTCAGCTATTACGATTACTACCAGCCCGAAGCCTACATCCCCGCATCGGACACCTACATCACGAAGGACTCCTCCATCAACGACATGATCGACAAGCTGCGCCACTCCGCCACGCGCTCGGTCCTGTCGCGACGCGACATCGTGGTGGTCGCCAGCGTCTCGTGCATCTACGGCCTGGGAGCGCCGGAAGACTACCTGGCGATGCGGGTGGAGATCGAGGCGGAGGCGGAGCTCAGCCGCGAGCGGCTCCTGGCCGACCTGGTCGGCATGCACTACGAGCGCAACGACACCGACTTCCACCGCGGCACCTTCCGGGTACGCGGGGACCGAGTGGAGATCTTTCCGGCTTACGAGGAGGACCGGGCCGTCCGCATCGATTTCTTCGGCGACCAGGTCGAGGGGATTTCCGAAATCGACGCCCTGCGCAACACCGTCCTGCGGCGCCTGAAACGCACCGCGATATTTCCGGCCAGCCACTACGTCACCCAGAAGACGACTCAGGCGAAAGCGATCCAGACCATCCGCGCCGAGCTCAAGCAGCGGGTCCATTTTTTTCGCGACGAGAGCCGGCTGCTCGAAGCCCAGCGCGTCGAGGAGCGCACCCACTTCGACCTCGAGATGATCCAGGAGCTCGGTTACTGCAACGGCATCGAGAACTACTCACGCCACCTCACGGGACGTCACGCCGGCGAGCCGCCGCCAACCCTGCTCGATTACTTCCCAGAGGACTTCCTGCTCTTCATCGACGAGAGTCACATTGCCGTCCCCCAGCTGCAGGGGATGTACCGGGGCGACCGCGCCCGCAAGGAAACCCTGGTGGAATACGGTTTCCGCCTGCCGTCGGCCCTGGACAACCGCCCGCTGCGCTTCGAAGAAACCCAGGAACGGTTCAACCAGGTCGTCTATGTCTCCGCCACCCCGGCCGACTACGAATTGGAAAAGGCAAAAGACGCCGTCGTCGAGCTCATCGTTCGGCCGACCGGACTGGTGGACCCGACGATGGAGGTGCGCTCGGCCCGCAACCAGGTCGACGATCTGTTCGACGAAATCCGCCGGCGACAGAAACGCGGCGAACGCGTGCTGGTGACGACCCTTACCAAACGCATGGCGGAGGACCTCACGGAGTACTACTCGGACCTGGGAGTTCGGGTGCGGTACCTGCACGCGGACATCCAGACCATCGAGCGCATGGAGATTATCCGCGACCTGCGCTTGGGCCGGTTCGACGTGCTGGTGGGCATCAACCTGCTCCGCGAAGGTCTCGACATCCCCGAGGTGTCGCTGGTCGCCATTCTCGACGCCGACAAGGAGGGGTTCCTGCGGTCGAAACGTTCCCTCATCCAAACCTGCGGCCGTGCCGCCCGAAACCTGAACGGCACGGTGATCCTGTACGCCGACACCGTGACGCGGTCCATGCAGCAGACCCTCGACGAAACCAACCGGCGGCGCACGATCCAGGAGGCCTACAATGCGCGGCACCGCATCACCCCGGAGAGCATTCAGAAGGCCATCACCGAGACCTTCGATTTCAGCAGCATGGCCACGCCATCCGGGGCGGCCGTGGTGGCGGAGTCGCTCGGCGAATACGCTTCTACCGACGACATCGACGAGCGCATCCGCGCATTGGAAAAAGACATGCGCGCGGCGGCCAAAGAACTCGACTTCGAGCACGCCGTGGAGCTGCGGGAGCGGGTCAAGGCCCTGCGGCAATTGCTGGTCCTGGAAACCGGATGACGATGAACGCCAGCGATAGCGATTCCGTCCGCCCTGAAGACCCGGCGCAAAAGCTGCCGGCCATCAGCGCCGAGCCCGGCGTCTACCTCATGCGGGATGCCCTGGGACAGATCATCTATGTCGGGAAAGCGCGCAATCTGCGCAAACGTCTGGCGGCCTACTTCAAGCCTTCCGGCCATGCCGACGCCAAGCTCGGCGCTCTGGCGGCGCGGATCGCGGATTTCGAGACCATCATTACCCGCACCGAGAAAGAAGCCCTGATTCTCGAGTCCAATCTCATCAAGCGGCACCGGCCGCGCTACAACGTCGTGCTCAAGGATGACAAGCGCTATCCCTCTCTGCGGCTCGATCCCGGGGAGGACTTTCCCCGTTTCACCATCACGCGCAAGATCGGCGAAGACGACGCGCTCTATTTCGGGCCCTTTGCTTCGGCCCACGCCGTGCGCGAGACGCTCGGCATCATCACCAAGACTTTCAAGCTGCGCAAGTGCAAGGCGAGCGAGTTCCGGATCCGCACGCGCCCCTGCCTGCACTGTCAGATGAACGGGTGCCTGGCGCCCTGCTGCCGGGACGTGGACCCCCGGGTCTACCAAGAGCAGGTGCAGGAGGCGGTGCTGTTCCTGAAAGGCCGCACGCACGAACTGACCCGCAAAATCCGCGTGCAGATGGATGAGGCCTCAGAGGCGTGCGAATTCGAAAAGGCGGCACGGCTGCGCGACAAGCTCTTCGCCCTGGAACGCACCGTGGAGAAACAGATCGCCGTCACTACCGATTTCCACGACCGGGACGTTTTCGCTGCCGCGGCCTCCGGGGGTGCGGCCGTGATCACGTGCTTCAGCGTGCGCGGCGGGTTCGTCACCGGCACCCGCCACTTCCCTTTCCCGGAGACCATGGCCTCCGAAGATGAAATGCTGGGCGCCTTCATCCGCCAGTACTACGGCCCCGGCGCCTTCGTTCCCGGCGAGATTTTCGTATCCCACCCGCTGGAAGATACGGCGTTGATGGCGGAGTGGCTCTCCGGCCTCAGGGGCCAGAAGGTCCGGCTGACGCGGCCCGAGCGTGGCGAAAAGGCCCGGCTGCTGGACATGGCGCGGCGCAATGCCGCCAACGAGCTCCGCAACCTGGGCGAGGCTCGCACCTCGGACCGGGACTTGCTCGCGCGACTCCAGAAACGGCTGGCGTTGAGCCGCCTGCCGCGCCGCATCGAATGCTTCGACAACTCGACCCTCATGGGGTCGGAGCCCGTGGCCGGCATGGTGGTGTTTGTCGACGGAAAACCGGAAAAATCCGCCTACCGCAAGTTTCTCATCCAGACGGTGGCGACCCCGGATGATTACGCTTCCATGTCCGAGATCCTGAAGCGCCGGTTCGGTCAGGAGGAGCCCACCGGGGTTCTGCCGGATCTGGTGATGCTGGACGGGGGGCGGGGGCAGTTGGGGATTGCCGTGGCGGCGCTGCGGGAGCTGGGTTTGACGGATGCCTTTGACCTCATCAGCATCGCCAAGAAAGACGAGCGCCGGGGCGAGACCCAGGACAAGATTTTCGTCCCCAATCGGGTGAACCCCGTGGGCTTCGGCCGCGAGGGGGATCTGCGGCTGTTTCTGCAGCGGGTGCGGGATGAGACGCACCGGTTTGCGGTCACGTTCCACCGCCGGCGCAGGCGGAAGTCGTCGTTGAAATCCGTCCTCGACGGCATCCGCGGCATCGGCCCGGTGCGTAAAGCCGCGCTGGTGAAGCATTTCGGGAGCATCGAAGGTATCCGGACAGCGCGGCTCGAGGAACTGAGCGCGCTGCCCGGGTTTAACCGCCAGCTTGCCGAAACCATTAAGAAAAATATGAGTTCGAAGCTCGAACCTTAAGCTGAAGGTGAAAGACAAAAACCCAATTCGTCACACCGTCGGGTGGCACAACGCGCCCGGGCCGATTTTTTTTAGGCTGTTAGTACTTCAATGTCGCCAGAACGCTCTTGAGTTCCTGCACGGCGGCGGCCGACTTCTGCAGCGCGGCCTGTTCCTCCGGGGCCAGCTTGATCTCGATGACCTTCTCGACGCCTTTGGCCCCCAGCTTCACCGGCACGCCGATGAACAGTTCCCGGATGCCGTATTCGCCCTCCAGGTAGGCCGCGCAGGGCAGGACCTTCTTCTTGTCCTTAAGGATGGACTCCGCCATCTCCACCGCCGCCGATGCCGGAGCGTAAAAGGCGCTGCCTGTCTTGAGCAGGCTGACGATCTCCGCGCCGCCGTTGCGGGTCCGCTGCACAAGGGCTGCGATGCGCTCTGCGGTCATGAGTTCGGTGATGGGGATCCCGGCGACGCTGGAGTAGCGGGGCAGAGGCACCATGGTGTCTCCGTGGCCGCCCAGCACAAAAGCATGGGTGTTTTCCACGGACACGTTGAGTTCCATGGCGATGAACGCCCGGAAGCGCGCCGAGTCGAGTACCCCGGCCATGCCAATGACGCGCTGTTTGGGAAAGCCGGTCGCTTCGTAGGCCACGTGGCACATGGCATCGAGAGGGTTGCTCACGATGATGAGGATGGCCTGGGGCGAGCGGGATGCAATTTCCCGAGTCACTTTCTTGACGATGCCGGCGTTGGTGGAGAGCAGGTCGTCACGGCTCATCCCCGGCTTGCGCGGGATACCGGCCGTGATGATGACGATCTGAGACCCGGCCGTGGCATCGTAGGCGTTGGCGCCGAGCAGGTGGGCGTCATGTTTTTCGATGGGAGCCGCCTGCGCCAGGTCCAGCGCCTTGCCCTGGGGCACCCCCTCGATGACGTCCACAAGGACCACGTCACAAAGCTCTTTTTCGGCCAGCCGCTGCGCCGCGGTGGCGCCGACGTTGCCCGCACCGATGACCGTTACCTTCTTGTCCATGATTGTCTCCTTGCATGATTGAATGGTTGAGAGGATGCGCTCAAGAAACACCGTGTATCGACCGAAATAAAATAAGGTTATCTCGTTAGCATATCCCGCATGATTGTCAACAAATTTCATGAGTTGACAGAGGTACCGGAAATGGGGTAGCTATCGGCGCGCGATTGAAGTCAAATGGAGGTGAACCGGCCCTACGACACCGGCGCAGAGCCGGTAATTTCGCTTTGCCGCCGTCGAACGCTGTGCTATAATAATCTATTGAAATCCTGAAGGTTTGAAACCATGGCGGTAGTCAATCTCAAAAAGCGGCAGATCGAGTGCAAGATCGTCTATTACGGCCCCGCGCGGTGCGGAAAGACCACCAACCTCGAATACATCCACAAGACCTTCACCCAGAACGTCAGAGGGGAGATGATCTCCATCGACACCGAAGGAGACCGCACCCTTTTCTTCGATTTTCTGCCCCTGGAGATCGGCCAATTGAAGGGCTGCGACGTGCGGGTCCAGTTGTATACCGTCCCCGGTCAGATGCGTTACGCCTCTACCCGCAAACTCGTCCTGCGCGGCGCGGACGGGGTGGTGTTCGTGGCGGATTCGCTGGAGGTTCGGCGCGAACAGAACATGCTGGCCCTCAAGGACCTGCAGCAGAACCTGCGCGATTTCAACCTGAACATATTCAAGATCCCCTTGGTCATGCAGTTCAATAAGCGTGACCTTGAGGATGCCGGCATCCCGTTGATGTCGCTCGAACAGATGGAAAGCGAACTCAACCGGCAGCTCAAAGTCCCCGCCGTTCCCGCCGCAGCCCTGAAAGGCACGGGAGTGGGCAAAGCGCTTCAGGAGTGCTTGCGGCTGGTGCTGCGATCACTGCAACAAGAACTGAACTTCTAGACACCCGTTCACGGCATGTCCTCAAACCTTGATTTAAAGGGAAGGTTGAGCTTTCTGAACCTGGGCGAGCTGCTCCAGCTCATCGGCAGCAGCGGCGCCACCGGAACGCTCAAGATCATCAGCGATTTCACAACCGCGCCCGGCGTGATTTTCATCGAAAACGGCAACGCCGTAAACGCCTCGATGGCCAACCTTTCCGGTCTAGAGGCACTCTTCGGCCTGTTCGGCTGGAGTGAGGGGTGGTTTGAATTCTCGCTGGGACCGGTCAACTGCGTCAAAACCATCAACAAAGGCAGGATGGAGATCATCCTGGATGCTCTCCGGCTGCTCGACGAAGGCAAGATCGAAAAACTGAGACCGGCAGCCGGCGCGATTATCGAAGCACCCGCGGCCCCGACCGCTAAGACTCCGCCCCGGCGGGCCGATCTGTCTCCCCTGATCAAAGGCCCTCTCGTCGACTACGCGTATGTGGTGGACGAGGAGAGTTTCTACGACGGGGATGAGATCGTACGCGAAGGCGCCCACGGGGACTGGATCTGGGTGATTCTGGAAGGGGCGGCGGAAATCATCAAGACGACGCCCAGCGGGCCGCTGCGGCTGATGAAGGTCGGAGACGGCGCGTTCCTGGGCAGCGTTGCCGCCTTACTTAGCGGCGACAATGTGCGTGGCGCCACGGTGGTCGCATCGGGGAACATCCAACTCGGCATGCTCAACTCTCAGCAACTGACCGCTGAAATCGCCAGCCTCCCCAACGAGTTCAAAGGGCTGATCAAGAGCCTGGACAACCGGTTGCATTTCGTGACCCATATCGTCACCGAAACCCACGTGCACAACGGGTCGTTTCTGAAGCTGATCCAGGATAAGAAGCTCGCTCTCAAGGAGGGCCAGAACGAGGACCGGCTCTTCCAGATTCGTGAGGGTGAAGTGGTGGTGGCTCGCAACACCGAGTCGGGCTACCTGCCGCTGGCCCATCTCCAGAAGGGGGATTTTTTCGGAAACATCCCATTTCTGACACTCGGTCACGAACCCCATGCGGCGGCTGTGTTTTCCTCGGGCGACCTGAAGCTCGCGGTCGTCGACACCGTGGCCTTGCAAGGCGCGCAGCAACGCCTGTCCCCCACTCTGAGACACATTATCGAACACCTCGCCGCTTGCATCTCGGCGACGACTTTGGTAGCTATCAATCTGTTTAACAAATCCGGGCTGAGTCGAGAACGGAGGATCCAGGACGGGAATGCGACCCTATGAATACGAATGAGAAGCGGAAACACCCACGCGTCAATGCCCTCAACCTGTCCTATATCTGCCTGGACGAGGATCAGCAGGTGATCAAGCAGGGCATGGGCCGGACCTTGAACGTCTCCGAATCGGGAATCCTGCTCGAAACCCACTTCCCGATCGAGACCAAGCACACGGTCCTGCTGAGCATCGGTTTCAAGGATTGCCTGGTGGATATCAAGGGGCGACCGGCCCACATCCGATCGACCGGACCCGATGTGTACGAGATCGGGATCGAGTTCATCGATTTGGATGAAACGGCGCGGCACGCGGTAAAGGAGTATCTCGACCCCCTGGGCAAATAAGACGCATGGGCCGTTCGTCCAAAAACGGCCGATATTTTTTTTAAGGAGAGACCCCGGCATGAAACAACCGGTCAGCCAAACGGAATTTGCGGGCCTGCAGCTGGTGAAGCGGGGCAAGGTCCGGGACATGTACGACCTGGGCGAGCACCTGTTGATGGTTGCCACCGACCGCATCTCGGCCTTCGACGTGGTCATGACCGAACCCATACCCGACAAGGGCATCATCCTGACCCAGATTTCTCTTTTCTGGTTCGAGCTGATGAAGCCGGTCGTCGCCAACCACGTGGTCTCCAGCAACGTGGACGATTACCCCAAGAGCTGCCGGCCCTACGCCCAGGCGTTGAAAGGCCGCAGCCTGCTGGTCAAGAAAGCCGCGCCCCTGCCCATCGAATGCGTGGCCCGCGGCTACATCTCGGGTTCCGGGTGGAACTCGTACAAGACGTCCGGAGAAGTCTGCGGGATCAAGCTGCCGGCCGGGCTGAAGGAATCCGACCGGCTGCCGGAAACCATTTTCACCCCGGCCACCAAGGAAGAGGTCGGGATTCACGACATCAATATCGATTTTGAAGAAACGCAGAAGCGCATCGGCCGTGAATCGGCCGAGCGTGTGCGCGATTTGACCCTGAGGATCTACCAGAAGGGCGCGGCTTTTGCAGAGACCAAGGGCATCATCATCGCCGACACCAAGTTCGAATTCGGTCTCGTAGGCGACCAGTTGATCCTTATCGACGAACTGCTGACCCCGGACTCATCGCGGTTCTGGCCGAAAGCCTCGTACACACCCGGCGGCCCCCAGCAGAGCTACGACAAGCAGTACATGCGCGATTACCTGGTGTCCACCCGCTGGAACAAAACCCCGCCGCCTCCGTCCCTGCCCGAAGAGGTCATCCGCAACACCCGGTTGAAATACCTCGAAGCGCTCAAGCAATTGAGCGGCAACAGCCATGGCCTCTGATGGTGAAGTGACCGAGGAATGCGACCGGCTCATCCCCCTGGTGGATATCGACCCCCGGGATGAGCGTTTCCGCATCACCACCCGCCGCGCCAGCGATGATTTGCATCTCTCCATCGGCCGGCTCGGCCTGCGGGTTCCGCCGCTGGTGGTCCCCGGCGCGGCCGGTTTCATCATCGTGAGCGGGTTTCGGCGAATAGCCGCCTGCCAAGGGTTAGGCTGGGATTCGATTCGCGCGCGGGTCCTCCAGAAGGCCTCGCCCTATGAATGCACCCTCAAGGCCATCGCCGCCAATTCGCTCGAGCGGCCGCTGAACCTCATTGAGACCTCCCGGGCCCTGCGGCTGCTTGATCAGTATGCCCCCGGGGGGCAGGCCCCGCCGGAGCACGCAGCGGCCCTCGGCCTTCCTACCCATGCGGGCTTGGCCGCCAGGCTAAAGACCCTGTGCGGCCTGCCGGCAGAGGTCCAGGACGCGATCCTGGAAGAGACGGTTTCCTTTGCCATGGCCTGCGAGATCGGGCGCATGGAAGAAGGGCTTGCCGTCGACTTTGCCCGCCTGTTTCGGCAGCTTAAAACCAGCCTGAACAAGCAGCGGGAGATCCTCACCCTGGTAGCGGAGATTGCACGCCGCGAAGGGATCAACCCCAGGCAAGTCCTGACCGAAGACCGGCTGTCGCGCCTGCGGGACGCGCAGGACCTGGACCGCAATCAGAAGACCCAGCGAATTCGCAAGCTGCTCCGGCAGCGCCGTTTCCCGGCACTGGTCGCGGCCGAAGACAACTTTCAATCCCTGCGGCAGCGGCTGGCGCTCGGCAGCAATCTGCAGCTGGTGCCGCCCAGGGATTTCGAGGGAACGCGCTTTACTCTGACCTTGAATTTCGAAAGCGTGGAGGAGGTCAGCCGCCTGCGTGTAAAGCTGGATGAACTGGTGGATCACCCGGATTTCAAGACCCTGCTGACGGGCAAGGGCAGGGGATTTGGGGAAGCCCCGGTCCCATGAGGGTCGTTGCGCTTTACATCGATGCCCAGGTAGCCGACTGGCCAGAAACCGCGTCGATCTGCAGCCGCTTTGACGGGCCGATCAAAACCGTGGCGACTGCGGATGAAGTGTACGCGGATGTGGCTGCCGCAAAAGACCCGGTCCGTCGGGGCAAGCAGGTGCTGTATCTGACCCGCAACAAAGGGGCCTACATCCGGCAATGTCCCGGGACCAGTCACTACACCTGCTGCGGTTACAAGATCCTGCATGTCGGGACCTTCTGCACGATGGATTGCACCTACTGCATCCTGCAATCCTATTTTCACCCGCCGGTGCTGCAGTATTTTCTCAATCATGCCGACCTGAACGCCGAACTGGAGCAGCTCTTCGCCACTCGGACGATACACCGGATGGGAACCGGCGAGTTCACCGACAGCCTGATCTGGGAGCCTTGGACGGGTCTTTCAGAGGCGCTCATTCGGAAGTTCGCAGGCCAGGATTGCTGCGCGCTGGAGCTGAAGACCAAAACCACTTTTATTGACACACTCCTGGATCTGCCCCACCGCCGCCGGACGATCCTGGCATGGTCCCTAAACACGGAGCGGGTGATCGGTTCCGAGGAGCAGGGCACCGCATCTCTCGGCGCGCGCCTGAATGCCGCTGCCCGCTGCGCGGCGCAGGGATACCCGCTGGCGTTTCACTTCGACCCCGTCGTGATTAACGACGGCTGCGAGGCGGAGTACCGCCGGACGGTCGAACGCCTGTTTGCCGTCATCGCCCCCCGGCACATCGTCTGGATCAGCCTGGGGGCCTTGAGGTTCATGCCGGATCTGAAAGCCGTCGTTCAAAGCCGTTTTCCGCAGTCCAAAATTGTCTACGGCGAATTTATCGCCGGTCTCGACGGCAAGATGCGCTACTTCAAGCCGCTGCGGATGAAGATATACCGCGCTATCGCGCAGGCCATCCGCGCGCATGCACCGGATGTCTGCCTCTATTTTTGCATGGAGGACGACGAGGTCTGGCAGGATGCCCTGGGATTCCGCCCGGCCGACCGCGGCGGCCTGACCCGCATGCTGGACGATGCCGCCGTGCGGCAGTGTGGGTTGGGGAACGGCAGTCGCCTGGGTTAGGCTGGAGGATCGACCCGCGGAAGCCGGTCGATCGGAGAGCGCTTCGCCCGGGGTGAAGACCATCTGCTGCGGGTCTGGCCCGCAGAAAAAACTCAAGCGCATCTTAAGGCCGAAATGTTCCGAAAACTACTCACACTCGGGTTTGCACTGCTACTGGCGCTCGGCGCGGAAGGGGCGACCGCAGGGGAGTGGGTCACGGTCAAACGGGTCAACGACGGCGACACAGTGCAGTTGGCGGACGGGCGGCTCGTGCGCTACATCGGCGTGAATGCGCCTGAGATCCAACACGAGCGCAATACCGCCGAGCCATTCGGTTTCGAAGCCCGCGCGCGCAACATCGAACTGGTTGGCGCCCGGCGTATCCGCCTGGAATTCGACCTCGAGCGTTTCGACGACTACGGCAGGGCTCTTGCCTACGTTTTTTTGCCGGACGGTTCAATGGTGAACGAGAAACTTCTGCAGTCGGGCACGGCGTATTGCCTTTACAGGATGCCGAACGTCAAATACGAAGCCCGTCTGCTGGAGGCCCAGCGAGAGGCCATGCAGGACCGGCGGGGCATGTGGCGGGAGTGGCGCGAAAAAGAGGGTCGATACATGGGCAACCGCAATTCGCGGCGGTTCCACGCGGCGTCCTGCCCGGAAGCGAAGCATATTTCTTCTAGGAATCGCATCCTGTTTTCGAAGCGCTGGGAGGCGTTTTGGGCTGGATCTGCACCCTCCAAGGATTGCCTGGCGGAGTTTTCGATTCCTGCGGAATGAATCCGTCCATCGGGTGTCTATTGCGTCTGTTGAGAAGCTATCTCAAGAATGCATCTGACAGCGCGCTGGCGGCGTTGCACGCTTCTGCAAAATGCTCACAACCTGCCGCGGCTGCGCTTTTTCACCCGCGTGCGCCTTGTCCTCGGCTGCGATCTGCTATTTTTTAAAATGGCTTCGAGTCAAAAAAAGCAAGGGGATGAACGCAACCATGCGGCTTTCATCCCCTTGCGGCATCGCTTATTTTTTTACTACCTTGCTTTCGGGCCTCCCGGCGTTCCCGCCCTATTGTTCCTTGGCCTTGGCGGCCGCTTCGATGATTTTTTGTGCAATGTGGGCGGGCACCTCGTCGTAGTGTGAAAACTCCATTCGGTAGATGCCGCGGCCGCCGGTCATCGAGCGCAGGTCCGGGGCATAGGTCTGAAACTCCGACATCGGGACGTAGGCGTTGATGTACTGGTTCTTGCCTGCGTTTTCCATGCCCAGCACCCGGCCGCGCCGGCTGTTGAGATCGCCCATGATGTCGCCCATGAACTCGTCCGGCGCAATGACCGTCACTTTCATGATCGGCTCGAGCAGCACCGGGTCCGCCTGCTCGGCGGCCTTCTTGAAAGCGAGCGACCCGGCGATCTTGAAGGCCATTTCCGAGGAGTCCACCGCGTGGAAGGAGCCGTCGTCCACGGTGGCTTTGAAGTCGACGCAGGGAAACCCCGCCAGCACGCCCCGCTGGGCCGATTCGACGATGCCTTTTTCAACCGCGGGAATGTACTGCCGCGGGATGGAACCGCCCACGATGGCGTCCACGTACTCAAATCCCTTGCCGCGGGGTTGCGGCTCGAGCTGAACCCAGCAGTCGCCGAACTGGCCGTGGCCGCCGGTCTGCTTCTTGTGCCGGCCCTGTACCCGCACTTTTTTCTTGATGGTCTCGCGGTAGGGGATTTTGGGGATGTTGAGCTGGACCTCGACGTTGAACTTGCGCTTGAGGCGCTCGACGGTGGTTTCGATGTGGATCTGCCCGATGCCGTGCAGGATGATCTCCTTGGTTTCCGCGAGGCGGTCGATGCGCAGGGACGAGTCTTCTTCCAGGAGGCGCGTCAGCGATGTAAACACCTTGTCCTCATCGCCCTTGCTCTTGGCGGACAGCGCATACGATATCAGGGTGGACATGGGGGCCACGGGCGTGAAGACAATCTTGTTGGCCTCGTCGCACAGCGTGTCGCCGGTGCCGGTTTCCTTGAGCTTGGCCACGGCCACAATGGAGCCCGGGCCGGCCCCGTCAATCGGCTTTTGTTCCTTGCCGAGGATCACCAACAACTGATTGTAGCGCTCGCGCACTTCTTTTGTCGAGTTGTAGAAGCTGCCGTCCCCGCCGATGGACCCGGAAAACACCCGGAAGATGGTCAGCCGTCCGGCATAGGGGTCGGTAATGGTCTTGACCACGAGGGCCGAGAACGGTGCTGCGGGGTCAGGCCGGCGTTCGGTTTCTTTCTTCGTCCCCGGATCCGTCCCGACTTTCGGGGCGACATCGAGCGGAGAGGGCATGGCGGCGACCATGAAATCCATGAGCAGGTCAATGCCGATGTTTTCGGTTGACGAGCCGCACAGCACGGGGACGAACGTCCGCGCCAGGGTTCCCTTGCGCAGGGCGTTTTTCAAATCCTCTTCGGAGAGGCTCTCGCCTTCGAGGTAACGCTCGACCAGAGCGTCGTCCGCTTCGGCGATGTTCTCGATCAAGGCCTCCCGCTCTGCGGCCACCTCATCCTTCAGGTCCGCGGGAATTTCAGCGGCTTTGCCTTTCCCGTCCTGGCCGTAGATGTACGCCTTCTGGGTGATGAGGTCGACCACCCCCTTGAACTCGGCCTCTGCTCCGATCGGAAGCTGCAGGATGATGGGCTTGGGCTGGAACATCTTCTTCGCTTCCGCGAAGGCCCGGGCGAAGTCGGCCCGCTCGCGGTCCATCTTGTTGATGAAAATCACCCGCGGCAGCTTGAAATCGTCCAAAAATTCCCAGCCCTGCTCGGTCTGGACCTTGATGCCGTCCACCGCGTCGATGACAGCCACGGCTGCGTCGGCGGCTTGGAGGCACGTCTTGGTGTCGGAGAAAAAGTTCTGGTCGCCCGGCGTGTCTATCAGCGTGATGGCGTGCTTTTTCCAATTCACCTGATGAAAGCCGGTGCTGATGCTCGACGTCCGTTTGATCTCCTCGGGCTCGAAATCCAGGGCCGTGTTGCCTTCTGCGATCCGTCCCATGCGGTTGATCACGCCGGCGTCGAAAAGCATGGCTTCGGCCAGGGAGGTTTTCCCGGCGCCTCCATGGGAAACCAAGGCGATATTGCGAATGCTTTCGACTTTCTCGCTCATTTAACGTCCTCTCCTGATTGGATTTCTCGCCCGACCGCGGGCGGCGAACGATGATTACTATCCATTTGATGTTAAAAAATCAAGCCCCAAAATGAATTGCCGTCCCACGGATCGGGACGGCAATTCATTTATCATTGGAATTCCCGGCAAAAGCGTCCGGGTGGGACATGCGGCGAAGGAGGCGACACCGATCACGTCGGCCATCGCAGGAGCATGAAAAACTCGCGGTTGCCCTTCGGGCCGAGGACCGGGGAGGGTAGGGCCTCGCTGCAACTCAGGCCCAGGCCGGAGAAAAAACGCCCGAGTTCATCGATGACCTGGGCGTGCCGCGCCGGGTCGGTAACAACACCGCCCTTGCCGACCATTCCCTTGCCGACTTCGAACTGCGGTTTGACGAGAGGCAGAATCATGCCCTCTGGCTTCAGGAACCGGAGCACGGCGGGAACGACGATCTTGAGGGAGATGAACGAGGCATCGATCGTGACGAGATCAACCGGCTCCGGGACAGCGTCCGGCGGCATGTAGCGGATGTTCGTGCGCTCGATGACGATGACCCGCGTGTCCTGGCGGAGCTTCCAGGCCATTTGCCCGTAGCCGACGTCCACGGCGTACACCCGGGACGCACCGCGCTGCAACAGACAGTCCGTGAAACCGCCCGTGGAAGCCCCCACGTCGAGGCAGACCCGGCCGGCCGCATCGATCCGGTAACCGGTCATGGCCGCTTCCAGCTTGAGGCCGCCGCGGCTGACGTAAGGCAAGTCGGCGCCGCTGAGCTCGATGCGGTCGCCGTCGTCGACCAGCGCTCCGGGCTTGTCGACCGGCTGGCCGTTGACACGGACGCTGCCGGCCATGATCAGCGCCCGCGCCCGCTGGCGGCTTGGCACCCAACCATGTTCAGTCAGAAAAACGTCGAGGCGTTGGCGTTTAGATATCACGTCTGCCGCATCAGGCGGGCGGCGGCTTCCACGATGCCATCGGCATCCAGCCCGTATTTGGCGCGCAACACGTCCGGGGATCCGTGCTCCACGAAGATGTCCGGCACCCCGAGGCGCTCTACGGTGACATGGGTGATGCCCCGATCGTTCAGCTCTTCGAGCACGGCGCTCCCGAATCCGCCCTGCCGCACATTCTCCTCCACCGTGATGATCCGCGAAACCCGCCGCGCCACACCGGAGATGAGATCGATGTCGATCGGCTTGACGAAACGGCAGTTGACGACCGTCGCCCGGACCCCGCGCTCGCCCAGACGCGCATGGGCCTTGAGCCCTTCCGACACGCAGCGGCCCAGCGCCAGTATGGCAACGTCGTCACCCTCCTTCAGAATTTCGGCCTTGCCGATCGGCAGCGCGGCCCCGGGCGATTCAAGGGCAACACCCACGGCGGTTCCCCGGGGGTACCGGACGGCGACCGGGCCGTCGTGCTGGAGTGCTGTCGCCATCATCCGTCGCAGCTCGTTTTCATCTTTCGGAGCCATCACAATCATGTTCGGCAGGCTGCGCAGGTAGGAAAGGTCGAAGAGCCCCTGGTGGGTCGGCCCGTCCTCTCCGACGATGCCGCCGCGGTCTACGGCGAAAACCACGTGCAGGCGGTCGATGCAGACATCGTGCAGGATCTGGTCGTAAGCGCGCTGCAGGAAGGTGGAATAGATGGCCACTACCGGCCGGAAACCCTCCGTTGCGAGTCCGGCCGCAAAAGTGACGGCATGCTGCTCGGCAATGCCAACATCGAAGAACCGCGTGGGATAAGCCTGGGCGAATTGGGACAGTCCGGTGCCTTCGGGCATGGCGGCGGTCACGGCCACGATGCACGGGTCATTGGCAGCCAGTTCCATCAGGGTCTGGCCGAAGACCTGTGTGTAGGTAGGTGCTGACGGTTTGGGGTCGAGGCAAATGCCGGAGCTCGCCTCGAAACAGCCGCACCCGTGGAAATAAACCGGGTTCTTTTCGGCCGGTGCATACCCCTTGCCCTTGGTGGTAGTGACGTGCAGGAGCACGGGTTCTTTGATGTAATTGATATTGTTAAGAATGTCGATGAGCTGATCTATTTTGTGGCCGTTGATCGGGCCGAAGTATTCGAAATTAAAAGCCTCGAAAAGCATACCGGGCGTCACGAAGGCTTTGAAGGACTCTTCGGTACGCTTGGCAAGCTGGTAGATGTCTTCACCGATCCGGGGCAGCTTCTTGAAAAAAAATCCTAGCTCCCTGCGCAGCTCCTGCAGTTTTTTGGCGGAAAAGGTTCTGCTCAAGAAGGAGGAGAGGGCACCCACATTGCGGGAGATGGACATCTCGTTGTCGTTGAGGATGACGATGAAGTCCCGCTTGAGGATGCCGCCGGTCTGGTTCAACCCCTCAAAGGCGAGGCCCGCGGTCAGAGAGCCATCACCGATCACGGCGATCACCTTGGACTCTTCCTGCTTGAGGAACTTGGCGCAGGCGATCCCGAAACCGGCGGAAATGGAGGTGCCGCTGTGCCCGGTGGTGAAAGCGTCGAACGGGCTCTCGCTGCGCCGCGTGAACCCGGAAATGCCATGATGCTGTCGCAGGCTGTGGAACGATTCCCGGCGACCGGTGAGGATTTTGTGGGCGTAGGCCTGGTGGCCGACATCCCAGACCACCTTGTCTTTGGGGGCGTCGAAGACATAATGGATGGCAATGGCGAGGTCGACCGTGCCCAGACTGGGCGCCAGATGCCCGCCGGTGCGCGAAACGACATCGACGATCGTGCGGCGGATCTCGGCGGCGAGTTCAGGCAGCCGCGCCCGTGGCAGCCGCTTCAGGTCGGCCGGGGAGTTTATGGTTTCAATCAGGCTCACGATCCATCTCCAGCGCCTTCATTTGTTGCGCGCAACCACGTACCCGGCCAGCGCCCGCAGGGGGTCGGCCTTGGCATCGAAACCGGCCAGCGCCCGGACCGCTTCGGCCGTAAGCGTTTGCGCGAATTTTTTTGATGGTTCAAGCCCCATCAACTCCGGGTAGGAGTTTTTGCGTCGCAGCCGGTCGGTGCCGGCGGCCTTGCCCATCACGGAAGGGTCGCCTTCGACGTTCAGGATGTCGTCGACCACCTGGAAGGCCAGACCCACCGCCCGGCCGTATGCCGTCAGTTTTTCGATCTGATCCTTGGCGCCGCCTGCGATCAGCGCCCCGGAGACCAATGCCGCCTGGATCATGTCGCCCGTTTTGCGGGCATGCAGGAACTCCACTTCGTCGCGCTGCAGGTGCCGGCCCTCGGACTGGATATCCAGCATCTGGCCCAGAACCATGCCGCGATAGCCTGCCGCGGCGGCGATGAGGCCGATCGCTTCGAGCCGACGCTCCGGCCGGCCTTCGTCCATCGCGGCAACAACCTGAAATGCGAGCGTGAGCAGGGCATCGCCAGCCAGGATCGCCGTGGCCTCGTCAAAGGCCACATGGCAGGTCGGCTGTCCGCGTCGCAGATCGTCGTCGTCCATGGCGGGCAGGTCGTCATGGATGAGCGAGTAGGTGTGAATCATTTCCAGCGCGCAAGCGAGAGGTATAACCCTTCGGGCCTCGCCGCCGACAGCCTCCGCCGCAGCCATACAAAGGTTCGGCCGGAGGCGTTTACCGCCGGCCATCAGGGAATAGCGCATGGCGTCCGCGAGCCGGTCGGATTTTCCGGCCGGCTGCAGAAAACCCAGCAGGGCGCTCGCGATGCGCTCGTTGTTGTGCGCCAGATAGGCCTCCAAATCGAACATCTCACTGCCCATCTTCGCCAGCGGGGGCAAAGGGTTTCTCGACGACCGCCCCGGGGCTCGTCTGCATCAGGAGGGTTATTTTGCGCTCGGTCTCCTCGAGCTTTTGCGCGCAGAACTTGGAGAGCTCGATGCCTTCTTCGAATTTATGGACCGCCTGCTCGAGCGGCAATTCACCGGACTCCATCTCAAGGACGATTTGCTCGAGCTGCTTCAGGGATTGTTCAAAACTTTTCTTTGCCATAGCGCGACGCTCCTTTAACATTGCAGAAAAGGCTGCCTTCGGCCACCAGTACCTCTATGTCCTGGCCCAGTACGACGTGATTCGGGTCGGTGACCACGCGTCCGTCCGGGAGCCTGCGGGTCACGCTGTATCCGCGGCGCAAAACCGCCATGGGGTTGAGGGCCTCGAGTTTAGCCCTGGCTTCCCGAAGCGATGACTGGTTTTTTTCAAGAAGTATTTTAAAAAATATCAATAGGTTGTTATTTGTTCGTTCAAGTTCAAGTTGCGCTTTTTGGGACATGTGAATAGGAGAACTCGCCTGCAGGCGACGCGAAAGAGCGCCCCAACGCTCGTATTCACGCTTTAGATTCATGGCGGACAAGCGCCTGAGCCTTCCGATCATGTCATCGATTCGGATCCATAACTCCTGCACTTTCTTGCGGGGGTCTTTCAACCGGTGGGCTAAATCTGAAATAGTTTTATTACGCGATGATAAATAGTTAGCTATAGCTGTCTGAAGTTTAGAATAAATTTCTGTATAACGATGTGCCAGCTCGTTTTTATCCGGTACGACAAGTTCAGCCGCGGCCGAAGGTGTCGGCGCCCTTAAGTCCGCGACGAAATCAGCGATGGTGAAGTCTGTTTCGTGGCCGACGGCGGAGACCACGGGTATGCGCGAGTTGAAGATGGCCATGGCCACCCGTTCCGAGTTGAATGCCTGCAGATCCTCCAACGAACCGCCGCCGCGGGCGAGGATAATTACATCCGCATCGGAGTGAGCATTTACCAACTCCAGGGCCGCGGCGATTTCATCCTCGGAGCCGGCGCCCTGGACCTTCACCGGCACGATCTGAAGGGGCATGTTCGGAAAACGCCGGCTTGCGACCGTGATAATGTCCTGCACGACCGCGCCGGTCGGCGATGTAATGACGCTGATTTTACGCGGCAGGAAAGGCAGACGCTGCTTGTGGCGTTCATCGAAATAGCCTTGGCTGGCAAGCCGTTGCTTGAGCTTTTCGAAGGCAATCTGCAAGGCGCCGACGCCCGCAGGCTCGACGTATTCCAGGATGATCTGGTAGGAGCCGCGTGGTTCGTAGACGCTGATACGGCCCAATCCAATAATGCCCATGCCATCGGCGGGCATGAATTTCAGCTGCCGGTTCTGGTTCCGGAACATGACGGCCGCGACTTGGGCGCCTTCGTCCTTGAGCGTGAAATAATAGTGGCAGGAGCCCGGGGTGCGGAAATTGGAAATCTCTCCGCAGACCCACACAAAGGCGAAACTGTTTTCGAGCAGGCTCTTGATCTGGCCAGTGAGCTCGGAAACGGTGAGGATGCGCCGGGTCGCGTCGGTGGGGTCAGTCATTCAACATCTTTGGGAGGATGTGGTCGATCCGTATAATGTCTGATAAGATATATTATGTAAACTTTTAATCTCAGTGCCTTTCAGGTCTCCGGCGTCAGTGTCTTATCCGCCCTCTTGCAGAGATTCATCGGCGTGTTTCGCGATGAGTTCACGCACGGCCGGGATGATGTAGACCTCGTCGAGCGGCATTTCAGACAACGCCGCGGATAGTATCCGTATCCTCTTCGGAACGGACTTATGTTTGTCCATGATGAACAGACGCTTTCCGTGCACCACGCATAGCCCGCTCACCACCCGTACGCCGGCTTCGCGGAAGTTGTGCTCCTCGACGGTAACGCCGAGTCGCTCGGCCACGAGTTTAAGCTCTTGGTAAAGTTCTTCGGGTTTCATAACCTGTTTGCAAAACGGAGTGAATTTTAAGACGCATGCGGCGCCATGATCCTCTGAATGTGTGTTGTGTTGCGTGGTCGCAAAGTCGTCACGAACGGTTCGGACTATAACCTGTCGCACGTGTTTAATCAAGAAATCCTGTCAGCTTCTTGTTAACTTCCAGATTCCACTTGATTTTCCGGAAGCGTGTGTTATATTGCCATGAAGATAGTAATCAATGTGATTCCAAATGGTTCGGGAGGCTCCCATGGACTCGATCGTGATTCAGAAAGCACAAGTTCAAGTTCGCGTCAACTCGTTTGTACGCAGCGTGTACAACTGGATGGCCATCGGTTTCGGCATTACCGGAGTCGTTGCCTATGGCGTGGCCAACAGCCCTGGCGTGAGAGAGATCGTCTTCGGGGCGCCCCTGGTCTTCTTCGGCCTGATCATCGCCCAGTTGGTGATGGTGTTCATGATCAGCGCCCGCATCCAGCGCATGCAGGCCTCTACCGCCACCATGCTGTTCATCGTGTATTCAGCGCTCAACGGCGCCACCCTTTCTTCCATATTCCTGGCCTACGCGCAATCGGCCATCACCTCGACCTTCTTCGTATGTGCGGCTACGTTCACCGCATGCAGTGTTTACGGCTGGACCACGCGGCGCGATTTGACCACCATGGGAGGGTTCCTGACCATGGGGTTGATTGGGATCGTCATCGCCTCGGTGGTGAACATGTTCGTCCAGAGCGGTGCGGTGAGCACCATCGTCAGCTATGTCGGTGTGCTGGTCTTTGTCGGCCTGACCGCCTATGACACCCAGGACATCAAAAACATGGCCCTGTCCCAACCGACCGACTTGGATGCGGGCGCAGTCCGGAAAGGGGCCATACTCGGCGCCTTGAAGCTGTATCTAGATTTCATCAACCTTTTCCTGATGCTGCTGAGGATCTTCGGCAGCGGTCGGGACGAATAGCCTGGCATCAAGCCGGATTGACGGCTATCAATCAAACCATCATATGCCAAAGGCCTCGCGTGAGCGAGGCCTTTGGCATTTCAGCGTTCCGGCTTGCCGGCCGGCTTTACTTGACCCCTTTACGCACAGAGCGATAGAAACCCGCCGCTTTCACGCCAGCGCCTTTTCGACCGCCGCGGCTATCCGGCGGCAGAATTGCTCTGTTTTTTCCTGAGTCGGGCCCTCCACCATGACCCGGCACATCGGCTGCGTACCCGAATACCGGACAAGCACTCTGCCCTTGCCGTCCAACGCGTTTTCAACCTCCCGCACCGCCGAGACGATCTCCGTCACGGTTTCGATCGCAGGCCTGGACCTCACCGCGACGTTGATCAACGCCTGGGGAAAAACCCGCATGATCCCCTTAAGGCGGGACAGGGGTTCGGACTCGTCGATCATGGCTTCGACAAGCTTGATGGCGGAAAGAATGCCGTCACCGGTCGTCTGATGCGCGGCAAAGATCACGTGGCCGGAATCTTCGCCGCCAAGCACTGCCCCGGTGGCCTGCATGTCCTGCTTGACATATCGGTCCCCCACCTGGGTCCGCACGTGGCGGATCCCGAGCGCCTTCAGGGCCTCGCCTAGTCCGATGTTGCTCATCACCGTGCTGACCACGGTGTTATGGGCGAGGCCGCCTTTTTTCTGAAGTTGCCGGGCGAATATGGCGAGAATGCGATCACCGCTCAGCACATCCCCGGTTTCGTCGACGGCGATCAGCCGGTCGCCGTCGCCGTCGAAGGCCAGGCCGAGGTGAGCCCCCTGCTCCAGCACCTGCCGGCAAAGCGCTTCGGGATGCTCGGATCCGCAGTTCGCGTTGATGTTCCTGCCGTCCGGGTGAGCGTTGATCGTTTCCACAGCGGCGCCGAATTCTGAAAACACCCGGGGTGCGACCTGGTAGGTGGCGCCATTGGCGCAGTCCAGGACGAGACGGATGTTCGCAAACGGCCGGGGCAGCCCGGGTCCGCATGTTTTCAGGAAATCACAGTATCGTCCGGCGGCGTCCGCGACCCCAATGACCGGTCCTGTTTCGTGGATGCCGGAACCCGCATCGGATGATTGTCCCGAAAGCACGATGCGCTCGATCTCGGCCTCCGTGTCATCCGGCAGTTTGCAGCCCTGCGCGCTGAAGATCTTGATGCCGTTGTCCTGGTAGGGATTATGGGAGGCCGAGATGACGATGCCTCCGTTGGCCCCCGTGGCCAGGGTCATGAACGCGATAGCCGGCGTGGGGAGAACGCCGAGCAGTTCAGCCTGGGCGCCGGATGAGCTGATTCCGGAAACGAGGGCATGCGCGAGCATGTCCCCGGAGATGCGCGTGTCCTGTCCGATGACGAAACGGGGTCGGTCGCTCCCCTCTCTCAGGACGCGGCCCAGCGCCCGTCCGATGCTGAGGGCAAGCTCCGGGGTCATGGGGTACGTGTTGGCAACCCCGCGGATGCCGTCTGTACCGAAGAGCCTATCCATTCGCCGCTGCTATCCCCGCGGTAACGGTGTCATCGACGATCCCCTGCAACCAGGCAGTGCCCTGCCCGCAGGCCTGCGGGGACAGCGCCTTGATCGCGGCGATATAGTCCTTGCCTTCGCGTGCTATCATCGAGGTCATTGCTTCCAGAAAGGGCTCACATACCCGCAGATCGCCTTCACTGCCAAACCGGCTTTGCAATGCCGCGTCCAGGGCCGACCGGCGTTCGAAAAGCGAACTGTCTCCGGACTGCGCCATCTTGTCGCCGAGTTCCTTCAGGCACCGGGTGCGCTCCGCGACGGCAAGCCGGCTATTTTCAAGAAGCCCGGCCAGCAACGTCTCCGGGAATCTCTGCGCGACAAACAAGGACCTCACCCGGCGGTACCACTGATGCAGAGCCATGAGGTTCGCGATGTAGACCAAGTTGTTCTTGATGATCCGGCCCGTGCCCGAGAACCGGCCGGGCTGAAACTCAATGTTCTCGGCAATTGCCGCCCCTCCGATTATGAGACGGTTCGGGCGCAACTCATTCTTGCGCAGGATGGTTCCGGCCGCAACGGTGGTCCCGAAGGCCAGCTGGACCGGGCCGACGATACCTCCCTGGCCCCCCAGGAATATCGGATTTTGGTTCAGCATCACCCCGCGCGGCACATCGCCGATCAAAGACGGGGTCGCCTTGTCCTGGTTCGGGGTGAAGTTGAAGTGGATGTAGGAGCTTCCCACTTCGCTGTGGTTCCGGCGGTCGGTTCCGCCGGCCATCAGGCAGTCGCAAAAATTGATCAGGCTGCCAAGCGTGACAAACGGAAACAGGATGGTCTGCTTGAGACCGACGGTATGCGCGATGCTCGCCTGCTCCTCCAGGATCGTGCCTTCGCGGACATGGGCCCCGAGGCCGCAGCGCGCCTGTTCGAGAAAAACAGCCTCGCGGAAGAACCCGCCCCGCAGTTCCGCTCCGGGCCCGACCTGGCAGTTCTCCACCGTCACCGGCCCCTCGCCGCCCAGCCTGGCGCCAGGCAGGATCAGCGTTCGATCGCCGAAGATCCGGCATCCGGCATGGATCACCACCCCTTCGCCCGAGATGCGCTCGACGTCCACCTCCGGGCCGATTTCAATACAGTCAGGGCTGGGAATCCGTGCGCCTTTTTTCAGGAGTCTTTCAACGGCTTTCATATGGCGGATAGTATGTGCGTCCTTGGGCAAAATGAGAGCGGTATTCGAGTCAGACGATCTCCGTGTAGTTCACCGGAACATCGCTGGGCGTGTAATCCGGCACCATTTCCTGAAGCTTGGATTTTATCCGAGCGGCGTCTTGGTCACCGGCCAGGCGTGCCAGTTCCTGGATCTTACCGTTCAGGAGGTTGAGATCGCATGCGCCACCCTTGAGCATCATGATCTTGGGGTGCCGGGTCGGAAGTGCGTTCTCATCATCCGTGATTAATTCTTCATAAAGCTTTTCACCGGGCCTGAGACCGATGTATTCAATCTTGATGTCCACATCCGGCTCGAATCCGGAAAGCCTGATCAGGTCTTGCGCCATGTCGGCAATCTTGATGGGGGTGCCCATGTCCAGAATAAAAATCTCACCCCCCTGCCCCATGCTGGCGGATTGCAGGATCAACTGTGACGCCTCGCGGATCGTCATAAAATACCGGGTCACATCGGGGTGTGTGACCGTCACGGGGCCTCCGTTTTCGATCTGCCTTTTGAAAAGCGGCGCCACGCTGCCCACGCTGCCGACCACGTTCCCGAAACGCACGGCGATCATGCGGGTGCGGGACACATTGCAGTCGTTGTTGTTGAGGGTGATCATCTCCGCCAATCGCTTCGAAGCACCCATCACGTTTGCCGATTTAACCGCCTTGTCGGTGGAAACCAGAACCAGGAGTTCCAGCGAGAATTCATTGGCTACATCCAGCAGGTTCTGGGTGCCCAGAATGTTGTTCTCCACGGCTTTCCACGGCTGCAGTTCGAGCATCGGGACATGTTTGTAGGCTGCCGCATGGAAGACGATCTGAGGTTGATGGGCCTCGAATGTTTTTCGCAGGTGATCACCGTCCTGAATGTCGCCGAGCACGGGTACGATGTCCAAGAGTCCGCAGTTCGGCCTGAGCTCCAAATCGATTTCATAGAGCGGGCTTTCGGCCCGCTCGAACAGGATCAATTTTTCAGGATTGAAACGGCAGATCTGCCGGCAGAGTTCCGAGCCGATGGACCCGCCCGCGCCGGTGACCATCACGCGCTGGCCCCGGAGGCATTCCTCGATCAGCTTTTCATCCAGGTTGACGGTCGCCCGGCCGATGAGGTCGCGGTATGCCACCTCCCGGACGGTCTTGAGCGTTATCTTGCCGTCGATCAGTTCCCCGTAACTGGGAACGGTCTTGAACCGCAGGCCGCTTTCCTTGCACGCTGCCACCATCCGCCGCATTTCGGCCGCATTCGCAGAAGGAATGGCGATGAGCAATTCATCGGCAGCGGTTTTTTCCGCAACAAATCGCAGGTCACCGATGATCCCGCGCACCGGCACCCCATGGATTTTCCTGCCGATCTTGCCGGGTGCGTCGTCCAGGAAACCCACCACCGTGTAATTCAACTGGGGGTTGTCGTGAACTTCCCTTAAAATTTTCTCGCCGCAGCTGCCCGCCCCGAGGATCAGCAGCTTCTTGGTCTGCTTGGAGATGCTGCTGCGACTTCCGACGATGGGGGAAAGGGAAAGGACCGGATTCGTGGGGACATACTTCTGGAATAAAAGTCTGATGCCCAGTCTGACCCCGGAGATGAGCAATATGTTGAAGCACCAGTCGATAAACACGACGGACCGCGGGACGTTCCTATAGCGGTAGATCAGCAGTGCCCACACTATGATAAGCAACGTGCTCAAGCTGACGGCCTTGATTATGCCGAACAGATCGCGGATACCTGTGAAACGCCACATGCCGCGGTAAACATCGAAGCCATAGAAACAGAGGAGCTTGATCAAAATAGCCGCCGGCAGAATGGCGAGCATCTCATCGACAAACTTCTCCGGAATATCCAGATCGAACCGCACCAGATATGCTGCAAACCAGGACATGCTCAACAGAAACACGTCGATGGCCAGAACAATGAAAAAATTGCGGTTGAAGAACGACTTCCTTCCCCGCATATTGAAGAATTCAGATATCATTATTCCATCAACGCATCGGGTTTAATACAACTTCCCCTGGGCGCCAGTTGGACTTTTTATGAAGCCGTCAATGCTACCCTGTCATTCTGGCCCAAAGCAACCCCAGGAATTCGTGAAAGGCGGCTTCAACTTTACGCAATTCGCCGGCCCTGGGAAAAAACCGATACGGGCTGTTTTCCTTTCGCATCCAATCCCCGAAGTCGGTCGGAGCCGGGATCGGCCTCAGCCCTTTTTGTTCGAACACCCGCATGGCTCGCGGCATGTGGATCGCCGAAGTTACCAAGATGCACCGATCGCTCTGGACAACCCCTTGAACGAATTGGGCCTGCTGCCCGGTGTCTTTTGACTGGCTTTCGAGCACCATGTCATCCAGGGTGACATCGAGCATCCGGGCCACCGCTGCCATGGTGGTCGCCTCCGGAACCGAGTCGAACACCGCCCCGCCGGAGAGAACCAGCTTGCTTTCCGGCAACTCCCGATGAATGCGAATGCCCTCAATCAAGCGCGCGAGGGAGGAGTTGCCGATCTGGGCATTGGGCGGAAGCGTCGGGCTGGAGGCGTGACCGCCTCCGAGAACCACCACCCATTTAACATCCTTCATCCCGCTGGTATCCAATAGTGGAGGATACCACAATTCGAAGTGCTTGGTAAGCGGGTCGGCCACAGCAGAGAAACTCAACGCCGTCAACACCAGGAAGCCGAACGTCAACACGATCTTGGCCGCTCGAATGCGTCGCCGCATCCACAATAGCAGAATTCCGACTGCTAATACCCCGAGGCAAAGGCTCATGGGCATCAGTAGAAGCGTGACAATTTTTTTCAAAACAAACATCAGTGGGTCACCCCCGAGCGGCGGACGACTCGGATGATGGTCAGTGCCAGGATGCGGAGGTCAAAACCGAATGATCGATGGTGCAGGTAATATTCGTCGTATTGAACCTTCACCGGTATGGGAAGTTCGTCGCGGCCGTTGATCTGGGCCCAGCCGGTAACACCGGGGACCAGGCGATGAACTCCTTTTTGGGTCCTCGAATCCATCAGGTCAGACTGGTTGAACAGGGCCGGCCTCGGCCCCACGAAACTCATGTCGCCTTTCAGCACGCTGTAAAGCTGGGGCAGCTCATCCAGGCTGAGTTTCCTCAGCACTTTGCCGATGGGCGTGACGCAGTTTTCCGGATTGTGGAGAAGATGGGTGGCGACGGCCGGAGTCCCCTGCCGCATGGTCCGGAATTTCGGCATCTTGAATATGGCGTTATTCCGGCCGATCCGGTCGGACCAGTATACGGATGATCCTGTAGAACTGAACCGGATCAGAATAGCCAACAGGATCATGGGACCACAGAAAACGACCAACAAAAACGATGCTAACAGAATATCAAAAATCCTTTTCATACTGATAGCGTTAAGGAAAGTCTCATGGCGTTCCACTTGTTGGGCTTCACTTGGGCTTTCCAACCCGCGTTCCCGCGGACCCTGTTGCGCAGTACCAGTCGATGGTCGTCTTAAGGCCCTGTCGAAAGGAATATTCGGGCTTCCAGCCGAGTTCCTGCCGTATCTTGGACGTGTCGGCCCAGAGGGATCCCAAAAGCCTGTCGGCTTCCTCTCTTCTTCCGGCAATCCGTGCGGCCATGATCAGGACTGCCGGCGGACATGGATAAAGCTTCGGTTTCATACCCAATTGGCTGGCGATCTCCCGAATGAGATGCGGGGTTGAAACAATTTCATTATCCGCCACGAGATAGGTCTTTCCGCCCGCGTTTGGATTTTTCAGGCAGAGAAGGATGGCATTGATCAAATTCCCAAGGAACAGCATGCTGCGTTGATTGACCAGGCTGCCAAACGGCAGCGGGATCCGCTCCTCCACCAATCGGATCAACCGCAGGAAATTGGCTTTTACCCCAGGTCCGTATACCAGCGGCGGCCTCAGGATGACAGATTCCAGGCCGGTCCGGCAGGATATTTCCCGCAGAATGTGTTCGGCCTCCGCTTTGCTTACGGCGTAAGGCTCGCGGGGATCTTCAGGGTCTTTTTCGGTATAAGGGCGCGCCCCACCCTCCCCGTTCACCTTGATCGTACTGAGAAGCAGCAGGCGCCTGACACCGGCATCAGCTGCACAGCGCGCGAGTCTTGCCGTTCCTGCAGTGTTTATGCGTAAATACTCACCATGCGCGCCCCGGCTTGAATTGTGAGGCTGGTGGGCTCGAGCGGCGAGGTGAACAACGACCGCCACACCATCCAGCGCATAGGACCAGTCGGTGCCCGGACCGATATCCGAAATGGCAACAGGTTCAACCCCAGCGGGAAGATCGGGAACGCTTGACGCAGAGCGGACAGTCCCCCGGACCGCCCATCCCGCTTCAAGGCTTCTTTTTGCAAGCGATTTGCCGACGAACCCGCTGCAGCCCGTGATCAGCAACCGCTCACCGGTCACCACAGCTTGAAGCCCCATTTTCGGAAATACCGATAGGCACTCTTGATAAAAACCCAGGTCCCGCGCCAGCTCTGGTGGGCCAGCCGCTCCCATGCGTGGGTAACGGTAACTTCCGGGCAGTAGACCGTGCGGTAGCCGCAGGTTTGAACCTTCCGCGACAAATCGGCGTCCTCAAAATATAAAAAGAAACGTTCGTCGAATCCCTCTACCGCCTTCAGCACGGCGGTTTGGCAGAACATGAAAGCGCCCGATACAAAAGGCACATCATATGAGTGGTCATAGCCGACATCGCGCATGTCATAAGAACGAAGGCGCTTTCGGAAAACAGGTTCAAGCGCTGCGGAAAGAAAGCGTCGCAGGAAAAGATCCAGCACGCTCGGGTGGCGACGGTTCAGAGGTTGCAGGGTGCCGTCCGGGTTGAGGAATTTTGGACACGACAGCCCAATCTGTGGGCAGTTTTCCATGAACTTCACGAGCGGGGTGAAAATGTCGGCAGAAAAAACAATGTCAGGGTTGCAGATGGCGTGGTAGCGACTTTCGACTTTTGACAACGCCTGGTTGTGGGCCCGCCCGAACCCAACATTGGTATCGTTGCGGATCAGATGGATGAATTCATGCGCGTCGGCGTATTTTCGAAGGATAGGCAAGGTGTCGTCGTCTGAATGGTTATCGACGATTACGAGTTGCGATTGAAAACCGTGTGGAATAGTTGAGACGAGTGAATTCAAGGTGCCAGCGATGGTTTTCTGGCAGTTGAAAGTGACAATCGCGACACTCAGCATTTTGCTCCGGAAACACTACGGTTCAAGTTCATCGGGCCAAAAGCGGTGGCCCAGCAAAGCCACTTGGCACTTGCATCAGCCCGCCTTTTTCCAGTTTTCAGCTCCGTTGAGGGCTTCGAAAAGAATAGCGTCGTCGGCCTTGAGAACGGTACGCGTGGTGCGTCCGATGACCTTGTCGATCTCATATGGCTGCAGTCCGCCTCCCGGAGAC
>JACRCN010000091.1 GCA_016219005.1 Deltaproteobacteria bacterium
CGGTGACCTGCAAGGTCTTTCCTTCGATCTGCCTGAAACCCACCTTAGCCGTTGCCACCCGGGCGTGCTTGGCGGCATTGAACAGCAGCTCGCGGGTCGATTCGAACAGCAGGACCTTCACGTCCTCCGCCACCGCCGGAAGGGGTTCTTCCATGGCGAGATCGACCTTCAGACCGTGCTTGTCGGCCATCCAGCGGGCCAGCCATGCGAACCCGGCCGCCATGCCCGCTTCATGCAGGATCGGCGGGCTCAGTTCCGCGGTCAGCGAACGCGACAGCCGGATCGACTCGCCTAAAAGCTCCTCGATCTGAGTCGCCGCCAGCACGAGGGCCTCGCCGTCCAGCTCATCGAGGCAGGACACCTGCAGCTTTGCCGAGGCCAGCTGCTGCTGCAGATGATCGTGCAGGATCTGGGCCATGCGCTTGCGTTCGCGCTGCTCGACCATGGTGAGCTCGCCGGCCAGCGCCCGAAGCTGGGCCGCACGGGCGTTCAACTGCTCGTTGGCCCGCCTGAACCCGTCTTCGGCCCGCTGGCGCTGCTCGACTTCCTCCTGGAGATTATCAACCATCAGAGCCAGCGTGGCCGTGCGTTCCCGGACCTTCTGCTCGAGTTCCGCATTGACCTTCGACAAAGCGGCCTGGCTGTCCCGCAAAGCCTGCTCGGCCTGCTTGTGAGCGCTGATGTCGCGCGCGACGTGCACGGCACCGATGAGCTGTCCCTTCGCGTCGCACAGAGGCGTTGCACTTACCAGGAAGTCGCCCCCGAGGCGGGGTTCGTACACCTCGGCGACATGCTGTTCTCCGTCCTTGCAGGTCAGAGCGTGCGGGCAGAAGGCCGGCGCGTTGGGCAGTCCATGCACGGCCTCATGGCACATCAGCCCGGCACACTGGTCGGGAGTCGTCCCCAAACGGTCTGCCATCGCCTGGTTGACGCGGACAATCCGGTGTTGATTATCCAGGATCGCCACCAGGTCCGGGACCGCATTGAATGTGCGCTCCCACTCCTCCTTGGCCCGGAGGATCGCCTCCTCGGCCTGTTTGCGTTCTGTGATATCTTGGACCATGCCGATGGAGCGGACGATCCTGCCGGCGGCGTCCCGGTGGTGCCGGCAGCGCTCGTGGACGATGCGGATGTCGCCCGTGTCCTTCCGGACCACGCGATGCTCGATCTCGTATGCGTCCCGGTTCTCGCGCAGCGACCCGGAATAGGCCTCATCCACTGCGGAGCGGTCCTCGGGATGGACCCGTTCGAGAAAGGCTTCGTAGGACGCGCTGAACTCCTGCGGCTGCAGCCCGAAAAGGCGGTACACTTCGTCGGACCATGTCAGGACATTATGGACCAGATCGAGTTCCCAACTTCCGAGGTGGGCGATCGCCAGCGCGCGTTTCAGCCGTTTATCACTATCGCGCAGATCCTGCGCGGCGCGCTTGCGCTCGGTGATGTCGCGGCCGTAGAAGTTGACGTAGCTGCGCTCCACGATCGGAATAAGGATAAACGACAGGTCGCGATCGTTGCAGCGGACCTCCAGCTCCTGCGGGGTCCCGTTTCCCAACGCGGTGGCGAGTGTAAGTTGCACGAACTCCGGGACCGGCGTGCCCAGGCGGCATCCCCACAGCTCCAGCAGCCCCGCGGCCGAGCGATTGGCGTACAACAGGTTCCCGTCGCCCCCGACGCGCAGGATGGGGAACGGGTTTTCCTCGGGGAACAGCGCCGCACTCCGGTGCTGCTCCTCGGCCCGGGATTTCGCCAGGGCCACGGCCAGGTGATTCGCCAGCCTTTCCCACAGGGCGATGGCCTCGGAGGAGAAAATCCCTTTGCGCCGGTCGTTCAACTGCAGCAGTCCCAGGCGTGCGGCGCCCAGGCCCAGGGGCACCAGGGCCACCGACTCGTAGCCCTCGCCGTTGCATCGGTTGCGCGTCCGGGCCTGGCGGTCCGCTTCGGTCGTGCCGGCAAGCAGTTCGGTCGTGCAGTTGGTCCAGAAGCTCCCGCCCGCGGTGAAGAACGGTTTCGAGGGATCGAATCGTCCGCCGATCACGTTGCCGCACATGCATTCGATCAGGGGGTTGCCCGCGTGGTCCCGGATGATCTCACCGGCGGTGTCCCGGGCGCACAGCGAATTTTCCATCTGAACGAATTCCGGCGGAAACCCCCGGGCCTCGTAATAAGGATAGTCGTCGCCCTCTTTGAGCCGGATGCCCACGGCTTCGCAGCCCGACTGCTCCTGGAAGAAAGTCACGGCCAGCCGCGTCAAGTCGCGGGTCCCTGTGCTCCGGTTCACGAGCTGCAGGAATTCAACCGCAATCTCGCGTTCCCGCCGGCCCTGCTGCAGTTCGGTGATGTCCGCGAAGGTGACGACCGCACCCTCGATGCGGTCGTCCTGGGTGCGATAGGGAGTGATGCGGCGGACGTACCACCGGCCGTCGTCGGCTTTGATCTCCTTGGAAAGCGGGGCCAGGTCCGCCAGCACCCGGGCGACGTCATCGAGGAGCGCCTCGTCGCTGAAGCGGCGCAGGATGTCCGCCATGAGTCTGCCCACATCGGTGGGAATCAGGCTCAGCAGGCGCGTGCTGGCCGGGGTGTAGCGCTTGACCCGCAGTTCCTTGTCCAGGAACACGGTGGCGATGTGGGTGCTGGCCAGCAGGTTGACGACGTCGTTGGTGGTGGCTTCCAGTTCGTCCACCTTCTCCTGGAGGCGGGCGTTGATGGTGTTAAGCTCCTCGTTGAGGGACTGGAGCTCCTCCTTGGAGGTTTCCAGCTCCTCGTTGGCGGACTGCAGCTCTTCGTTGGCGGCCGTGACCTCCTCGTTGGAGGCCTTGAGCTGGTCGTTGGAGTTCTCGAGCTGCTCGATGCTGCTCTGGAGCTCCTCGCGCGTGATCCTCAGCTCGTCTTCCAGCTGCCGTATGCCGCTACCCCCCGCGGCAAGCTTCCGCGACGCCGCCGGCGGGACGCGCACGTCTTCGAAGGCGATCAACAGCAGGCCGTCGGTCTCGCGGGGATAGTGCATGGGGCTGACATAGGCCCTGACCGGGACGGACTTGTGCCCGCGCCGCACGCGGGCCGTGAGGGCAACGGACTTGCCGGTTTCGATGCATTTGCCGATGGCCCCGCGCAGACGCACCCGCAGACCCTCGCGGGCCATGGTCACGACATTCGTGCTCAGCTCGCCGCCGGGAAAAGCCAGGTACTGCTCGACCGCTGCGTGCGTGTAGAGCACCTGGAGCTTGCGGTCCACCAGCACGCAGGCCGGGGCAAAGCGCTCCAACAAGGCCTGCCGGGCCGCGGACGCCAGGCTGAGCCGGGGAGCTGCGGAGACGGCCGGCATCCAGTCCGCTGCAGGCGGCGCCTCGCACGCCCGCACCGGGATCTCGATCTCGGTGCGGCGCCCCACGCCGATGCGCCGGTAGATGCGCCACTTCTTCGAGACCGGCGCGAAAAGGTCTTCGCGGTCCCCCACGGTTTCGACGCTGCCCAGGAACAGGAACCCGCCGTCGCGCAGTGCGAAGTGGAAGAGCGCGATGACTTTTTTTTGCACCGGCGGCTCCAGGTAGATCAGCAGGTTGCGGCAGCTGACCAGGTCCAGCCGCGAGAACGGCGGGTCGGCCGTGAGGTTTTGCGGCGCGAAGACGATGCGCTCGCGCAAAGCCTTGGCCGCCAGGTGGCGGCCGTCTTTGAGCGTGAAGAAACGCCGCAGGCGTTCAGGGGACACGTTGGGGCCGATCTCCTCCTCCGCGTAAACGCCGGCGCGGGCCTTTGCCAGCGCGGAGAGGTCGGTGTCCGTGGCGAAGAGCTGGAAGTCCACCTTCTTGCCGGCCCGCTCGATCCGCTCGCTCATCAGCATGGCCAGGCTGTAGACTTCCTGGCCGCTCGAGCAGGCGGGAACCCACAGGCGCAGAACGGTGTCCGCTTCCGCGTTTTCGACGAGGCCGGCGATGACCTTTTCCGCAAGAAACTCCCAGGCCTGTGGTTGGCGGAAAAACTCGGTCACGCCGATGAGCAGGTCCTGCTGCAGACGGCCGACCTCTTCGGCGTGCTCGTGCAGGAAGCGGGCATACTCGCCGTAGCTGGCGAGGTTCGCCAGCTTCATCCGCCGCCGGACCCGGCGCACGAGGGTGGCGGGCTTATAGCACCTGAAGTCATGGCCCACCTCGGCGTGCACCGTTTCCAGGATGGCCCGCAGGTCGTCGTCCAGCTGCGGCGGCTCCGCAGAACAGCGGCGGGCGTCCGCGGAGAACTGCGCCGCAAACGCCACAACGGCGGCGGCGATGTCGTCGGGTGCCAGCACCGCGTCCGCCACGCCGGCGTCGATGGCGCTTTGCGGCATGTTGGGGACCCGGGCCCTGCCGGGCGTCTGCACGATCGTCCGGCCGCCGGCGGCCTTGATTTCCGACAAGCCCAACGTGCCGTCCCGGCTCGGGCCCGACAGCAGGATGCCGCTGCTGCGATCCCGCTGGTCTGCCGCCAGGGTGCATAAAAAATAATCGACCGGCATGTACAGTCCGTTGCAAGTCTCGGGTTCGTGAAGGCTAAGGCGGCCCTGAGCGATGCCGAGGAACTTGCCGGGCGGGACGACATGGACGCGGTCCGCCAGCACGGCCATACCATCCGCGGCCTCCACCACGGCAAACGCGGTCTGCTCCCCCAGCCCCTTGACGGCCCGGTGGGCGTGCGATCGCCGCGCGTGCTGGATGACCACGAAGGCCAGGCCGCGGCCAAGGGGCATCCGGGCGAGGAGCCGTTTCAACGACGTCGGTTCGCCCGCCGAGGTTCCGACGCCCACCACTATGACCGGGCACCCGTTCCCGCCTGTCCGGCTGCCCATGCCCACTGCCTTTTCCTCGGCCGCCTGCTTGCCTTGACGGCCGTTTTTCATGCTGGTCATCGATTATCATTCCCCGGAAATGAGTTGAAAAGCCAAAGAGGTGTCATGCTGCGCGCCGTCAAATACGGGACGCCCGATATTCACAATCCGGAATAACCGGCGTGCGGTACGCTTCAACCGGTGACAGGAGCACTCCCCCGGCGGCAACGCTCGCCTTTCTGGCCGATCCGCTCGCATGAGCGACCATCCGCCGGAAAGGTTTTAAATATTGGATATTACCACAGGATTTTTTTCATTGAAAATAGAATTTTCGGATGCCCACAGTGAAAAGAGGCAACGGACTTCCCTTGTTTTACCATTTCAGATGCCTCCAAATCGGCACCTCAAGGGCTTTCTCTTGACAGCTTTTTTGAGATGGTGCTAATGTATTTGCAGTTAATACATTTCTGCAAAATAATTAGCATAGCCGATTAGCCATTTTTCCTTTCCACATCAAGGAAAAGAGCCGCGCATGATATCTATTCCCACTACCATATGAGGAGGATGAGATGCCGGGAACTGAAACGAACCTATGGTTAGGGCTACTTGGCTTGGCGCCGCTTCTGGTCTACATCATCCTGGTCTTTCGCGACATGGATCCACTGCCGGCGACTGTCATTTGCGTTCTGATCGGTGCCGTCATCACCCAGCAAAGTCTGGCTTCCTTCGGGAATGTTCTTCAAAAGGCCATGGGGTCCTTCCTGGCAATTGTCGGTTTGATCATTATGCTGGGCCGGGGACTGGGCGAGGTCCTCAATGCGACCAAAGTGACCCACACCATCGTCCACAAGATTATCTATGGGATCGGTGTCGACAGCGAAAAAAAGGCGATGTTGGGCATCATGGCCTCATGCTTTGTCGTCATCGGTTTGCTGGGGACAATGGCCGGTGGGAATGCGATTTTAGCCCCCATCGTACTGCCGGTGGCGGCAGCAGTCGGACTCTCGAGGTCGACCATTGGGGTCATTTTTCAAGCCGTCGGCGAAGAGGCCCTGATTCTGGGCCCTTTCACCCCACCGGTGGTGACCCTGCTCGGTCTCACCAAACTCGGCTATGGGGAAATGACATTGTATGCCGCCGGGCCGGTGGCGCTGGTCACTCTGGTATGCACTTGGTTTATGCTTCAGAGGATCCAGAACAGGACCAGAGACGTAAACCCGTACGATAAAATGAAAGATGTGGAAGAATTCAAGCCAACGTCCCAGAGCCGGCGCGCAACGGTTGTCTTCGGGGGCTTGTTTGTGGCGGCGGTGGTCTACGGCATTATCATCAAGGCCGCCACCTCCTATGTCATTGTCGTCATGCTCGGATTGGCGGTAATTACGGGCATCGTCGGCGGCCTCGGATTCCATCCGGTATTGCAGCTTATTGTCAAGGGCATGGCCGGAAATGTGGGGTTGTTCTTTCTGTTCGTACTGCTGGATCCTTTCATCAACTTTATTGAGGCGGCTGGAGGGTTCAATGCGCTGGCGACGATTCTCAAGCCGATGGTGGATATCGGCGGCAAAGCGGCTGTAGCCATCGCCGGGGGGCTTATCGGCGCCTTTGGTATATCCGGGGCGACTGTGGCGGAGCTAAAAATGCTCCATGAAATGTTCAACCCCATGCTGACGCAGTTCGGTGTTTCCATGCTGGCGTGGGCCGTAGCCATGATCATTGCCACCCGGGTCACGAACTTCATCTACCCTGGTGCCAACATGGTCAGCAGCCTGGGGTTCGCCGAATCCAAGGATATGAAGTCCATGATTAAAAACGGTGTGGTGGTGGCAGCCGCCCAATCGGCTTTTCTCATCCTGTATAGCGTGCTCTTCAGCTGACGGTTTCAACTGGAATTTCGTATGAGTGCACCAAACGGCATTTTTCACGAGATGCTTCGGAACAACTGGTCCAAGCTGTCACCCACCGACCAGAGGCTGGCGGACTATCTTTTACGTTCCTACCCTCGATTTCTTTTCCAGACTGCATCTGAGATCGCGCGCGAATTGGGCACAAGCATTTCAACCGTCACCCGTTTCTTTCCCAAAATCGGGTTTAAGAATATCCGCGAGGCTTATTCGGCTTTACGCGAACAGGCTAATTTCGTGGTGGATTCGCCCTTGGATCGGTATCGCCAACGCCACCTCCGTGCACCGGGAACCGACATCCTCTTTGAGGAGACTCTGGAAACGGATCTCTCCAACCTCCAGAACACTTTCGCCTCCCTGGACAATTCGGCGGTGCAACGCTTTATCAAATTAATTTCTGATTCAAAACGAACGATTTACATATTGGGGAGCCGCAAAGTTTTCGCATTGGCCTATTATCTCTTTATCCAGCTCGCGGCGGTCAGAAACCGAGTGTCACTGGTGAGAACCGATAATTTTTTCATGGTTGAGACCGTCCTTGAAACGACAAGCAACGATGTCTTGATAATTTTTGATTTCCGTCGATACCCCAGAGTGCATCTCCAAACCGCTGAGCAGTGCAAAGAACAAGGTGCGACCCTCATCGGAATCGTCGATTCTCAATTGGCCCCGGTGGCGCAACTGGCCGACTTGGTTTTCAAGGTGGAGACCCGCAGCGTTTCCGCTTTCGATTCGTATACCAGTGCGGTCAGTTTGATCAACGCGCTGATAGCCGGGCTGGTGAAACATTTCGGCGAAAACGCTCGCAAACGCTATGAGCGCATGGAGCAAGTCTACCGTCACTTCGACGTTTGGTCATGGCAGGGCCCTATTGCCAGAAAATTCGTTAAAGCAAGCAAATGAGGAGATAGCGGTATGTTCGATTACCTATTTCGCCAAGCTACGGTTGTCGATGGTTCGGGAGGCCCGCCGGTTAATGTGGACGTAGCGGTTGTCGGAGAACGAATCACCGCGGTGGGTCCTGGGCTGCCCGGTAGGGCGGCGACCATCATCGACGCAGCCGACCTTGTGCTTTCGCCCGGTTTTATCGACATTCACTCCCACACGGATGCCACGATCTTCAAAAACCCCTCGGCCGACAGCAAGCTCCTTCAGGGAGTCACATTGGAGGTCACCGGCAACTGTGGGCTAGGGTGTTTCCCGCTGACTGAAAGCCGGCGGCATTTGTTGCAGGATTTTTTGAAAATGCACGAATTCGGTCTGCCCGAGGAAGGTTTGGATTGGAAAGACATGCAAACCTTTGCCGACAGACTGGATGGCCTCGGTCTCGGACTGAACCTGGCGCCGTTGGTAGCGCACGGAGCTCTGCGGATCGCTGCCATGGGCTCAGACGACCGGCCGCCTGAGCCGGGAGAAATGGCGGAGATGAAAGCGCTGTTGAAGGAAATGCTTTTTCAGGGGGCCTGGGGTTTCTCAACCGGCTTGATATATCCCCCCGGAAGTTATGCCGTGACCGATGAATTGATCGAACTGTCGCGAGTTCTTGTCCCATATAACGCACTTTATGCGAGCCATATCCGGGGCGAGGGAGCCACTTTGATGAAGGCGATCGATGAAGCCATCCAGATCGGCCGGCAGGCGGGCGTGAAGGTTGAAGTTTCCCACCTGAAAGCGCTGGGCCAGGCCAATTGGGGCCTTGGCCGGGCGGCTCTGGATAAGCTGGCACGGGCGCGGCGGGAAGGAGTAGATATCGCGGCCGATCAATACCCCTACGAGGCTTCTCAAACCGCGCTGTCCGTTTTGGTGCCCGCCTGGGCGCACATAGGTGGAGTCGCGCAAATGCGCAAACGTCTCTTGGATGCGCAGTCAGCCCCGCGTTTGAAGTCCGATATTAAGACGGCCCTGATTGAACGCGGCGGCCCTTCGCGAATCATGATCTTCAGAGCGGGTTCCGAACACAACCTTGCTTTTTCCAGGAAATCGCTGTCTGAAGTAGCCGAGTCTTGGAACCTCGTACCTGAGGATGCGGTCATCCGGCTTCTCCGGGAAGACGCATCCGTCAGCGCTGTCTACTTCTCGCTTTCCGATGATGATGTGACGGCCATTCTACAGAGCGATCAAGTGGCCATCGGCTCAGACGGGCGCGCATTGACCGTTTCTTCCAATTCGACCGAGACCACCCACCCCCGCTCCTATGGCACTTTTCCGCGGGTACTGGGGCATTTCGTCCGCGAGAAGGGTTTACTGTCTTTGGCTACGGCCATTTATAAAATGACAGCCTTGCCTGCTAGCCGTCTGGGATTGGCGGACCGGGGGCTTGTCCGCCCTGGCTATGCAGCTGATCTTGTCCTGTTTGACCCTTCCGTTGTCGCTGCCCGGGCAACCTTTGAAAATCCTCATCAGTATCCTATGGGAATATCGCTGGTGATGGTTAATGGGAAGGTGGCGGCACGGAACGGAAACCCAACCGCTGAACGGGCAGGCAGGGTGCTACGCAAAATTGTTGAAGGCCAAGCGTGATCAGCGCTTGTACTTCCCCATCAGCTGCCCCTCGGCCAGGATGTGACCCTTCATGGCGGCGACAACTTGAGCCTTGGTGCTGCCGCTGTCCAGGCTGAACACGGTGTCGAGAGCGTAGACCTTGAAAAAATAGCGATGCGTCCCGCCGGGAGGGCAGGGGCCGCCGTAGCCGAGCTTGCGAAAGTCGTTTTTGCCCTGGCGGGCACCGTTTTTCAGGGCCGCGTCGCTCGGGATGCCGGCCGGAAGCGCGTTGACGTCGGCCGGGATGTTGAAGAGCACCCAGTGCACCCAGGTGCCTGCAGGGGCGTCCGGGTCGTCACAGATCAGGGCGAGGCTTTTGGCCTCTTTCGGCACTCCGGACCACTTCAGGTCGGGGGAGACGTCTTCAGCGTCGCAGGTGTGCTTTTTCGGGATCATCGCCCCCTCGGTGAAAGCGGAAGATGTTATGGTGATGGCCATGTCGAGTCCTCCTGATGAAAGAGTTGCAAGGGCGAGGCAGATGGGGATGATGCCGATGAGAATCGCGAGGGCAGGAATTGGAGCTCCGGCTTTCATCGAGCCTCCTCCCCGGATCGATTTGTTGGATAAGCCAATGCCCCGATCAACTGGGCAAAGGAATAGGGCTATGAATTAATGGAACGGGATTGGGTATTGTTATAATTCTTTCGCCGATGATGTCAATGGTAAGGATGTCCCCATTATTCACGCCTGCGTGGCTGAAAAAGGCGTTTGCGTCTGCCGCCTCACTCGTGCTACCAAGCCACTCGAAGCAGCTTATCGGGATCTCGAGCATGCTGAAGTGCTGACAAGGAGCGGCAAATGGAAAAGCGGGTTAAAAAACTGGATCACACCTCCCACTTGATTCTCCATCGGACCAGCCAAAAGGAAGTCAGAGACGGCGTTACCGTCATCGTCAAAGGCGAGGGAATCTGGGTATATGACCAGAACGGAAAGCGCTACCTGGATCTGGACGCCGGGGTAACCCGGCCGGTTCACGTGGGGCATGGCTCCAAAGAGCTGGCCCAGGCGGCCTATGACCAGATGTGCCGCCTGGCCTACTTCACCCCGATGAGCTTTGCCAACGTTCCGGCCATGGAACTGGCGGAGGTCCTATCAGGGATTGCCCCGGCCGGCATCAACCGCTTCATCTTTGAGTGCGGCGGCTCCGAAGCGGTGGAAACGGCCATGAAGCTGGCCAAGCACTACCACTACTATCGGGGCGACAAGGGCCGGTTCAAGATCATGTCGCGGCGGGGGGCCTACCACGGCGTCAACGGCATCGGCCTGCGCGCTCTCGGAACGGTCATGCCCATGCGCCAGGTAATGGAGCCCCTTGCCCCCGGCGCCGCATTTATCGAATCCCCCTACTGCTACCGGTGCCCTCACCATCTCGCGCCGCAGAACTGCGACATGGCGTGCGCCCGCGACCTAGCCCGCATCATCGAGTTTGAAGGGCCGGAGCAGTTCTCGGCGTTTATCGGGGAGCCCATTCAGCAGGCTTACGGCGCCTTGAAGCCGCCCGCGGAATACTGGCCCATCATTCGGGACATCTGCGACCGCTATGGCATTCTGCTCATCATCGACGAGGTCATCTGCGGGTTCGGCCGCACCGGTAAGATGTTCGCAACGGAACACTTCGACGTCAAACCGGACATGATCACCATGGCGAAGGGGCTCACCAGCGGATATGTGCCTTTGGGCGCGGTGGGGTGCGCCGACAAGGTGATGGAGCCCATCGAGGTCTTCAACCACCTGCACACCTACGGTAACCACCCGGTTCCCTGCGCCGTCGGGGTGAAAAACATCGAAATTCTCGAACGGGACCGCCTGGTGGAAAACAGCGCGGCCATGGGGGACTATTTCCTGGACGGGCTGAAGAACCTTCAGGACCATCCATCCGTCGGAGAAGTCCGGGGCACCGGCCTCTGGCTGGCGATCGATTTTACCATCGACAAAAAATCCCGCGCCCCCTACCCCACCGCCAACCTGATGAACCTTTTGGCACGCGCCAAGAAGAAAGGAGTCATCACCAAGACCATGGGGCTGGCCCTGGAATTCGCTCCACCCCTTACTATCCGGAAGGACGAGATCGACTTCGCTCTCAAGGTGGTCGAAGCGTGCATCACCGAAGAAGAAAAGGCCCTCGGTCTTTAGGCGCCGCATACCGGGGGCGCGCTTCAGGTTCTTTCAGGTAAGTCGCGGGGTTGTGATTCTCCGGCCAAGCCGATGGCATTTTTCCCTTTCCCCTTAATGGCGAATAGAATCCGGTCGGCTGCGGCCAGCAGGCTGGTCACATAGGTTGCGTGGTCTGGAAAAGCGCCGATACCGAAACTGGCGTAGAGCTTCACGTCAAGACCCTGCTCACGCAGATAGGCGGTATGGTTCATTTGAAAATGATCGCCTCCTGCATTTCGACACACCGCTGAAATTCTTCTACGATGCCGGCTTCTATCAGCGGCTTGAATTCGAATAGATCGACGGAAGTCTGATCCTTATCCGCCGGCCACGGGAGCATCTCCCGTATTTTGCTGTTTAAACCGGTTATCCGGCCCGTTATGTCGGCAGTGAGAATTCCAAAGGGGGCGCTGTCACCCAAGAGGCGATTCCGATGCTCAATATGTCTCAGCGCATCCTCAGCGCTGATGCGCCTTTCCTCAGCTTCGCGCAGGTGGCGGCGCAGCGTATCCACTTCAAGGAGAAGCTGCTCTCTTGTCTTGCTTCCGATCGTCACGCTACAACCTCTTCAATGAAAAATCAGCGCTTATGCCATCTTCGCGCTCCGCGTCAAGCAGAGGCGCTCATTCGGGCCAACTCTTCCTCGATCACACCCTGAAACAGCGGAATCTTGTAGCCGTTTTTTCCGAGCGGCTCGGCCTCTGCCACAGCGGCCTTCGCCGCGGCGGCAATGACATCGGAATCGAGCTCCTTGCCGCGGATGGTCTGCTCCACCTCCGCACTTCTCCACGGCACGGGAGCCGCCCCGCTGAGAACCACGCGGCCTTCCACCACCCGCCTGCCGTCGAATCTGAGCGCCAGCGCAACGCCGGCCAGCGCAAAATCCCAGGAGCGCCGCGCGCGCACTTTGCGGTAGGCGCTTCGGGTTCCGGCGGCCGGCGGCGGGACAAGAATTTGGGTGACGATCTCGCGCGGTTCCAGGACAGTCTCATGCTGCACATCGACCTCCGGCCGCATGAAGAACTTCTCCAGAGGCACCTCGCGCACCCCGCTGGGACCGGCCACACGCGCCGTCGCGTTGAGGGCCACCAGGCAAGGCGCTATGTCGGAGGGGTGAACAATGAAACAGGTGCCGCCGCCCCCGAAGATGCAGTGAAACTGGTTCTCCCCGTCGACGGCGAAACAGGTGCCGCCGCCCTTGCGCAGGCAGTTGAAATCCCCGCGGTAGTACCAACAGCGCGGTTTCTGGCAGATGTTGCCGCCGATGGTTCCCTGGTTGCGCAACTGCGGGCTGGCGACTTCGGAGGCGGACTGGGCCAGCCCGCTGAAACGCCTGCGAACGAGCGGGTGTTCGGCCACGGTGCGGATGGTGGTCAGCGCGCCGATTCGCAGCGCTCCGTCCGCAGCCTCGTCAATGCCGTGCAGTTCCTTGACGGCGCTGATGCTGACGACTTTTTTGACCGCGAAGATGTGCTCGCGCAGGCAGCCCAAGAGGTCCGTGCCTCCGGCGTGCACCACCGCTGCCTCGTCCGCAAGATGGGTGATCGCCGCCTGCAGCGACTGCGGCCGGACGTAGTCAAAGTCAGGGAACATGCCTCATCCCTCCTTTCGGCGTTCCGCCAGGCGTTGAACCAGCTGAAGCGGGTTGATGGGGGTCTGGGTGATGCGCAGGCCGGTCGCGTGGCAAACCGCGTTGGCGACGGCCGCCGCGGTGGGGATGGTCACGGGCTCGCCGAGGCCCTTCGCGCCGGTGTTGTTGGCTTCGGCGTCCGCCGGCCCGATCGGAAGGCTGGTTATATCGGCGGGCACATCCAGGGCGGTCGGCAGCTTGTAGTCATGCCAGTTGCGGTTGACCATTTTGCCGGTCTGGCCCGCGTCCAGAATGCGCGCCTCCGTCATGGCGAGCCCGATCCCCATGGTGATACCGCCGAAGACCTGGTTGTCGTAGGTCAGCCGGTTCATCACGCGGCCGCTGTCGTGGGCCGCCACGAACCGCAGGATCTTCAGTTCCCCGGTCTTCGTGTTCACCTCGACTTCGCAAAACTGCGCCCCGAAGGGATTGACGACCTTGTTCTTCGGATTGGGGCCGCGATAACCGACGCCGACCACAACCCCTTGCCGCTTCAGGGCATCGAGATCCTTCACCGCGATGCGTTTGGACGCATCCCGGCGGGAGACGATCTCGCGCCCCTGGTAGGCCAGCTCCGAGACGTCCGTCTTCAACGCCGCCGCCGCCATTTCCATCAGTTTTTGCTTGACCTGCACGGCCGCGTTTCGCACCGCCGGAGCCTCCGTGGGCACCGTCTTGCTGCCGCCGCTGGGGGTTGCGTATTGGGTGGTGCCGGTATCCGCGTTTTCGATCTGGATGGCTTCGGGCTTGATTCCCAGCTCCTCGGCCACGACCATCGCCATCACGGTCTTCGTGCCGGTCCCGAGGTCGCTTGCTCCCATGTTGAGGTTGACGCTGCCGTCGGAAAAGAGCTTCACGATCACGGTGGACGGCGGCCGGCCGCCGCCCGCAACCCACAGGCAGCCTGCCATTCCAACTCCCCGGCGCATGTGGCCGCGAGCAGCCTGGGCGCCGGTTTCCCGGCGGGCCTTCTCCCAGCCGAAGGCAGCTGCGCCCTGCTCGAGGCATTTCCTGAAACCGGTGCTCGTGTAAGCCGGGTTGCCCTCGCGGGCCTGGCTGAAGGCGGCCATGTTTTTCAGCCTGAGCCGAACCGGGTCCATGCCGACGGCCTCCGCCAGCGCATCCATCATCTGCTCGAGCGCCCAGGCCCCCTGCGGGTGGCCGGGCGCACGGAACGCACGGGCCGGACCGGCATTGGTGAAGACGTCGGTTAAGGTCGTGCGCACGTTGGGACAGGTGTAGAGATCGCGAATGAGCCAGTCCACCAGCGAGGTTCCGCCGGCCGGGGAGGCGCCGCCCGTCGCAAGACAGGTGAACTCGAGCGCCGTGAGCGTCCCGTCCCGCTTGACACCGGCCTTGAGCGTCATGTTGCAGGGGGGCCGGTTCCCCACGGCGAGGTAGGTCTCCTCGCGCGTCAAAAGCAACTTTACCGGACGGGCGGACTGTCTGGCCAGCAGAGCGGCGATGACGGTGTACTTGCCGGCCTCGAGCTTGCTGCCGAACCCGCCCCCCATGTAGTGGCCGATGACCCGCACCCGCGCCAGCGGGAGCTTTAAAACCTCGGCGACCCTGGACTGGACCGCGTAGACCCCCTGAGTGGATTCCCAAACGGTCAGCGAGCGTCCCTCCCAGCTGGCTACACACCCGTGAGGCTCGAGGGGCGTGTGCAGCTCGCACTCGGTGCGGTAGCTCTCTTCCAACACCACCTCGGCAGCCGCAAAACCCCGGGTCACATCGCCGCGTTCGTAGGTGTCCGACTTGGATAGATTGCCCTTCGAATGAACGGGTGGGGACCCGGCTTGCAGCGCCCTGCGCTCGTCGGCCACGAACGGCAACACCTCGTAGTCGACCCGGATGGCGTTTATGGCGTCCCGGGCCTGGTAAGGTGTTTCGGCGGCCACCGCCGCCACTTCCTCTCCCTCGAAGCGGCAGTGAGGGTCGAATAGACGCATTTCCCCCGCGGCGTCCTTTTTCCATACCAGATCGGCTTCCGGCGTTGTGCCGCGGATGACCGCCCGGACCCCCGGCATCCTGGACGCTGCGCTCGTGTCGACGTTCCTGACGCGGGCATGCGGATGCGGGCATCTAAGTATCGCCCCGTGAAGCATGTTCGGCAGATGCACATCGGATGGATAGACGGCCGAGCCGCTGACCCGCTCGTACGCATCCACCCGCGGCAGGCGCTTGCCGACCACGTTCGTCTCCTGCCAGGCCTCCGGCTCTTTTCCGGGCAGGGGTGTATCCGGGACCGGAATTCCCTGGACAAAGTAGATATCTTTGCTTTCGTCCGCCATGACGTTCCTCACTTTCCGCGCTTGAGTTCAGCCGCGCGGTGGGCGGCTTCGAAAATGTGTTTATAGGCCCCGCAGCGGCAGAGGTTGCCGCTTGCTCCCCGGCGGATCTCCTCTGCGGACGGATTGGGGTTGGTCCGCAGCAAGCCTTCCACGGCCATGATCTGACCCGGAGTACAGTAGCCGCATTGGAAGGCATCGGCCTCCGCAAAGGCCGTCTGCACGGGGCCGAGCGTTTCGCCGTCCATGAGCCCTTCCAGGGTTGTGACCTCGCTGCCCTGCGCCTCTGCCGCAAGCGTAAGGCAGGCGTAGCGGGCAACGCCGTCGATCAGCACCGTGCAGGCGCCGCACTCCCCGCGTTCGCACCCCGGCTTGGCGCCGGTCAGGCCGATGACCTCGCGCAGGACGTAGAGCAATGTCCAGCGCGGCTCCGCCAGCACCACGTGGGTTTCGCCGTTGATCCGCAGAACGACCTTCGAGGTCCGGCCCGCCGGCATGACCTGTGGATCGACCGCTTCCTTTCCGGCCGCGAACAGGTCCGCCGATGCCGCTACCCCGATCGCCCCGGTGCCCATCGAGGTCAGGAAACCGCGACGGGTGAGGCCATCGGGCCCGGTAGTGGGATTCTTCCTTGGCATTTTCGCCCCCTGAATGAGAATCGAGTTTGAAGGGTTGCCGTAACCAACCAGCAGGTAGGATAACGCGACGATATCGGCCCGGAGCAAGATGGAGCTGGATGACTGCGGCTGAAGCGGGTACAGCCGGCGATTCGGCCGTACGATTCCTGCTGATTGATTTTTTCTATCAAAAGAGCTTGGCGAAAGTCAACCCTGCATTATCGAAGGCCGGCAGCGGAAATGCGGATGAGGATGCATTTCCGTTATGGATGTCTATCCGAACACTCTGCCGCAATTCCTTTTCGAGCACGGGCCCCGGCGGTGGGAGCCGTTGACTCCCGCCGCCGGACGGGTGTACAGATACATTTAAGACCGATCGCTCATCATGGTTCTGCCGGGCTGAAACGGCTCTCCCTTCCGGTACGCGCCCCTGAACTTCTCTCGGCCGGCGCGCGTCCCTTCCCGCCCGGCTTCAGGCTGCCCTCGCCTTGCGGCTGCAGCCACCTCGACTCGTGAAATATCCGGGATAGAAGGCGCCAATAGCCATGCACCCATTGATCGTCGGCATCGACGTCGGATCGGTGGCGGTGTCCCTGGCCGTGATCGGCCGGGACCGGCAGTGGATCGATAGTGCCTATGCCTTCCACCACGGGGACACGGCGGGCACGCTGAAGAACCTGCTTTCACAGTTGGAATTGCGCGGCGGGGTGCGCGTGGCGGTTACGGGCAGCGCGCCCGGCGCCATCCGCGCGCACGGGCGGTACGACAGCCTGGTGTCCCTGATCGCAGGCTGCCGCGAGTATCACGCGCACGTCGGCGCCATCCTGCACGTCGGCGGCGAGCGCTTCGGTCTCGTTGAATTCGACGCGGCCGGGCACTACACCCGTTATCAGACCAACAGCACCTGCGCGGCCGGCACCGGCGGCTTCCTCGATCAGCAGGCACGGCGCCTGAATCTCTCCGGCGCAGGCGAAGTCTCGGCGGTCGCCCTCCGGAGCAGCGGGCCCCCGCCGAAAATTGCCACCCGCTGCGCCGTCTTCGCCAAGACCGACCTCGCTCACGCCCAGCAGGAAGGCTTTTCGCTCCCCCAGATCTGCGATGGCTTGTGCCAGGGGGTTGCCCGGCACATCGTCGATGCCCTTGTCCGCGGGCGACCCGTTCGCACGCCCATTGTATTCAGCGGCGGCGTTTCCCGCAACCGGGCGGTGGTCGAACACCTCGAGCGGATGCTCGCCGCGGATCTGGTCTGCGAAAAGGGCCCTTCCGGTGCCGCCGGCGCCGCCCTCTGCCTGCTGGACGAAGCCAACGTCGAGACGGGTGCGACGTTTCGATCCCCGGATGAAATCGTTCGGCCCGAGCCCCGCCGGAAGGTCTACGCCTTTGCACCCCTTGAATTGAAACGCTCGAGTTATCCGGATTTCAGCGGTAGCGAGGCCTATCTATTCACGCGCACGGAAGCGGACCGCGGAAACCCGGTGGAAGTTGAAATCTTTGCGGGCTGGAGCGACGAGGGCGCAGGCGAGCACCTGCTCGGCATCGACGTGGGCTCCACCAGCACCAAGGCGGCCTGGGTGACGGCCACAGGCGCGGTCGCGGCTGGATTTTACACCCGCACCGCCGGCAACCCCATCGGTGCCGTCCAGCACCTGCTCGCAGCCGTCGAGGATGCCGCCGGCCGCCGATCAGCGCCCTTGAAGATATCCGGAGCCGCCGTCACCGGGGCCGGCCGCAAGCTGGCCGGCCGGGTCGTCGGCGCGGACCTGGTGCTGGACGAGATCACGGCCCATGCCCGGGCGGCCTGCGAACTCAAGCCCGATGTGGACACCATCATCGAAATCGGCGGCCAGGATTCGAAGTTCACCACCCTGAAAGACGGGCGCGTAAATTTTTGCGTCATGAACGCGGTCTGTGCGGCCGGAACAGGGAGTTTTATCGAGGAGCAGGCCCAGAAACTGGACTGCCCGCTCAGCGAATACGCCGGTCGTGCCCTGAATTCCCCATCCCCCCTGGCGAGCGACCGCTGCACGGTGTTCATGGAAAGGGACATCAACCACCTTCTTTTCGAGGGCTATTCCCCCAAGGAGATCCTGGCCGCCGTGCTGCACAGCATCACGGAGAACTACCTTAGCAAGGTGGCCGCCGAAAAGCACATCGGCAGCGTCATCTGCTTCCAGGGGGCTACCGCCAGGAACCAGGCGCTGGTGGCCGCTTTCGAACAGCGTCTCGGCAAGCCCATCCACGTTTCACGTTTCTGCCATCTTACCGGCGCCATCGGCGCAGCCCTGGCATGCTCCGACGCTGAAACCCGCACCACGCAATTCCGAGGTCTCGAGCTGTGCCGCAAGGCCATCCCCACCCGGGTGGAAATCTGCCAGCAGTGCGCCAATCACTGCAAGATCACGGTGGCCGATGTCGGCGGCGAGCGGGTGGCCAGCGGGTTTTTGTGCGGCCGGGACTACGACGCCGCATCGCGCGTGGACCGCAACCGGTCCGGTTTCAGTCTGCTCAAGGAACGCAAACGCGCGTTTGCGCCGCCGGAGACCCGGCCGGGTGCCGAGGGGCCTGCGCTGGGGCTTCCGGCGGCGCTGCACATGGCCGACGACCTGGAGTTCTGGCAGGTTTTCTTTGGCGCGCTTTCGGTCCCCACCATCACCAGCGAGCGCCTGGGCGGGCCCGTGTCCTCCGGCAAAGCCGCCGCCGCAGCCGAGTTTTGCGCGCCGATGAGCGCCCTGCACGCCGAGGTCGATTTTCTCCTGGCAAGAGCCGACCATGTCTTCCTGCCGTTCTACCTGGAACGACGAGCGGTGGGCAACGGCCATCGGCGGCAGTATTGCTACTACACCCAGTTTGCGCCGGCTCTCTCCGCGCAAGCCTGCGCCGCCGCGCCCGCAAACGCCCACCGGGTGCTCACGCCCCTGGTCCACTACCTCTACGGGTCGTTGCACACGCAGCTGCAGCTCTACCGGATGCTCCAGTCGATCGGGCGCACCCGCATCGGATTTGGCGACGTGTACCGGGCCTACAATTGCGCCTGCGGGTTCAAGGCCGCCGCCATGGAACGACTCAAGCGGTGCTATCGTCGGGAAACCGACGGCGCGCGGGACATCCACGCCGTCCTGCTGGGACGACCGTACACGGTGCTTTCGCGGCGGAGCAACAAGGGTATTCCGGACATTTTCGGAACCCTGGGGGTCAAGGCGTTTTTCCAGGACATGCTGCCCGACGACCGCCCCGTGGCCGAAGCTCTCAAACCGCTGTTCGAGGAAATCCACTGGCACTACGCCGCTGCCATTCTGCGCGCCGCGGAAACCGCAGCCGGAACCGACGGGGCCTACCCGGTCCTGGTGACAGCGTTCCGGTGCGCGCCGGACTCCTTCGTAATCGAGTTCTTCAAGTCCATCATGGACGCCCACCGCAAGCCGTACCTGATCCTGCAACTGGACGAACACGGATCGAGCGTCGGCTATGAAACCCGCATCGAAGCGGCGGTGCGGTCGTTTCAAAACCACTACGCTTCCCGCCGGCGGCAGCAGCCGGTGTATTCCGCGAACCTGTTCCCCCGATCGTCATCTGCCGTCGACGGCAAAACCCTGCTTCTGCCCGACTGGGACCACCTGTCGCTGCGCCTGGTCGCGTCCAACCTGAAACGCGAGGGGATCGACGCCCGCCTGCTGAGCGATACACCGGAGGCCATCCGCCGCAGCCTGAGGCACAACAGCGGCCAGTGCATCCCGGCGAACATCGTGGCCCAGAATTTCATCGATCACGTCGCGGCCCACGGCCTCGACCCGTCGCGCTGCCTGCTCTGGATGATTCCCAGTTCCATCGCCTGCAACCTGAGAATGTATCCCCATTTCGCCCAGAACCTGCTGGCTGAGCACGGCGGCGGCTTCGAAAAGGCGCGGGTCTACCTCGGTTCGCTTTCCTTTGCCGAAATATCCACGCGGCTGCCGGTCAACATATATCTCGCCTATATGCTGGGAGGCCTTGTTCGGAAGATCGGGTGCAAGATCAGGCCCTATGAAACGGTCCAAGGCGCCACCGACGCGGCAATCGAAGCGGCGGTTCGACTGCTGGAGTCCGCCTTCCTGGGAGACATCCCCAAGGAGGAGGCCGTCCGGAAGGTTGCCGACCTGCTCGCTGCGGTGCCGATTGCCGGCGGGGGCATTGGAAGTCGCCGGGACTCGCGGCCGAAGGTCGCCATATTCGGGGATCTGTATTCCCGCGACAACGACATTCTCAACCAAGATCTGATTCACTTCATCGAGCGCCACGGCGGGGAAGTCGTGACCCTCCCCTACAGCTCCTACGCCAAGATGCTTGCCTGGCCGTACATGCGAAAGTGGTTCATCGAAGGCGATTACCTGGACGCCCTGACCACCGGAGCGCTTTTCGCGGCCGTCAGCCGGCTGGAGAAGAAATACCGGCGGCCGCTCGTGCCCCTCCTGAAGGAACCCGAACCCGTCTATGACGAATCGCCTGAACACATCCTGGGCAAATTCGGCCTCCGGCCCGAGCATACCGGAGAATCGATGGACAACCTGCTGAAGATCCACTACACCCTCAAGTACCATCCGGACCTGGCGCTGCTCGTGCAGGCCAGTCCCGCTTTTTGCTGCCCCGCGCTGGTCACCGAGGCCATGGCGCACCGCATCGAGCGGGTCTCCGGGGTCCCGATGGTCTCGGTCACCTATGACGGCACCGGCGGAAGCAAAAACGATGTGATCGTGCCCTACCTCAAGTACGCCCGGCCACGCCCCGCGCTGGAAACGTCGAGAAAAACCCGATGATCGGTGCAACGCCGGCCGCGGCCCCTGGGCGCATCGACCTTGGGCAGAGGCTCCTGCCGGTCAGACGGATGTCCACCCGCCGATAGTCCGCGAAGGCGCTCAGCCGGCCGCTGCAGATAAATGGTCATTGGCTTCACTTCTAAATTGAGATATGGTAAAGAAAAAACCCGAGGCTTCAATTCTTCCACATCCGAAGCGCAGACCGCCAACGTTATTTTAGGAGCGCCATGGTTCCGCCACGGAAAGCATACGGCAACGGCCACCTGGCTTTCTTTCGCGGTTTCCTTCGTCATCCGGCCCTGATCGGGTCCGTCATCCCGAGCTCCCGTTTCCTGGAGCGACGGATTATCCAAGCCGCCGGCATCGCCCATTCCCGCTCCGTGGTGGAGCTCGGTCCCGGCACCGGCGGCACCACCCGGGCCATCCTGCGGGCCCTGCCCCGGCAGGCGCATCTGCTCGCAATCGAAATCAACCCCGACTTCGTGAACTACCTGAAGGCTTATCCGGACCCCCGCCTGGACGTTTATCTCGGGAGTGCGGAGCATATTCGCAGTGCCCTGGAAACTGTCAACCACACCCGGCCGGACGCGGTCGTGTCCGGCATTCCCTTCTCAACGATGCCGGCCGAAGCCGGGCGGAGGATCCTTCGCGAAATTTGGTGCTGCCTGGCCCCCGGGGGGCGCTTCGTCGCCTACCAGCTGATGCAAAGCGTCGCCTTTCTGGAACCCCTGCTGCTGGGAGACCCGCACGTCCAGTTGGAGCTTCTCAATGTCCCCCCCCTGCGGGTGTACTCGTGGCAAAAACCCGCTTGACCCCCTGCGCCGTCAGCAGCCACGGGTAAAATCTGCAGCACCCCTTCCGCTCCACGTCCTCCGGCTTGACATCGCCACCGCATTGGCTTTTTTGAATAAAATTATTATTACAACCGTCCGCTGCGCCGTAATCTGCGATTAACCTTCCAGTGATAGACTCTTGACAGCACCGGGCGCACCAAAGGAAGCCCGATTATCCTTGCCAATGGTTTCAGGACCGGAGACTTGCTCATCAGCAGAACATATGCATCGATCTCCGAGAGAACCCGCTGGTTCTCATCCTTGACATGAAGTTCCAGCAGGGCCTTGCGGGGATCGATGCCGATCGAACGCAATAGATCATCTTTGCCCGTGATATCAATCCACTGGATCTCATCGCCGGCCTTGCCCGAAAGCCTTTCATAATTGCGCCTGTCCTTGACGCACTTCGGGCACGCACCGTCATAATAAACGCAAATTTTGGAGTTGTCCCGGTTCATCTTAATGATTCCCGGTCATGGTGTTTCGGTAATGATCATGCCATTGACTTTTAACTGCCGGTTCCGCAGGACAAACCCGATGGATTCATGGATTTCGAGCTCGTCGGCCGCAGAGGTTCTTGAGTACAATCCCGTCAACCGGCAGGGCCCGCGTCATATTCCTACCGGAGCGCGAGCTTTCCTTCGTCAGCGAAGTCAACGCTTGTGCCGAGCTTTCTGCATTCCCGGTTTGCGATGCTCTTCAACCATAGTGCATCGGCGCCTGTCGCCCTGGTGACTCGGAAGTGCCGGATCCTGGTTGGCGTCATCTGCAAGGAAAGAAGTGCTCCCGATCGCGCATCGATGGTTGCGAAATACATCAGCCCCAAATCGCCCCTGAAATACTGATACCCCTCTATCCCTTCATAGTCGTTTAGGAAGTCTCCGCATCCGTAAATAATCAACTTCTCGTTATACACTTCGATGCCTTTGATGTGATGCGAAGAATGGCCATGGATCACGTCGACACCCGCCTCATCTATCAGCCGGTGGGCAAAATTCCGTTGTTCACGGGATATCGAAAAATCCCAGTTCGATCCCCAATGGATGGAAACGATAATGACATCCCCCGCCCGTTTCACCTGCTGAACCATTTTTTCGATACGTCGAATTGTCTCTTGCGATAAACCCTCCAGGAGGTTCACTCCCGGATTTTCGGGCGAAGCAGCCCAGCCCAAAGGTATTCCGCTCGTCTTGTCCCCAAAGGAAAAAGCGATCACCCTTCCCCTGCTGCCAAATTCAAGAATTGCCGGAGCTTGAGCCTCTTCCATGCAGGCGCCTGCCCCCGCATGCTTTATCGCAGCTCCCCTGAGGTTATCGATGGTATCCAATAGACCTCGAGGGCCCCAGTCAAGAATATGATTGTTGGCAAGGCAGCAGCAATCAACCCCGCCTGCCGCAAGGCAAGGCAGGTTCTCCGGGTTCATGCGGTAGTTGATGCCTTTGTCCGGATGATCCTCGCTTTTCGTAATCGCGGTTTCCAGGTTGACGATCCTCGCATCGGGGGCCGCTTTAACGAGTTCATCGAGTGCGTCACCCCAGATGTAGGTAAAATCGGCGGGTCTTGGGATGAAGCCGGTTGCTTTCTCTGCGAGTTCCACGTACCCCAGCGCGTTCTTCAGGTAAGGCTCATAGAGAACCGGATTGCTTGGGTGTGGAAGGATTTGGTCGATGCCCCGCCCCGTCATCAAGTCGCCGCAGAGAAAGATTGTGACAGCGCCGGGCATTTGTTCATTTCGTCTGGGCATACTCATTCACAATCGGCATCACGGATTCTAAAATAGAATCTTTTATGCGGAAATTGCTCAGTGGTGTGGGGCTAGGATATCCGCGACACCGTCCCGGCGTGCATGGGCTGCCGCGCTATTGCTGTTTTTATCAGTTGGAAAAGAATTGAAATGAAACTGCCCGCGTGATGCCGCGATTCACCGTGGTATCAATACCAGCGGGAAGGTTCCTTCGGACGTACCACTTTTCGGATAGTGCTGCGTAATCAGTGTTTCGAAGTTTTCAGCTGTCACGCGAATATGAACATGCGGCGGGCGGGAGGTGTATTTCGGCGGCACATTGCACTCAAATCGGTATGCTCCGGATTCATCGGCCAATACGGCGGCTCGGTGTGCATCGTCATAGCTTCCGTCCGGGCCTGCCAGCCAAAACTCAATTTTAGCCCCGGCAACGGCAGAACAGTCTTTAGCCGACATGGTTGTTCCTGACAGCAGATACCCTTTCCCGACAGACGATCGGAGGGGGGCATTCGGTTTATAGAAAGGCCCCTCGCTGTCCCCAGGGGTCGGCGCGCATTTGAATTGTCCGGCAATCACCGCGTCGGAAATCATAAAAACGAGCATGACGGCAGCCAGCATTATTCTCTCTTTGTTCATAATGATCCCCCTGAGAGGATTCTTTACTCCACTGTTCATGCCAATAAGTTAGCACCTCTTCATGGTTCGTCAATTCGCATTCCGTCCGAGGTTGAGTGCCTTGATTCGGGCCGAGGTGCGAAGGGGGTAAAGAAAGCCTGACTCGGAGTCTCTCAACAAATCGATATCATTCGACCAAATCTTCTCCTCGCCATGCTTCTTGACAACAGTTGAAACACACCGCATCTTTATGATGCAACAGATCCCACAGCTGTCATTTATCAAGGCAGCAGCGTTTTTTCCGCTCCGTTTTCCTTGATCAACCCGTGAAGGGAACCGAGGTAAAGGTTTTAACACTGCGGGGGCCCTTTATGCTGCCCTACAAACTCTTCGTGCCAAATACTTCCCGAGAGCGCGCTTCATAGCGCCGGCCCATCTCGCCGTTTTTTGTCATCGCGCCTCTTGCTTAACCCCGATCGCCGCCGAAGCTGAAGCGTCTATTTGCCGTTGCGGCTATTGCGAGGAGGATAAAATGATCACTGTCACTTCCTGCGATCGCGAGATTGCAGAACCACGACTGAAATGGCTTTTGAAGAGAATCCGGATTACAAAAGGCAATCTGAACGAGACCATTGTGAGCCTGAAGAGTTTCTCGATCATTTTCGGTTTGCAGCTTATCCTGTATTGCGTGGTCACCATCAATACCCGCGCAATTGCCCAGGCCAGCGTCTCGGCAACGGTTTTTACCGATTTCGGTATCGCCGCGTTGAACTGGGCCACCATTCGATTAATTGCCAGGCACCAGGACAATGCCGCTCAGTTTGTCAGCTATTTGCTCGGAAGCATCAGCGGCAGCACCATTGGAATTCTGCTGTCGAAATCGTTGCTCGGAAGCTAGCTCGCGGCCTTCAATCTGGCTTTCCCGCTCCTGCCGACCTGCTCGCGTGGCGGAGCGGAAGGCAGCCAACGGGCGAAGATGGAGTACGGGACCTATCAGCCGAGCGCGTTGTAAAATTCCAGCATTCTTCCACGCAGATTCGCATCGGGTAGCCGGCCGAAGCCGGCTCCCATGTTGTCCTGCATGTGCTTCAGCTTGGCGGTCGCCGGAATGATGCAAGTGACCGCCGGGTGCGCCAGAATGAACTTCAGGAAAAATTGCGCCCAGGTCCGGCAATCGAACTCGGCACTCCATTCCGGCAGCGGCTTTCCTTTTACCTTGCGGAACATGCCGCCGCGCTCGAAGGGCCGGTTGATCAGGGTGGCAATACCCCTGTCCGCGGCAAGCGGCAGCAGGCGTTCTTCAGCCCTGCGGTCGTCCAGGCTGTAGCTGAACTGGACGAAATCCAGCGGTTCCGCGAGCATGATCTGCTCCAGTTCGGTGTGGGACCGGCCGTGCGACGTGGTTATTCCGATGTAGCGGATCTTGCCTTGCTCCTTCCACTTCCGCAATGTCGGCAGATGGGTTTTCCAGTCGCGCAGGTTATGGATCTGCATCAAGTCCATGACGTCCACCCCCATGAGCCGCATCGACGTCTGCATCTGCTCGATTCCGGGGTTCTTCCCGTCGATCCAAACCTTGGTGGCGGCAAAAAGCGGGCCGCGGTAATGCATGGCCTTGAGAAGCTCGCCCACAACGGCCTCCGCCTTGCCGTACATGGGCGAGCTGTCGATCACGGTGCCGCCGTTTTCAAAGAACGCCTTCAGCACCTCGGTGAGCCCTGCCCTCACGTCCGGGGCGGAGCCGGCGTCAAAAGTCTCGGATGTGCCCATCCCAATGACGGGCAGCCGTTCTCCCGATGACGGGATGACGCGTTGAATCGCAGCCCGGCTCTGGGCCGCCGGCCTTTCCGGCGTAAGAAGCGTGCCTGCGGCGGCAGCCGCCGTCGTCATGATGAATGTTCGACGGTTCATTTGGATATCGATCATGTTCGTTACCTCCTTCGAATGTCGTCAGCCGCCGTCGCCGGCGGCTTGCCGGGCGGCCATCTGTTCCTGGCGCCGGCCGAGACGGTGGCATATCCAGGCCCATGCGAGCGCGAGTGGCACCGCCGTTAGAGAAATACCGGCAGCCGTGAGGCCCAGGCCCTGCATGCCGGCATACACCCAGGCGCTGACGGCATCTCCCGCCCGGTAGACCACCGTATCGATGAAGTTCTTGGCCTTGTATTTTTCCTCCCGGCCCAGCACGACATAGAGCATTTCGCGGCAGGGCCGCATGACGGCGTAGTCTCCCGCCCGCCGCGCCACCTGAACCACGGCGATCACCGCCAGCCCGGGCGCAAGCCACAGGGCGAAAAACCCCGCCACCAGCAGCAGCGGGATCAGGGCGAGACTCCAGTCGAGGCCGAGTGTTTTTACGATCCGGCCGGTCAGAAGAACTTGAATGCAAAGCGTGAGGGCGTTGACGGCAAAATCCATGACGGCAAAAAGAGCGGTACGCTTGGACGGGTCGTCAAAGCTGGCACGCACGATGTGAGCCTGCTGAAAATATAAAAAAGTGGCCAGGGTCGTGAACAGCAGCATCAGCAGGCAGATCCCGATCAGGTACGGCGAGCGTCCTATCAGCCGGATGCCTGCCAGCACCGAACCCCCGAGGGCTTTGTCGTCCGCGGCATCGGGGAGGCCGGGTCTCCCGGCGACGGCTGCCCGCGGGGGGGCGCCGGCTGACGCCCGCCAGGCCACGAGCCGGTGGATGCACAGGACCGTCCAGCCTAAAAACGCAGCCGAGAGCAGCAGCAGGTTGGCCGGACCCAACGCCAGGACCAGGGTTGCGGTCAGCGCCGGGCCTGCCAGGGCACCGGCCGTTCCGCCGGCTGCAATCACGCCGAAGAGCCGTTTGGCCTGCGGCGTGGTGAAGATGTCCGCCATGAAGCTCCAGAAAACAGACACGATGAACAGGTTGAACACGCTGGTCCAGATGAAAAAAGCCCGCGCCACCCAGGCAGCGGCGAGACCGGATTTGAAAAGCACGAAAAACAAGAGCAGGTTCCCGATGAAAAAATAATACACGTAGGGCAAAAACTGCCGCGGCGCAAAGCACCGGGACACCCACCCGAAAAAGGGCACCACCGCCAGCATCGCCAGAAAGGTTCCGCTGAACATCCATTGCAGGTGCTCCACCCCTCCGGCAATGCCCATCTCATCCCGCATCGGCCGAACGATGTAGTACCCGCAGAGCAGGGCAAAAAAGTAGCCGAAGGACCATAGCAGCGCCGGCCACTCTCCGGCCTCAACCGCAACCAGCCGGGTTATCCCGGGAAAAGCCCGCTGCCTTGCCCGCCCGGCTGCTCCCGCTTTCGATTCCGACAGATGATTCATGTCCGCACCTCAGACTTGAGGAGGTTAAGGGCGGATCGGGCCAAGTTCAAGGTGGGTTGATGCCGCATTCGCGGAATCGACCAGACCAGGGCGCGTTTCGAGCTTGACGGCTGTTGACCTTGACGAAGTCGAGCTTATCCTAAACGCATCCGGTTGTGCCCAACTTGCTCACCGGACCGCTGCCCGGCGGCCGATCCGGGTAAAGAAATCCGCAGGGAGGTTTGCGATGAGCGCAGAAAATAAGCCGGAAGGCAAGATGGATATGCAGGCGATGGCGGAAGTGTGCCAGAAGCTGGCAACTCCGGGTGACCCCCATAAGCTGCTGGCGCGTATGGCGGGAAGCTGGAACACCAGGACCAAGTGCTGGATGGACCCCAGCCAGCCCCCCATGGAATCCACAGGCACGAGCCAGCAGAGAATGATCCTGGGCGGGCGCTTCCTGCAGCAGGATTTTACAGGCGATATGATGGGAAGTCCGTTCAGCGGCATAGGAAACGCCGGGTACGACAACCATACCCGCAAGTATGTCTCGACCTGGATGGATTCCATGGGTACCGGCATTCATTTTTTTGAAGGAACCGCCGGCGCGGACGGCAGGACCATTACGCAGACGAGCCGCTACGACCATCCTGTTCTAGGCCCCATTCAGTGGCGCACCGTGACCCGGGTCGTCGATGACGATACCTTTGTGTTTGAAATGTACAGCACCCCCAAGGGCGGCAAGGAAGACAAGGTGATGGAGATCACCTACGCCCGGCAGCGATCATAAGGAAGGAAGATATGGCAACTTCAACAGGCAGCCAATTGGCTCAAGGCATCCGCCGGAAGATCGAGGAGCTGAAGAAATCATGCGAGGGGCTTGAGGAAGGCACCGCCTCGCGTGCGCCAGCGGGACGCTGGTCTCCCAAGGAGATCCTTTCCCACCTCTGGGGGCCCGAAGGAACCGGCCATCTGCCGATCCTTCAGGCCTTTCTCGACCGCGAGGTTCCCCGCATCGACATCGAACCCGGGATTTCTTTTTTCTCCGAGAAGCGCGCCCGGATGAACTTGACACAACTCTTCTCGGAGGTTGAAAGGGAGTACGGCCGCCTCGCTGAATTTGCGGCCGGCTTATCCGGGGAGCAGCTGGACCGGAAGGCGCATATTCCGATGCTCAAGGATTCGCCGTTGGGAGAATATCCGACGCTCGAAGGCCTGATCGGGGGTTTGGGGGAGTATCATGTCCAAATGCACATCGACCACATGCGTGAGATCTTGCAGAGCGTAGAGGCACCGGCAAAGTGAAAAAGAGGCCGCAGGCCGCAGCGGCCAACCAGGCGCTGCCGGATTCACCCATCGGTACACCGCGGCCGCAAAGGCCATAGCGGTGAAGCGCTTTCGGACCGGACACCCGTGGGGATGCGAAAGAGAGTCAGAACAATCGCAAATGTAAAAAGCCCTTCCGAGGTCTGGCTTGCCGGGATCCGCGACTACGCGATGTCCGTTTTCCGGTGCGGAGCGGACTCCATTCACGGGCCACGGCACTGGCAAAGGGTCGAGGCCTTCGGCCTGCGCATCGCGGAAAGCAGTGGCGCGGATCTGACGGTGGTGCGCCTTTTCGCCCTGCTGCACGACTCCTGCCGGCAAAGCGACGGCCACGACATTGACCACGGCCCCCGGGCGGCGGAGATGCTCGACCGGATCGTGCCGTCCGTCTTCGCCCTCGACCGGGACCGGTTCGAGCTGCTCAAGCAGGCCATCCGCCTGCACACGTCCGGCCAGACCACCGGGGAGCCGACCATAGGAACCTGCTGGGACGCCGACCGGCTCGACATCGGGAGAGCCGGCATCACCCCCAGCGCCGACTACATGAGCACCGCGGCCGGGAAAGAAATTGCCGCGCTCAACCATCCCCTTTCATGACTTCATGGCGATCGAAAACGTCCCTGGAAAATCCTCCGCGTTCGATGCCTTTTACCCGCAATTTACTTCCTAGATTTTCCGGAAATCGATTCGATCACTATTTTGTACACCCTTGCCTTGTGAATGGCGCTTTCTATGTACTGCAGACCTTCTTTTATATGTCCAGGAGAGTATTTTTTAACTATTTCCAACAGACCTTTGTGTTTTTCATCATCGGTCAACTCAAATGCCTGCCCGAACACAATTGCGCTTTCATACCGTGTTGCAAACTTATCCGGCAGGACTTCCGTCTTCCCGACCACGCAGAAACACACCTTGCTGTTGTTTCTCAAGTTTCTCAGCTTATGCCCGTCCGTCGCACAATGAAAATAGATAACATCATCTGCATAACTATAATTCAGTGGCACTCCATAGGGCTGTCCATCCGTGGATACCGTGGAAAGAACGCCAAATTCCCCCTTCTTCAATATCCCTTTTGCTTCGCTCTCCGATACTTCCCTGTCAGTTCGACGAACTTTCATTTTCATGTTATCCCCTTCACGCGGCTATCGAGAAACGGTTGCCAGATTTATCCGGATTTCAAGCAAAACCCGATCCGTCTTTTGGCAGGCTCCAAATACACCTTCATCGGATGCGGCGGCTGATCGTGACGATAAAGGTTGTCCCCTACTTCCCCTTCAGGCTCTTCAAAAATGCATCGATCCCGGCCTGGGCCACGGCCTCGTCCTGGTCGGAGTGCCCTGAACTGCAGCCGACGCCGCCGACAATTACGTGGTCGATGAAAATCGGCAGACCGCCCGCGAAAATCATGAAGCGGCCCTGGTTGCTGACGTGGATGCCGTAGGCCGGCCCCCCCGGCTGGCTCGTTTCGGCATAAGCCCTTGTGGAGCGGCGCGCGGCGGCAGCCGTAAAGGCCTTGCTGACAGCGATATCGATGCTGGTGATGCGCGCATTGTCCATGCGGTGGAACATCACCAGGTGGCCGCCGTCGTCGGTGATGGCGATGTCCATATCGACGCCGATCTCCCGGGCCTTCCTCTCGGCCGCATCCATGATGACGCGCGCGTCATCCAAAGTCAGCTTGGGAACCGTTCTCATGCCGTCCTCCGTCAGGGGACTACCGTGTAGAGTAGAGGGTAGATCAAGAGTCCCATTCTCGACCCTGATTGTTCACAGGCCCTCAATTGGCTTTCCAAGCGAACCCGGCTCGTTCTTATCCGTTATCAGGCCACGTTTGGGTTTATGCGAAAATGCACTTTGGCCACTCATCTTGAATTTACCAGCCCTCCCCTCCCCCGTCAATCATTCCTGAAAGATTTCGTTCCGCTCGATTGCGCAAACAATCACCGGCACAAATCTCGGTCATTGGTGGGAAGCTGCCGTCAATCGAGCTTCTTTTTGGCGTATCGCTCCAGACCCATTTCCTCTCCAAAGGCTTCAGCCAGTTTTTCGGCAAGAGATGTCATCTCCAGTTCGTCCTCAGTTTCCACCACCAGATCGTAATCGTCGAGCAATTTAAGTTTCCCGTGCTGCCGGACGATTTCTATTACGCGCCTGACATCCACGGTGAACCATCCCTTCATGCGGGACAGCAGTTCTTCTCCTCTCAAAAAACGCTCTATAACCAGATCGATCCGGCGGAACTTCGCTTCCCAACCTATAACAGAGGGCCCTTTCAGAACAGGCCGAACGGGATCGTGCATGGCGGCGCACCGGAACCATAATAAAGCTCTTTCCATAATTCCTCCCAGGTGTTAAATTAAAACAGTTTTCGTTTCATTTAACATGATGCAAAGCGCTCCCAAACCAAACCGGCAAAAAACAGAAATGGTAAGATAAAATATGGATATTATGAGTGCCATGCAGCAGAGAAGAAGCACCCGGGCCTATCTTGCCAAAGAGGTTTCACGGCGTGACATCGAAGAGATCCTCTCCTGCGCAGCCCTCGCGCCTTCGGCGATCAATCTCCAGCCCTGGGAATTTATCGTTACCTACGGCGATGAAAAGGAGCGGCTGGTGAGAAGATTGCTCAAGGCCCGGTTGGAACGGCAGGTCAAATGCGAGCCCGGTACCGATAAGCCTCTGCCTGAAAGAATCAGCCGGCGCGCGAAGGAGGCGATGGCCGTCATGGAACCTCATATATCAGCACCGGGGCTGACGTTCAACCGGTTTATCGAGGAAGGAAGCTGTTCATTTTATGGTGCGCCTGTGGCCCTTATCGTTGTCATTGACAAACTGTTCCCGGCGATTCGCTATCTGGATGTGGGGCTGGCGGTCTCCTACCTGCTGCTGGCGGCGCAGGCAAAAGGCCTGGCAACATGCCCGATCGGGCTGATTGCCGCCTACAATGATGATATTTCCCAAATGCTCAATATTTCCGAAGACAAGAAAATCCTCCTCGGCATTTCACTCGGATATGCAGACGAGAATTCTCCGGCAAACGCTTTCCGGACTGGGAGGGCTGATTTAAAAGAGATAGTTACGTGGTACGAGTAATGCCAGAGAAGTTTTCGGGTTGGCTTGGAGGAACTTGCCCTACTGATTGAGATCCCCCTTCTCCTGCGGCTTCAGTTCGAACTTGTCTTAATCAAGGTGGTATCCTCTTATCCGGCCATGGGGCCGATGGCTTCGTTGATGAATCGCTCAGGCATGAGTTTACTAGTTTCTTCCGGCCATGACGCCGCCGTCCACATCCCAAACGGCACCCGTCACCCAGCTTGCCTGCTCTGACAACAGAAAAACGATCGCGGATGCTACGTCCTGGGGAGTGCCGATACGCCCGATTGGGTGGAAGGCGTTAAAACCCTGAAGTGTCTCATGCACCTTGTCCGGGGCAATGAAGGCCCGGTAGATAGGTGTCTCCACCACGGCCGGGGCCACGGCATTTACGCGAATGTCGTGATCCGCCAGTTCCATTGCAAGGTGTTGAGTCAAGGCATGCAGCCCGGCCTTGGCCATGGAATATGCCGAGGAGGGCGTCGCCTTGATTGCTTGACGGGCCCACATCGACCCCACATTGACAATGGCCCCACCGCCGCTTCCGATCATGTTTTTCGCCACCTGCTGGGTTACGAAGAAGGTGGCCCGGTTGAGCCGCATGTACGCATCGTAATCCTCGCCAGTATGATCCAGAAAGGATTTTGGCGAGAAGACTCCAGCGGCGTTAACCAGGTATTTCACATCCTTCATTTTTTCAGCCACGTGGCGGATCAACCCCTCAACATCGGCATCACGCCTCAGGTCACATTGAAAAGCGTGCAGCTTGCCGGCAGCGCCCAGATCATTGAGCGCATGATCAAGCTTCTCCTTCCGGCTGCCGACGAGCGTCACAGAGGCTCCCGCCTTGAGCAACATGCTGCCTGCCTGCAGCCCCATTCCGCTGCTTCCGCCCACAATCAGCGCGTGTTTTCCTGAAAAGCTCATGTCTTCCTCCTTTCGGAAGTCGTTATCTCATCCTTGTACCTGTCCAACAAGATATCGGAAGATAATGCCGAAATGATGAAAAGACAGAAGAGGCGAGACCGGGCCGCCGTCCAAGATAAAACTGCTCTTTCAGCTCGGGACAAATTGGAAGGAGATTACAATTAGTTTTAAGTATGCCTTGGCCAGATTGGCAAAAGTGGGTCATTCCGGGCAAACTCCTTGCCGGTTTATATCCAGGTTCATAAGGCCCCAAAGAAGCTACCGCTAAACTCACGCCCTCATCAATGTTGGAGTATCATTTGGTATAGCTGACGCTGGCGTGGATGGAATTGGAAAATACAAGGCAATTTCGGAACAGTTGACACCACTCAATATGAGACACATTTTTTAACCAGATTAACGAGACTGTTTCCCAACCTTATATTTTTCTCAGCAGTAGGTGTTTTCCACAATTTCATGTTCTCCTAGAAAAGGAGGATCTCATTATGCAGAAAATAAGTAATGACACTAAAATTGAACCAGCTGTGGTAAACGGCATTGATACCGAAGGGGTCAAGGCCTTGATTGGCCACGTGGCTAAAGATCCTGAAAACGCGAATACTCACTGGCATGTAAGCAGTCTTTGGAAGGGAGGCACCCGCTCGGATACAAGAGTTAAGGGGTACGGATTTGGCAATGAGTATATCAAGAAAGATTTTACCATCCAAATTGATGAGCCCACTGAGCTTGGCGGTACCAACAAATATGCCAATCCTCAGGAATATCTCTTGGCGGCGCTGAATGGCTGTATCATGGTCGGTTACGTGGTTGGCTGCTCAATGGAGGGGATCGAATTGGAGGATCTCAGAATTGAAACCGAGGGCGACATTGATCTGCGTGGATTTCTGGGTCTTGATCCGAATGTAAAGCCCGGATATGATAAAATTCGCTATACCGTTCACATAAAGGGAAATGGAACGCCACAACAGTTTCAGAAGGTTCACGAAGCCGTTTGTGCTACGTCCCCAAATCGATTTAACATAGCTAATGCGATCAAACTCGATTCAAAATTGGTTGTTGAATAAAATAGATTCCAATCAAGAAGGCGGATACCCTGCCCATGTGTGTCCGCCTTCTCCTTTATAAAACGACTACTTCCTACCTGCGATGCCGGACGCCGTGAGCGTCTATGCGTCCACTTCGCGGCATGAAAACCTGCCTATCCATGCCAATCAATATATCAATACCCGTGCGTAAATCTCCCACCCTTTCCCTCCTCCCAAATGGCATTTTGATTAAAAAGTCAGTTCATCGGTAGATCCCCCGCCATTCGGAGAGGTCTGTCTCAGGGTGTCACAGTTTTCAACTGCCTTTCTAACGTCTCACTCTTCGGCCGCCCTTTATAATGAAAGTCTTCAGTGTCTGGTTGACCGTAACATTGACGCTGCTATCAACCGTCAAGTTGTCCTGATCCTTTATCGCCACCTGGAAGCTGTAGCTTCCCGCCTTGGTGAACGTTGCCGTCGAGTTCCTTGCACCATTTGTCCCGTTGGCGCTGAAAGTCACTGCCGCCGGGGGTGTCCCCGATGTCGCCCAGGTGTAGGTCAGGCTTGCTTCACCACCATCATCCGCCCCAAGGACGCTGAGGCGGGTTGTTGCGCCAGTTGCTGGGTTGGGGCTGGCCGAAGCAGCCACTGCCACAGTGGGAGGGAAATTGGCGGGAGGGCTGGAACCGAGATCTTCCGCATAGATACAGTACCGATAGTTGCTTCCTCCAGTGGTATTGATGGGGCTTGGCCACGTGCCGTAGGTCAGCGCATTCGTCCACCGCGTTGTGCCGCCGGACGGATCGCAGTAGACTCCAGCTCTCGTGCTTTTGAGATTGGACCAGATGGCCAGCCAGTAATAATTACCGGACACGATGTTCTGTGAAGAGGTCAGGGCGAAGGTTTGCCATCCGTCAGCCGGATTGGTTACCTCGGCACTTGCTTTGAGCAGGGTTTGCGGCACTCCCCCGTTGTCACTATAAATTGCAGCCTCGTACTTGCCGGTGATGCCGAGAACCTTGGCCTTAATCGTCGTTACGTTCAGATTGGCCGAGGCCCGGAACCTTGTTGCATTGAAGTACGACCCGCTCGAATCGCTGATGTAGTCTGTCGTTGTTCCTTCCCCGTTGTAGCCTATAATCCCCCCGCTGGTAGGGATTGCGCTAAATTTGGCGGTTATCGTATGGTTCCCGGACACATTGGCGAATGTGTAGCCGGCAACTGTGCCAATCGACCCGCCATCTACCTCTACATCCGAGATCGCATACCCGGCGTTCGGAGTAATGGAAAACGTTGCATCCGCCCCCTGGATTACTAAAATGTTGGCTGAGGGGCTTATTCTTCCACCTGTTTCGGCGTTTGCGGTAATGGTAAAAGTTGCGGCCACGCTGCCGGAGAGAACAACCACATCACCGGTCCGCATCCTCTTAATATCCACCGCATAATCCCCATTGCCCAAGCTTCTGACCATGTAGCCTTCGGCATTCAGGTCGGACCGTAACGGCAGCGCAACACCACCAACCGCGACTTCAGCCGGAAGGAATGCCAACCGGAGATACTCGATTCCTTCACCGTCGGTGGGTGTATATTGTATTCTTCCGGGGGCATAGGATACGTTTTTCAAAACTGATACCGAATACCGAATATGGTTTTCTGAAGGTGGCGCCCATTCGGGAACTGCCATAAATCCATAGAAGAACATCCTCGGACCTTCACCATAGGCGTCAGCCCACCAATACCCCACACCATCTGTGGGCCCATCTGATGACTCACCATTTTCTTTCATCATGTATGTTGAATAGTTGAAACCACGGTAAGCTTTATCTCTATAAGTCTCATCGCCCGTAACCGCGAACCACGCAGCATATTCCGCAGCCAATCTTGATGTCTGATAGCCCATCTTCTGTCGGTAGGCAAACTGCTCAGATACCACGTAAGCACCATAGTACACCGGCGGGTACGAAGTCCCGTCATAAACAAAATTATCTTCGGTCCAATCTAAAAGCTTAGGCACATCCGTCATAAAACCAGGGTCAAAATCGGGATTGTCCAGAAGATAAAGATTCATATTACTCTTGCAGGTGTTGCTCCAGTTTGTATTTCCATCAATACGAACATCGCTGTGTCCATCTACCCAGTTGCCATTCTGCATGGGATATTGCAGAATCCAATCTTTAAGTGTTTGACGTGCAATCTGGTAAGCTGACACATTGCCTTCGTCATGCTTGATCAAAAGATCGAACAGTGTCAGAGCGCCAGCCCAGTTTGCGCAATATTTCGATTTAACGACTCCCGTACTCGCGTTCACAACATAGGGCCAGGGAGAGTCGGTGGCACTGCCAGGTTGGATATTGCTTGCCAGGACGTCGGCCGTATTGATGGCTGCGGTTCTGTATCGCTCATCCCCGCAAATCAGGTACATTTTGTAAAAACTCATTCCCATATCACTTGCGAGATCAACAAGTACATCCCATTGGCTCCATGCTACATTTTTACCCTGGATTTCTGTATCGCCGCCATTGGCTGTGCCAATTGGAAAATTCGGCCATGCAAAATTCGATGGCGTCGTAGCATGATCGAGTGAGTAATCCACGAGACCCTTGGCAATATTCAAGGGGCCCATATCTCCCGAGTACGCGTAATACAATCGTCCGAATTCAACCCAGTTGGGAAGCCGTTCACCCCAATCATTTTCCCAGTTATTCGGGCTTATTGGATTACCAGGTTCGAATCCGCAATATAGATAGTACATCGGCAAGGAAGATGAGGGGCCGTTGGGAACTGTGGGGATGTATTTCCACAGTTGACTGAGGTATTGATCATATGCATGGGTGGCTGGTGCATACCAGGGAAGGATCTTGTTCTGATCGTCCAAAACCACAGTGTGATAGCGCAGAACTTCTGCGAAGCAGATGGTATTCTGAACCAGCACCAAACAAAAAATCAGAAAACAGATTTTCCTCAAATTCTTACCTAACCTGAGCGATTTTTCATAAAAGCCACCCGCAGTTTGGCGAATTTCGGAAATGATCTGCTTGCAGGCTTGGCGAGTCTTGACGGTGGCGGCCTCGTCGTCCTGCATCAGGCGGCGGCAACCGACCACGTCGGCGCTGAGGATTGCGGTAAGCTTGCGGTGAAAGCCTTTCTTTTCCATGCCGGCACCTCCTAGGTAGAAAGTTTTGCAAAATCCAGGATGAGAGAGGTGAGTCCGAAATGAAAAAGCGAGGTCCGAACTGAATGACGAAGCCAGAATCCGCTTCAGGTCCGGTGGAAATGGGGAAGTCTACATTTGAAACGCAGTATACCTTAATAAGAGTGGAAAAGTCAATTGAAATTGTAGCGGGATGTGGCCTGTATCACAGCGAAGCGCCATTTTGTGATTTGTCGGATGGTTTCTCCGGAACGCTCCCCATCTGTGAATTGATCGCAAAGTTGATCGATATCTGCACCTTGGCCGCCCATCTTGAATTTACCAGCGATCCCTTCTCCCGCCAATCATTCCTGAAAAAGATCATGGGCTTCCAGTAAATTCATGTTTTCACACCCGCCCCCCATTCTCCCTCGAACGATAATGTGATGCCGGACGCCGTGAGCGTCTATGCGTCCACTTCGCGGCATGCAAACCTGCCTATCCATGTCAATCAATATATCAATACCCGTTAAATCTTTGGACTGTTCAGAGCAGTGTTGAGGTGTGTGGATGGGAGATGGTGATCATTAAGCTATGTAGCGCGCCCGGTTCCCCGGACACAAGGTTGTAGTTCACGCGGCCTGTTGGAAAGGGCCTCGAACCATGCTTTCCGATAGAATTTTATGTCATTGATTAAGCATACATTTTCCGCTATTCTTTTAGACAAAATCAGAAACGCCTTCTCTGTATAACACAGTTGAACTTTGCACGAAACGGAGAAAAACTTGCCAATTGCAAAATTGGCAGCAGATCGATTAAGACTCCGATTGCATGCAGCGCTACTTACTGGCATCGCTATACCGCTCGAAAAGTATTCAGCCTTGAAAGGCAAAGATAATTGATAGAAAGAAATTTCGACATTTCGTTCATCGCGAATTTAGCGCTTCGCGAAAAACAGATCCAGCAGAACTATAGGCCGATTATCGCCGTACATAAGTGGTTTGCCCGCAGACCCGGTACGCTCTTTCGCGGACTACTGCTTGCAGAGTTTCTTGATATACCCCTCTCAGTGGCTTTCTACGACTCCAACAAACTGAAGGGGATCAGGGTTGCAGATCCTTTCATGGGAGGGGGCACTCCTCTAATTGAGGCAAATCGTCTTGGCTGTGATGTTATAGGATTTGACATCAATCCAATGTCATATTGGATTGTCAAGCAGGAGATTGAGCATCTCGATTTGGACGAATATTCTCGAGCGGCTAACTCCCTTCGATCCAGCTTGGAGAAGGAGATAGGAACCCTCCACCGTACACGATGCGTTGCCTGTAACTGTGAGGATGCTCACGCTAAATATTTCCTTTGGGTAAAAACCATCATTTGCCAGAAATGCAACCAATCAATTGACCTGTTTCCCGGTTACCTTCTATCCTCCGACTCCAGACACCCCAAAAACGTCATTGTATGCCACAACTGCGGGCTACTAAATGAAACGGCTAACAAAGAAAAGCCGGGCATTTGCCGCCACTGCCGTCATGAGCTCACCCTGGAAGGGCCAGCTAAACGCGGGCATTGCGAATGCCGCAACTGTGGCACAGCTAATAAATTCCCTAACAAGGCTTTGGGGCCTCCCAAACACCGTCTTTTCGCCCTTGAGTATTATTGCCAAAATTGCAGAGACAAACATTCCGGAAGGTTCTTCAAGGCACCTGATTCACAGGACTTGGCACAGGTGCAAGAAGCGGGAAAGCGGTGGGAAAAGACTCGCGCCAAGTATGTCCCTGTCGACGAAATTCCTTCTGGCGACGAGACAAATCGTTTGCATCGATGGGGATACACACACTACCACGAGATGTTCAACTCCCGGCAACTCCTCGGATTAGAATTGTCGGCGCGAATAATTGATCGAACAAGTAACGCACGAATCAGGAACGCCCTATCAACCAACCTTTCAGACTTACTCCGCTATCAGAACATGCTTTGCCGATATGACACCATGGCATTGAAATCTCTTGACGTTTTTTCAGTTCACGGATTTCCGGTTGGACTCATTCAGTGTGAGTCCAACTTTCTCGGAATTGTGGTGCAAAATAGAAATAATCTCGTCGGCAGCGGCGGTTGGGCGAATATCGTCGAAAAATTCCGCAAGGCGAAAGCGTACTGCGACAGCCCCTTCGAAATCAGACATCGTGGCCGGACCAAGGAAATTGTTCCAATCAGCGGTGAATGGATCGGAGACAATCCAAACGGCAAGCATAAAGATGAAAGAAGAAGTGTTGAACTTCATTGTAGCGATGCTGCGGTAGCGGAGTTACCTTTTTCTTCATTGGATGCGGTCTTTACCGATCCACCCTATTTTGGAAACGTCCAATATGCAGAACTAATGGATTTCTGTTACGTATGGCTCCGTAAACTCATACGTAGCAAAGCCGATGCATTCGGTAATCTCTCTACACGTAATCCTGCCGAGCTGACCGGCAACGTAGACATGGGGAGGGGAATTGGCCACTTTGCCCAAGGGTTATCATCCGTTTTTCAGCAGATGGCCAAAGCACTCAAACCCGGTTCACCGTTGGCCTTTACCTATCATCACAACGATCTTGCCGCATACCATCCAATTGCCGTCGCTATCCTTGACGCCGGCTTGACCTGCTCGGCTTCGCTGCCTTGCCCTGCGGAAATGGGAGCCTCCATTCATATAAACGGAACAGGCTCATCCATAATTGACACTGTTTTCGTCTGTAGAACAACCGGCTCTGTCCCCGGGAAATGGGTAGTAAAATCGATAGAAGGAGTCGCTAACCTTGTCAAAGAGGACTTGGCCAAACTCCGTGCCGGGAATGTAAAGCCTACTCCAGGTGACATTAGATGTATTGCATTCGGGCATCTCATTCGTTTGGCGATATGGAATCTTCGAAAAGATTGGGTGAAGAATGTTGATATCAATAAGCGACTATCGGTAATTGCATCCTGGCTCACCCAATTTGGAATTTGGCAAGATATAGAAAAGCATTTTTACGATCCAGAGGAACAGTTCCACGATATGCCATTGTTCGCTATCCGTGAGACTCAAGACAACTACGGGGTCACTAATAATGAAGTATCCTTTTGAAACGCCTTTCGATGAGATACTTAAAAACTCAGAACATTATGTGGATGCCGTATTCTCCTGCCTTGAATCGGAATTCCTTGTGATGCCCAAGGGTGTTGGTTTCATTGAATACCCTGTGTTCGAGCGAGGATATGAGGCACTGAAGGCAGCAACTAAGGGGTTTTTAGAGTTTGATCCGATCAAGGTGTTTGCAGTGGTTATGGCAGAGCCGATTTGTATTGTGGTTCTGCGTACTATGCTCGGTTTCACACCACCAGAGTGGGGTTATGTTACGACTCAGCGAACCGGGATTAGCGTGACGCAAGGGTTCGTAAGGTCTCTGGATAGGAAGGTTAGAATTTCACCGGAGACCCCCCTTAGAACTAACGGTGTAACCAAGGAAAGACTGAAGCCGCTGGTAGAAACCGCTTGTAGAATGCTTTCAGAGGAAGTGCCCCAGGTTAACGACAATCAAATGCATCGATTGAATAAAGCAGATACCAAGGGCGGGCTCAACAGTTTAAGAAATGTCGCTGCTATGGGCGTACCCTACGCAATGCTTCTTTACGAGAGGTTCCTTGGAAGGCCATTTGCAGGTCATCGTGATTCAGTCAGTGAGTTAGTTGGTGACAGCCTTGAATCCGCAATTGAAGATGTTTTGACCAAGGCTGGCATAAGCTACCGAAAGACAAAACGCGCAGAAAAGATTGAAGGGTTCGATCAAACTCCGGATTTCATCATTCCGAGCGAGTTCAATCCACAGGTCATTATCGAGGCGAAGATTACTGAAGACGATGGCACAGCCCGAGACAAGGTGACGCGTATTCAGCATCTTGGCGAATTGAGCGTTGCAGGCCGCTCAGTGAATAACCCAAAATACGAGGTTATAGCTTGCATCGGAGGGCGTGGCTTTGGTGTCCGCCGTGAAGATATGAAGAAGATGATTCTTGCAACCAGAGGCAAGGTGTTTACGCTAAAGACTCTCGGTCAAATAGTAGATTTTACCCAGCTTAAGAATTTCAGGACAAAGTGACAGGCCTTTTGCGCGAAGGTAAAAGACGCAGGTAAAGGGCTCCCTTTTTTTTAACCTTGCAATAAAAAAGAACGGGGTGTCACATCTCGTTTACTGGTTATAGCCAGTTTCTTCATTCAGTCCTCTGTTGAAACCACGCCCCGGCAGTCGGGAAAGTTCGAGCAACCCCAAAATTTCTTTCCTGAATGCTGTCCCTTCTTCGCCACGCGCAGCACTATCTCACTGCCGCATTTGGGACATGCTCGGGCGACTTCCTGCTGAGCTTCCATGTTTCCGCTTTGCTGGACCGAGGCGATCATCTGCGTCAGCTTGGGGCCATCGATCAAGGCAATCGCGTTTGCCTTGCGAACCTGATTTAACGCCGACACCGCCGCCACGCCCAAATGGCCACGTCCAAGTTGACATAAGTCACAGGCTTGTCGGAATTTGGAATATGCATTTTTTGCATATTGCCCTTCTCCTCAAGCTCCCCCTCCTTGAACACATTCCGCACATGCCGAGATATAACGGATTGATTGCGCTGAAAAAGCTCGACCATCTGGGATTGGTTCAACCAGACGGTATCTCGCTCCAAATGCACATCTATGGAAGTCATCCCGTCAGAAGTCCGGTAAATAACTACTTGCCCTTGATTTTCCGTTGGGTCCATCAGCACAACCTTGTAAAGACATAGGAACGTTTTTGACTACAGGTAATCGAGACCATGTTCCATCATTGCCGATTTTTTACCTTTAACGAGGCTTGATTCCGAATCGCAAACTTAACACAGCCCCGCCCTGTTGAAACAAAAGGAGGATATCTTCACCCCTTTCCCCAGCCTGGCCAACGTTTAACAGATTCTAATGTAGCCTTACTGGTTCTTCAAGGCATCATCCATTTCTTTCGCTTTATCTTCCTGCTGTTGCGCGACGGAACGGGCCTTGTCGATGGGGGTGCGGATCTGGTTGACGGCTTCTTTGGCGGCATTTTCGGTCATTTTCTGGATGGCGCTCTTCTCTATCGCTGGCTCCTTCTTGTCGGAACAGCCCCAGAAAGCCCCGCTAAGCAGCATCACCCCGATCAAGCAGTATGAAAAACGTTTTTCATAAAATCGCATGTGTGACCTTAAATTCAGCATGACCCTCTTTATTACCCTCTTTTAAGGTCATTACCCTTTCTCCGCCAGGCCGCACCGGGGCCACGGCCGAGGCATTCCACCCGTTTGTCTTTCTGCATTTGGCGGAGCACTCGTCTGATCATGTCCCGGCTGACGCCGGGGCAGGCGCGTTCGACCTGGGTCACCGTGAATTGTCCCGCTGCAGCCTTGACTGCCGTTTCAATCATCTGCGTTTTGGCACCAGGGGGGCTTGGGGTGTGTCCCAGGCGCTCCTCAAACTCTCTGTAGGCTTCGCGGAGCGTGGACAGAATGAAGTTGACATACGGCCATGGATCATGTCGGCCCTCATGCCAACCCGACGAGCTTTGCTCGAGCGTTTCGTAGTACCTTTCCTTGTGCTGTTCGATCAGGCGTTCGATGCTGATGTAGCGCCCCACTTCGTAGCCGAGATGGTAGAGCTGAAGCAGCAGCATCAGTCTGGACACTCGGCCGTTGCCGTCGCGGAAGGGGTGAATGCACAGAAAATCAAAGTTCCAGGCCGCCAGCATCAAAAGCGGCGGAACCCGACGTTCCTCGATGCCCTGATTCCACAACGAAACCAGTTCCTTCATCGCACTGGGGGTCTGCTTGGCGGTTACAGTCCGGAAACGGACACGCACGCGCCCATCCGCCAGTTTCTCGATGATATCGCTGTCTTTTTTCTTGTACCGGCCGGCATCACCGACCTCACCCCTCGCCAGCGCATGCAAGGTTTTGATGATGTCCTCCGAAGCAGGTGGGCGATCCTCGTGGATCAGCTTGAGCGCATTCCTGTAACCGCGGAGTTCTTCTTCGTTTCGGTCGTGCAGAAAGGATTTTCCGAAAACGACGGTGGCCACACGCGACCGGGCCACCGTCACCCCTTCGATGCGGTTCGACGACACGGCACTTTCCACCAGCGCGCGTTCTCTTAAGGTTTTGAGCCTTTGAGGCGCTTGCTTCGTGAAAAGCTCCTGCTTGCCGCGGGCCTCTCCGAGATCGGTCAAGTACCAGACGGTGCCTGCCGGGACGGTCGGCGGGGATGATATTAATTTTCTCAAGGTATTCATAATGTCAACTTACCCAGCCGGCTCTTCTTAATATACATAGCAAACGCCTTTGAACGGAACATATCGTAAATCCTGGGCGCTCATGAGGAGTGATCCGTTTTTTTTGGTTGAAATTTTATCCGGGCATAAACCCCGGAAGCCATCAAATGAAAAGGCCCGGCCAGGTCGCTGACGACCAAGGAGCAATGCCCACCGCCGGAATGTGAGACAAGGATATCACGTCCGGTACAACGCATCAAGATCATTATGAATTAAGGACGATAGGATGATTAGATCGGTGGGCGGGATCGATTGGATCAGCGCTCTCACCACCAAGCCTTCAAAGGGTTAGCCCCCACGCCCGTCCCGCCGGTTGGATGGCATGCCGCCGGAAAAAAACCTTGACGGGGTTCAATTTCCAGGATACTTATATACATAACTACTTAACCACTAAAGCATATGCCCAAGCCTTCCTCCGACCATTTATTGCCCGTCAACGGCAAGAGACCGCCGGCCGGCACCGGCCGGCTCGACTCCGGTTCATTCGTACCCCTCTACCATCAACTCAAGGAAATCCTCAAATCCTCCATCACCGCCGGGGTCTGGAAAGCCAACCAGATGATCCCTTCGGAAAACGAGCTGGCGGCAACCTATGATGTCGCCGTCGGCACGGTGAAAAAGGCCTTGGCGGAATTGACCCGCGAGGGCTTCATCCTGCGGCGGCAAGGCAGGGGAACCTTCGTGGCCCGCCCGGATTTCGGGCGCAGCTTCTTCCGCTTTTTCAGATTCGACCTGGATCAGGCGAGCGACGGCGTTGTTCCGATTTCACGCGTGCTTTTCGCCGGCGCGAGCCGGCCGCCTTCCAGGGTCCGGGACGTCCTGCGCCTTTCCAAGCGGGAACGGGTGCTGCAAATCAAGCGGCTGCGCGCGCTCAACGACCTGCCCCTGATGTACGAAGACCTCTATCTGCCGGAAAAAACCTTCGCCGGCCTGGACCGGATGGATATTGCGCGCGAGCTGCTCTATCCGCTCTACGACTCCCGGTTCAACACGCCCATCATCTGGGCCGACGAGTTCCTGGAACCGCGCCTGGCGACCCCCGAGGTTGCCGGGCATCTCGGTATTGCCCCGGGCGCGCCGGTGATTTTCCTCGAGCGCATCGCCTACACCTTTGAAGACAAACCAGTCGAGTTCCGTTCCAGCTTCGGGCGGGGCGATCGCTTCCGCTACCACATCGAGCTGCGCTGAAAGGAGGCCGGCTATGGGCCTGGTGGATCTCTCCGGCGCGTATGACCTGCACGTTCACGCCAACCCGGAGCTTTTCGTCCGCATCGGCGATGACCTGGACATCGCGCGGCATGCCGCGCAATCCGGACTGGCCGGCATCATGATCAAGAACCACTTCGAATCCACCGTGGGGCGGGCGGCCCTCGCCGACCGGATGGTCGAGGAGACCCGTGTATTCGGGGGCCTCGTTCTGAATTGGTTCGCCGGCGGGCTGAACCCGCTCGCCGCGGAAACAGCCCTCAGGCTGGGCGCCCGGCAGATCTGGATGCCCACGGTGGATGCAACGGCTCACGCCGCCGCATTCGGGCAGACGGGAGGTTTCAGCCACCAGAAAAGCGGCCTCAAGCTCACTCGCCCCGGCATCACCGTGCTGGGTGAAAACGGCCGGCTGACGCCTGAAACCAAGATCATCGTGGAGTTGGTCAAAGAGTCCGGCGCCATTCTGGGCACGGGGCACCTGAACCGTGACGAGATCTTCATGCTCGCCGATTTTGCGATAGGCCTTGGGTTGAAAAAGCTTCTGATCACCCACCCGGAGTTCAACCCGCCGGCCTTGAGCATCGAAGATCAGAAGCTGCTCGCGGTCAAAGGTGCGGTTCTCGAACTCTGCGGGGGCAACCTCTACCCGATTCCGGGTGTCGGCCGCATCGACGACTACCGCCGCATCGTGGCCGCCGCCGGGGCCGCGTCCATCATCCTGACCAGCGACGCCGGTCAGCCCCGCAAATCATGGCCGGCCGAGGTGCTGCGCATCTTCGGCCAGTGTCTCCTCGAAAAAGGAGTGGGCCAGGAAGAGATCAACCTCATGACCAAGGAAAACCCGGCCCGTCTCCTGGGGCTGTAACCAAAGGAGGGCATCATGAAAAAGGTTTTTTTGGCAATGACGATGGTTTTGGCGATGGTTCATCCGGTGTGGGCCGCTTATCCTGAAAAACCGATCGAGGTCATCGTCCCTTCCCCGCCCGGGGGCGGCACCGACATCGCAATCCGCCTGCTGGCCGAGGTGACGGAACCGTTCCTCAAGCAGAAGCTGGTGGTGGTCAACAAGCCCGGCGGCGGCGGAACCCTCGGCGTGAGCCTGCTCACCCAGGCCAAGCCGGACGGCTATACGCTGGCGGGGGTCTGGAACAGCCCGCTGACCGCAAGCCCGCATACCCTGCAGGTGGCCTTCACGCCGGACGACTACCAGCCCATCCTGCAGATATCATCCGCCGCCTATGTGCTCTGTGCCGCGCCGGACTTTCCGGCCAACAATGCCCGCGAGCTGATCGAGGAGCTCAAGAAGAACCCGGGCAAGTACACCTACGGCAACGACGGGGTGGGCGGCACCATGCAGCTTGCAGGCGAGCGCATCTTCAAGGCCCTGGGTGTCAAGGTGCGCCCCGTGCCCTTCGGCGGCGCCGGTGAGACCGCCAAGAATTTCCTGGGCGGCCATGTCACCTTCTACGGCGGTTCGGTCCCGCCGATCATGCCGCACATCAAGGCCGGCAAGGCCAAGGCGCTGCTGCTGACCTCGGCGGCCGACAACGCGGCCCTCCCCACGGCGAGCGGCTTGAAGGCCCTGGGCATCCCCCAGGAGGAAACGGTTCTCTGGCGCACCATCATCGCGCCCAAGGGCGTGCCGGCGGAGGTGCTCAAAACGCTCGAAGCCGCCTTCCGGCAGGGGGCTTCCCAGCCGCGCTTCAAGGAATTTCTGAAGGAACAGGGCGAGGAGCTTGTCATCGCCGGACCGGCCGAGGTGAATCAGCTGATCCGGGAGGAATACAAGGCCCTGGGCGAGGTCGCCAAAGACATCGGGCTGAAAAAGTAAAGGCGGCCGCGCATGCTTTCAACACCCAAGAGAAATGGCGAGATCGGTGTAGCGTGCGGCTTGCTGGCCGTCTCTCTTTTTCTGGTCTTTACGGCTTACCGGATGCCGCTTGGCACCGGAGTCATGCCGGGCCCGGGAGTGATGCCGCTTGCCATCGGGTTGGTCCTGGGGGTGACGGCCACGTTGCTGCTGTTCGCGGTGCTGAAACGCCCGCGGAAACACGCGGACGTCGTCGAGCTGGGAAGCCGCCACATTCTTGCTGCCGTTTTGGGGCTGGTCTGGGTCAGCCTTCTTTTCGAGGACTTGGGCTTTTGCCTGTGCCTCGGCGTCTTTCTCTTGGCCTTATCAAGGGAATTCAGCCGCCAGGGATGGCTCAAACCCCTGGCCTTCGCGGTCCTGGGGGTGGCCGGGGCGTACTGGTTTTTCGTCTACCTGCTGGACGTGAGCATGCCGCGCGGCCTGCTTTAAAAGGTGTTGAAAAACCGCGCCTCAAGCCGTGGTCCGGCGTTGTGCGGCTTTTGCAAAGGATAGAACCATGCAGACCTTGCAATTCCTGTGGGACGGTTTCGTGATCGCCGCCCAGCCCGCCAACCTTTTGTATTGCTTCCTCGGCGTTTTGTGGGGCACGGTGGTGGGCATTCTGCCGGGCCTGGGCCCGATGGCCGGCATGACCCTCCTGCTGCCGCTGACCTTCAAGCTTGATCCGGCCGCGGCCATCATCATGCTGGCCGGCATCTTCTACGGCGCCATGTACGGCGGCTCCCTGACGTCCATTCTGGTGCGCATCCCGGGAGAGGCGGCCTCCGTGATCACCTGCATCGACGGCTACGAGATGGCCCGCCAGGGGAGAGCCGGCCCGGCGCTTGCCATCGCCGCCATCGGCAGCTGGATCGGCGGCGTCCTGAGCGTAGTCGGGCTGATGCTGTTCGCCCCGCCCATGGCCGATGCGATGCTCAAGGTGGGCCCGCCGGCCGAGTTCGTGCTCATGCTGATGGCGCTTGTCGTCATGAGCTTCGTGAGTTCCACGGCGCCGTCGAAGACCATTGCCATGATCCTTCTCGGGTTAGCCGTCGCCACGATCGGGATGGACCCCATCACCGGGTTCGCCCGCTATACATACGGCAACCTGCGGCTGGCGGAAGGGTTGAGCTTCGTCTCGATAGCCTTGGGGTTGTTCGGGGTGAGCGAAATCCTGCTCAACCTGGAGAACGTCGCCGACATCAAGGCCATCCGGCCGTCGTTTCGCAGCCTGTGGCCGTCCCGCAAAGATTGGAAAGAATCGACACCGGCCATCGGTCGCGGCACCCTCATCGGCTTCATTTTCGGCTTGGTGCCGGGGGTCTCCCACATCATCTCGACCTTCGTTTCCTACGTGGTCGAGCGCAAGCTGTCCAAGCATCCCGAGCGGTTCGGCAAGGGCGCCATCGCGGGGGTCGCCGGCCCGGAGACCGCCAACAACGCCACCACCGGCAGCGCCATGATCCCGCTCCTGGTCCTGGGGATCCCGGCCATTCCGGCCACGGCCGTGCTGCTGTCGGCCTTGCTCATTCACGGCGTGCAGCCCGGCCCCCAGCTTTTGATCGATCACCCGGCGGTATTCTGGGGATTGATCGCCAGCATGGTCATTGGAAATGTGATGCTCCTCATCCTCAACCTGCCGCTCGTGAGCGTCTTCGTCAACATCCTGCGGGTGCCCTACCCGTATCTGGCCCCGGCCATACTGCTGATCAGCGTGATCGGCGTCTACAGCGTCAATGCCAGCCCGCTCGACCTATGGCTCCTGACGGCATGCGGCGTGATCGGATACGTGCTGCGGAAATTCGACTTCGACGTGGCCCCGCTGCTGCTCGCCATCGTCCTGGGAGACCGGATCGAAATGGCTTTTCGCCGCTCGCTGACGATTTCCGATGGAAGCTACGCCATCTTCCTCGAAGGGCCGGCCGTCAAAGTCCTGCTGGGAGGGGCCGTGTTTTTCGCGGTCGTCCTGGGGCTGGCGCGCCTGCTGGGCTACGGCAGGGATTCGAATGGTTTTGAGAAACCCGCCTGAACAGTCATCGCAAACATAGCTCTGAAAGCTGCAGTCAATCGAGCCATGTTTAAAAAAATCCGCTGCCAGATTCAATCCGGGTTGCGGGACGGGCTTTCTGGAAACGTCTGCCGAGTCTGAAGAATACGATTACTCCCGCTTGCTGTATTCCGGGCTTTATGCCAAGACAATCAACGCGGCGGGCGGAATCGACAGGATCAGCGCGCTCAGCACCCACCAGTGGGCATCTGGGTCGCCCCGCCGCCTGCTCAGGCCGCCTTTGACCGCAAGGATCGATCCGCCGATCACGCTCGCCATCGCAACCGATAGCGCCAGCAACCCGCGGTTGAAACACCCCAGGACTTCGACCCGGGTGGACGCAACCAGGAAAAATGCGGCCGGCGCCAGGCCGGGAAGAACAATGTGGCGAAAGGCACGTGTCAATTGTTCACCTCCTCTTCCCGCTATCAAGAGGTTCAGGTGTTACTTACGCGAAGCACGGGTTTGATGGTTGATCCGCGCCGGGAGTCGGCTATGGCGCGGTTTATGTTCTTGAAATCATAGAATTTAACGAAACAGTCGAAAGGGAAACGGCCCTTCCGGTAAAGCGCGATGAGTTTGGGGATGAAGTGCTGGGGCACGGCGTCGCCCTGAATAATACCCAGGGTTTTGCGGCCTCCCGGCAGATGCCCCGGGCCCGTCGCGCCGGTCAGGAGTACTGCTGTGCCCTGCGGGTTCAGCACCTCCGTGGAAAGCCGGTACATCTTCTCGTTTCCGGTGCTCTCCACCACGAAGTCGACCCCGCTGCCGGTGATGTCCTCGATGCGGGCGGCGGGATCTTCACGGCGGCTGTCGATCGCATGGGTGGCGCCCAGATCCAGGGCGAGTTCTAGCCGCCTGGGGATGATGTCGACGCCGATGATCGGTTCCGCCCCCACGATGCGCGCCGCCATGACCGCGGCAAGCCCCACGGCCCCCGTGCCGAAGACGGCGATGCCGGCCCCGGCCGGGACCGCAAGCGAGTTCATCACGGTGCCGGCCCCGGTCTGCAGGCCGCAGCCCAGCGGCGCCAGCAGCGCCAGGGGCAGGTTTTTAGGGACCTTTACCAGGTTGCGTCCGGTCGAGAGGGTGTGGGTCGCAAACGAAGACTGGCCGAAGAAGTGCCCCTTGACGCCGCTGCTATGCAAGGCGTTGCTGCCGTCGAGCCGCCTGAAGCCGAAATTAAGCTCGGAGAAATAGCGGCAGTCCATCGGGCGGCCGCTCCGGCACGGGGGGCACCGGCCGCAGGACTCATAGGAGAGGATGACGTGGTCGCCCCGCCGGATGCCCTTGGCTTTGCCGCCGACCGCCTCCACGATGCCAGCCCCCTCATGGCCCAGCACCAGCGGCCCTTCTTCCCCCGAATACCATTCGTGAATATAGCTGATGTCGGTATGGCAGATGCCGCTGGCGACGATGCGCACAAGAACCTCGTCCTCCATCGGTCCATCCATCTCGATGGATTCGATCTTCAGGGGCCCGCCTCTCCGGCGCAGAACGGCCGCCTGAATCCAGCGCACCTGCACGTTTGCTTTCGAGGCGTTCCGAGTCACCATCGATCAATACCGTTTTACTTGTGCTGAGCTAGAAAAATGCGTCTACCCTCTCCTCCTGGCGTATGCTTTTACGCGCTCCTTCACCATGAACCCGACCTTGGGCTCCGGCACATATCTGAGGCCTCCCCAACTTGAGGTCACAATTTGTGACCTCAAGCGGATATGCTGAACGGGTATGAATTCGTCTTTTTCAACCTTTTCCAAGTACGCCGGCTTTCGATTGAAATTTTATTCGGGCCGAAATCCCTGAAGCCGTCTTATGAAAAGACCCGGCAGGGACGCGGGCTGCCCTAGGGAAACACCGCCTTCCGGAATCTCGGACAAGAATACCACGGCCAGGATAACATATCAAGATCATTAAAAATATAAGAACGATCCGCATTGGACTCATCTATCATTATTCCAGATAGTTGCTAATGGTTTTTAGGGTGAGGGTATTATATGCCGGCTTAACCAACCGCCGTGGGGCGGCTCTATATTTTCGAGTAAGATTCCCGGAAACCTTGTGTAAACGGTTTTCATGTGCATACGTCTAATATGAAACAAAAGGGATTCGGAAAGTCCCCTGCTGCACCGAAGGAAAATGCAAAGTTTGCGAAGAAGGGGGGCGATTGCGATGAAAAGCTTTATTTTCAAAATTATCAGCCTATTGGCTGTTGTATTAGTGTGTGCTTTGCCCTTGTACGCGGGTGGATCGGGAGGCAGTCGCGGGTCCGGCGGCAGCCAGTGGTCCGGTGGATCTCATGGGTCCGGCGGCAGCAAGTGGTCCGGCGGTTCACATGGGTCCGGCGGCTATCGTGGGTCCGGTGGGTATCACGGGCATAGCAGCTATCGCGGATCAGGTGGCTATTATCACGGGTCCGGTCGCTATTATGGGCACGGCGGGTACAAAAGGTATGGAAATTCGTACAGCGCACGTATCTTTATCGGCCCGGGATGGGGGCCTGGGTGGTGGGGTCCTTACTACCCCTATTATCCATACTACTCTTACTATCCGGCGGCGCCACCGGTTGTTGTCGAACAGCAGCCCCAGGTGTATGATCAGCAGAACCAGCAGGAATCCGAATATTGGTACTACTGTCAGGAATCTGATGCCTACTACCCCTATGTTAAATCCTGCCCGGGCGGATGGATGAAGGTGGTGCCCGACACTGCGCCGCCCGGCAGATGATCGAAGCGAGGCAGCCATGAAAACTGTTGCCGCAATTCTGGTGATAATAGGCCTGCTTCTGGTGACACCCGCGTCCGGGGTGGCCGGGAGCAGCACCCGCTATTCCTTTGGATTCAATTTTGGACTGGGACCAGGGTATTATGGGCCTTACGGATGGGGACCGTGGCCTTACTGGGGCCCACCCTATGCGTACCCCGCGCCGATGGTGGTTGTCCCGCAGCAGCCCCAGGTGTATGTTCAAAGGAATCAGCCGGAATCCGGTTATTGGTATTACTGTCAGAATCCCCAGGGCTACTACCCCTACATTAAATCCTGCCCGGGCGGGTGGATGAAGGTAGTGCCCGACACTGTTCCACCCGGAAGATGAAGGAGGTCTCTGAGAAATGAAACTGAAACGCGCTGCAGGAATACTTTCGGTCATGATGCTGCTTATCGGTTGCGCCACGATCCCGCCGGGCCCGAGCGTCATGGTGCTGCCCGGCAACGGCAAGTCCTTCGATACGTTCGCGGCCGACGACTCCGTCTGTCGTCAGTGGGCGCAGAACCAGACCGAGTGGAACGCCAACAAGACCGTCAATCAAGACCTGGCGGGAGGAGCGATCGCAGGCGGAGCGTTGGGAGCGGCTTCGGGTGCTTTGATCGGCGCTGCCTCCGGAAATGTGGGGCCAGGGGCTGCCATCGGAGCAGGGGCTGGTCTTCTGGGGGGTGCTGCCTTGGGATCGGGCCAAGGCTATAGCGCAGGCAGAGAAGTCCAGCGACGCTACGACAATGCTTACCAACAGTGCATGTATGCCAAGGGAAACCAGATTCCAGGGCATGTGCAGTCATCATATCGTTCAGTGAGCCCGCCGCCGCCACCACCGCCGCCCCCTGCCTCCACTTCAGGGCGCACGGCCGTACCGGCTCCGCCCGCAGGCCCCCCTCCTCCGCCTCCGCCTCCGCCGCAGTAGCCGCGACGAAAGAGCCGGACTTAGCCGCAGCGGTTTATCTGCGGCAGGGTGATTGGAATTTCGAAAAGGGATGCTATCCGTCGTTTCAGCACCAAGGGAGAACTGAAAAATGCGCAGCAAACTGCTCATCGGACTCGCAATGCTAATCTGCATTCTGACCGGCCTGCCGTCGGCCGCCCAGGAGACATCAACCTCGGAACCGCCACAGGACGAAGAGACCGTCCGGACGCCCCCGCGTCTCAGCTTCGTGGATGGCCAGGTATCGTTCTGGCGTCCGGGAGCCCAGGATTGGGTGCAGGCGCAGTTGAACACCGCCATTGCCCCGGGAGATCAGCTCTTCACGGGCTCTCCGGGCAACCTGGAGCTGCAAATCGGCCCGCGGGCCTGTGTGCGCGGATGGGCGGACACCCAGATCGGCCTGGAAAACCTGGAGCCGGATTTTTTACAGTTTAAAGTCACTGCCGGCCACGCCTCCTTTGACTTGCGCACACTCGAGCCCGGACATACGGTGGAGGTGGACACTCCGAACGCGGCCTTCACTATCGATCATGCGGGTTATTACCGCGTAGACGTCAACGGCGAGCGCACTTCGTTCATTACCCGTCGGGCGGGACGAGCCACCGTGACACCTGCAAACGGCGAGGCCTTCAGCATCGCTCCCAGCGAAGAGGTAGTCATCGAAGGCGTAGAGAGCCCGAAAATCTCTTCTTACGCCGCCCCTCAGCTCGATAGCTGGGACAGATGGAACTACGCCCGCACCGACAGTCTCCTGGACGCGGTGAGCGCCCGGTACGTCTCTCCGGGAATTTACGGAGTGAGCGATCTCGACCGCAACGGGACCTGGCGCACCGTGCCCGAGTACGGCCCTGTCTGGGTGCCGACCGGGGTGCCGGCCGGATGGGCGCCATACAGCACGGGGTCCTGGATTCACGATCCGTACTACGGCTGGACATGGGTGGACACCGCGCCCTGGGGCTGGGCGCCGTATCACTATGGCCGATGGGCGCATTTCAACGGTTATTGGGGCTGGGTCCCGGGACCGGCGGTCGTAAGGCCGGTTTACGCCCCTGCCCTGGTCGCCTTCTTCGGCCATGGCAATGTAAGCGTTGGCGTCAGCATTGGAGGTCCTGCCGTCGGCTGGGTAGCGCTCGGGTGGGGTGAGCCGTGTGTTCCCTGGTGGGGGCGACCCGGTTTTGCCCACAGGCCGTGGTGGGGCGGTTGGGGCGGCCCGCGGGTCGTCAACAATGTGGTCGTCCACCACACCACCGTGGTGAATGTCGAAAACATCAATGTCTACCGCAACGCCGGCGTACGAAACGGCATCGTGGTAGTCAAGCAAGACCGCTTCGGCCACGGGCCCATTACTTCGGCGCGCATCGCCCATGTGGAGGCTCACGATTTCCGACCGACCCACGCCGCCCCCAAGGTCGCAACAGGGCCAGCGAGCTTTGCACCCTCGACCAGCCGCGGTGTTCGGCCCCCTGAAGCCAGTTTGAAACGGCCCGTAGTCGCCACCCGGGCGCCGCATGCCGAGCGGGGGCCGGGTGCAGGTAAAGAGCCGAACCAAGGCCCCGCCCCGCGCCTCGTTTCTCCCCCTCAGTCGCGCGAGGCTGCCGCCACCCTGCCGCGGCCTGCGTTCGGGCAGAGCAAGGTCGAACGCTCCACGGCCGACCGTGTCAAAACGCCAGCGCCCCCGAAACCCGGGCTTTCGGCCCGCCCGGCACGCGGCCCGGAGGAGGCACCGCCGGCGAATCGCCCGGCGCAACGGCAGCAGCCGGAGCAGGCGGCCGGCGCGCCGCCTGCATCTGCGAAACCCGAATTATCAACTCGCCCGGCACGCGGCCCCGAAGCGGCACCGCCGGTAAATCGCCCGGTGCAACGGCAGCGGCCAGAGCAGGCAGCGGGCACCCCGCCTGCATCTCAGCAGCCGCCACCTCAACGCCTTGAGGCTCCGCGAGGGACCTCGCAGAATCCCATGCCGGGTGAGCCTGCCAGTCGCCTTTCGCCGCATAGGGGCGAAGCAAAATCGCCGGGAACTTCAGAACGCAAGCCCCCCGCGGCAGGTCCAGTGCAACCAACTCCCCAGAAGGACCGCGGGAACGGCCAGCAAAATAAAAATGACAATTGAATGGCAATCCGAATGCTTTGGAAATCCCGAGCGACCGGAGGGGGTTGGTCGCTCGGGTACAGAATGGAAGGAATTTCCGCACAGGGCAAGGTGGTCCGCCCTGATGCAGGGGATTCTATCGTTGTGGGTTGGACGGTTAAATACGGTCAATCATGTATTTTGGGAGGAAGGGTGTATTTATGCCGATCCCGGCGCAATGCCCGATATGCAAAATAAATCACCCGCAAATATTAGCTGACATACAGCAACACCTTCTGCACCTGCAATGGCTGCCCGTAAATCAAGCATCGATGCGGGATCTTTCAGACCGTTTGCCTTCTGTCCTTTTTCCCTCGCCGATCCTGCAGGGGTAAGCCGACGGCTACTACCTCGATGATCTTTCCGGTTCTGTCTTTAACCGGGGCTTCCACCCAGCGGATTAGAGAAGCAGTGCCGTCGGGCATCATGGTGGGTTCTATGGTGACCAGGACAGCATCGTTTTCAACGCAGGCTTCAATTTTCTTTTGAACCTGGTTACGATTTTTTTCAGGAGTCGTTTCAAGGCATGACCGGCCGATCACCTGCTCCGGCCTGACGTTATAAAAACGACAATATTCCTCGTTGACGGACTTCCGCGTGAAAAACGGGGGGTCCACATAATAGGTAACCATGATCGCCTTATCCAACATAGAAAAAAACCTCCTATGTTTGATTCAATCGGCTTCATATACGCAAAATCTAGGTAGTTCAAGAAAAAATAACCGTAGATTCCAAAATGGAGCATATTCTGAGCAAGTGACGGTTCAAGGTGGAGATAGATGGCTCGATCCGATCTCATGAAATTCTGGAAGCTGTTGGCAGATGCCAAGTTCACCGGCAGCCCGTCCAAGCTCACCGAGGATAAAGTGCGTCAGATGGCGACGGCTATCGGGCTGTTTGAACCGGAGACCGAGGCGGCGCTCCGGGGGTGGCGGGTGTTTCAGAAGGACAATGAATAGCAGATCCCATCCATGGGGTTCACCGCTACGCTTTTATTGGATCAGGCATGCGTCGATCGTGACAACCTTGCATACAGCATACCGAAGTTCGCTGGATTCCGGATCGTTACTCTTGCAGGAATCACTTTGCTTTCTGGACGCGAAGAAGGCAAACGCGAAAAGGCCGGCGGTTGCCCCAATGATTAACCCTACGGTCAGGCCTATCCAGAACATTTTCGCACCTCCTGTGAAGTTTGGCGGAAATTTTCTGGTTGGGACGCATGCAAAGCTAGAGGCCATCTCAAAAAAACCGAAGCAGTATAATTGCACAACCAAGCTGTAAGAGGCCCAGAAAGTTTTCCGCATGATATTCGTAGCGAACCACCAAGCGTCTGAAGTTCTGGAGCCAGGCAAAAAGCCGCTCGACCTTC
>JACRCN010000090.1 GCA_016219005.1 Deltaproteobacteria bacterium
GCGACATATTCCGACCTGACCACCAGGTCCTTCCGGTCGTATTGCTTTAGGATCTGCAAATCGTGGCAACAACATGAGCAGCAGCTGCACAAGGCAAAAATCTCATGGTCGGGCATGTACAGGCTCAGATGAACAAGGCCGCTTTCGTTGGCCTTCTTCAGGACACCTTCCGCCTCCTTCAGAGTGGCATAACGGGCCCGGCCCTTTTCAACGTATTTGTCCGCGACCTCGTTAAGAACGAAACACACCTCCAGCGGTTTCTCGCACCTCTTGTAATGATTCCGGCACTCGCAGTTCTGAAGAGCTATCGATCGCGCCTTGCCAAGGATCGCGAGCGCCTTCTCCGTCGGAAAAATGTACTGCTTGGCCTCGATGGATTCCGAGACTGGAACCACCTTTGAGGAAAATGAGATCTGCCCATCCCGGATCCATTTATCGTATCTGATGATTCGCTTTTCAAGAAACTCATCGCCGCTGGGTGGTTGCATTGCATCTCCTTTCAGCATCTGGTGTTTTCAGGTTAAATTATCACATCCGCCACCACTTTGCCAAGGACGGTTTCATATTGGAAGCTATCTCAAAAATGCATCTAACAGTCGATGGCGGCGTTGCACGCCTCTGAAAAATGCTCACAACCCGGCGCGGGTGCTCCGCATTTTCATCGACGTGGGCCTTGCCCTCGGCTGTGGTCCGCGATTTTTAAGATGATCTATGATGCACCGGATGGTACCTGCGGCGCCGTCGTTTTCTGGAACATGCCTTGCCCAATCTTCCCTGATAGACAGTAATGGTTATTGTTTGGGGGAAATGGCCGGCGGGTTTGGCATGCTGCAAACCTGTCAAAGCAATCCAAAGTGTCAGGGATTGATTGATCACATGAAATTATCCGGAGGTGTCCCATGGCCCATACTCTACCCAAGCTCGAATATGCGTATGATGCACTCGAGCCCTATATCGATGCCCGAACAATGGAAATTCATCACACCAAGCATCACCAGACATATATCGATAAGCTTAACGCCGCACTGAAAGGGCATGACGCCCTTGAAAAGCTCAGCGCTGAAAAACTCATCCGGGACCTCAACGCCGTCCCGGAAAATATCCGTACGGCCGTGCGCAATCACGGAGGCGGACATGCCAACCACGGTTTCTTTTGGCCTATTCTCAAAAAAGGGGTTGCCCCCGGCGGCCCCGCCGTTGACGCCATCGCCAAGAAGTTTGGCAGCTTCGACAAGTTCAAGGAGGACTTCTCGAACGCCGCGACTCTTCTCTTCGGAAGCGGATGGGCCTGGTTGGCGGTGAACAAGGGAGAGCTTGAAATCGTAACCACACCGAACCAGGATAGCCCGATCAGCCAGGGGAAAACGCCTGTCCTGGGGATCGATGTCTGGGAGCACGCCTACTACCTGAAATACCAGAACCGGCGGCCTGAATACATCGCCGCATTTTTCAATGTCATCAACTGGGACAAGGTCAACGAGCATTTCAAGGCGGCTCGCGGTTAGCCGGAACCCACCCACACGAGCGGACCGGTGGATGAAGCTATCCGGAAAATGCATCTGACAGTCGATGGCGGCGTGGCCCGCCTCTGAAAAGTGCTCACAACCCGCCGCGGCTTGCGCATTTTCATCGGCGCGCGCCTTGGCATCAGCTGTGATCTGCTATTTTTGAGATGGCTTCAAATCATCGCTCCGCTCGCAGTGGTTCCACATAGGTGGCTTAAACCAAAATGGCAAAGCCTTCTCGTATTACCAAGGAGACTTCCATGACTCCCCATGCATCCGAACCGACACCTTCCGCTTCACCGTCTGCCCGCCCGGGGATGGGGACCATTCTAATTCCAGGTGGCGCCGCATTTCGCGTTTGGGCGCCTTTTGCCTCAGGGGTATTCGCCGCCGGAGATTTCAACCAATGGAGCCCCACGGCTCATCGGTTTACCCGCGAAGGCAATGGCTGCTGGTACGTGGAGGTTCCAGGGGCGAAGATCGGCGACGAATACCGGTTTGTGATCATGCATGGCGCCCAGCCGGCGCTCTGGCGCAAGAATCCCTACGCGAGCGCGGTGATTAATTCCTCCGGCAACGCCATCATCCACGATCCCGTGTTCGACTGGTCCGGTGACAACTTCCAGATGCCGCCCTGGAATGAACTGGTGATCTATGAATTGCACGTGGGCACCTTCAACGACGCCCCGGACCCCGGCCCCGGCACGTTTGAAGCAATCCTGACAAAGCTCTCCTACCTGCACGATCTGGGCATCAATGCCATCGAGATCATGCCGGTATCGGAATTTTCAATGGATTACTCCTGGGGTTACAACCCGGCGCAGCCTTTCTCGGTGGAATCGGCGTTGGGCGGGCCGCAGGGCCTTTACCGGCTCGTCAAGGCGGCGCATGTCCTCGGCATCGCGGTTATCCTTGATGTGGTTTACAATCACTTTGGTCCGGGCGATCTCGACCTGTGGCGCTTTGACGGGTGGTCCGATTCCGACCATGACGGAGGCGTCTACTTCTACGATAACACCCGCGCCGATACCCCTTGGGGCAATACCCGCCCCGACTACGGCCGGGGTGAAGTGCGGCGATTCATCCGCGACAACGCGCTCTTTTGGTTGAACAAGTACCGGCTGGACGGCCTGCGTTTCGATTCCATCGTCAATATCCGCAACCGAAACGGGAATAACAACGACGCCGCGGGCGACCTCCCGGATGGCTGGAACCTGCTGCAGTGGATCAACAATGATATCCGCGCCAGCCAGCCGTGGAAAATCACCATTGGCGAAGATTTGCAGAACAACGAATGGATCACCCGGGATACAGGCCGCGGTGGGGCAGGCTTCTCTTCGCAATGGGATGCCGGCTTTGTGCACGCGATCCGCCGTGCCGTCATCTCCGCAAACGATGCGGACCGCGACCTTCCGGCGGTGCGCGATGCCCTCTATCATCGGTACAACGGCGACGCCGTGCAACGGATCATCTATACCGAGTCGCACGATGAAGTGGCGGGTGGCAAAAAACGGGTGCCGGAGGAAATCTGGGCCGGACATGCCGACAGTTGGTTCTCTCGAAAGCGTTCTTGCCTCGGAGCCGCGATGGTTTTCACCGCGCCCGGCATCCCGATGATTTTCCAGGGTCAGGAATTCCTCGAAGACGGATCCTTTCAAGACACGGTCCCTCTCGACTGGGCCAGGCTGCAGGCGTTCAGCGGCATTCACCTGCTTTACCGCGATCTGATTCGGCTCCGCCGGAACTGGTCCGACCGGACACGCGGTCTGCGCGGTCAGCACATCAATGTCCATCACATCAACCTCGCGGACAACGTCCTCGCCTTCCACCGCTGGGAAAATGGCGGTCCGGGCGACGATGTCGTGATCGTCGCGAACTTCGCGAACCGCAGTTATGACAGCTACGCCCTCGGTATGCCGCGTGCAGGCCGGTGGCGGGTACGTTTCAACAGCGACTGGCAGGGATACAGTGCGGACTTTGGCAGCCACCTGGGCTACGACACCACGACAGAGGATGACCCGATGGACCGCATGCCGGTTCGCGCCAACGTGGGTATAGGACCCTATTCCGTCCTGATCCTGTCACAGGACCATACATGAGCGGTCTGACTGCTGTTGGGCCGCGCCTGGTTGTGGGTGAATACGGCTCAACGCCAGAAACAACAACCAATTAGCTTCTTTGAACCCTCCTTCGGCGCGGATACGGCTTCGCGCACAAGCCGCACTCTATAACCACCCATCGATCGCCGGAGTCCAGAACTTTTTACCCACCATCGATCTTCCCTTGCCTGGTTCTCATTCGCTTTAAGTTGAATAGAAGCTATCTCAAAAATGCATCTGACAGCCGATGGCGGCGTTGCACGCCGCTGAAAAATGCTCACAACCTGACGCGGTTGCTGCGCTTTTTCATCGGCGTGCGCCTTGCCCTCGGCTGTGATCTGCTATTTTTGAGATGGCTTCTAGCCATGTACTGCTATGTAAAAACAGTAGATAATGTAGGTAGAAAAGTAAATAGAAATTGGAATCGAAGTATAGGGAAAAGGCGCGGTGATGCCTATTTTCTTCACAAAATACATTATCGCCAGTATTTAAGCGCCTATCCGGCAATGATAAAGCTTCAATCCTGATTGTCGCAGGTCTGTAACCTTTTCTGCTTCTTTCTGCCCGATGATAGTGGGTTGACTTCTCTGCAGTTTCTTTTTTGAAGTACTTTTTCCCTGTATCCAAAATCTATTCCAAGAGGGAGGTGATGTGGATTCGTCTCTGGCTAGGGGATCAGCAATTCAAATTCATCTCTTTGATTCCAATCAGAAGGGAGAGTGTATGAAAACAAAGAGGGCGGCGTTGTATGGAATAACCATCTTAATTCTAAGTCTGTTCACAATACCTGCTGTGTGTTCTGCCTTGGATCCTCCGCACTTTCCTGCGGAGCTGGCGCAAGGCGCCGGTATCATCAAAGACAAGAATTGGGCCATTGTTCTCGGCAAGGCACTATTTTGGGACCAGCAGTTGGGAAGCGACGGGCAATCCTGCGCCAGCTGTCATTTCGTCGCCGGGGCCGACACCCGGCTCAGAAATCAGCTCACACCAGGCTTTACTGACATCACCTTCGGGCCGGAAGGCGACATTTATTTCGGTTCAGAGCGGTCTGATACGGGCGCGGTCGGGAAAGGCAAGATGCCCTCCGGGGCAACGGCGGGGCCGAATTACACCCTGACCCCTGCGGACATGCCTCTGCACCGGCTCGAGGATGAAACGCTTCGCGACTCCCCCATTATAACCACCACCAACGATCGCGTTTCCTCCCAGGGGTCCTTTGACGCCACCTACTTCAGGACCGGGCCTTTCAGAATTTTTGATCGGTGTTCGGAGGCCGATGGTGACATCTTCTACGCCGGAAAGTATGCAGCCCGGCAGGTGGAACCGCGCAACACCCCGACGACGATCAATGCCGTATACAACAATCGGAACTTCTGGGATGGACGCGCCAACAACACCTTCAACGGCGTGGGCGTGTTCGGCAAACGGGATATAGCGGGAGACCCCAAGAAAAGACTGATCCTGTTGGATTCATTGGGAAAACCATATTTGGGACATCTGGAGCTTCCAGATTCCAGCCTCGCTTCACAGGCGGTTGGACCGCCCCTCAGCGAAAAGGAAATGTCCTGCGGCGGGCGTGATTTCGCCGACGTCGGCCGAAAAATGCTGCTCAAACTTCCATTACTCCTCCAGAAGATACACTCCCAGGACAGCGTCCTCGGAGCACCCGGACCCTTCGGAGATCTTCGCAACACAACCGGCCGAGGGCTTAAGTTGCAGTATCTCTACGCGAACCTGGTTAAAAAAGCTTTTAATGACAAGTACTGGAAGCTGTCAGGCTTCTACAAGATCGACGATACCGGGGCGCTGAAGAAGGCGACGATTTTAAACGGCTATACCCAAATGGAGCATAACTTCTCCATGTTCTGGGGCATCGCCATCATGATGTACGAGGCCACCCTCGTTTCAGATCAGAGCGAATTCGACACTCTGGTTGCGGCTGGCACACTCCAACCCCGCATTGGGGGAACAATGAATACCGGAGACCCATTGCTGGATAGGGGGGCGAAGATCTTCTTCAGCCCGCCCGGCGCACCGGCTTTAGGATCGCGCGGAGCCGGCTGCCTGTTCTGCCACGGAGCGCCAACCCTCAGCGAAAACCAAGTCGTGGCAGGCACACCGTTTACACCCTTCCTTAATCCAGTCGGCGATGTGAATGGCGTACCCGATATCCGCGACCTTGGATTCGCCAACATCGGTATCCGGCCGGTATTCACCGATCTGCTCGCCGGCGGCACCGATCCCTATGGTAATCCTCTGTCATATGGGCGCCAGTACAAGAACAACGCAATAATCGATCTCTTTTTACAGAAAGCCACTACGCTGCCACCGCAACCGCCGGCCCCTGGGTCGCCACCCACTGGGGGGATTCAAACGAATATTGCCGACGGCACTGTTAAGAAGCTCGAAGCGGATGGGGCTGCCAAGATTCCGACCCTGCGCAACGTGGCACTCACCCCGCCGTACTTCCTGTGGGGTGGCTATCCTAACCTGCGTCAAGCGTTGAAAGTCTACAACCGGGGAGGAAACCGCAGACAGATTGCAGGGCTTTCTGATGCAGATGCCCACGGGACCGCATGTATATCAGGAGACGATACGGGAACCGGCCCGGATGGAGACACCACTTACGACAATTTGAAGGCGGGATCGCCGGACTGCAATACCAACACCACGGGCCTCATGAATAAGTTGAATCTGTCTGACTGTGACGCCCCTGATGGAAGTCCTGAAAAGCAGTTGTGTGTTGATAGAGGACAAACCGTTGCTGACGATGATATTGCGGCCCTGGAGCGGCTTATGAAGTCATTTACCGATGAACGTGTGCAGAAGGATAAAAAACCCTTCGACCATCCGGCCTTGTTTGTAATCAACGGTCATAAAGCAACCGATAAGAATCGCGACGGCAGGGCGGATGACATCATCTTTGAACTGCCCGAAGTAGGCAGAGATGGGTATGCGGACAAAGGGTTCTGGATCCCGAATGCTGGAGACCTTTTTGCACCAGGCATGCAGGCCAGAGCCGGTGGCCCTAAAACGCCTTAACAGGGTGCCCGGAAAACCGCGCCTAAGGCCGGAAACCGGCATTGTGCGGCTTTTGTAAAGGCTCAATGTTATGAATAGGCTGCGCTTTCCAAAACGGTGCACGCCTTGGCTGACGGCCTGATGCTTGTTTTTCAACAATCTGTTGATCTGAATGGTGACTTAGCAAACGGCGGGAGTACCTTTTTCTCCCGCCGTTTGCTTTGCCGGTCGGGTGGAATCCTGATTTGCCGTTCATTGATATAGTGGCTTCGACTCTTTCACCTGTGTTATTATTTTTGACTGTGAATGATCCAGTCTCTTGAAGCGTGCTTCGATAAGACTCGACATTATCCCAATGGTGTGATGCCCCGCTGCCTGCCATTGGGAAGCTCCGGTTCATCAATGGCGTAATCGGTGCAGGTTGACGGTTCCATGGCATCCGAACAAAAAAAAAGAAAAAAGGCCGCTGCCCTCACACCCGAGGTGATAAATAGAATAGTTGCGGCGTCGCTGGCGCACCCGGACTTCGGAGCACAGAGGTTGGCGCGGATTTTAGGCGATGAAGGCATGGCCCTCTCCAGGAGCTCGGTTTACCAGGCGCTGCGCCGCAAGGGCCTGCAAACCAGGGAGTTGCGCATCCGGTTTCTGGAAGATCAGCGCCGGTTCAAAGAGCCAGCCGACGTCCGCGAGCCCAAGGAGGCAGGCGAGTCGCCCGGTGAACCCCTCCGGGAGCAGCCCGGGCAATGCCCCGAACCTCCTGTCTTCCAAGCGGCGCTGGAATACCCTGCGCCACTCGCTTCGGAGACCTCGCCAACTCCGGCGGAGGAAAAACCTGAGGCCCCCGTCAGCTCGGTTTCCGCACATATTCCTGCACCTGCCGGCCTCCCTCGCATCGATCAAACAGAACAAGCAGTCCATCGGAAACAAGGATGGTTGTTGCGCGGGATCGAACTGTTGCTGGCGGCTTTCATCGTTTGGACAGGAGTCCGTATCGGGATAATCCTTCACGACGCGCGGCAGGAGCCAACCGTAGCCGCAACCACTGCATCTGCACCGGACGCCGCCGCGGGCAACAGTGAAGCCCTTTCGCCTGGCCGTTCCATGAGCGATTATCATGCGGTCGTGGATCGCAACCTCTTCGGTTCCCCAAACGCCTCAGGGTCGGATGCCGGGCGTGAAGCCGCGGACATCGAGGCCGTAACCCTCGCGGGCAACGAGGTCGGGCTTAAGCTCATCGGCACAACGGTAGCCAAGGACCGTCGGCTGAACTATGCGGTGGTGGAAGTCGTCAAAACCCGTAGTCAAGAAATACACCGCGAAAACGATGTCGTTGGGGGCGTGCGGATCAAACGGATAATTCGAAACAATGTGATCGTCGTCACAGGCAGCGGAGAACAGCGCTTGACCGTGGATGAGGCAGTCAGCCGGACTGCCGGTCCGGCACAGGAGCAGCCGGAGGAAGCCGGAGGAAATTTTCCGGAAATGCTGCGTTCTGCCGGTGAGGATACCGGCGCCACTGCTGAAATCGAGCACACCGAGATAGTTCTTGCCCTATTAGAAATCCGCCAGATGTTGCAGGAATCGGAGGGCTCCTTAAATGTTTCCGCGGGCAAGCCCGCTGGAGTCCCGGTCGACAAACTGGGCTCGCAGGATGCCCTGTTGCGCATGGGGCTGCGCACGGGGGACGTAGTCAAGGGGATAGGCGCCAAGGAAATCGGAGGCCCGGAGGATGCCGAGCTTGTTGCCCAACGGTTGGCTCAAGGCGGTGATTTTCTCATTCTCATCGAACGCGACGGCAAGCCCAAAACGCTGAAGCTGTCCCTCAAATAGAATACCCCCCTCGAGCCGTGGGGTTCTTGTGCCGCCCTGCGCACTTATTTGTGACGCTTTGGATAGCAGAATTCGGAGAGAAGGAATTCGGTGAAACGTCTTGGCGGCCGGCGCTTTTCCGGCGTCATCAGATCCAGCCGAAGGCGCGGCCGGCGTGAGTCCGGACGCGCAGCCGGCCGGCGGCTCGATTTCGCCGGGCGCCCCGGCCGGCGGCGGAGCGGGATCTTGTGGCGGCATTCCTTGCAGTGAACAGCCAATGCCTCCGCCGGGATGCGGGATCGGCGTATGCGGTATTGCCGGAGACAGCTCGGGCAGCAAACCTCCAGGATGCCATCCGGGTTCGCTTCCGAGCGGTCTCTTTCTGAAGTGCGGTTGCCTGCGGGGCTCATCAGTTTTCGCCAGATTCATCGGATGATTCGTTCTCACGACCATTATCGGCCGCGGCGGGGGCCGACTTGAGGCGCTGTTCGGCGCGGGTCGGGCCAAAGCGTTGCAGGTAGTCTTCCCACTCCATCGGCAGGAGCTGCTTTTTCGCATTGTTGCATTCCTTGCAGCATGCGACCACGTTGCCCTTGGTGGTCCTGCCGCCGCGGGAGACCGGCACGATGTGGTCCATGGTGAGTTCCCGCGGCGGGAACGTGCGGCCGCAGTAATGACACGCACCCTTGGCGAGGCGCCTTTTCCACCACTGCGATTCCCGCAGCTCGCGGGCCTTGTTGCGTTCCCGCTTGAGATCGTTATCCTCAAGGTGATAGGCGAAACGGTCTGTTTTTTCTCCTCGTTTCATGTTCGCGGCTTGCACCGCTTCCTTTCCGGGTGTCGGCCCCCGGTGTGGGCGGCCACTATGACCGGTTTGAATTTAACAGGGGTACGCCGATGCGATCCAGCCACGTGCGGATTGCCTCCGCCAGTATCCGGTAATAGGCTTCCGCTCCTCCCAGCCCGACCCGGCCGAAGTAGTAATTGATTTCGAGCAGGAGCGGTCTCGGCGGGTTGCCGTCCATATCGAAAATCACGTCAATCCCGGCGAGGTCGATGCCGGTGCGTTGGCAGAATGCGCCCACCATGCGTTCGGCCTGACCCTTGAGGGCCGGGTCGGAGCGGGTGTCGATCGAGGCCCCCTTGGACACATTGGCACGGAAGCTGTCATGCCCGTCGCAGATGCGCCAATAAGAAACGACCCGCTCCCCGATCACGGCCACCCGCAGCGAGCGGTTTCCGCAGGCAATGTACTCCTGGAGCAGAAATCCGCGCTGGCCGGTTGCTTCACAGGCTGCGGCGTGCTGGAGCAATTCCTCGAGTTCGGCCTGCGAGTGCACGAGGAACACCGTGTCGCCTTCCCCGCCCCAATCGAACTTGAACACACACGGCAGACCCGGGGAAAGGCGATCCTCGTGCCGGCCCCGGTAATCGGCCACACCGGCGAAAAGCGCGGTGACCGGGTGGGGCATGCCGGTCTCGCGGAAAAGCCGGATCTGGCCGGTCTTGCCCGGGTATCGGAACCGGGCGTCGTAGTTCGGGAACACGCGGCCGCAGTTCTGCCGCGCCATCTCAAACAGCGGCCGGGTGCAGCCCTGGGGCAGAATCACCGCAGCCGCCGACCGGATCGCGGCCAGCTCTTCGGGGCCGGGGTCCCGCCCGGCGCAGAGAATGTTGATATCCCCTTCAAACAAAGGATGGAATGACACGATCATGGAAGAGCCCCTTTGTTTGGCCGGGATGGGCGCCCCATCCCGATCGGCAGCGCAACTATTCTAATATCCTTCCGAAATTAGTCAACTTGCACAGGTCGGCGGTGATTTCAAAGAGGCTGCCGCCCGTCGGCCCGCCGGCGAACGCACATGGTTGTCCTGGGTCGCGGAGGGAGTCGGTTGCTCCAGCCTGGCGCGGTCGGGATCCATCATTGACCTCGATTCTGCTGATGAAAAGGTGTCAGGCGGTCAAGGTGATTATAGCCGGTTGTAGCCAAGCATGAGGCTTACTACCATATATGGTATCCAGCGGACAGCCATGTCATGGGCCATTCCGATATAACATGCTGTATTCATATCTACATCCATAATAGTTCGACTGTCAAATCGAAAAACTCGAATCGTCCCATTCCGGGTCTGCAACCCGCCTCGGCGCCAGGCTTCCCAAAAGCTATTCGGCGAGATCTGTTACACTCCTCCGTACGAGTATGATTTTTTATTAATTCAATATGTTAAAAACTACACGGGGCCGGCCCAGGCTTCGGGAAAGCGCCCGGAAGGCTCATTGTGTAGTAAATTCAAAAGGCTCTGTTAAAACTGATGCATAGCTATTAGGGAATACCGATTTCGGCCGCTCGTTCAGACGACATGGGAGGTATTAAAAACTATTTCAGCACATTAAAATTTTAAATGATAATGGATGGTGCCGTTTCGATCTGCCGCCGAACATGGCTTTTCAGCAAAACTCAGCCCCCGATCCGGCAGAAAATAATTCCTCTTGCATCCCGTAAAAAACGTGTTATATTCGCGCACCGATTAGGTGACGACATGGCTGAGTGCAAATAGGAAAAGCAGGGAATTTTCTCTGCTTCTTGTTTTTATGGCCACTCTATTGTCGAAAATTTTTATCCCATTCAATTCGAATTGCTGCCTGGCCTTTTTTTAAAGGCTTTTTTTTTGGAACGAACACTAAGAAAAAAAATTGACTAGTCATCGGAGGGTTTAGGAGCCCTCAGCGGTATGCGTAAATCCACGTGGGCCATCATCGGCGTCACCTGCCTGTTCAACATTGCGTTGTGGTCGGTTTTCAACCGCCCGGAGTCCCCGGAGCCCGGGTGGAAGGGTATATTCAACTACGTCTCGTTCAGCCCCTACCAAAAAGGCCAGGACCCCATCGAAAACAAGTTCCCGGCCCCCGAGGAAATCTGGGGCGACCTCAATTTCCTCAAAGGCAAGACCAGGGGCATCCGCACTTACTCGTCCCTGGATGGGATGGAAGTCATTCCCGGAATGGCCACCCGCCTGGGTTACGAGGTGACAGCCGGCGCCTGGCTCGACGGCCGCTACGAGCGCAACGAGGATGAGCTCTACAACCTGATCGCTAACGCCCAGCGCTACCCTGCGACCATCCAGCGGGTGATCGTCGGCAACGAGGCCATCTATCGCGGGGACCTCAGCGTTCCGGATATGATCGGCTATCTGGACCGCGTCCGTGCCGCCCTGCGCGTGCCGGTCGGCACGGCCGAGCCCTGGCACGTGTTCGTCAAAAATCCCGAACTGGTCCAGCACATGGACTTCATTGCCATCCACGTGCTGCCCTACTGGGAGAAGGTCCCTTTTAATGACGCGATCGGCTGGGTCTTCGACCGCTACAAGCAGGTGAAGGAGGCGTTTCCGGACAAGCCGGTGTTCCTCGCGGAAGTGGGTTGGCCGAGCAACGGCGAAAACTTCGGCAAGGCCAAGCCCGGCCGGGAGGCCGAGGCCCGGTTCCTGCGGCGTTTCCTCAACGTGGCGGACCAGCGCGGGATCGACTACTGCATCATGGAGGTCTTCGATCAACCCTGGAAAAAACCGCACGAAGGTGTCGTCGGCGCATTCTGGGGCATTTACGACGTCGAGCGCACACCCAAGTTCGCCTTCGAGGGGCGGATCCTGGACAGCTCGATGTGGTATTACGAAATCGCGGCCGTGCTGACGGGGCTTGTGTTGGTCGGATTGTACCTGAGGCGAAAACCCGCGCAGCCATTCAGCGGCAAGCTTTTCTTCGCGCTGCTGCTGCAGACCACGGCTTCCGCGTTCGTGGGGGTCGTAGTCTCCCCGCTGCTCGGCGAATTCCTGTTCTGGGAAACCTTCATCTGGGCGATCCTTCTTCCCATGCAGGTGGGGCTGCTCATGATCATCCTGGTCAACGGCTTTGAGATGTCCGAGATGATCTGGACCGAAGGGCTCAAGCGCCGCTTCCTGCCCCTATCGCCCTCGGCCGGCGTTGCACCCCCGCGGGTTTCGATTCACGTGCCCATCTGCAAGGAGCCGCCGGACATGGTGATTGACACCCTGAACGGCCTGGCGGCGCTGGACTACTCCAACTACGAAGTGCTCGTCGTCGACAATAACAACCCGCATCCTGAGCTGTGGCAGCCGGTTGAGGCGCACTGCGCGGCGCTGGGGGCGAAGTTTCGATTCTTCCACCTCGAGACCCACCCGGGCTACAAGGCCGGGGCCCTTAATTTCGCTTTGGAGCACACCGATCCGGCGGCCGAGTTCGTGGCGGTGGTCGACAGCGACTACATCGTGCGAACCGACTGGCTCGGGTCGCTCGTGCCACACTTCGAGCGGCACGAGGTGGGCGTTGTCCAGGCGCCCCAGGACCACCGGGGCTGGGAGGGCAACCTCTTCAAGGAGATGATCAACTGGGAGTACCACGGGTTCTTCGAGATCGGCATGGTGCACCGCAACGAGCGCAACGCCATCATTCAGCACGGCACCATGACGATCATTCGCAAGGCGATGCTGCTCGCGTCCGGCAAGTGGGCCGAGTGGTGCATCTGCGAGGATGCCGAGCTCGGCCTGCGGATCCAGAGCCGGGGCTGGGACACCGTCTATATCAAGGAAAGCTTCGGCAAGGGACTCACCCCGGATTCGTTCGGCGGCTACAAGCGCCAGCGCTTCCGTTGGGTGTACGGCGCGGTTCAGATCATGAAGCGCCACTGGTCGGATCTATCCCCGTTCAACCGCAAGAGCGGCTTGAACCTGGCGCAACGCTGCCACTTCATCGCGGGTTGGCTGCCCTGGTTCGGGGATGCCATCAGCTTCATCATGAACGTGCTCTGTATCCTCTGGGCGGTCGGCATGTTGTTTTTTCCGAAGTACTTTGGCTCGCCGCTCTACGTGCTGATGCTGCCGCCCATCGGGGCATTCATGTTCAAGCTGCTGCATTTTCTGTGGCTGTACACGGCGCGGGTGCCGTGCACATTCAAACAGCGGCTCGGCGCGGCGCTGGCCGGCACGGCGCTGACCCACACCATTGCCACCGGCATCCTGAGCGGCCTGTTGACCTCCAGCAAGCCGTTCCTGCGCACGCCGAAGTGCGAGAACAGGAGTGCCGTGGTCAAGGGCCTGATGATGGCCCGCAGCGAGGCTCTGATGATGCTCGGGCTGTTCATGGCGGTGGTGATTCAGCTCAACTTCGGCAAGGACCAGACCGAGGAGCGGCTGGTGTGGGCGGTGCTCCTGCTGATCCAGGCGCTGCCCTATGCGGCATCTGTGTTGCTGTCGCTCTTCAGCGTGATGCCCGAGGGCTTGCCGCTGCCGGGTCTGGACAAAGCGTCGCCGCCGCAAGTGGCCTCTTCTTCAAGCCCGTCCCCCATCAAGACACCGGTTCCGTAGACGAGAAGCTATCTCAAGAATGCATCTGACAGTCGATGGCGGCGTTGCACTCCTCTGAAAAATGCTCACAACCTGACGCGGTTGCGGCGCCTTTTCATCGGCATGCGCCTTGCCCCCGGCTGTGATCTGCTATTTTTGAGATGGCTTCGAGTCAGCCATATTAGCTCCAACTGCAAAAAGGGCGAAAACCCTACCGGGTTCCGCCCTTTTTTTCATCACTCGAACAGCTTGCGGTATTGCCCGTAGCCCTCCTTTTCCAGGTCCGCCAGGGGGATGAACCGCATGGCCGCCGAATTCATGCAGTAGCGCAGGCCGGTGGGTTTGGGCCCGTCGTTGAAGACATGTCCCAGGTGCGA
>JACRCN010000092.1 GCA_016219005.1 Deltaproteobacteria bacterium
CCCCCCGGCGTTTCTCACCATTCGGTGATGCGCTTGAGTTCGTCATTGAGCATGACGCGGCAGTAACGGCACAGCTCGGTGGACTTGCGGTCCACGTCGGCTTCGCTGCGGCAGTAGTGCATGATGCATGCCGGATCCCGGCAGTGGCGCAGGCTGAAGGTGTGGCCCAGTTCGTGGATGGCCTCCTTGACCACCCGGCCGACGGCCTGCTCCGGGTGGTGGCAGCCCCCGGCGGGGGCATTCAGCCGATAGGTGGAGACGATGCAGGCTTTGCCCCCCAGTTGGGCTTCCCCGAACACGTGGGTCAGGATGGGGATGAACAGATCCACGTCCGCCAGCGCCAGCACCTTGATGGCGCCGGCGGACGCCGCCGCGGACAGCTTTTCGAGGATCGGCGTCGAGTGGTATTGCGCGCGGGTCGAATCGAAGGCAAAATCCAGGCTCGGCAGGATCGGGCGCACCGCGGTCGCCAATCCGAAGGCCCGTTGAATTCCCCGGTCGACGGCATCCATCAGCTCCGGGGCGAAATCGCCGATCGGCGCGATCACGATGGCATGGCGGTCGTGCGCTTTCACGCGGTCTTCTGGATCCCGTAGCGTTTGATCTTGCTGTACAGGGTCGAGCGGTCGATGCCGAGAGTTTTCGCGCTGCGGGCGATATTCCATCCCGAGCCGGCGAGTATCTTCCGGATGTGCGCCTTTTCCACATCGTCGAGGTTCTCCGCCGGCGTCTCGGGCGGTGGTGGGCGGCGGAAAATCGGCAGGTCTTCGGGCAGAATCCGGCGCGTTTTTCCGACCACCACGGCCCGTTCGATGGCGTTTTGGAGTTCGCGCACATTGCCCGGCCAGTCGTAGACCATCATTTCATCGAGGGCCTCGCGGCCGATCTTGTCGATGGGCCGATGGGCTTCCTGGGTGAAACGCTGCAGAAAATGCTCGGCCAGAAGCGGAATGTCCTCCTTGCGCTGTTTCAACGACGGCATGACGAAGGACACCACGTTGAGCCGGTAGTACAAGTCGTCGCGGAAGCGCCGGTCGCGGACGGCCTGCTCGAGATCGCGGTTGGTGGCCGCGATCACGCGGAAATCGGCCTCCAGGGGTTGGGTGCCGCCGACGCGGTAGAACACGCGGTCTTCGAGGACCCGCAGCAGGTCGATCTGCATGCGCATGCCGATTTCCCCGATTTCGTCCAGGAACAGGGTGCCGCCGTGGGCGATCTCCAGCCTGCCTTTTTTCATCTGCTTGGCGTCCGTGAAAGCGCCTTTTTCGTAGCCGAAGAGCTCGCTTTCCATGAGGTGCTCGGGGATGGCACCGCAATTCACGACGACAAACGGGCCATCGCGGCGCGGGCTGTGGCTGTGGATGGCCTTGGCGGCAAGGCCTTTGCCGGTGCCCGTCTCGCCCGTGATCAGGACGGTGGCCGCGGAGGGCGCCACATCGCGGATGAGGTCGAAGACCCGCTGCATGGGCGCGGACTGTCCGATCATGCTCTCGAACCGGGTGCGGTCCTTGAACTGCTCTTTCAGATAGAGGTTCTCGCGGGCCTGCTGCTGGTGCTGAATGATTCTTTCCACCAGGATGCTGAGCTCGCCGGGTTCGAACGGTTTGAGCAGGTAGTCGTGCGCGCCGCTTTTCATGGCCTCGATGGCCGTGGCGATCGACCCGTAGGCCGTGATCATGACCACCGCCGCGTCCGGGTCGCTCTCCTTGATCCGGCGCAGGAGCTCGAGGCCGTTCATGGCTTCCATTTTGATGTCCACCATCAGAATGTCGAAACGGGTCGCCGCACACTTTTTCAGGGCGGCTTCACCGCTCGGGGCGGTCTCCACCGCATGGCCGTCGCGTTGCAGCCAGGCGGCCAGCGATTCGCGCATGATCAATTCATCATCGACGATCAGGATCCGGGCGTTGTTCACGGCGACCTCCTCCGCGGGCGAATTACCCGGGCAACGTACCGATGGGTAATTTGATCTTGAACGTGGAGCCTTCACCGACCTTGGATTCCACGTGAATGGAGCCGCCATGTTCCTTGATGATGCCGTAGACCACCGAAAGCCCCAGGCCGACCCCCTTGCCTTTCTTCTTGGTGGTGAAAAACGGCTCGAAAAGCTTGGGCATGTTCTCCTCCGGGATGCCAATCCCGTTGTCCTTGACGTTGATCAGCACCTTGCTGCGATTCCGAGAGAGCTTGGTCTCGATCCGCAGCACGCCGCCGTCCCTGGGCTCCATGGCCTGGACGGCATTCGAGACCAGGTTCATGAATACCTGCTGAAGCTGGTCCCCCGTGCCGGCCACCTCGGGCAGGTTCGCATCCAGCCGGGTGTCGGACCTGACGTTGGCGATCACCAGCAGACTGGCATTCAGCAGCAGCGTGCGCTCGATCAGCTGGTTGACGTTGACCCGCTTCATGATCAGTTTGGATTGCCGGGAAAATGCCAGCAGGTTGGAGACGATGCGTCCGGTACGGCGGGTTTCGGTTTCCATCAAGGTCAGGAAAAAATTGAACTGCTCGATGTCCTTCGGTCGCAGGGCCTGTTCCCCCAGCATCCGTTTCATGAGCATGACCAGGTTGAGAATGCCCGCGATCGGGTTGTTGATCTCGTGGACCACGGCGGCGGAAAGCTTCCCCAGAGATGACATTTTGTCCTGGTGCAGGAGCTTGGCATGGGTTTCTTTTAGCTGGCGGGTGCGGTCTTCCACCATGTTTTCCAGCCGGCGTGTGATTTCTTCCTCCTCCTGGCGCTGCTCGGTAATGTCCCGGCTGATATGGATGAACTTGGAGATCCTTCCGCTCCTTTCCCAAATGGGGTAAACGTTCACCTCGTAGTAGCGGATTTCACCGTTCGCCAGGGTCCGTTTCTGCAGCCTGCGAACCGGCTGCTGGTTGCGCACCACCTCCTGCAGGGGACAGTTGCCGGCCGACAAGTCGCAGGGGGTTTCCTGCTTGTGATAGACCTCGAAGCATTTCCGGCCGATTACGCTCTCCCGGCTATAGCCCATCTTCTGGAGAAAGGATTCGTTGGCCTCGACCACGCGCATGTCCGGGGTCATGACCAGGATAAAGTCCTGGATCCCGTTCACCAGCGTTTCCATCTCACGGGTGCGTTCCCGCAGTTTGCGTTCCTCGCGGCCGATGGCCTTCCAGAAGATTCCGAACACGGGGTAGGACAGGATGCGGATGCGGGTCGGCCGGGTGGCGAGGATGTCTTCGAGCACGCGCGGCTCGGGCGTCAAAATGATGATGAGGTTGATCTGGTGCCGGGGTTCGTAGAACTGGTGGTAATCCGAAAAGGTCTGCAGGCCCAATCGCCGGGCCAGGAGAACACCCGGGCTGGAGGGGTCCGGGTCGGCGACGGCTATGATCGGCGCCTCGACTTCATCCTGCTTGACCACGGAGGTCGTCCGTTCCAGGATCTCCGTGCAGAGTGCGCCGCCGCCGACGAGTCCGATATTGATGATGGAGAACGGGTTTTCCATCGTGGCATCGTCCCGCGGTTTGTAGGGATAGCCTGCTGGAGCGGAAGGGGTGAAGGGTTCCGGCGTCGCACGGGCAGAGGGGTAAATCGGTCTGGAATCCAAACAGGGCGTTTCCGAGTGGTGTACCCTTCGCTGTCCCCGAGGTAGAATTTAGCACAGGCCCACGGGGGTTGCAAGCTGACCCCGGTCGCTTGCTTTTTCGACCGCGTTGTGCCAAAAGTATCATCCGAGAGCCTGCTGGGCGAGGGATTTCAATTCCTTGCGGGCGCGCACGTTCAGCCGGCTTTTCCGCTGCCGCACACGTTCAGATCTTCTTCCTGCATCGACTGCGCCCGAAATGTCGCGACCGTCGGAAACGGAAGGAAGCCGCATGCGCACCGGGACCGAGCAGGAAATACTCCTCAAGGCCATCGACGCATTCCGAAACAAACTCATCGTTGTCTCCCCGGACTACCGCATCCTCGCATGGCGATGTCATCGTAACATCCCATCGGACGATGATCAGGTTGGCCAACTCTGCTATCGGGTCCTGCATGCCCGCTCCGAGCCCTGCGGGCACTGCGCGGTCAAAACCGTTTTGGAGACGCGCAGACCAGCCTGGAGTCCTCGCGATGAGGAACTCTTGAGCGGTGAAACCGTTCCCTGCCATTACGCCTATCCCGTATTCTCCGGGGATGAGATCGAAGCGGTGGTCAGCATGGAGATGGAGCCGCCCGCCCGCAGCCAAATCGAAGAGAAGCTCCAGCGCTCCAACGCTTTCCTGAGGAACCTGATCACCAGCGCCGTGGACGGCGTCATGGCCGCCGACAAGAAGGGCAAGGTCATCATTTACAACGATACGGCGGAGCAGATTTTCGGATACGGCGTGAAAGAGGCCCTCGAAACGCTGGACATCCGCGCCATTTACCCCGACGGGCTCGAGCGCGAGGTGATGCGACAGTTGCGCAGCGAAGCGCACGGCGGCCGCGGCAAGCTGAGATCCTTCCTGGTGGACGTGCTTCATCGCGACGGCACACGCATCCCCATCAACCTGAACGCCGCGATCGTATATGAGGGCGACCAGGAGGTGGCCACCATCGGGTTTTTCCACGACATGCGGGAAACCCTGAAAATGAACAAAGTGCTTGAAAAAGTCCAGCTCCAGCTCATGCAGTCCGAAAAGATGGCCTCACTCGGCAAGCTGGCGGCCGGGGTGGCGCACCAGCTGAACAATCCTCTGGGAGGTGTCACCCTCTACACCCGGCTTGTGCTCGAAGACTACGAGCTGCCGCCGGGCGCCCGCGAAGATCTGGGCCGCGTGCTGCGCGACACCGAGCGCTGCCGGGAGACGGTCAAGGAGCTTCTGGAGTTCACCCGGCAGACCCGGCACCTGATGCAGCCCCACGACCTCAACCAGGCCATTTCGCGGACGCTCTTCCTGCTGAAGAACCAGCCGCTGTTTCAGAACATCACGATCGAAACGCAGCTGGACGGCAGCCTGCCGCCGGTTCACAGCGACATTCAGCAGATCAACCATCTGTTCATGAACCTGGTTCTCAACGCCGCGCAGGCGATGGGCGGCTGCGGCCGGCTGGCCATCCAAACCTCGCGTGCGCCGGGCGCGGCCGACCGCGTGCACATTGAAATATCCGACTCCGGCCCCGGCATCGCGGCGGATGTGCTGCCGCACATTTTTGAGCCCTTCTTCACCACCAAGCCGGAAGGGGAAGGCACCGGGCTCGGCCTGAGCCTGGTCTACGGCATCGTAGAAAACCACGGCGGCCAGATCAAGGCGACGAGCACGCCGGGGGAAGGGGCCACGTTTGTCATTCAGCTGCCAATCACACCCAAAGCCGACGACGGAGAGCGGAATAGTGGAAACGACGCGAGCTGCAGCAGTGCGAATCTTAGTGGCAGATGACGAGGATGACATCCGCGATGGCGCCGAACGGATCCTGCGGCGAATGGGATATGACGTGCTCAAGGCCGCCCGCGGCGATGCCGCGTTGCAGCTCATCGACGCCTCCCGGCCGGAAATCGTTCTGCTGGACCTGAAGATGCCGGGCAAGGACGGCATGGAGGTACTGGCGCAGATCCGGCAGCACCACCCGAACATCCTGCCCATCATCATCACCGGCTATGCGACGGTTGACGCCGCCATAGAGGCCATGAAGCGCGGCGCCTATGATTTCGTGCCCAAGCCCTTCGAGCCCGACCAGCTCAGGATCGTGGTCAACCGCGCCGCCGAACGGGTCCGGTTGACCCGGGAGGCCGATTGCCTCGAGCAGGAAAAACGTCGGACGCTGTCCGATCTCGGCACGGAAAAAAGCCGCATCCACACCATCGTCGAATCCCTGCCGGACGGTGTTCTGGTCACCAACGCCTCCGGCCAAGTGGTGCTGATGAACCCAGCCTGCCGGCAGCTTCTGTCCCTGGGCCCGGAGGCAGGGCCGGGAAAACCGCTATCCGCGTATCTGCCGGATGAAGCCCTCTGCGCCCTGATCATGGACATTTCGCAGGGCAAGCACCTGGATTATGGCGACATCCCCGACTATGAGTTTGCCCTCGGGAGCGGCAAGTACCTGCGCGCCCGGGGGCAACCGGTGCTGGGGGACCGCAAGGATTGCCTAGGAGCCGTCGTCAACTTCGTGGACATCACGGCGCTGAAGATCGTGGACCGCCTGAAGTCCGAGTTCGTATCGAAGGTGTCCCATGAGCTGCGTTCGCCACTGTCCACCATCCACGAACAGCTGGCCACGGTGATCGGCGACCTGGTCCACGTGGTGCCCGTCCAGGATCAGCACATCCTGACCCGCGCCAAGGAGAAAACCAAGGGCTTGATCTCGCTGATCAACGATCTGCTTGACATGTCCCGCATCGACGAGGGGGTGATATGCCGCGAACCGCGTCCGGTCAGCCTCGATGAACTGCTGCGGAGCATCATCGATTTCCTCGGCGAGAAAGCCAAGGCCAAGAGCCAGACGCTTGAACTGATCCTGCCCCAGAGGCCCCTGCCGGAAATGCAGGCGGATCCCATCGCGCTGGAAAGCATATTCGGGAACTTGATCACCAACGCACTCAATTATACCCCCGAGGGGGGCCGCATCCGTTTGGAAGTGGATGTAGCGGGTGTGAATGTGCGGGCGCGGGTGATCGACAACGGTCTTGGGATCGCCGAGAAACACCTGGACAAGATCTTCGAGCGGTTCTACCGCGTCAAGGATGAAAAGACCCGTTACATCACCGGGACCGGGCTCGGCCTGCCCATCGTCAAGGGTCTGCTGGATGCGATGGGGGGGATCATCGAGGTGCAGAGCACCCCCGGGGAGGGCAGCGTCTTCACCGTGCTATTGCCGGTGCAGGCAAGCTCAAGCCTCAAAGCTGAAAACTGAAAGGCTGATTTCCTGCCATACCCGCCACCTGCTTTTGCGGGTGACCGTCGGCGGCCCTGCTTCGACTTTGAACTTTTTCATAGGTGGTTTCAGAACGCCGTCTGACTCCCGATGGCGGCGTTGCAGGCCTCTCGAAATGCCACAACCTGCCGCGGTTGAGGCACTTTCGAATCGTCCTGCGCCTTGCCCTCGGGCGTGATCCGAGGTTCTGAAACCACTTCCATCTTTCAGATTATGGATGCAGGGCGTTGAGGAACTCCTGCGGCGGGACTTTGACACCGGTCCACAACTCCAGGGTGCGGCACGCCTGGAAGGCGAGTGGGTTCAGGCCGTCCATGAACCGAATCCCTTTTCGGTCCGCCATTTCCTGCCAGAAGTTGCGCCGCCGCCCGTAATTCAGGTCTATGACCAGTTCGCAGAAAGGCGTATCGAGCTTCTCCGCCAGCATGGCCAGGTCTTCCGACTCATCCGGGCTGGATACGGAGGTGGCGTTGATGATGATCGCGCACGGAAGTTGCAGGCCGTTGAGCGCTGCCGAGTCGATTGCACGGCCGTTGAACTCCTTCACGATGAGCCGGGCACGGTCGATGTTGCGGCCGGCCACCCAGACCTCGCGCGCCCGCAACCAGTTGAGGATGAACGCCACCGTGCGGGCGGCCCCCCCGGTGCCGAAAACCAGGGCGCTTTTATCCTCCACATTGTAATCAAGGCTGCGCAACGCGTCCATGATGCCGATGGCGTTGGTGTTGTACCCCTTGAGGCGGGTTCCATCCCGGACGATGGTGTTGATCGCCCCGATAATCTGGGCACCTTCGGAAAGAACATCCAGGTGAGGGATGACCGTTTCCTTGTAGGGAGCCGTGACGTTGGCGCCGGCAATGTTGAGCACCCGCAGCCCCTCGATGGCGGGGCCCAGGTTTGGGGGGTTGACCATGAAGGGCACGTAGACGGCGTTGATCCCCTGCCGTCTCAAGACGGTCGAGAACATGACCGGGGAGCGCGAGTGAAAGGCTCTTTCGTCGCTGAGGATACAGTAGACTTTCATCGAAAAAGCTCGGAGCTCGAAGCTCGAAGCTCAAAGCCTGAACTGAGCACATTTCCGCTGTGCTTCCAGCTTTCAGCGTTGAGCTTCGTGCTGAGCCGAAGGCTCACTCCATCGCGAGAAGCCGCTTCAGGCTGCGAGTGATATCCGCGGCGGAGGCCGGTTTGGCGATGTAGTCGTCGGCCTCGGTGGACATCCCGTCCGCATGGCTGTAACGGGTGGAGGTCACGTGGGAGGCCACGGCCGTCAGCAGCACGATCGGAATGTTGCAGTATACCGCACTGTGTTTCAGCTCCTTGCAGACGGTATATCCGTCCTTTTCGGGCATCATGACATCCAGCACGATGGCATCCGGCGGGTTGGCCCGCACCTTGATCAGGCCCTCTTCACCGTTGTAGGCCAGCTCGACCTGAAAACCCTCCCGTTCGAGGTTGCCCTGCACCAGGGCTGCAAAATCAGCCTCGTCGTCGACGACCAGAATTCTTTTTTGAGCAGTCATGGGTTACCTCCTGTTTATTCCTGAGCGGTCTTTTCGGATAGAGGACCGTTTCTCACGCGCGGACATGCCGCGATTTCAGTTGAGCGCCGGGCGGGGATAGAGTCCCGCGCGCTCCACGATTCCTGGGACCCTTTCCTCCCACTCGATGGCCATGATGTGGAACCCGGCGACACCCTTGACGTCCTTCAGACGCTGGATGGATTCCACACAGATGGTGATGCCTTCCTCGGCCTGCTTGTCTTTCGGGGTGCCCGCCATGCGTTTGACCACCTCGTCGGGGACATCCATGCCCGGCACCTTGGTCTTCATATAGCGCGCCATGCCCGCGGACTTCAGGGGGGTCACCCCGGCCAGGATGAAGACCCGCTCATGCAAACCGCGCTCCCGGACCCCCTCCATCCAGCGCTCGAACTTCTCGATGTTGTAGATGCACTGGGTCTGGATGAATTCCGCCCCGGCGGCCGCCTTTTTGGCGAGACGCGGCACGCGGATCTCGAACGGGTCCGCAAAGGGGTTGGCCGCCGCGCCGACGAACATGCGCGGCGGGCGCCCAATGGCGTCTCCGCCGAGGAACTTGCCCTCATCGCGCATGCGGCGGACCGTCTGGATGAGCTGCATGGAATCCAGGTCGAACACGTTCTGTCCCTGGGCGCTGTCTCCGAAGCGCTGGTGGTCGCCGGACAGGCACAGGACGTTGTGGATGTCGAAGGAGGCGGCGCCGAGGATGTCGCTCTGCAGGGCGATGCGATTGCGGTCGCGGACGACCATCTGCAGCACCGGCTCCAGCCCCATCAATTTCAAGCGGATGCAGGCCGCCAGGCTGCAGAGGCGGCAGACCGAGGTCTGGTTGTCGGTGATGTTGATGGCGTCCACATGGTTCTTGATCAGCTCGGCCTTGTGGACGATGTGCGCTGCGTCGCTGCCCCGCGGCGGGCCGCACTCGGACGTCACGGCCAGGTGGCCGGCGCGCAGTATTTTCTCCAGCTTGCTGGGTGTGTTTGGATTCATGATCGCAGATCCTCCCTGACGACCTTGCGGGGGCCTCCGGCCCGGTCGGTGGACCAGTCTTTGATGGGTGCCAGCGTCTCGTAGTCTTGCAAGCGGTTCAGCGCCTTGAGCCGGTTGATGATCAGCTGCCAGGCGCAGTCCACATCCTTGCTGATCTCGCACTTGCCGTCGGTGGAGCCGCCGCAAGGGCCGTTGAAGAGCCGTTTGGCGCAGCGGGCGACCGGGCACACCGCCCCGGTCCGGGCCAGAATGCAGCCGCCGCACCCCTGGCAGCGTTCGACCCAGACGCCGCGCTCCTGGGTGGCCCCCATGAAACTGGTGTTGACCCCCGGGTAGACAGGCTTGGACGGGTACTTTTCGGCCGTGAACTGGATGCCGACCCCGCAGGCCAGCGATACGACGGCGTCATACTGGTCGATGGCGTCACGGAGTTCCTCGAGGTATTCCGTGTCACACTGCCGCTCCAGGGTGCGCTCGCCGACATTGACCTCGCGAGCCTGCTGGAGGAAAACCATCCGCAGGGCCGATGCGAGCACCCCTACTTCCTTCTTACCGCCGGCTTCGCACACCGTCACGCACTCGTTGCAGCCCAGCACGAGAAGGCTGCGCACATCCTTGACCTGCTCGATGATCTCTTCGATCGGTTTCCTTTCAGCCACAATCATTGGTTGCTCCTCCTTTCCGACTCGGCCCCACAGACGCGGGATCTTGCCTGCGGCCGCGGCGGCTGCATTTTCAGGGATGGGCCGCAGGGGACGACGCGTCCGGAGCCGCTTTCATCGCCGCCCGGGCCCCGCGGATGGGGTTGGGACCGGCGCTCATTACCGCCGCGTGCATTTCCTCGGCGAAGCGCACGAAAAGCGGCGCGTCGCTCGATGACAGGTTGCACATGCGGATGCGGCTGCCGCCGATCCCGATCCGGTCAAGCAACTGCTGCGCCTGCTCCACGCGCTTTTTGGCGCGGAAGTTTCCGTTCTGGTAGTGGCAGTCGCCCTCGCGGCAGCCCACCACGTAGACCCCGTCCGCCCCGCGTTCGAAACACCGCAGCAGGTGCAGCACGTCCACCTTGCCCGTGCAGGGTACGCGGATGATCCGCACCGAACTGGGGTAATTCAGTCGCATCGAACCTGCCAGGTCCGCGGCCGTGTACCCTCAGAAGTTGCAGCAAAAGGCGATGATGATAGGTTCAAATCTCTCGTTCATAGGATTCCCTCCAGGAGAGCATCCACCTTGCAGAGGAGTTGCTCGTCCTCATACCAATTGAGCTCGATGGCCTTGGCCGGGCACTCCGCCGCGCAGATGCCGCACCCGTGGCACAGCGCCTCGTCGATGTGGCTGACGCCCTCGGCGTTGATCCGCGGCACGTGGTACGGGCAGGAGCGCACGCAGATCAGGCAGGCGGCGCAAACATCCGGGTTGACCTTGGCCGTCACGGCCGACAGCGTCAGGCGGCTCTTGGACAGGAAGGTGACGGCCCGGGAGGCCGCCGCATGCGCCTGGCCGATCGATTCGTTGATGAGCTGCGGGCTGTGGGCGGTGCCGCAGATGAAGAGCCCTTCGGTCGCCATATCCACCGGCCGCAGCTTGACGTGCGCCTCCATGAAATGCCCCTCGGGCGTGCGCGCCAGCTTGACGATCGACGAAAGCTCCTCGGTATCGGATGGCACCAGGCCGGCGCTCAGGGCCAGGAGGTCGGCCTCCACCTGAAGTTCCCGGCCGATGATCCGGTCGCGGAACGTCACGGTCACCCCGCCGTCGCGGGTTTCGACCCGGGGCGGGGCGTCGGCATCGTAACGGAAGAAGAGGATGCCCTTGCGCCGGGCCTGCTCGTAGTAGTCTTCGAGCAGGCCGTAGGTGCGCATGTCGCGATAGAGGATGAAGACATCGGTTGCGGGGGAGAGGTCCTTGATGTGAATGGCATTCTTGACCGCGGCCTGGCAGCAGACGCGCGAGCAGTTGGGGTTTTGCTCGTTGCGCGAGCCCACGCACTGGATCATGACCACCTGGGCCAAGCCCCGTGCGCCGTGCTCCTGGAGTCTTGCACCCAACTCCACCTGGGTCACGACATGCTCGCTCTGGCCGTAGCCGTATTCGGTGGGCCGGTATTCCGTCGCACCGGTGGCGAGAATCACGACGCCGTGGTCGATCTTGCGCTCGTACATGCCGGGACCGACCAGGACCTCGGTGGTGAAGTTGCCCTTGAACCCGCCGAAGCCGACGATGAGCGAACGCGTCAGCGCCTGGATCCGGGGATGGGACTGCACCCGGCCCATCAACTCCTGCAGGTAGCGCTGGATATCCCAGCCTTCGATGGTGGCGTGGAGGCGATGGGCCATGCCGCCCAGTCGCTCCTCTTTTTCCACCAGGACCACTTCATAGCCCTGGTCGGCGATGGCCAGGGCCGCGTTCATTCCGGCAACCCCCCCGCCGATGACCAGGGCCCGCGGGTTGACCGGGATGACCTTTTCCGCCAACGGGTTCAGTGTAGCGGCTCTGGCCGCCGCCATTGCCACCAGTTGCTTGGCCTTGGCGGTGGCCTGCCTCGGCGTCTGGCTGTGCACCCAGGAGTCCTGGTTGCGGATGTTGGCCATTTCGAAGAGGTATTTGTTCAGCCCGGTCCCCTCGAGGGTGTCCATGAAAATGCCTTCGTGGGTCTTCGGCGAGCAGGCGGCCACCACCACCCGGTTCAGGCGGTGTTCGGCGATCGCCTGTTTCATCAACTCCTGGGAGTCCTGGCTGCACGTGAACAGGTTCTGCCCCGCGAACACCACGTTCGGCAGCGTCCGGGCATATTCCTGCACTCCTTTGACATCCACCACGGCCGCGATGTTCACGCCGCAGTTGCAGACGAATACGCCGATGCGCGGTTCCGCGCCGCGAATGTCGATCTCCGCCGGGAGTTCCACCTGCCGGGTCAGGGTGTTGCGGGCCGCACTCAGCATCCGACCGGCCAGGCAGGCGGCGGCGCTGGCTTCGGCCACCGATCCGGGGATGTCCTTGGGTTGTTGGAACACGCCGCCGGCGAACACCCCGGGCCGCGAGGTGGCCACCGGCAGGAACGGCGGGGAAACGGCGAAGTTGTAGCGGTCCACATCGATCGCGAGGCGCTTCGCCAGTTCACGGGTTTCCGGTGTCACCTGCAGCCCCACCGAGAGGACCACCATGTCGAACGCCTCCTCTCGGATCTCGCCCTTCTCGTCCACAAAGCGCAGCCGCAGCGAACGCCCGGGCCCGGCCTCGTCGACGCTGTGCACGCGCGCATTGATGAAGCGCACCCCGGCCGTGTCCTTGGCCCGGGTGTAATACTTCTCATAGTCCTTGCCGAAAGTGCGGATGTCCATGTAGAAGATGGCGCAATCCAGATCCCCGTGGGCGTGGTCCTTGGCGATCATCGCGTCCTTGATGGCGTACATGCAGCACACCGACGAGCAGTAGCCGTTGCCGGAGCGGTTGATGTCGCGGGAGCCCACGCACTGCAGCCAGGCGATCTTCTTGGGCTCCTTTCCGTCCGACGGCCGCACCAGATGACCCATGGTGGGGCCCGAGGCGCTCAGGAGGCGTTCGAATTCCAGGCTGGTGACGACGTCCGGATTTTTCCGGTAGGGATAGACGTTGGCGAGCATGGCGGGGTCAAACGGTTCGCTGCCGGGGCAGAGGATGACCGAGCCGACCTGAAGGTCCCGGGTGACCGGCACCTGGTGATGGTCGACGGCCTTGGCCAGGCAGGCATCGACGCACTGCAGGCATTCGCAACAGTAGCCGCAGTTCACGCAGCGTCCGGCTTCCGCGCGCCCGGCGGGCTCGTCGAAGCCCAGTTCGACCTCGTTGAAGCTGCCCCGGCGCTGCGCGACCGGCAGCTCGGGCATCCTGGCCCGGGGACGGCGGGTTTCGTTTTGCGGGATGGGTCGATAGCGCGGGTTCTCGTGGGCGACGGGCTGCCGCCCTGCGGCCACGTCGCGGCCCTCGATGTAACGCAGAATCGACTCGGCTGCTTCCTTGCCTGCGGCGACGGCGCCGATGGCGACCCAGGGGCCGGTCTGCAGATCGCCGCCGGCGAACACGCCCGGCCGCTCGGTGGCGTAAGTGACCGCGTTGACCTCGAGCGTGCCATAGCGCGAGAAGGTGAGGCCGGTGATGTTTTCAAGGGCCGTGAGGTCCGGCCGTTGGCCGATGGCCGGAATCAACTGATCGCATTCGATCTCAAACTCGCTGCCGGGGATGGGAACGGGCCGCTTGCGGCCGGAGGAATCCGGTTCGGTCAGCTGCATGCGGATGCAGCGCAGCCCGACCACCTGGCCGTTCCGGGTCAACACTTCCTGGGGCGCGGCGAGATAGGTGATACCTGCCCCCTCGGCTTCCGCCGCCTGGATTTCCTCCTCCCAGGCCGGCATCTCGCTGCGGGTGCGGCGGTAGATGATGGTCGTCTCTTCTGCGCCGAGTCGTACGGCCGAGCGCGAGACGTCGATGGCGACGTTGCCGCCGCCGATGATCACCACCTTGCGGCCGACCCGGGCCATGCCGGTGAGGTTGACCTCGCGCAGGAAGTCCACGCCCTGACGGACGCCGTCGGCCTTCTCGCCCGGGACCCCGAGTTCAATCCCCTTATGAGCCCCCAGTGCCAGGTAGACCGCCTTGTAGCCCTTGCGGAAGAGGTCATCAATGCTCAGATCCCGGCCTAAAGCGGTGTTGAGCTCTATTTCGACGCCCAGGTTGGTGACGACCTCGATTTCCTGCTCCAGGACTTCCCGCGGCAGCCGGTGGGCCGGGATGCCGACACGCAGCATGCCTCCCGGCTGTGAAAGCGCCTCGAAGATGGTCGATCGGAATCCCTTGCGCGCCAGATGATAGGCGCAGGACAACCCCGCCGGCCCGGAGCCGATGATAGCGACCCGGTCCGGCCGCGCCGGCGCGCAGGGGATCTGAATCCCCCGCGGGTCGACCCGGTCGGCGGCCAGGCGTTTGAGGTTGCGGATGGCGACCGGCTCGTCCACCTCGGCGCGCCGGCAGGCATCTTCGCAGCCGTGGGGGCAAATCCGGCCTAGAACGCCGGGAAGCGGCAGGTCCTCCATGATGATCTCCAGGGCCTCATGGAACTTGCCCTCCTTGACCATTTGGACGTAGCCTTGGACGTTCAGCCCGGCCGGGCAAGCCATGCGGCACGGGGCCTTGTCGGCCTTGCGGATGGCGTAGGCGCCGGGGATGGCCTGGGCATATTGCTTGAATGCGGCCCTCTGCATGGAGAGGCCTTCGTCGTAATCGTTCGGAAGCCCCACGGGGCAGACCTTGGCGCATTCCCCGCAGCTGGTGCACTTGGCGGTGTCGATGTAACGGGGTTTCTGAAGGACTTTTGCCGTGAAGTGCCCGGGAGTGCCCTCCAGCGACAGAACCTCGCCTTGGGTGATGATCTCGACATTCAGATGCCGGCCGACCTCGACCAGTTTGGGCGAGATAATTCACATCGCGCAGTCGTTGGTGGGGAAGGTCTTGTCCAGCTGGGACATCAGCCCGCCGATGGCGGAAGACTTTTCCACCAGGTAGACGTAGTAGCCGGAATTGGCCAGATCCAGAGCGGACTGGATGCCGGCGATACCACCGCCGACCACCATGACCGCGCCGACCGGAGGAGCCCCCGCGTCGATTCCTCCCACGACGTTGCCTTCAACGATCTGAGGTTTCATCTTGTCCCCCCTTTAAATCCCCTCAACGATGTCCGGAAGTTTGTGCTCCCACCCCAGGGTGGACAGCACGACTCCTTTGAAGCCCTCCGCCTTGATCCCGGCGGTCAGTTCGACGGCGATGCGCACGCACTCCCGCGCCTTGTCGCCCGCCTTCTGAATACGGTCGATGGTCTCCGGCGGGATGGCAATATGCGGCATGTTACGTTCGATGTAGCGGGCCATGCCCAGGGATTTCAGCAGCAGCACGGTCGGCAGGATGATCGTCCGCTCGCGGTCGACCCGGCGCAAAAACGGCCGGATCAACTCCAGGTCGAAAAGCGGCGGCGTGATGAAAAAGCGGGCCCCCGCTTCCGCGCGCTGCGTCATCTGCTCCACTTCGATTTCGGCCGACCTTCCTTTGGCACCGGCATGGGTCGTCGATCCGACGAGAAAATTCGGGGTGCCGTCAAGCTCGACGCCCGACATGTCCCGGCCGCTTTGAAGGGTCTGCATGACGTGTAGCAACTCGAGCAGGCTGACGTCGTGAACGGCCCGGGCCTGGTGGTGATCTCCATAGCTTGCGTCTTCTCCGTCGACGACGGCGATGTTCCGGACCCGACAGGCCGCAGCCGCCAACAGGTCTCCTTGCAGCGCCAGACGGTTGCGGTCACGGCAGCACATCTGCATCACGGTTTCCATGCCGTCCCGCTCCAGCAGCATGGCGGCGCCCAAGGCGCTCATGCGCATCACGGCGTGGCTCATTTCCGGGATGAGAAAGGCGGCTACGCGGTCCTTGACGCGCTTGGCATGCGAAACCGTGGCGGCGACATTCACGCCTTTGGGGGGCTCCATCTCGGCTATGATGGCGAATTCTCCGGTCTCGAATTTCCCTTGAAGCGCCATAAACGCTCCCTCCCGATGAAGGCCGGCATGTGAAACGGCCTGGAATGATGTCAGTTTCGTGCGAAAGACAGGGAGTACGGTGCGAATAGCGTTGACCTTATCTATTTATCGTAGAGCAATCCCTGTGCCGTATTCAGCGTTTGTGCCGGCATTTGTTTTTTATATATAAATTTAAGGATGTTGAAAAATAGATAGAGGCAGCCCGGTCACGAATCAAAAGGCTTGAATTGAAGGAAAGACTCTGCCATTATGGCTCAGTGTTAGAGGATTATATTGAAAATTGAATAGTTGTAAGCCTGTGCCATAGTGGCCTATCCCAGAATGACATGGAATCCCTTCAACCCCCGAATTAAGGTAAGGCGCCATGAGCCCACGCATTTTGATTGTCGATGACGACCGTGACTACCTCGATCTTTCCAGAAACCGGCTGAACGCAAGCGGGTTCAAGGCGGTAGACGCGTTGGAGGATCCGCGGCAGGCCGCCGAGTTGTTCGAATCGAATGTTACCTACGATGTGGCGGTGATCGATATCGGCATGCCGGAGATGGACGGGCAGGCCCTGCTGGAGGTCATCAAGAAAACCAGTCCGGCCACCGAATGCATCATGGTCACCGCCATGAACGACGCACGCACCGCCGTCAATTGCCTGCGAAAAGGCGCCTACGATTATCTCGTCAAACCGGTTTCCGAAGACGAGGTGATCTTCGCCGTCAAGCGGGCGCTGGAACGCAAGCGCCTGCTGGACATCCTGCACGTGGAAAAGAGCAGGCAGCCCCCCGCGTTCTCCCATCCGGCAGCCTTCCAGCCGATTCTCACCCGTTCGAAGGGGCTTCTGCGGGTGCTCAAGGAGGCCGAGCTGCACGCCGGCAGCGACGTCCCCATACTGGTCACCGGCGAGAGCGGCACCGGCAAGGAACTCCTGGCCCGGGCCATCCACGCCGCGAGCCCCCGCGCCGAGCAACCGTTTTTGCCCGTCAACATGGCGGCGCTGACCAACGAGCTGTTCGATGCCGAATTCTTCGGCCACACCAAGGGGGCGTTCACCGGCGCGGAAAAAGAACGTGCGGGTCACTTGAAACACTGCAATCGCGGGACCCTGTTTTTGGACGAGATCGGGAACCTCCCGCTGGCCATGCAGGGCAAGCTCCTGCGGGTGCTGCAGGACGGGGAGTTCACCCCGGTGGGGAGCAGCACCCAGCAGAAGGCCGACGTGCGGTTCGTGGCCGCAACCAACGAGGATCTGGATCAGATGATCGCCGACGGGCGGTTCCGGCGGGATCTTTTCTACCGCATCCGGGGAAGCTGGCTCCATCTGCCCGCCCTGCGGGAGCGCCCGGAAGACATCCCCTTGCTCATCGAGCATTTCCTGAGGGACTTCTCCCCGGCCGGCCGGCAATGCCGGGCGGACGAAGCGGCCTTGCGTGCCCTGCTGGGGTACGCTTACCCGGGCAACGTGCGTGAGCTTAAATCCATCCTCCAGGCCGCGGTCAACCTGGCGCAGGGGCTCGCGATTTCGTTGAAGTGCCTCCCGGAGCAGGTCCGCAAATGTCGGCCCGGTGCTGCCGGCAGAAGCCCGGGCCAGGATGGCCCGATCCTGCCGTTCGCTCAGGTCGAGAAAAACCACATTCTGAGCGTCTATCGTCAGCTGGGAGGCAACAAAGTCCAAAGCGCCCGTGCCCTCGGGATCGGCCTGAATACATTAAGACGGAAGCTCAAATCCTATCAGGTGCAATAACTGGCCGAAGAGCATTGAGAGGCGTGGAAAATTTGGAGCCTCGGGGAGCAAATTTCCTTGACACTTTAAATAGCCACGGGCATAATCGCACCTTTGGCGGTGTTTCCTACCTTGTGGTATCGAGCCGATGTTCGAACCTGCATTTTATGGAAGGCCCACCGTCGTACATGCCCTATCGTGAGGAGAAACTATGGCATCAGCAACAGGCACGAAAAGCGGATCAGTGATGGTCATCGGCGCCGGCATCGCCGGCATGCAGGCCTCCCTCGACCTGGCCAACTCGGATTTCAAGGTCTATCTGGTCGACAAGCTGCCCACCGTGGGCGGAATGATGTCTCAGCTGGACAAGACCTTCCCCACCAACGACTGTGCCATGTGAGTGATCTCGCCCAAACTGGTCGAGGTCGGCCGGCACACAAACATCGATTTGCTCACCAATTCCGAACTCATCGATCTCAAAGGGGAACCCGGTAACTTCACGGCGACGGTCCGTCGCAACCCCCGCTACGTAGACCTGGCCAAGTGCACGAGCTGCGGCGAATGCACCAAGGTCTGCCCCATCGAGACGACCAACACCTATGACGAGGGGCTCTCGCAGCGCAAGGCAATCTACAAGCACTACGCCCAGGCCATGCCGGGCGCCTACGCCATCAACAAGCGCGGCACCGCGCCCTGCAAGGCGACCTGCCCTGCGCACGTCAGCATCCAGGGCTACATCGCCCTGATCAACGCGGGCAAGTATCAAGAGGCACTGGAACTGTTCCGGGAGGAGCACCCCTTTCCCGCGGTGTGCGGCCGTGTCTGTCATCACCCCTGCGAAAAAATGTGCACCCGCAGCGACCTTGACCAGCCGCTCGCCATCCGGGAGCTGCATCGGTTCCTCGCCGATGTCGAGCGTTCCCGGGGTGAACCGGCCATCCCGGCCGCTGGCGCGCCGCGGCCGGAGAAGGTGGCCGTCATCGGCTCGGGTCCGGCCGGGCTCACGGCCGCTTATTACCTGGCCAAGCAGGGCTACCAGGTCACGGTGTTTGAAAAGCTGCCGGTCGCCGGCGGCATGATGGCGGTCGGGATCCCCGCCTACCGTCTGCCCCGCGACATTCTGAACTTCGAGATCGAGGTGATCCGGAAGATGGGGGTCGCCATCCAGACCGGCGTCACCTTCGGCCAGGACATCACCCTGGACAGTCTGAAGGCGGACGGTTTCAAGGCGGTGTTCCTGGGGATCGGCCTGCACGGCGGCCGTCGCCTGGGTGTTGAAAACGAGGATGCCGCGGGCGTGCTGCAGGGCGTTGAATTCCTGCGCGACGCCGCCCTGGGCCGGAAAATCGAAATCGGCCAGGACGTGCTCGTCGTCGGCGGCGGCAACGTGGCCGTGGACGTGGCACTCACCGCCAAGCGCCTGGGCGCCAAGAACGTCACCATGGTCTGCCTGGAGCGACGCGAGGAAATGCCCGCCTGGGCGCACGAAATCCAGGAGGCCCTGGAAAGCGATATTACGATCGTCAACAGCTTCGGGCCGAAGGCCTTTTTCATCGACAAGCGCCGGCGGGTCTCGGGCCTCGAGTTCAAGACCTGTACGGCGGTTTTTGACGAGAACAAACGCTTCAACCCCCAGTACGACGAGAGCGCCTGCACCCCGATGTTCGCCGATACGATCATCATCTCCATCGGTCAGAGCACCGACCGCGCCCACCTGGACGGCCAGGGCATCGCCTTCTCCCGGGTCGGCGGCCTGCAGGCCGATTCGGTCACCCTGCAGACCAACCTGGAGTGGGTGTTTGCGGGTGGCGACGCCTTCCACGGGCCCAAGTCGGTGGTGGAGGCGGTGGCGAGCGGCAAAGAGGCCGCTGAGAGCATCCACCGTTACATCAACGGGCTGGATCTGCGCGCAGGCCGGCAGAAGGAATGGGAACACGTGAAGCCGGATTTGGCCGGCGAGCCGCTGCACTCCCGTGTGACGGTGCGCTGTCTGGACCCGGCGGCCCGGGAGTGCAACTTCCTCGAGGTGTCGTTCGGCTACGACGAGAAAGAGGCGCGACTGGAGTCCCAGCGCTGCCTGCGCTGCGGCATCTGCTCGGAGTGCTACCAGTGCGTGAAGGCCTGCCTCGCCAAGGCGGTCGACCACACCCAGCAACCCGAGACCCTCGAAATCCAGGTGGGATCCCTGATCCTGTGCCCGGGCTCCGAGCCGTTCGACCCGTCGCGTCTGGAGAACATCTACCACTACAACAGCAGCCCCAACGTGGTGACCAGCCTCGAGTTCGAACGCATCCTGAGCGCCACCGGCCCCACCATGGGGCACCTTAAGCGGCTGGCGGACGATACGGAGCCCAAACGGATCGCCTGGCTGCAGTGCGTGGGCTCGCGCGACAACAACCAGTGCGGCAACAGCTACTGCTCATCGGTGTGCTGCATGTACGCGCTGAAGGACGCCATGATCGCCAAGGAGCACGCCCACGGCGACCTGGAGTGCACCATCTTCAACATGGACATCCGCAGCTTCGGCAAGGACTACGAGAAGTACTACCTGCGGGCCGTCAAAGACGGCATCCGCTTCGTGCGCTCGCGGGTCCACTCCGTGGACGTGTTGCCCGAAACCGGCAACCTGTCGATCCGATACGTGAACGACGCCGGCGACCTAAAGCTCGAAGAGTTCGACATGGTGGTGCTTTCCGTCGGGCTGCAGATCACGCCCGCGACCCTTGCGCTCGCCAAGAAGCTGGGGGTGGACCTCCACAAGTCCGGCTTTGCCGCCAACGAGCCTTTCGCGCCGGTTGAAACCTCCCGGCCCGGGGTCTATGCCTGTGGCGTGTTCCAGGGGCCGAAGGACATCCCGAGCTCCGTGACCGATGCCAGCGCGGCGGCCGTGATGGCCGGAGCCGACCTGGCCGAGGCCCGCGGCCGGGACATCCAGAAGATTCAGCTGCCCGAGGAGTTGGACGTCTCCGAGGAGGACCCGCGCATCGGGGTCTTCGTGTGCAACTGCGGCATCAACATCGGCGGCGTGGTGGACGTGCCCGGAGTGCGGGCCTACGCCGAGAAGCTGCCCCATGTGGTCTACGCCGACGAGAACCTTTTCACCTGCAGCCAGGACACCCAGGAGAAAATCAAGGAGAAGATCAAAGAGCACAAGCTCAACCGCGTGGTGGTGGCCTCCTGCAGCCCCAAGACCCACGCCCCCATGTTCATGGAGACCCTGGAAGCCTGCGGCCTGAACCCCTATCTGTTCGAGATGGCCAACATCCGCAACCAGGACTCCTGGGTGCACTCCGGCGATCACGACGCCGCCACCCGCAAAGCCAGGGATCTCGTCCGGATGTCGGTCGCCCGTGCTGCCACCCTCAAGACGCTGCACAGCAAGGTGGTCTCGATCAACAAGCAGGCCCTCGTGATCGGCGGCGGGATCGCCGGCATGAATGCCGGCCTGGGGCTCGCGCGCCAGGGCTTCGCGGTGGTGCTCGTCGAAAAAGAGGCCGAGTTGGGCGGTTTTGCCCGCCGGCTGCACCACACCATCGAGGGCGCGGACATTCAGGATTACCTCAAGCAGTTGACCGCCCGGGTGACCGGCCACCCGAAGATCCGCGTGCTGACCCAGGCCCGGATTACCGCCTGCGAGGGTTTCAAGGGCAACTTTACCACGACCGTGCAGTGCGGCTCCGGCGGCCAGCCGGAGCGGATCGAGCATGGCGTGATCCTGGTGGCAACCGGCGCTACCGAGTACCGTCCCAAGGAATTCCTTTACGGCCAGGACGGGCGTGTCATGACCCAGGTCGAGCTGAGCGACGCGCTGGCCGAAAAGGGCGCCGCGGACCTGCAGAGTGTGGTCATGATCCAGTGCGTGGGCTCCCGCAACGAGGAAAACGTGAACTGCTCGCGCATCTGCTGCCAGAACGCCGTGAAAAATTCCCTGAACATCAAGAAGCTCAACCCAGAGGCACAGGTCTACATCCTGTACCGGGACATCCGCACTTACGGCCTGCTCGAGGATTATTACACCGAGGCCCGCAAGCAGGGTGTGATCTTCATCCGGTTCGAACCGGAGGCCCCCCCCCAGGTGATCAACACGGCGGAGGGGATCGCGGTGCGGGTGAAGGACCACGTGCTGCAGCGGGAGCTCGAGATCGTGGCGGACCGGGTGGTGCTGAGCGCCGGGGTCACGGCGGCGGACACCGCGGAGCTGAGCGGCATCATGAAGTTCAACCGCAACCCGGAGGGTTTCTTCATCGAGGCCCACGTTAAACTGCGGCCGGTGGACATGCCGAGCGAGGGGGTCTACCTCTGCGGCACGGCCCACGGGCCCAAGCTGATCTCGGAGACCATCGCGCAGGCGCAGGCCGCGGCGGCGCGGGCCAGTACACTGCTGGCCAAGGATTCCGTGAGACTTTCCGCCATCACGGCCAAGGTCGACACGGAGCGTTGCGTGAAATGCCTTACCTGCGTGCGCTCCTGCCCCTTCGGTGTCCCACTGTACAATGACAAGGAGAAGGTCGTTGAGATCAACGAGGCCCTCTGTCACGGCTGCGGCGTTTGCACGGCGGTGTGCCCGCGGCAGACCATCAACCTGAGTTTTTACGAGGATCCCCAGCTCGTGTGCAAGATCGAAGCGCTGCTGGCGGAGGAGGTGGGCTAATGCCGGAGTTCGAACCCAACATCATCGCGTTCTGCTGCGAATACTGAGGGTACTCGGCTGCGGACCTGGCAGGTTCCATGCGACTGAACTACCCGAGCAACGTGAAGATCATCCTGGTGCCGTGCACCGGCAAGGTGGACGTGATCCACATGCTGACGGCGATCCAGAAGGGCGCCGACGGCGTCTACTGCGTCGGCTGCCTGGAAGGGGCCTGCCATTACAATCAGGGCAACCTTCGCTGCCGGGAGCGTGTCAATCACGTGCGCTCCCTGCTGCAGGAAGTCGGCCTGGAGCCTGAGCGCGTGCGGATGTACAACCTGTCCTCCGGCGAAGGCCCGACGTTTGCCGCTTACGCCAAGGAGATGACCGAGAACATCCAGAAGCTGGGGCCGAACCCGCTGAAAAAAAAAGCGGGTGTCGCCTGACCGGCGACGGTGTTTGACAGCACTCGTATTCACGCCATCACCACAATATCGCAATAGGGTCCGCGGGGTCGAGGGGCCCGGGGTTCGAGTGAAAGAAACCGAGGGTTGTTCGCTTGAACCCATAGCACCCTGAACCCTTAAACCCTGCCGCCACCCCGGAGGGGGCGGCCATGGAGGCAAGATGATAGTCGCCAAGCGCAAACCGTTCGATGAGATCATGCAGTTGGTCAAAGGCCACAAGAAGGTGCTGGTCGTGGGCTGCGGCACATGTGTTGCCGTCTGTTTGGCCGGCGGGGAGAAGGAAGTGGCGGTCCTGGCCACGGAGCTGGACATGGGCCGCAAGCTGGCCAACAACCCCGTGGAGTTGGGTTCGATCACGCTGGAGCGGCAGTGCGACCGCGAGTACCTCGCTCAGCTGGACGGCATGGTGAAGGACTACGACGCTCTCATCTCCATGGCCTGCGGCGTAGGCATCCAGTTCCTGGCCGAGCGTTTCCCGGACAAGCCCGTGTTCCCGGCGGTGGATACCTGCGGCCTGGCGGTGAACCAGGATGTCGGTTGGTACGAGGAGCGCTGCCGCTCCTGCGGCCGGTGCGTTCTCGGTCTCACCGGGGGGATCTGCCCCGTCACGATGTGCGCCAAGGGCCTCTACAACGGGCCGTGCGGCGGCACCAACAAGGGCAGCTGCGAAATCAACGCCGACCAGCCCTGCGCCTGGTTCAACATCTATGAACGGCTGAAGGCCCAGGGCCGCCTGGACTGCCTCCTGAAGGTGCAGCCGCCCCAGGAGTGGAAGGACACCACCCCGCGGACGCTGATCCAGCCCGGCTACACGAAACCCGAAAAGGCCAAGACCTAGTTTTCAGACGTTTCACATATCACCCTGTCATAAGGATGCCGAGATGAAATCAGGAAGCAATTTGGAAAAAGTGCTGACCGCGGGACATTTTGCCTTCACCGGCGAGCTGGGCCCACCACGGGGCGCCCATGCCGAAGAGGTCCGTAAGAAGGCCGTTTTTCTCAAGGGCCGCGTGGATTCCGTGAACATCACCGACAACCAGACGGCCATGGTGCGCATGGCGAGCTGGGCGGCCAGCCTCATTCTCATCCAGGAGGGTCTCGAGCCCAACTACCAGATGGTCTGCCGCGACCGCAACCGCCTGGCCATGCAGGCCGACATCCTCGGAGCCTGTGCGCTGGGCATCCGCAACATGCTCTGTCTGTCGGGCGACCACTGCCAGTTCGGCGATCACCCCACCGCCAAAGGGGTCTTCGACATCGACTCCATGCAGCTCATCTCCACGGTGAAAAAAATGCGCGACGAGGGCAAATTTTTGAGCGGGGCCGATCTGGACGGAAAACCCCAGATTTTCATCGGCGCCGCCTCCAACCCCTTCGCCGACCCCTTCGAGTGGCGTGTGCACCGGCTGGCCAAGAAGATCAGCGCCGGAGTGGATTTCGTCCAGACCCAGTGCATCTACAACATGGCCAAGTTCCGCGAGTTCATCCGTCAGGCGAACGACATGGGGCTGACCGAAAAGGCTTACATTCTTGCCGGCGTCACCCCGATGAAGAGCCTCGGTATGGCCAAGTACATGAAGGGCAAAGTGCCCGGCATGGACGTGCCGGACGAGATCATCAGCCGCCTGCAGGGCGTTGCGCGGGATAAACAGGCCGAGGAGGGGATCAAGATCGCCCTCGAGCAGATCGCGGAATTCAAGGAGATGAAAGGCGTGCATGGCGTCCACCTCATGGCTATCGAGTGGGAACACCGCGTGCCGGAAATCGCCGAAAGAGCCGGAATGCTTCCGCGGCCTAAGGTATGACGGCCGTCATCTAACCGCTGATCCTATCACGCCGATTAGACCCTTCCCGGCAAAGCCGGGAAGGGTCTTTTTTATGTTGTGCAATCGGTAATTGATGAATGAGTGTTCATTCATATCCAACTTATCCCACGCAATAATTCCAAGAATAATCTAAAAATTAAATTAAATTTTAAAATCATATAGTTATATAATTTTATCTCATTAATTTCCATCTTGACGTGTAGCGATTGCTTTGATACATTAATGAATATAAATTCATAAAAGAGGCGGGAATGGAGCTTCAGGATCCTAAAGAGAAAAATTCCAAGTATGACCGTATCCTGGAAGCCGCCGTGAAGGTTTTCGCTAGACACGGGTTCCGCCAGTCGACCATTTCGCAAATAGCCCGGGAAGCCGGTGTGGCCGACGGCACCATCTACCTTTATTTCAAGAACAAGGATGACATCCTGGTCCAGTTTTTTGAATACAAGGCCCGGCAGGTGTTCGCCTGCTTCCGCCAGGAGGTTGACCGGGCCGAGAACAGCGTCGAAAAACTGCGCAACCTCGTGTGCATGCACCTATCCGAGTTTCAGCGCGATCCCGACATGGCGGTGGTCTACCAGGTGGAGACCCACCAGAGCAGCCGCCTGGTCGAAGCGCAGATCCGCGACATGGCTAAGATGTATCTCGATATCATTGCCGAGATCGTGGAACAGGGCCAGAGCGAGGGGAGCATCCGCAAGGACCTCTACCTGGGCCTGGTCAAACGCTTTATCCTGGGCGCGGTGGACGAGGTGATCCGCACCTGGTTGCACTCGGGTCGGAGCTACGACCTTGCATCCATGGCCGACCCGCTGGTCGATCTGTTCATCAAGGGGATCGGGTCCGGACAGAACGGGGCAGTGAATCGGATCGAAAACCGACCGATGCGGTTCAGAGATAAAAACGACGAGACCATATTATGAAATTTAAGGAGGAATTATGGCCCAGGTCATTGCGGACCGAAGGGATGTCGATTTCGTCCTGCACGAGCAATTGAAGGTGGAGGAACTGGCGCAGCATGAGAGCTTTGGAGAGTTCAACCGCAAGGCGATCGATCTCGTCATTTCCGAAGCCCGGAATCTCGCGGTAAAGGAGATTCTGCCCACCCAAGTGGACGGCGACCGCCAGGGGGCCCGCTTCGACAGCGGCCGGGTGACCGTGCCCGCATCCTTCCACAAGGCGTGGAAAGCCTTCAAGGAAGGCGAGTGGCTGGCGATGACCGAAGCACCCGAGTGGGGCGGGCAGGGGATGCCGCGCAGCGTGGCCCTGGCCGCCGCCGATTACCTGAACGGGGCCAACTTCGCCTTTGTCATGTACTCCGGTCTCACCCACGGCGCCGGCAAACTGGTTGAAAGCTTCGGCACCGAAAAGCAGAAGCGCCTTTTTCTCAAAAACATGTACACCGGCCACTGGACCGGCACCATGCTTCTGACCGAGCCGGAGGCTGGCTCCGACGTGGGTGCCCTCACCACGACGGCCGTCCGGAACCCGGACGGCACATACTCCATTACCGGCAACAAGATCTTTATCTCCTCGGGCGAACACGACCTGGCCGAGAACATCATTCACCCGGTGCTGGCTCGCATCGAAGGCGCGCCTCCGGGCACCGCCGGGATCTCGCTTTTCATCGTGCCCAAGATCTGGGTCAACGACGACGGCAGCCTGGGCGAGCCGAATGACGTGGTCTGCACCGGGATCGAAGAAAAGATGGGCATCCACGGCAACGCCACCTGCGCGCTGGCGCTGGGATCCAAGGGCCAGTGCCGGGGAACCCTCCTCGGGGAGGAGAATAAAGGCATGCGGGCCATGTTCCTGATGATGAACGAGGCCCGGCTCCTGGTCGGAACCCAGGCGCTGGCCTGCGCGAGCCCCGCTTACCTGTACGCAGTGAACTACGCCCGCCAGCGCATCCAGGGCCGGCATCTCCTGAAAACCCTCGACAAGAGCGCTCCGTCGGTGCCCATCATCCAGCACCCGGATGTACGCCGCATGCTGATGACCATGAAGGTCTACGTCGAGGGCATTCGGAGTCTGCTCTACTACGTCGGTCTCTGCGAAGACCGCCTGCGTACCGCGGCGGACGGGGAGAGCCGGGCCAGGGTCCAGGGCCTGGTGGACTTCCTGATCCCCATCGCCAAGGGCTACGTGACGGAGCGGTGCTGCGAGGTCTGCAACCTCGGGGTCCAGGTCTACGGAGGCTACGGCTACATCCGCGAATACCCCATGGAGCAGCTCCTGCGCGACTGCCGCATCACGCCGATCTACGAGGGCACCAACGGCATCCAGGCCATGGACCTGCTCGGCCGCAAGCTCGGCCAGAACAAGGGCCGGCCCATCATGGACCTGCTCGGCGAAATCCAGAGCGCCCTCACTGTCGCCAAGGCGGTTGCCCGCACGGCGCCGCTCGCCGAAAAGGCCGAGTCGGCTGTACCCAGGCTCGGCGAGGTGGCCATGCACCTGGGTGCTGCCGCCATGTCCGACAAGGTGCTCACGGCCTTCGCCCATGCCCATCCGTTCCTGGAAGTCTGCGGGGACGTGGTCATGGCGTGGATGCTCCTGTGGCGCGCGCGCATCGCCGCCGAGAAGCTTACCGCCGGCCCCAGGCAGAAGGATACGCTCTATTACGAGGGACAGATCAAGAGCGCCGAGTTTTTCATTCACACGCTGCTGCCGGTCACATTCGGTAAAATGAACGCCATCCTGGCTTCCGGCAGCGCCGCCGTGGACATCCCCGAGGACGCCTTCGGGGGCAAATAGGGGCGACGGGGTGTTATCCAGAGTGCAAGCGGGGAAGGGGGCAGGGGTTGAGAACAATGATCCAGGTTGTTCCGAGCCGGACTTCATGCTATAAAAATCTCTTTATAGCGTCGTAGCAGGGGTCGAACGAATACGTTGCGACGGAAAGGACATCCACATGGAACCCGCGCTGATTTCCCCCGCCTCCGCCACGCTGGCCGGGATACCCGCGAAAATCCTTTTCATCCTGATCCCGCTCGCCGGTATCGGAATTTTCGCCTGGATCATGCGGCGCCGGATCGAGCCCCTGCTGAAGGCAGCGCCGGACCATCGCCTCCAGCGCATCCCGGAGCGGATCCGGGCGGTCTTCAAGATCTGGCTCGGCCAATGGCGCCAACCCCGCTACATGCTCGCCGGCGTGTTGCACATCATTCTCTTTTTCGGCTTTCTCATTCTCGCCGCCCGTTCGACCCAGCTGGTGGTTGTCGGATTCGTGGACGGGTTCACGCTGCCGGGCTTCGGCGGCATCCTCGGTGCGGCCTATAACGTTTTAAAAGACTACGCCGGCACGGCGGTGTTCATCGCCGTCGCCATCCTCGCTGTCCGGCGCGGCGTGTTCAAACCGGCGCGTTACGCCGTCCCCGAGAAATACGGCAAGGACCACACGCCCGAGGCGCTGCTCGTCCTGGGTCTCATCGCCACCTTGTTGATCACGGAGAGCCTGTTCGAGGCGAGCCTCATGGCGGCCCAGGCGCTGCAGGGACAGCGCGCGCAGCTTGGCCCCCCGCTCACGCTGGTGTGGCTGTTTCGGCACGTGCTGGGGGCCGCTTCGATCGGCGCCCTCCAGGGCCTTCACCTGGCGGCCTACACGATCCACGACCTGACCTTTTTCTTCTTTCTGTGCTTCCTGCCGATGGGCAAACACTTCCACGTCATCACCTCGTTGTTCAACGTGTTTTTCATGCGGCTCGATCTGGGCAACGTGAAGCCCGTGCGCCACGGCGTCGACGAGAGCAAGCTGGACGAGATCAAGTCCTTCGGCGTCAAGAGGTTCGAGGATTTCACCTGGAAGCACATGTTGGACTTTTACAGCTGCGCCGATTGCGGCCGCTGTTCGGACCATTGCCCGGCCAACCGCGTCAAACGGCCGCTGTCCCCGCGGTTCGTCTCGATCAAGGCGCGCGACTACGCCTTCGCGCACTACCCGCTGGTCGGGCCGGCCGCCGGCGAGGCCCCGGCGCTCATCGGCGGCATTTACAGCGAGGACGAAATCTGGTCCTGTACCACCTGCGGCGCCTGCGAGGAGGAGTGCCCGGTGGGGATCGAATACATCGACAAGATGGTGGATCTGCGCCGCGGCATGGTGGACGAGGGTATGGTGCCCCAGTCGCTGCAGAAGCCCTTGAGCGCCCTTGAAAAGCGGGGCAACCCGTGGGGCAAGATGGAGAAGAAACGCGCCGACTGGGCCGCCGGCGCCGGGGCGGACAGCCCGGTGAAACTCTTCGAAAAAGGCGCGGCGGCGGAAACGCTCTACTTTGTCGACAGCATCACCTCCTATGACGACCGCATGCAGAAAATCGCCCAGGCCACGGCCCGCATCCTGTGCGCGGCCGGTGTCGATTTCGGCATCCTGGGGAAGGACGAGAAGGACAGCGGCCACGAGGTGCGGCGATTCGGCGAGGAGATGCTCTTCCAGAGCCTGAAGGAGCAGAACACCGAGGCCATCCAGGCGGCAGAGGTCAAGCGCATCGTGGCGAGCGACCCCCACGCCTACAACGCCCTTAAAAAGGACTATTCCCATCTACCGCCGGTGCAGCACATCAGCGAGGTCATCGTCGCCGGCATCCGCAGCGGTAAGCTCAGGCTCAAGCCCGAGGAGAACGCCTCCCGGACCTACGTCTATCACGACCCGTGCTACCTCGGCCGCCACAACGCGCTTTACGATGCGCCCCGGCAGGCTATCGACAACATCCCGCGGATCCGGCGGGTCGAGATGACCGGCGCCTGCCGCGACCGATCCTTCTGTTGCGGGGGCGGCGGTCTCAACCTTTTCTACGAGCCCGAGGAGGAGCAGCGCATGGGGGTCGTGCGGGTGCAGATGGCGAAAAGCGCCGGGGCCGACGTGATCGTGACGGCCTGCCCCTTCTGCCTCGTCAACATCGAGGATGCCATCAAGGTGGCCGGCCTGGAGGGTAAGATGGAGGTAATCGACTTGTGCGAGCTGATCGATCGTCACGTGCAACGTGACGCCTGAAACACGACACCGGCTGAACGCATCCAGGGGAGTTGCAGAGTTTGAAAATCTGAGGGGAGGATGAAGATGGAGATCTTAGTGTGTGTCAAGCGCGTTCCCGACTCCGCCGAGAACGAGATCGAGGTCAAGGCCGACGGCTCCGACATCAAGCGCGACGACCTCGTTTACTCGGTGAACGAGTGGGATAACTACGCCGTCGAGGAGGCCATCCAGATCGTCGACCGGGTCGGCGGGTCCGTGACCGTGGCCTCGATCGGCAACGAGGAGGCGGAAGAGGTTGTCCGCCGCGAGATGGCCATGGGCGCCCACCAGGGACTGCTTCTGGTCGACCCGGCCTTCGAGGGGTCCGACGGCAAGGGCATCGCCGCCATCTTGAAGGCGGCGGTCCTGAAGGGCCAATACGACCTGGTCCTCACCGGCGCCCAGGCCGACGACGGGGCCGCGCAGGTCGGCGGCATGCTGGCCGCCCTGCTGGACTGGCCCTACGCCTCGCTCGTGAACAAAATCGAGGTGCAGGACGGACACACACTCAAAATCGGCCGCGAAATCGAGGGCGGCAACCAGGAGATCAACGAGATCGAAATGCCCTGCGTGCTCTCGATTCAGACGGGCATCAACGAGCCGCGCTACGTGGGAATCCGGGGCATCCGCAAAGTGGCCTCGGTGGAGATCCCCGTCATGAACGCGGGCCGCCTGGGGATCGACCCCGCCGCTGTGGGCCAGGCCGGCGCCGGCGTCAAACGCGTCGACTACTTTGTGCCGCCGGCCGGCGCCGGTGCCGAAATTCTGCAGGGCAGCACCGCCGAGATCGCCGCCAAGCTGCTCGATCTTCTGAAAGCCAAAGGAGGGCTCAAGTAATGGCCGCGCAGGTTTTCGCATTCATCGTTCACAAGGATGGCGTCGCGGACGATTCGGCCCTCGAGTTGATCAGCGCCGCCCGGAACATATTTCCCGACGCATCCCCGACCGCTATTCTCACCGGCGCGGGCGCAGGCCTGGACGCCGTGTGCCAGGAGGTGGCCGCCTCCTACAAGCAGGTCTGGAAGGTCGGCGCGGCGGCGCTCATCTACCCCAACGCGGAACTGGTACGGCCGCTGCTGCTCAAGCTTCTGCCCAAGGGCGCCGTGCTGCTGCTGCCGCACAACACCTTCGGCATGGACCTCGGACCGGGGCTGGCCGTGAAAATGGGGGCCACCTGCATTCCCGACGTGGTCGGCATCGACGGACTCGCGGGTGCGACCCTCAAGGTCGTGCGCCAGGAATTCAACGGCCAGGCCAGCACGCACCTCGCCTGCGATGTGTCGAACGGGGCGGTGATCAGCGTGCGTTCCGGCTCGTTTAGGCCCGATGAGTCCCGATCGGCCGGCGGCCAGGTGGTCGACAAGTCCGGAGAGGCCGTTGGCCTTTCCGCCCGTCGGCGGTTTGTCGAAGTGGTCCAGGCCGAAGTCGGGGACGTCGACATCACCAAGGCGGACGTCCTCGTCTCGGTCGGCCGCGGCTTCGGCGACAAGGAGAACATCCCCGTGGCCGAGGAACTGGCCCAGACCATGGGTGCGGTGGTGTCCTGCTCGCGGCCGATCGTGGACGCGAAATGGCTGGAGAAATCCCGCCAGGTCGGCACCTCGGGCAAGACCGTCAAGCCCAAGGTCTACCTGGCGCTTGGCATCAGCGGCTCGTTCCAACACATGGGCGGCCTCAAGGGCAACCCCTTCATCGTCGCCGTCAACAAGAATCCCAAGGCGCCCATCTTCCAGGTCGCCAACGTGGGAGTGGTGGCCGACGTGCTGGAGTTTGTCCCGGAGCTGACGGAGAAAATCAGAGAAGCCAAATGAGCCGAAATGGCTGGAACGCCGGAAGGCTGAAAGGCTGAAAGACCAACGTCGCGAAGAAACGCCTTAGCCGTCAAGCATTACAGCTTTCTGCATTTCCAACTCTAATAAGGAACATTTTCATGAAAAAAAGAATCGCTACCGCTCTCGCCCCCCAGGCCATCGGGCCATACAGCCAGGCCGTTCAGTTGGGCAATCTGCTCTTTATCTCCGGCCAGATTCCCCTCGACCCGAAGACCGGCCAGCTGGTTCAGGGCGACATCGAGGTGCAGACCAAACGGGTCATGGAAAACCTCGCGGCCGTCGCCGAGGCCGCAGGCATGAGTCTCGCCGATGCCCTCAAGGCCAGTTGTTTCCTCAAGAGCATGGAGGATTTCGGCAGGTTCAACGGTGTGTATGCCACCTATTTCGGCGACACTCCGCCGGCCCGGGAGACGGTTGAAGTGGCACGGCTCCCCCGCGATGTGCTCGTCGAGGTGTCATTGATCTGCGGGAGGTAATTCAGGGTGGAAAGGCCGGATGGCCCATCCCGTGGTACAGGTCAAGCGGGCCTCCGGCAGTCCCATCGCAAGACCGGCTGACCTATCGTTGCCCATTTCACCGGATCGGGCTGGACGTTTTTATGCGGATCGTGACCAGACCGGACTTCGACGGAGTCGTTTGCGCGGTCTTGATTTCGGATGCGCTGGACATCCAGCGGCCGGTTAGATGGCTCGAACCGAACGAATTTCAGAAAGGCCTGGCCGACATTCGCGCCGGCGACATCGTCGCCAACCTGCCGTTTCATCCCGACTGCGAGCTCTGGTTCGACCATCACGCCACCAACACCGCCGATCGACCCTTCCGGGGCTTGTTCCGGAAAGCGCCCTCGGCCGCGAGCCTGGTCCTCGAATACTTCAAGCCCCGCCTGGAGCGCGACTACACCGAACTGGTCCATTGGGCCGACCGCGTCGACTCGGCTGACTTCACCCAGGGCATGGTGTTGCAGCCCGAGAAGTTCGACTACGTGCTGTTGTCCATGACGGTATCGGGCGAGGATAGCGATGGGGTATCCTATTGGAACCGGCTGGTGCGGTTGCTCCGGGAGAAATCCATGCGGGACGTCATGGCCGACCCGGAAGTGGCAAAGCACTGCCGCACGGTGGTGGAGCAGAACGCGCGCTACGCGGATGTGATAGAAGCCCATACGCGCATTGAAAAACACGTATCCATCACCGACCTGCGTGGGCTGGACCATCCGCCGTCGGGAAATCGTTTCCTGGTCTACTGCATGTTCCCCGAAACCGTGGTCAATGTGCGCATCCGCTACGAGAACACGAAAAAGGATACCGTGGTGGTCAACATCGGCCACAGCATCTTCAACCCCCACTGCAACGTGCACGTCGGCAAACTGCTCGCCGGCTGCGAAGGCGGCGGTCACCGGGGTGCTGCATCAACGCGGTTCGATGTCGCTCGGGCCGCCCGCTATCTTCGCCATATCATCGACACGTTGCTGAAAAACGAAAGCGGTACGGAAGCCGTCGGTTAGGCGGTCGATGGGTTGCGTTTTGAAATTGGAGGAAGGGGCGCGTCCGATCCGGTCGACCCGGCGGGTTCGCGGACCGGGCGTTTCGAATGGTCGCGGGCCACGAGCATGTAGATCGATGGGATGACGAAGAGAGTGAAAAGGGTTCCGACGGCCATGCCGCCGACGAGCACCAAGCCGATCGAGTTGCGGGCGGCGGCGCCGGCGCCGGTGACCAGGGTCAGCGGGAAGTGCCCGGCAATGGTGGCCCCGCTGGTCATGAGAATCGGGCGCAGGCGGGTCAGGGCCGCCTCGAGCACAGCCTCGCGTTTGGGGCGGCCCTGCTGCTGGAGCCGGTTGGCGAAATCGACGATCAGGATGCCGTTCTTCGATACCAGGCCGACGAGGGTCACCAGTCCCACCTGGGAATAAATGTTGAGTGTCGTCGTCCAGCCGCGCGTCCAGAACGGTACGTTCGGGTCGGGCATCTTCAGGAAGGTGAACATGAGCGCGCCGAACATCGCCAGCGGCACCGAGCCGGCCAGGATGACGAACGGGTCGCGGAAGCTGTTGAACTGTGCTGCGAGCACGAGGAAGATCAGGACCACGGCCAGCCCAAAGGCGGGCAAAAATTTGTTGCCCTCGGTGCGCAGCTGGCGCGACTCGCCCGTGTAATCGAGCACATAGCCCCGGGGCAGGATTTTGGCAGCCTCGTCTTCCAGGAAGCGCAGCGCCTGGTCGAGCGGCCGCAGGGACACGCCGCTGATCTTGACGGCGTTGAGCTGCTGGAAGCGGTTCAGCGAGCGCGGCACGGTGGAATTGGTGATCGTGGCAATCGTGCTGAGCGGAACCAGTTGTCCGCTCGGCCCGGTGATGTAAATGTTCTTGAGCTGATCGGGGTTGAGGCGCTCCGCGCGTTTGATCTGCGGGATGACCTTGTAGCTGCGGCCGGCGATGTCGAAACGGTTCACAAAGTTGCCGCCCACCATCGATGCGATGTCCGCCGCGACCTGCTGGAGATTGAGGCCGATGTCGGCCGCCCGGTCGCGATCGATGACCAGCTCCGACTGCGGCTGGTCGATCTTGACGTCGATGATCGGCGGGAAGGCAAACATGCCGCTCTGCGCCGCCCGGATCTGGACCTTTTGGGCAAGGTCGAGGATCTGGGCCGGCTCCGCGGTCGACGCGATGACAAACTCCACCGGGAACTGGCCGCCTCCCGGCAGCGCCGGGGGCGTTACCGGGAACATCCGGATGCCCGGGATGGCGCGCAGCTTTCGCTGCACCTCCGGCAGGATTTGAAAGGTGGTGCGCGTGCGCTCGCCCCACGGCTTGACCACCATGCCGCCGAAGCCGTTGGCCGGAAACGAGATCTGGAAGGTGAAGTCCGTTTCCGGCACGCTGTGAAACGCCCGGTTGGCCGCCGCCGCATACTGGCTGGTCTGGTCGAGGGTGGAATTGGCCGCCGCATCGAAGATTCCGAAAATGACCCCCTGATCCTCGACGGGGGCAAGCTCCACGGGGGACATGATGAACATGGGTACGGCGAGCAGGCTGACGACGCCCCAGATCATGTAGACGGCCGGGCGCGAGTCGAGGGTGGCGTCGAGCCAGCGACCGTAGACGGCCCGGATACGTTTGAAGTCGCGGGCGATCCGGCCGGCGAGCCCGTGCTCTGCGATCCCCGATCTCAAGAGCGTGGCCGACATCATGGGCGAGAGCGTGAGGGCGACGACCCCGGAGATGGTGACGGCACCGGCCAGGGTGAAGGCGAACTCGCGGAAGAGCGAGCCGGTCAGGCCGCCCTGCAGACCGATGGGGGCATAGACGGCCGCCAGGGTGATGGTCATGGCGATGATGGGCCCAACCAGCTCGCGGGCGCCGAGGAGCGCCGCATCGAGCGGGGACTGGCCTTGGCTCAGATGCCGTTCGACGTTTTCCACCACCACGATGGCATCGTCGACCACCAGCCCCACGGACAGCACGATCGCCAGCAGCGTGAGCAGGTTGATGGTGAACCCGAGCACCTGCATCAGGAACACCGCACCGATTAACGACAGGGGGATCGCCACCACCGGGACGAGCACCGACCGGAGCGAGCCGAGGAAAAGGAAGATGATGACCACCACGATGAGCAGCGTGTCGGTCAGCGTGCTGACCACCTCGTGGATGGCGTCCTTGATGTAGGCGGTGGCGTCGTAGGCAATGCGCGCCTGCATGCCGCTCGGCAGCTGCTTCTGGATGGCGTCCATCTCGACGCGCACGCGGTCGATCACGTCGAGCGAGTTGGCGTTGGGCAGGGGCCAGATGCCCATGAACACGGCGGTCTGGCCCGAGAAGCGGACCTCGGTGTCGTAGTCCTCCGCGCCCAGCGCCACCTCGCCGATGTCCTGCAGCCGCACGACGGCGCCGTCCTGCTCGCGGATGACCAGGCGCTTGAAATCAGCCACGGACCGCAGATCGGTGTTGGCGGTCAGGTTGACCTGGATGAGCGAGCCCTTGGTGCGGCCGACGGCGGCGAGGTAGTTGTTGTTGGCCAGCGCCTGACGCACCTGGACCGGGCTGATGTTGAGCGCGGCCATGCGCTCGGGCTTGAGCCAGATGCGCATGGCGAAGGTGCGGGCGCCGAGGATGTCGGCGCGCTGTACGCCGGCGACGGCGGAAAGCCGCGGCTGGACATCGCGCACCAGGTAGTCGGTAATCTGATTCTGCTGGAGCACGTCGGATCTGAAGCTGAGATAGGCCGAGGCGAACTGGCTGTCGGCCGACTCCACGTTGATGACCGGCACCTCGGCATCCGGCGGCAGATCGCGGCGGACCTGGTCGACCTTGGCGCTGATTTCCGCGAGCGCCTTGATGGGGTCGTAGTTGAGCTTCAGTCGCACGCTGATGGTCGAGGAGCCCTGGGCGCTCTGGGACTGGAGGTAGTCGATGCCGTCGGCCGCCGCGATGGCTCGCTCCAGCGGAGTGGTGATGAACCCGCGGATCAGCTCGGCGCTCGCCCCGACGTAGACGGTCGTGACCGTGACGACAGAGTTCTCGCTGCGGGGATACTGGCGGACGTTGAGGGTGCGCATCGCCTGCAGCCCGGCAATAATGATCAGGAGGTTCACCACCAGGGCAAGAACGGGGCGGCGGATGAAGATGTCGGTAAATTTCATGGGGTGAACGCACACTCACTGAGGCGGGTGCAAAGACGCCCCGCCCGCGGCGGGTTGTGCCGCCGAATCAATTGTCGTCCGGCCTGGGAGCGAGCTTGAACTCGGGGGCCAGTGTGTTGTCCTCGATGACGGATTGGCCGTTGCGCAGCTTGAAAACTCCCGTGCTCACAACCGTATCGCCTTCCTTCAACCCGGAGACGATGGCGACGAAATCGCCGCGTTTATCCCCCAGTTGCGCAAACTGCTGGCGCACGGCCTTGCCCGTCTTGCCGCTTTTCTCGTCCGTTTTCTCTTCCACCACAAACACCGAGTCGCTGTAAGGCGCGTAAAGCACGGCCGTGGCCGGGATCGAGAGGACCTTGGTCCTGGCGGGCATGATCACGGCCACGTTGGCGAACATGCCGGGGCGGAGGCGCTCCTCGGAATTGGGGATCGTCGCCTGGATGCGGATGTTGCGCGTGGCCGCGTCGACCTGGGGATTGATGGCGGTGATTTTACCGTCAATCGCCTGGCCGGGCAGCGCATCGGTGGTCACGCGCACGGGCAGGCCCGGCTGGACCTGTGCGAGCTGCTGCTGCGGCAGGAGAAAATCGACGAAAATCGGGTCAAGCGACTGCAGCGACACGATCGCATCCCCCGGATTGAGCATCTGGCCGACGTTGACCAGGCGGATGCCCAGGCGGCCGCCAAAAGAGGCGCGGATGGTTTTCTTCGCGATGGTCGCCCGGATGTTGTCGGATTGGGCCACGGCTTGCTTGAACTGTGCGTCGGCGTTGTCGTATTGGGATTGTGAAATGGTTCGCTCGGCCAGGAGTTTGCCCAGGCGTTCGCGATTGAGTTTCGCAAGCGCCACCGTGGCTTCCGTCGAGCGCAACTGGGCTTCCTCCGAGGAGGTGTCCTGCTGCACCAGGAGTTCTCCGGCGCGCACCAGCGTGCCCGGCTTGAATGCGATATTTACTATCTTGCCGGCCAGTTCCGCGGTTACCGTTACACCTTGGACCGCCGCCAGCGAACCCACGGAGGTCAGAACGGACTCCCAGGCCTCGGTGCGCGCCACGGCGGTGGTTACCGGCTCGGGGGGCGGCACCATCTGGCTGCCCTGGGCGATCATCCGGTCGATCTGCAGCCCCTTGATTCCGCCGAGGAGGCCGACCAGCACCGCCAACCCGGCAAGGGTAAGGATTATGCGCTTCTTCATGCTCATATTTAGTAGATGGCCCGATATAGACTGCTTTCCCGGCTGGTGGAAGAACGGCCGGGTTCCGACCTGCGGCGATCTCCGAATTTCGCCTTCTCACTTTGCGCGCAACTTACTAACATAATGATACGGGCAGCGATGTCAATTAGCAGAAAGGCAGGGCCACGCCAAGGAAAATGTGCAGGGATTGACGCACGGCCTTTGCTCGTTGCCAATAGAAGCGTTTCATAGTATTTTAGACAGGTGTTGCAGTCGTGAATTTGGTCGCTTGCAGTTCCGGGGGGTCCA
>JACRCN010000013.1 GCA_016219005.1 Deltaproteobacteria bacterium
GTTCCGTGGGAGCGGCTTCCAGCCGCGATGATTCCGTGGGAGCGGCTTCCAGCCGCGACGACTATGCGGAAATGTTTGATTGGTTGACTTGGTTGAATTGGTTGGATTGGTTGAAAAGAACCAAACAGTCCCCCCTTTGAAAAAGGGGGTTAGGGGGATTTCTCAGTGCCTCATAATCCTGTGGGAGCGGCTTCCAGCCGCGATGACAATGCCGCCTGGTGCGCCAAATATGTCGGCATTCCCTTCGCCGATCACGGCCGCACCGAGGCCGGCTGCGACTGCTGGGGCCTTGCGCGCCTGGTCTACCAGCGCGAACGCGGCATTTTGCTTTCTGATTGCTCGGATGGCTATATCACCGCGCACAAGGCCGTCATCACCGCCGATCTATACAGCCTGGAATCCGCCCACTGGCGCGAGGTCACGGACCCGCAACCTTTCGATCTCGCGCTGATCCGGATCGCGGGCATCCCCCGGCACGTCGGCATCGTGATTGCCCCCGGCCGCATGCTGCACATCGAGCGCGGCAAGGATTCAGTCGTGGAAGACTACACACGGCCGGGCCTTTCGGGCCGGATCGAGGCGTTCTATCGCCACATAGATTCCCCCCTTTGAAAAAGGGGGTTAGGGGGATTTTCCAGAACCAATACAACCAAGACAACTAATACAACCAATTCAACATTTTTTTAAAGCATCATGACACCTGAGCAGAAAATAACGGGCAACCCGCCCGCCGCCCCGCAGCCGGTCTCACTCGCCGCGTGTCTCTCGCCTTTTTCACGGCAGATGCTGCGCGCGACCGTTGCCCCGGGACGGAGCCTCTTCGAGATTTTCCAGGCGCCCGAGCTTGCCGCCGTCTTCGAGGCCCCGCAGCTTTTCGTTTTCGTAAACGACCGCCTCATCGAGCGCGGCGAATGGCTTTGCGTGCATCCGGCCGCCGGCGACATCATTTCGGTGCGGGTATGGCCCTCCGGAGGCGGATCCGGCGGGCGCACGCTTGCCATGATCGGCGTCACGATCCTTGCGATCGCGGCCTCCGCCCTTACCTACGGCTATCTCTCCGGTCCCGCCTGGGGAGCCTGGGCGGGCGTCATGGCGGGCCTTGCCGGGGCAGCGGTGAGCCTCACCGGCACCCTCCTGGTCAATGCCCTGATCCCCATCCAGCAGCCCAAGAACAAGGCCGCCGGCCTGGGTTTCGCCGTCTCCGGCACGCGCAACGTGGCCGACCCCTACGGCCCGGTGACGCGCTGTTTCGGCTTGAACCGGGTCTATCCCAAATATGCGGCCATCCCCTACACTGAGCTTTCCGGTTCCGACCAGTACCTGCGCTGCCTGTTTTTGATCGGCCGCGGCAGGTACGCGCTTTCCGCCCACAAGATCGGCGAAACGGCGATCGGCGATCTCACGGGGGTGTCGCTTGAAACCTACTACACCGGCGCTGCCGCCGGTAACTCCTTCAACCTGTTCCCATCCGACGTTTACGAGGAGGCACTCGCTCTCGCCTTGACCCAGGCGGCCTCCTGGCAGACGCACTCAAGCCAGCCCGACACCGACGAGATCAGCCTCGACATCGCCTTTCCCCAAGGGCTTTACAACATCAACCACAACGGCAACAAGACGGCGGTCGGGGTAAATTTCGAGATCCAGTACGCGCCCTACGGGACGACCGACTGGATCGATTTGAACACCAGCCGCGATCTCATCTTTTCGGCGGCGGCGGACGGCAACATCGCGATCGGCCAGGCCGCGCTGGGACTTTCATCCGGGGCGACCGGGACCGTGCGCTATGCGCACACGATTTACAATTACGTCTACACTGGCGACGACGACAACGGCCGCCCCATCTACGCCTTTACTGCCAGCTGCGACTGGGCGCGGGTCGAGACGGCAAGCGGCACTTTTCTGGCAGGCGAGACCGTTCGCTTCGCAGGCGTCTATGACGCCGGCGTTTCCGCGGTGCGGGTGACGCCGACCGAGATCGCGGCCGAGCACCACCAGCTCTATCGCTACGGCTACACCATCAAGGTCCCGCGCGGCCAGTGGACCGTGCGCGTGCGCAGGCTCACGGCCGACGGACGGGACGACACGACCGACACCTCCGTGCTTTCGGCCTTCCGCTCCATCTCCTACGAGGCGCCGGTGAATTTGGCCGATTGCACGCTCGTGGGTCTGCGGATAAAAGCGACCGGGCAGTTGAACGGCATCATCGAGCAGTACAACTGTCTTGCCCAGGCAATTATTCCGGCCCACGACGGTACTGCCTGGAACGAGGTCGCAACCTCTTCCCCCGCCTGGGCCTACTGCGAGGCGCTCAAGGGCAAATCCAACGCCCGGCCCATCACCGACAGCCGCCTGGATCTTACGGCCATTCGCGCCTGGGATGCCAACTGCGCCGCCGCCGGCCGCGAGTTCAACCACATCGTGGACTACCGCACCACGGTCTGGGCGCTCCTGGCCGACATCTGCGCGGTGGGACGGGCCTCGCGCGGGATCGTGGACAACAAGTTCACCGTGATCGAGGACATGCCGCAGTCGGTCCCGGTGCAGCATTTTTCCCCGCGCAATTCGTGGGGTTTCCGCGCCCGGCGCTCGTTTCCGGAAGTACCGCACGGTTTCAAGATCAAGTTCAAAAACGCCGCGGCCGCCTACGCCGACGACGAGGTGATCGTTTATGACGCCGGCTACTCCTCGGCCAACGCGACCAAGTTCGAAGAGCTTGAATTCCGGGGGGTGACAAGCGCCGACCAGGCCTGGAAGCTCGGGCGCTACCACCTCGCCTGCGTGCGTCTGCGGCCGGAGGTCTTCGAGTTCTTTGCTGACGTCGAGCACCTGGTCTGCACGCGCGGCAGCCTGATCCGCCTGAACCACGACGCGATCTCGGTGGGCGTCGGCGCAGGTCGCGTGAAAAGCTTCACCACCAGCGGATCGAACATCGCCACCGTCACCTTCGATGACGTCTTCCCGATGGCCTCGGGCAAGTCCTATGGTTTCCGTTGGCGCAAATCCGACGGAAACTCCGGAACCACCGGGGTTGTCAGCGTCGCGGGCGATAATTACACGGTAACACTCTCCCCGCAGGTCACCATCGTCTCCGGCCCCGTCGTGGGCGATCTTTGCCAGTTCGGCGAGGCGGGGCTCGAATCCATCCCGGCCCTCATCACCCGCATCGATCCGGGCGGCGACCTTTCCGCCAAATTGTCAGCCGTCATCTACGACCCTGCGGTCTATACCGCCGACGGCGGCACGATCCCCACGCACACGACCGGCATCAACGTCCAGCCGATCGACAACCGCACGCCGGCAACACCCGCGATCGTCTCCACCTCCTACGGTTTCAAAAGCTCGCGCCTTAACGATGACGGCACCTATGCGATTGTCTTCACCACGGTCTTCGAGGCCCAGGCCTCGGCCTTCGCCCAGGGCGGGACCGCGGCAAACGATCGCCCGGACGTCATACGGGGCTTCCAGGCGCAGTACCGGGTAAACGACGGCGAGTGGGTGACCCTTCCGCTGCTCGGCCCCGAGGCGCGCAGTTTTGAGTTCGTTGCCGCCGACGAGGCGGTCTACGACGTGCGCGTGAGGAGCTTCAGCCTGCCGGGGCTTTACTCAGCCTGGAGCACCGCGAGCGATATCACGATCGCACTCACCGGCACGGTGCCGGCCAATGTAACGGGCCTCCAGATAGATGCCGGCGGTGCTGCGTTTGCGACCACCGACTGCCCCATCGAATGGACGGCGGTCCCGGGAGGGGGTACCGCCGGCCTCCTGGTCAAGGACTACAAGGTCGAGGTGCGAAGTGCCGACGGCCTCACGATCTACCGCACCGAGTACGTCACCCAGAATAACTTCACCTACAGCTTCGCCAAAAACGTGGAGGATACGGGCGGCACCCCAATTGCCTCCATGCAGTTCCGCGTGTGGGCGCGCTCGGCCTGGGGGGATTTATCCGCAAGCCACGCGAGCCTCACCGCCGTAAACGCCGCCCCCGGCAACCCGCAGGGCTTGGGCTCGCGCAACTTCATGGGCGGGGTGGAGTTCTACTGGATCGCCAATTCCGAGCCTGATTTCTCGCATTTCCTGTACCGGCTCCGGATCACGGCCGGCGGCGCCTGGGGAAGCTGGCAGAACAACGGCAAACGTACGGGCATCGAGCGCACGCTTTCGGCCGCCGAAAAAGACTCATATGGCGCGGATGCCGCGATTTACTTCGAAGTCAAAGCGGTCGACGCCTTCGGCCAGGAGAGCGGCACGAGTGCCGACGACGAGACCTGCGGCAGCCTGAACGTTAAAGAATCCGACATAGACGACTTCGCGGTCTCGGCCTCCAAGATCTTCACCCGGATCCCGGTGGTCCAGGGGTTGGCACTTACCGATAACAGCCCCTCCGCCGGCTTTGTAGCCTGGTCGGCCCACACGATCTACTACAACGGTACTGCCTTCGCGATCGCGGCCGGAAACGCCAACACCAAGTACATCTACTGGAAAAACGCCGCTTCCGCCCTGCAGGCAAGCGACACGCACCCGGCCTCGGTCATTGGCTGGGTTCCGGGGGCCGACTTCATCATCGCGGTCAACATCGCGGGCACGGGCCAAGCCGCCTGGAACGCCATTGCCAACCAGGTGATCGGTTCGGCCTACATCGAGAACCTGGGAGTTTTGGACGCCCACATCCAGAGCCTCTCCGGCACCAAGATCCTGGCCACCAGTTCGATCGCGATCGGCAGCGCCACGTTCGGCAACCTCGGCATCCAGTTCGAGTACAACGGCGGGGCTCCGCGTTTCTACGCCGGCAACGGCGCGCAGGACTATATCAAGTACCAGGACGGAGAAGTCTTCATCAACTGCGGCGGGGCGGCCGAGGCGGTGCGGATCTCCGGTGGGCGCATCAGCATCAAGAGTAACAACTTCGGCCAGGATGGCATCCAGCTCGACTACAACGCCGGCAACCCGCGCTTTTACTGCGGCGACGGGGCCGGCAATTACATAAAATTCGACGGCGCGAACAGCGAATTCTCGACCGACAAGGTCAATGCAATAACCATCAAAAGCGGCGGGGACATCCTGTTCGAGGGGAGTCAGACCAATCCGGGGCTGATCAAGTGGAATTGCTATGGCACGAGCGGTTTCCAGGCCGGAGCCGGTGCGCTTAGCGGGTATCCGAGATGGGCATTTTATCCGAATACCGCCGGAGAAGGAGTCGTTTATTTCGGCCTCACCCCGACGCTGAGTTCCAGGTTTCTGCAGGCATTGGTCGTTTATACCTGCAGCTATCAAGGCAACCAGGGCGTCGTTATGCGGGTCTTTGATTCCACCGCCGGCACTTATTATTGCGGACTGGATATCTACTCGGGATCGGTGAGCGGCAACAATATACTGAGCATTGAACCCGGCGGGTTTTACCTTGTCAGCCATAAGCTTATTGATTTTGGAACATCGGCCGGGGCGCTCGATGATGTGTACGCGGATGATTTTCAAAACGTAGCCGATTTTCTCCATCTCGATTCCCGCGACGACCTGGCCGCCATCCGGAGCATCAAGGGCTCCGGCATAATGGACGAGCGCACCGGCTTTGAGATGATCGACGACGAAACGGTGCCGGACTGGATGCTGACCAAAAACAAAAAGACGGGCGATCTCACCCGCGATCCGGACGGAAAACCATATATCAGTCTGAAGATGATGACCAGCCTGTTGATGGGCGCCTGCCGCCAGCTCGACGCGAAATTGACAGCACTCGAACGAAAGGAGCCATTATGACGGCGATGCTGCGCGCGGCAGTGGAGGATTTCCCAGCGCACGAAACATTCCCCCCTTTGAAAAAGCACGAAACAATTCCCCCTTTGAAAAAGGGGGCTAGGGGGATTTTCATGGCGATATTGCGCATGGCGGTGGTGGCGGCGGCACTGATGGGATCCGGCTGTTTCATCGACAGCCTATGGAGCGATCACGATGACCAGCCGCAGCAGGTCTACCGCGCCCCGGAGCTAAATCCGCCGGTGGCAAACCGGTAAAGGAAACGTTGGATTGGTTGTCTTGGTTGAATTAGTTGAATTGGTTGGGAGGATTCAAGGGGTCAAGGGGTCAAGGAAAAAAAACGCAACAGGCCCCCCCTTTGAAATACCACCAAACATTCCCCCTTTGAAAAAGGGGGCTAGGGGGATTTTTCCGTTTAACCAATCGGACCAATTCAACCAATTCAACCAATAGAACCAACAACCAATAACCGGAGGGGTCAATCGAATGGAAATAAGTCTCGTTGAGCAAATAAAGAGCTTGCGGGGCATGCCGTACATCAATCCGGACGGCAGCGCCATGACCGTCAAGGACGCTCTGCTGGAACAGGTGGGCGGCTACCGGGGGAAATCCGGCGCGGAGAGCATCAAGGCCTACGCCCTGGGTCAGAAGGTGCTCGCGGCCAACGGCGCCCTCGAGCTTTCGGCGGACGAGCTAACGCTGCTCAAATCGACATTCGACCAACCGGGCCTTCCCGCCGCCGTGGCGGGTTTTGTCCTGGCCCTGCTGGGGTAGGGATAAATACTGGTTTGGTTGGTTTTATTGGTTGAATTGGTTGACTTGGTTGGATTGGTTGAAAAGAACGCAATAGGTCCCCCCTTTGAAAAAGCACGAAACAATCCCCCCTTTGAAAAAGGGGGTCAGGGGGATTTTCCACACAGATTCCCCCTTTGAAAAAGGGGGCTAGGGGGATTTTTCCGTTCAACCAATTCAACCAATAAAACATTTCATCAGGTAACGCAGCCCATGTCAGCCGCCTTGGTCCAATCGAAATCAGCCGCCCAGAATACGGGCCTGGCAACGGTCCCAGCCACCTGGGATACGCCCGCCACCGCTGGAAACGTGTTGATTCTGATCGTTGCCGCCGACGACTACGCGGCGGCACCCCCATCCGGGTGGACCCAATCGACCGGTTGCGGACAGCAAACTTACCTGGGGCATTATCTATGGTGGAAAATCGCGGCCGGCGGCGAGACCAGCGTTCAATACACCATCGGGTCGGCCTCCCCATCGTGCTGGATCACGGCCGAAATATCGGGCCTGGATGCCAGCCCATACGACATCAGCAATGGGCAAGCCGAGGTGGCAGGCGGGGGTTCTTATACAACTCCTTCGATTACTCCAACTTCCGGCGATAGATATCTAATCGCCAGCATCGGCGGGTCGTGGGGTGGGGGATCGCTTTCGCTGGCATCATGGCTGAACACTTTTGTCGAGCGCCAAGACATCGGGACCACGCTGGCATCCGGCACGCGGGATGTTGCCGGTTATGCCGATTTAGCTGTTACAGCCGACGGTTCAACCGGATATTCATCGGGGGCCAGTTATTCAGGCGATGAGCAGTCTCACACCGGAATCATCATAGCGTTTAAGGTGGCGGCGGCAGGTGGGGCTGTAAATCTCAGCGGCTCCTCCAGCGGCGTGTCCGCAACACCCACGGCCGCGATGACGGTAGCTCGGCCCTTGGCGGCATCCACCGCCTGCGTTTCGGTAACACCAGCCGCGCCGATGGTTGTTTCGCGCCCCCTCACCGCGAGCGGTTCCGGGATCTCGGAGGCGCCAGCCGCGACGCTAGCGGTTGCAAGATCGCTTACCGCTCAAGCGCCGGCCGCGTCCACCACTGCGGCCGCCGCCATGACCGTCGCAAGATCGCTTGCCGCCGGTTCCCCGGGCATCTCGGCAACGCCGGCGGCAGGCTTAACGATCGCGCGGCTGTTTACCGCCGCCTCCCCCGGTGCTTCCGCGGCCCCGGCGGCCGCCATGACGCTCGTAAGCCAGATCGACCTCACCGCCGCCTCTTCCGCCGGCTCCGCAACGCAGCCGGCCGCCATGACGGCCGCGCGGCCCATGACGGCTGCAGCCGTGGCCACGTCCGTTACCTCCATCGCGGCGACCGACGTCACCGGCCAGGTAAATCTCACCGCCTCGGCGCCGGCCGTTTCCGCGGCCCCGGCCGCCGCGATGACAATTGCAAGAAACCTTGCCGCCGCGGCCGAGGCGGTGTCCGCGACGGCGCCAGCCGAAATGACCGTCGCCGGCCAGCTCAGTTTATCTGCCGCTGCCGCCGGCGTTTCGGCGACGGGGCCGGCCGCCATGACGGTCGCGCGAGCGATCGCCGCCCAGGCCGCCGCGGCAGCAATCACTCAGCCGGCTGCGATGACGGTCGACCGCGGCATGTCCGCATCCGCCGCCGGCGCGTCCACAACACCGGCGGCCGCCATGACGCCCGGCCTGCGGTTTTCCGCCGCCGCGGCCGGCGTTTCGGCGAGCGGCCCGGCGGCCATAACGGTCGCGCGCCTGATAGCCGCCTTGTCCCAGGCGCACACCGACGCCCCGGTAGCCGAGATGGTGGTACAGCGACTGCTGCTTGCCTTGGCATCCGGGATATCCCTGACCCCGGCCGCCGCATTCACCATGCTGGCGCTGGGCGTGATCGTGGATCCATCGATTGCGTCGCTTACACCGAGGCGCGAGCTCGAGAGCATATCTGTTTATCGCCGATACGCGTCACTCACACCCGTGCGCGTGATCAGCGCCACATAAGGGAAGGGGTCGAGGATTCAAGGGGTCAAGGAAAAAAACGCAACAAGTCCCCCCTTTGAAAAACCACCAAACATTCCCCCCTTTGAAAAAGGGGGTCAGGGGGATTTTCCACATAGATTCCCCCTTTGAAAAAGGGGGCTAGGGGGATTTTTCAGGCCACCGCATCTCGTACCACATAGGAGGAGTAAATGGGATCACTGTCGGATTTTGCCGAAAACGAAGTGCTCGACCACATTCTGGGGGTCGGCGCCTACACGCCGCCCGCGACCGTTTATCTCGCACTCTCCACCGCCGACCCGACCGACGCCGGCTCCGGATTGGCGGAGCCCTCCGGCAACGGCTACGCCCGGACGGCGATCGCCTTCGGCGCGGCAAGCGCGCGGGCCATCGCAAACAGCGCGGTCGTGACCTTCCCGCAGGCCTCCGGGGCCTGGGGCACGATCACGCATTGGGCGCTCATGCATGCTGCCGCCGGCGGCAGCATGCTCGCCCACGGCGAAGTCGAGCCTGACCAGGCAATCGTTGCCCTCAATACGCCAAGCTTCGCCATCGGCCAGATCCAGGTATCCTGGAACACCGGGGCCATTTCCACCTATCTCGCCAATAAAGTTCTCGACTTCCTGTTCAGAAACCAGGCCTTCACGCCGCCCACGATCCATGCCGGCTTGGCCACGGCCGCGATCGCGGACGCCACGACCGGCACCACCGTAACCGAACCCTCCGGCAACAACTACGCCCGCAAGGCGCACGCGGCCTGGGACGCGGCCAGCGGAGGCGCCAGCGAAAACACCGGGGCACTCACCTTCAACACGCCAAGCGGCGCCTGGGGCACCATCATCCGCGCATTCCTGGCGGATGCCGCGACCCTGGGCAATATCCTTTTCTATGCCACCCAAAGCCCCAGCCAGGCGCCGCAGAACGGAGACACGGTATCCTATCCCGACGGCGCCTGGGACGTGAGCCTCAGCTGAGGGGGAAATGTTTGCTTGGTTGAATTAATTGTATTGGTTTTATTGGTTGACTTGGTTGGATTGGTTGAAAAGAACGCAAGAGGTCCCCCCTAAAAGCAAGGGGTCGAGGATTCAAGGGGTCAAGGGGTCAAGATAAAAAAAACAACCCTCTCCCCACGCAATAGGTCCCCCCTTTGAAAAAGGGGGCTAGGGGGATTTCCCGCGCGCCGCGTGTCTTCAGCGGTGATGGGGTCCAGGAAATACGAGGCAACGCCATGATAGTCGAGAAAGTCTACAACGGCCGCGACAACAGCGTGGACCTGCAGCTCCTTGCGGACGGCTCCCCAGTCGACCTCGCCCCCGTCACCCGGATGCAGCTGACCGTGGGCGAAACCACGCTCGACTCCCAGGCCAACCCGGCATGGTTTGATTGGGCGCCCGCGCCGCCGCTGACAGGCAAGGTCGTTCTCAAGCTGGGTGCCGCCGGCCTGACGCCGGCCGAGTCCCAAGAGGCCGTGCTCTACGTGTTCGATCCAGGCAACCCCAACGGCATAAGATGGGGCACATTCCATCTGAACATATATGCAAGCTGACAAAGCTAGGGAAGGGGTCAGGGAAGGGGTCGAGGATTCAAGGGGTCAAGGGGTCAAGGGGTCAAGGAAAAAAACGCAACAGGCCCCCCCTTTGAAAAATGGGGTTAGGGGGATTTTCCACACAGGTCCCCCCTTTGGAAAAGGGGGCCAGGGGGATTTCTCAGGCCGCCGCATCTGCTACCGCGAATGGCCCGCAACGCAGCGGATGCGGCCGGATCGGCTCGTGAAAATGCAAGATAAAGGGCCGCCCCGGTGGAAGCGCCAACTTCCCCGGGGCGAAAGACTGTTCAGCGACAACAGCCAGACATCCGAAAGCGGACGGCCCGTTCACCGCCGGCCGGCAACCGGAGAGGAGTTGACGCATGAACAGTCCGTTACCGTATATCGGCGGAAAATCGAAACTATCGAAGGCTATTATCGGCCTTATTCCGGAGCACTTGAGCTATTGCGAGGTCTTCGCGGGAGCGGCCTGGGTGTTTTTCGGGAAGGAAACTTCAAGGTACGAAGTGATCAACGATCTGGACAGCGAACTCGTCGCCTTCTACCGGGTGCTGCAGCACCACCTGGAGGAGTTTTTAAAGCAGTTCAAATGGCTCTTATGCTCGCGGGAATGGTTCGAGGACTTCAAAAGACAGCAGGCGGGAGGCGGCCTGACCGACATCCAGCGCGCCGCGAGATACTACTACCTCCAGCGCCTTTGCTTCGGGGGCCGGGTGCGCGGCCGCACATATGCCCCCTCCCCGGAGCACACCCCCCGCATCAACCTGCTGCGCATGGAAGAGGAGCTGTCCCAGGTGCACCTGCGCCTGGCCAGGGTTGCAATAGAGCACCTTTCCTGGAGCCAATTTCTGGCGGCCTACGATCGCGCGAGGACGTTCTTTTATCTCGACCCGCCCTACTACCAGGCACCCTTTTACAAGCACAACCTGGAGCTCGAAGATTACCGGAAGATGGCCAAGCTTCTGGCCGGCCTGAAGGGCAAATTCATCCTGAGCATCAACGACCACCCACAAATGCGAAAAACCTTCAAAGACTTCCAAATCCACCCGGTCAGCCTGAGCTACACCGTCTCAAGAGGCAAAACCACCAAAGGCCGCGAGCTGATCATAACCAACTACCAAAAAAAAGAGCAAGCACCTGATGCCTTCGCCAGATAGCGGTCTACCGAAAAAACGGAGCAAGCAGCGCGCAGCGCCGCGAGCAACCGCCGGATGCATTCGTCAAGATAGCGGTCCACCGGCAAAACGGAGCAAGCGGCGCGCAGCGCCGCGAGCAACCAAAAAGAAGCCATCTCAAAAAATGGCCAATCACACGAGGCCAACGCGCACGCCAATGAAAAAGCGCACAGCCGCAAGGCTGTAAGCATTTTTCAGAGGCAAGCAACCGTAAAATACATTCGCAAGACACCATCCCCCAAAAAACGGAGGAAATCGAAGATTTAAAGAGCTAAACCCCTAAGCAAATACCGCGCCAAAAAGAATCCCCCTCATCCCGGACACCCCACCCCCCCCGGACAGGCGCAGTGTTCCCAAAACCCCCCACCCCCAAATTTCTCATCTATCGCGTAAAAAAAGGACAAATAGTCTGTAAATTTACAACAGGTTCCCGGATACAGCTTGGTGAGATGTTCCAACGTGATCATGCGGACAACCCCTTGCTGACGAGACGGTTTTCGACGAAGCCGAACAAGTAGTCGATAGCGATGGCCATGATCGCCA
>JACRCN010000093.1 GCA_016219005.1 Deltaproteobacteria bacterium
CGCCTGCCAGATGTCTTGAGCTTCCTTTCCATGGCAGTCCTCCTCGGCGGTGTCGGTGAGCAGCTTGACGGCGATCCAGATGATGACCGCGCCGCCGATCAGCTTGACGTACTGCATGGTCAGGAGCTGGGCCACCATGAAGGTGCAGGCCACCCGGACAAGGACCGCGCCGCCGGAACCCAGAATGATCCCAAGTGTGCGTTTTTTGCCGTGCAGGTTCTTGACCGCCATGGCGATGACCACGGCGTTGTCGCCGGCCAGCACCAGGTCGATGAGAACGATGCTCCCAACGGCCAGGAGGAATTTCCAGGAAAATTCGATGTAGCCGAGCCAACCCATATCAATCATGGTTCCCCTCCCTCATGCTGTGAATCATCGCATCATAAATAAAGACGCCCGTTCGAGATCAATCCGATTCCCTCATACCTTGCAGATTCTAAACAAAATGAATACCGATGTCATGCATAAAATGCATGCGGTTGCATTCCACTCCGACGCGTGGCTATCCATCGGAGCTGGCAAACGCGAACGGCGCGTCCTTCGCAAAATGCCATTGCCGCTTCCCGTTTGACACGCCGCGCCCGCTGATGATACCTGCCGCCGGACCTCCCAAGGGCGATAGGGCCGGCACTGCCGGGCCGTTTTTGCATGACAGGCTTGATCGTATGTGATACATGGCAGATGCAATCAATCGTCACATCCCAAGGCAGGGATGCGTGTATGAGGCATGGAGGTTTGAAGTGAGGACCAAAAATGCATGCGGCTGGCTTGTGGCCCTGATCCTTCTCGCCGGGTGTTCATCCGTCAGAGTTTACACCACCGAGCCCGCCGCCCGCCAGGTGAACTGCGCGCACTTCGATGTGCTGCTGCAACCGCAGCTGGCAGCCGGAAACACCCATTTCAATTCTTTCCGCTTCGTCATCACCAACAAGACCGACAAGCCCTTCTCGGTCGATTGGGACGACAGCTACTACCTGCTGGACGGGCGCCGGCAGGGGCAATTCGGCTGGCCGGGCATGAGCGTCGACGAGCTCCGGGAGCTTCAAAAGAACCCCATCAGCATCGTGGCTCCCGGGGAAACTCGGGCCGGGGTGATTTTCCCCATTCAGTTTCTTGACCGCAAGAGGCTGCGCGACGGGGCCCGCCTGGGAAGCGGGGACACGGTTGGTCAGCCCCTCCTGGGCGTGCTGCCGGAGGGAGTGAACGGGATGGAACTGACGGTGAACCTGGACGGCGATGCGATTCGCGAGGCCCTGACCCTGCAGATCAAGTCCTCCCGGCGATGACACCCTGCCATCAGGGCCTTGAAAAATAGCGCCCCAGGCCGTGATCCGGCGTTGCATGGCTCCTGTAAATGCTCACATATGAGCCCATATGCTGCGCTTTCCAAATCGCCACGCGCCTTGGCGGAAGGCTTGATGCTTGTTTTTTAAATCCCTGCTATTCGGGCGGCTGCAAGCTCTTGCGGAAAATCCGGGTCCGTCTCTTGCTCACCACGTTGAACCGGGCCCAGGTGTTGACGATCATGGTGTTGGTCTCGAGTTCCCGGTTGGTTTCGATATAACGCACGTTTTTTTCGCGCACCGACCGATACATGCCGAGGATCATCAGGGGCAGGATCCGCTGGGGGTTGGCGCCCGGGCGGACGCCGGCAAAATAGAAGTCCACCGTGTCGTATTGCCGGAAGCCTTTCAGAATGTGGAAAAACCCTAACGGCCAGAGCCTGCCGTTGGCTTTTTGAAACGCGCGGCTCAGGGACGGCAGCCCGAGAAAGAACCCCTGCAGCCGGTCCTGCCGGTCCACGGCCATCTGGACGAAGCGCGGGTCGATATAGCCGAAGTACTTCTTGGCGTAGTAGGCTTTCTGCTCACCGGTGAGGGGGGTGACGCCGTAGAGCGGCTCAAAAGCCGCCTCCAGCACCTCCCAGAACTGGCCCACGTACTCCTGAAGCCTTTTTTTGGTGAGACCCTTGACCAGGCGGTAGCCCTCCGCCTCGGCGGCCGGCAGGGCCTTTTTCTCCATCATTTTAAAAAGCGCCGGCGGTTCCTCAGGGACTTCGACGCGCTGCTCGATGTAATCGATTTCCTTTTCGAAGCCGCACCCCTCGACCAGGCTGAGATAGTAGGGCTTGTTGTAGCTGCCGGCGATCGTCGGCAGGGCTTCAAACCCCTCGACCAGCATCCCCTCCGGGTCCAAGTCCGAAAACCCGTGAGGCCCGGTCATCTCGCGGCAGCCTTCGCGGCCAAACCAGTCCTCCAGATACCCGAGCATCGCCGCCGCGGCCTCCGCATCGTCCATGCATTCGAACCATCCGAACCGCCCGCGGCGATGCCCCAGTTTCTGCGCCTCGAGCGTGTGGATGATGCCGCACACCCGTCCAACCGCGTTCCCGTTGCGTGAGGCGAGAATCAGTTTCGCGTCGGCGATCTTGAAGGACGGGTTTTTTTCAGGTGAGAAGAAATCGAGTTCGTCGCGGGTAAGCTGAGGGATGAAGTTCGGGTCTCCGCGGTAGAGTCCGAGCGGGAACGTGACCCACCTCTTCAGGTCCGGCCGGGTGCGGACCTCGGTGATCGAAATCGTCATTGGTGTCCTGCCTTCCGTGGGCGTCGAAATAAGGCGTCTTCATACCATACGCCCGGAGAAAACGCCATTGCCAGGGCTGGTCGCTCCGGGCCGAGGGGGCAAAAGACCCCCGGTCGGATATGCCGCACAAGGCCCTCAAGGACCTGATCGGCGGCCTTATTCCGGGCAAAGAGAAAATTCATTGCATTTTTTTGGCAGTTTGGCTAAAAGGAAAATTTCTGAAAACACAAAAACAAAACCTTCGAGCCGCCATCAACCGCCGAACGGTTCTTCCGGGCTAGGCGCCATGTTGCGAATATGATAAATTCGATCATCACAAAAACCGGCTGCTACATCCCGCCGGACAGGGTTCCCAACAGCCATTTTCTCGAGAACGTTTTTTACGACGTCAACGGGCAGTTGCTAAACCGCCCGAATTCCCAGGTCATCCAGAAACTCCACGAGATCACGGGTATCGAGGAGCGACGCTATGCGCCTAAAGAGGTGTTAGCCTCCGACATGGCGTTCATGGCGGCGAATGCGGCGCTGGACGGAGTGGACCGGGAAAGCCTCGACTACATCATCGTTGCCCATAATTTCGGCGACGTGAAAGCGGACAGCCTGCGCCTGGACACGGTGCCCGCGCTGGCCGCGCGGGTCAAACACCGGCTGAGGATCAGAAACCCCTACACCGTCGCCTTCGACCTCCCGTTCGGCTGCCCGGGGTGGCTGCAGGGGGTGATCCTGGCCGATTATCTCATCAAGTCCGGGGATGCGAAGAAGGTCCTGGTGATCGGCACCGAGACCCTGGCGCGGGTGGCAGACCCGCACGACATGGATTGCATGATCTATTCCGACGGTGCCGGCGCAACGCTGCTGGAAGCGACGAGTGAAGCGGCGGGCATCCTGTCGCACGTCGCCCGCTCCGACACGTTCGATCATGCCTTTTTGCTGCGGATGCGCGCGTCCTGCGATCCCCGGGAGGAGGGCAGCGGACTCTACATCAAGATGAACGGCCACGACATTTACCGGTATGCGGTGAAAACCGTGCCGCTGGTGGTCAAGCAGAACCTGGAGAAGAGCGGCCTCGGCCTCGGCGACATCAAGCGCATCCTGATCCACCAGGCCAATGAAAAAATGGATGCGGCCATCATCAGGAGACTCTTCGATCTTTTCAAGGTCAAGGAGATTCCGGCCGACATCATGCCCATGATTCTCTCCTGGACGGGCAACAGCTCGGTGGCCACCCTGCCGACGCTGCTTGATCTGATCATGAAAGGCAAGATGGACGACCACCGCCTGGAGCCGGGCGATCTCGTTTTGTTTGCCTCGGTCGGCGCGGGGATGAACATCAATTCCATGATCTACCGCATTCCTGAGCGGCCTGTCGCATAACTCCGCGCCAACGATGATCTCGTAAAAAACGCCTCCCCCGGTTTCCCGCCTTTTGCGCCTGAATTTCACTCGCGGCCTCTTGTATAAAACGCTTGACAGCCCCAAGCCTGTCGAATATCCTGTTTTGCTGCTGACGCTCGCTATCATCATTATTTTGTACGATTTTCACCATTCACGAAAAAGGAGGCTGTGATGAGAAAACTGCTCGTGTTGTCCCTGGTCCTGACGGTCGTGTTGGCATGGGCTGCTCCGCAGATGGTTCAGGCGGCGGATTACAAGCCGGAATACAAGCTTTCGACGGTGGTCGGCAAGCCTTTCCCCTGGGGCATCGCGGGTGAGCGCTGGGCCGAGCTGGTCAAAGAGAAGACCAACGGCCGCATCAACATCAAGTGCTACCCCGGCGTCAGCCTGGTGGGCGGCGACCAGACCAAGGAGTACACGGCCATCCGGCAGGGAGCCATTGACATGGCCATCGGCTCCACCATCAACTGGTCCCCTCAGATCAAGGAGCTCAACATCTTCTCCATGCCCTTCCTGATGCCGGACTACAAGGCCATCGACGCCCTCACCGGCGGGGAGGTCGGCAAGGAAATCTTCAAGATCCTCGAGAGCAAGGACACCGTCCCGCTGGCCTGGGGCGAGAACGGATTCCGTGAGCTCTCCAACTCCAAGCGGGCGGTCCAAAAACCCGAAGACCTCAAGGGGTTGAAGCTTCGGGTGGTCGGCTCGCCGCTGTTCCTGGACACCTTTACCGCCCTCGGCGCCAACCCCACCCAGATGAGCTGGGCCGATGCGGTCCCGGCGCTCTCCAGCGGCGCGGTGGACGGCCAGGAAAATCCGCTGACCATCTTCACCGTGGCCAAACTGCACAGCGCGGCCAACCAGAAGTATCTCACCCTGTGGGGATACGTGGCGGATCCGTTGATTCTCGTCGTCAATAAAGACGTGTGGAAGAGCTGGACCCCCGAGGACCAGAAGGCTGTCCGCGAAGCCGCCCTGCAGGCCGCCAAGGAGAACATCGTGGCAGCGCGCAAGGGGTTGATCGCGCCGGATGATTCCACGATCAAAGAAGTCGAAGGCCTTGGCGTCAACGTGACCAAGCTGACGGATGCCCAGAAGGCGCCGTTCAAGAAGGCCACCAAGGAAGTCTACGACAAGTGGGCCAAGCAGATCGGCCCCGAGCTGGTCAAGAAGGCCGAGGACTCCGTCGCCAAACGCAAGTAGCCCCGGTTTCCAGCCATCCATTCCGGAAATGGAAACGGCGCGCACCTGAGGTTGGGTTGCCGGTGCGCGCCTTTTCCTTTTTTCACGGGGAATTTTTTTAATGCTTGAAACAGGAGGTGACCCCACCATGGAATGCGAACCCGCTCAGGGTGCAAACCGGCCCAGGACCCGAATCCCGCTCAGCATCGAAGAGAACCTGGCCGGAATCGCCATCGGTCTGTTGGGGCTCATCACCTTCGCCAACGTCGTGGTGCGCTATCTGACCGATTTTTCCTTTGCCTTCACGGAGGAATTCTCCATCTTCCTCATGCTCTTCATGGCGCTTGTCGGCGGCTCGAGCGTCATGGCCAAGGGCGGCCACCTGAACATCCTGTATGTGGCGGACAAATTCCCTCCGAAAATCCGGCATGCCACGTTGCTCTTCGCCACCGCCGTGAGCGCGTTCACTTTTCTGCTGCTGGCGGTTCTGGGCGGGCGGATGGCCTGGGATGAATACCGTTACGAGGTCACCTCGCCGGGGCTGGGTATCCCCACATGGTTTTACACGATGTGGCTGCCGCTTCTGTCCCTGGCGATTTTCGGACGGGCCGTCGGTGTCATGATCAGAATCTGGAGGAGGCAGAAATGATCCATCCGGCCTATATTCTCTTCGGGTGTTTCTTCCTTCTGATGTTCCTGGGAGTGCCAATCGCCGCCGCTCTGGGGCTGGCGGGGACGCTGGTCATCTCGTTGGCGCATCTCGGCATCATGGCCGTTCCAACCAACGTCTATGCCGGCATCGCCAAGTACCCGCTCTTGGCCATCCCGATGTTCGTCCTGGCCGGGGCCATCTTCGACAAGGCCGGTGTCGCCGGGCGGCTGCTGCGGTTTACGGAGGCCATCGTCGGCCGCGGCCGGGGCGCTCTGGCGGTGATCACCATCCTGGTGGCCATGATCATCGGCGGAATTTCCGGCTCGGGTCCGGCCTGCACTGCCGCCGTGGGCGGCGTCATGCTCAACGCCATGCTGCGCGCCGGCTACCCGCCGGGCTTTGCAGCCGCCGTCACGGCGGCGGCCGGGTCCACGGACATCCTGATCCCGCCATCGGTCGCCTTCATCGTCTACAGCGTGCTCGTGCCCTCGGCCACCGTGCCGGCGCTGTTCGCGGGCGGCGTCATGCCGGGCATCCTGGCCTGCGGGATGCTCATCATCCCTGCGCTCTTCCTCAGCATCCATTACAACTTCGGCGGCGGCCTGAGCGACGGGCCGAAACCGCAATTCTGGGCCTCTTTCAAGGACGCCTCCTGGGCCCTGGCAGCGCCGGTTCTCATTCTGGGTGGCCTGCGCACGGGCTGGTTCACCCCGACCGAGGCCGCGGTGATGGCCGTGGTCTTCGGGCTGTTCGTCGGGTTCATCGTCTATCGCACCCTCACCCTGCGCTCCTTGTACGAACTGCTGGTCGAGTCCGCCGAAACCTCCGCGGTCATCCTGGTGGTGGTGGGCCTGGCGAGCGTCTTTGCCTGGGCGTGCAGCACCCTCGGCATCGTCGATCCTATTGCCCGGGGCCTGGTAAACCTGGGCGGGGGCCACTCGCTGGGCGTCATCGTCATCCTGATGGTGTTCCTGGTGGTTGTCGGCATGTTCCTTGACGGCATCTCCATCTTCCTGATCTTCTGCCCGCTGTTTGTGCCGATCGCCCAGACCTTTGAATGGGACCTGGTGTGGTTCGGGGTGCTAATGACCTACAACGTCGCCCTGGGCCAGTTCACGCCGCCCATGGCGGTCAACCTCATGGTGAGCTGCCGGCTGAGCGGCGCCAAGATGGAAGACACCGTGTTCTGGGACATCTGGCTGCTGGCGTTCATGTTCCTGGGGCTGGTGCTGATGGTTTTCTTCCCGGAGATCGTGCTCTGGCTGCCGAAAGCCACGGGGTTTATGTAACGGGTCATGTTTTGTAACTACTCGGGCAGATAGACTGAAGAAAAGACATGCATGCTCATTATTGCCCTTCAGTCTTCAGCCTAACCATCTGAGCAGTTACAATATTTATAAGGAGCATCTTTCGTGAAACTCTACGAGCTGACCATCTCCGAGGCCCACCGGCTTCTCAAGAACAGGGAAATCTCCGCGGTGGAGCTGACCCGCTCCGTGCTGGGGCGGATTGCCGCGGTGGAGGAGCAGGTGGACGCCTTCCTCACCATTTTGGAAGTGCCGGCGCTCGAGCAGGCCGCCGCTGCGGACCGGGCCATCGCCGCCGGCCGGTGCCGGGCGCTGACCGGCATTCCGCTCGGCATCAAGGACGTCGTCTGCACGCGCGGGGTTGCCACCACGTGCGGCTCGAAGATCCTGGAAAACTTCATCCCGCCTTACGACGCCTCCGTGATCGGCCGGCTCAAACAAGAGGGCGCGGTGATCGTCGGCAAGCTCAACATGGACGAGTTCGCGATGGGCTCCTCCACCGAGAACTCAGGGTTCAAGCCGACGCGCAACCCGTGGGGCACCGCCTGCATCCCCGGCGGCTCGAGCGGTGGTTCGGCCGCGGCCGTAGCGGCCGGCATGTGCCTGGGGGCGCTCGGCTCGGACACGGGCGGCTCCATCCGGCAGCCGGCCTCCCACTGCGGGGTCGTCGGCGTCAAGCCCACCTACGGCCGGGTGTCCCGCTATGGGCTGGTGGCCTATGCCTCCTCGCTCGACCAGATCGGGCCCATCGCCCGGCGGGTGGCCGACGCCGCCACCCTGCTCAACGGCATCGCCGGCTACGACCCCGCCGATTCCACATCCGTGCCGGTGCCGGTGCCGGATTACACGACGGCGCTGCCGGAGAATCTCAAAGGCGTGAAAGTGGGCATTGCCCGGGAATACAGCGCTTCCGCCGGCCTGGATCCCGAGGTGTTCGCCGCGGTGGAAGGCGCCGTGCGGACCCTGGAGTCCCTGGGCGCGGAGCTGGTGGAGATTTCGCTGCCGCACACGCGTTACGCGGTTGCCGTCTATTACGTGATTGCGCCTGCGGAGGCGAGCTCGAACCTCGCCCGTTACGACGGCGTGAAGTACGGCTGCCGCAGCGCCGATTCGGCTGACCTGCACACCATGTACCGCCGCACCCGATCCCGGGGCTTCGGCGCCGAGGTCCAGCGGCGCATTATCATCGGCACCTACTGCCTGTCGGCCGGCTACTACGACGCCTACTATGGCAAGGCCTCCCAGGTGCGCACCCTGATCCTTCAGGATTTCAAGCAGGCCTTCGAGGCCTGCGACGTCATTGCCTGCCCGACCGCACCCACCCCGGCCTTCAAGATCGGCGAGAAAGTCGACGACCCGCTCACCATGTACCTCTCGGACATCTTCACCATTTCCGCCAACCTGGCCGGCATCCCGGCCCTGTCGGTGCCCTGCGGCTTCTCCGGCAAAGGCCTTCCCATCGGTCTGCAGTTGATGGGCCGGCATTTCAACGAGGAGATGTTGTTCCGGGTGGCGCACCGGTTCGAGCAGGCGACGGATTTTCACAAGCGGCGGCCGGAGCTGTGAAGAATCGCGGCTGGAAGCCGCTCCCACAGGATATCCGATGCATGGATGTTTTTTTGTGGGAGCGGCTTCCAGCCGCGATGAGGTGCATTCAGCCTCGGTGTGCCTCCAGCATCGAGATTAGAGGTTATCTCAAAAAAAATCTAGACATAACATCCTGATTATGAAATAAGATCCGGATGGAACTTACAAGCGAGCAATGGAATCGGATAGAGCCCATAATACTCGCGGTAAAACCGAGCAAAGATCCGCGCGGCCGC
>JACRCN010000094.1 GCA_016219005.1 Deltaproteobacteria bacterium
CTTGGGCGTCGACATCACCGTGGACCCCTCCGTGGTGGAGGAGGCCGTGGCCGGGATCGGCATCGGGTTTCTCTTCGCGCCCCTTTACCACGGGGCCATGAAGCACGCGGCCGCGGCCCGTAAGGAGGTCGGGGTGCGCAGCATCTTCAACATGCTCGGGCCGCTCACCAACCCCGCGGCCGCCAACTGCCAGCTGCTCGGCGTGTACGCCCCCCAGCTGACCGAAATGTTTGCCGAGGCCCTGCGACTGCTCGGCACCCGGCGCGCCCTGGTCGTGCATGGCCACGACGGCCTGGACGAAATTTCGGTGTGCGCGCCGACCCGTGTGACCGAGTTGAAGGACGGCCTCATCCGCACCTACGACATCGCTCCGGAACGCTTCCTGGGCCGCAGGGCCGAGCCGTCGCAGATCGCCGGCGGCGACCCGGCCCGCAACGCGGCGATCACCCGCAGCGTCTTGAACGGCGACCCAGGGGCCTGCCGCGACGTGGTCGTGCTCAATGCCGCCGCCGCCCTGGTGGCCGCCGACAAAACCGACACCATCGAGGCGGGGATGCGCCTGGCGGCCGAATCCATCGACTCCGGCTCCGCCCGCCGCAAACTGGACGAACTGGTCAGCTTCACCCGTCAGGCCGGGTGAAAAAAAGGGTTCCAGGGGTCGCGGGTCCACGGGTTCAGGAAACCCGATGCAGGCAACCCCGCCCGGTCACCGGCACAACCGGAAGTTGGAGCATCGTGAAGATTATGGAGAACAAGGGCACGCCATCCGATATGCTCGAACGGATTGTCCGGGCCAAGCAGGCGGAAGTAACCGCCGCCCAGCGGGAGATTTCGCTCAACCGGATGCGGGAAGCGGCCGAGGCCCGGCGGAATGTCCGGCCGTTCTTTGATGCCCTCAAGGCGCCAGGGCCCTCGGGGGTCAACATCATCGCGGAAATCAAACGGGCCTCGCCCTCCAAGGGGGTGATCCGCCGGGATCTCGATCCGGGCCGGCTGGCCGAGTCCTATGCGGCCGGCGGCGCCCGCGCCATCTCGGTGCTGACGGAGAAAAGCTTCTTTCTCGGCTCGGCCGATGACGTGAAGCAGGCCCGGCTCGCCTCCGGCCTGCCCGTCCTGCGCAAGGATTTCATCTTCTGCGACTACCAGGTTTACGAATCCGCGGCCATGGGAGCCGACGCGGTACTGCTGATCGTGCGCATCCTCGATCAGCAGAGGCTGGCGGACCTGATCCAGCTGGCCTCATCCCTTCGGTTGGCGACCCTGGTGGAAATATACACCGAGGCCGACCTCGATGCCGCCGGCCGTGCCGGCGCCCGGCTGGTCGGTATCAACAACCGCAACCTCACGTCTTTCGAGACCGACCTCGGCCACACGCTGAAATTCCTGCCCCTGCTGCAGCCGGGCCAGGTGGCCGTAGCCGCGAGCGGGATCAAGACCCGGGAGGACATCCGGCGCTACCAGGCGCACGGGGTCTTCAACTTCCTGATCGGCGAAAGCCTGGTCCGTTCAGAAAGCCCGGAGGATTTTCTGAGAATGCTTCAGGGGAAAAACTGATCATGTCAGGGTGTCAAAAGAAATGGGCCGGAGAATCTCTGCCGCAGCCCGGGACCGTTCAGGTCAAAATCTGCGGGCTGACGCGGGTGGATGAGGCCGTGGCCTGCGCCCAGGCCGGCGCCCGGGCCATCGGATGCGTGTTTTACGCCAAGAGCCCGCGCTGCGTCACCGCCGCCACCGCGCGCGAGATCCGCCGCGCTCTTCCGCCGGAAATCACATGCGTGGGGGTGTTCGTTGACGAGCCGTTCGAGGGCATCATGGCGCTGGCAGCGCACACCGGCTTCACCGCCGTCCAGCTTCACGGGAGCGAATCGCCGCAGGTGGTCCAGCTGCTGCGCCGCGAGGGGCTTTTCGTCATCAAGGCGCTCTTTGCCGAGCGGGCGCCCGGGATCGAGGCTGCATCCGGATTCCCTGCCTCGGCCTTCCTCGTGGAGTGCGGACAGGGGCCGCTGCCCGGCGGGAACGCCCGCGCCTGGGAATGGGGTCGCGCCGCTGCCCTCGGCGAACGTCACCCTCTGATCCTGGCCGGAGGCCTTGACCCTCAAAATGCCGCGCAGTCTGTTCGCGCGGCATTGCCGGACGCGGTCGACGTCAGCTCCGGCGTCGAAGTCCGCCCGGGGCGGAAGGATATCCGCAAAGTGGAGCAATTCATTGCGGCCGTTGCAACGGCCAGCGCAAGCGTAAGAAGGAGGATATTCGCATGCACCCATCCCACGCGTCCTTGAAGGAGGCGCACGGCCGCCTGCCGGATGCCGCCGGCCATTTCGGTCCCTTCGGCGGCCGCTACATCGCCGAAACCCTGATGCCCGCCATCCTCGAGTTGGAGGAGGCCTACCGCCGCATCGCGTCGGACCCGGCTTTCCAGCAGGAGCTCGCCCGCCTGCTGCGGGACTATGCCGGCCGTCCGACCCCTCTGTTTCTCGCCGAACGCCTGACCGCCCAGGCCGGCGGGGCGGCCATTTATCTCAAGCGCGAGGACCTGGCCCACACCGGCGCCCACAAGATCAACAACACCGTCGGCCAGACGCTGCTCGCCCGCTGGATGGGCAAACGCAAGCTCATCGCCGAAACCGGAGCGGGCCAGCACGGGGTCGCCACCGCCACCACCGCCGCCCTGTTCGGCATGGAATGCCGGATATTCATGGGGGTGGAGGACATCCGGCGCCAGGCCCCCAATGTCCAGCGCATGCGGCTGCTGGGGGCCGAGGTGGTGCCCGTTTCGAGCGGCACCGGCACCCTCAAGGACGCCATGAACGAAGCCATGCGCTATTGGGTGGAGGCCGTAAGCGACACCTTCTACGTCATCGGCTCGGTGGCCGGCCCCCACCCCTATCCAATGATGGTGCGGGATTTCCAGCAGGTCATCGGCATGGAGGTCAAGCAGCAGATCCAGGCGGCCGCCGGCCGGCCGCCGGCTGCCCTCATCGCCTGCGTCGGCGGCGGCAGCAATGCCATGGGGCTGTTCCATCCGTTTCTGGAAGACGCAATCGAGCTGATCGGAGTGGAGGCGGCCGGCAAAGGCATCGGCAGCGGCAAGCACGCGGCGGCCCTCGGCGCGGGCAGCGTGGGCGTGCTGCACGGCTCCAAATCCTATGTCCTTCAGGATGCCGACGGCCAGATCCGGGAAGCCCACTCCATCTCGGCCGGTCTGGACTATCCGGGCGTCGGCCCCGAACACGCCTTCCTGAAGGAAACGGCGCGCGCCCGCTACGTCTCGGTCACGGACGAGGAGGCGCTGCACGCCTTCCAGACCCTATGCCGTCTGGAGGGGATCATTCCGGCCCTGGAAAGCTCCCATGCCCTGGCCTGGGCCATCAAGGAGGCCGGCCGGCGCCCGCGGCAGGACCTGCTCGTGGTCAACCTCTCGGGCCGCGGCGACAAGGACCTCGGCATCGTAGCTCCGCTTTTGCGGAATCGGAAGGAGGAACAGGCGTCATGAACCGGATCGAAGCAACCTTCAAACAACTGGCCGGCAAAAAAGAAAAAGCCCTGGTTGGATTTGTCACAGCCGGCGACCCCGACACCGAACAGTCCCTCAAGCTGATTTCCGCCATGTGCACGGCCGGGCTGGACGTGCTGGAACTGGGGGTGCCGTTCTCGGACCCGACTGCAGACGGCCCGGTGATCCAGCGCTCCTCCGCGCGGGCGCTCGCGGCCGGGACCGGCCTGAGTCATGTCCTGGGCATGATCGAAGCGCTGCGCCGGCGCACGCAGATCCCGATCATTGTTTTCAGCTACTACAACCCCATCCTCGCCTATGGAGCGGCGGCCTTTCACCGTGATGCCCTGAACGCCGGCGCAGACGGCGTCCTGCTGGTGGACGTGCCCCCGGAGGAGTCCGAGGAACTGACCGCCTGCTGGCCGGACAACCGCCTGTGCCTGATCCGTCTGACGACGCCCACCACGCCGCCGGAGCGCATGCAGCGGATCAGCGCCTGCGCCTCCGGCTTCATCTACCACGTCTCCAAGCTGGGGGTCACGGGCAGCCAGGGGCTGCCGTTGGAGGACATCGGCCGCAAGGTGCGGCAGCTGCGCTCCGTCACGCGGCTGCCGATCTGCGTGGGTTTCGGGATATCGACTCCGCAGGAGATCGCCGCCGTCGCCGGGCTCTGCGACGGGGTCGTGATCGGAAGCGCGTTCGAGCGGCTGATCGAGGAGAACATCGGAAAACCGGAGCTGCCGGACCTCCTCGCGGCGCGGGTCGCCGTCCTCAAGCGCGAAACCCACCCACCTTCCTCTTGATCGCCCGTGCGTCATGATTTAGGATCCTGGTGCTTCTCGATGGCGAGCCAGGGGCTCACCGGGAGAACGGGCCCGATGGGAGCATTCCCCGGTGGCCCTCTTCACCGCCTTGGAAAAACAGCCCTCTGCTAAAAAACGGTTATGGGGATCCCATGGCATACAAAACCGGTTGAAGACGTGCTGAGGCATTGGTCTTCCTCCGAGGCCGGCCTTTCGGCGGCCGAAGCGGCGACGCGGCTGAAGACCCACGGGCCCAACGAACTCACGGGGCGCCGCGGCAAGGGCCCGCTCGCCATGCTCCGGGAGCAGTTCACCAAAACCATGGCGCTGATCCTGATCGCCGCCGGAGTCATCTCGGCCTTCCTCGGAAAGGGCACCGAAACCGCGGTCATCCTCGCCATCGTGGTACTCTTTGCGGTCCTCGGCTTCGTTCGGGCGCACCGCGCCGAGCGTACCATGGCGGGGTTGAAGCAGCCGGCCGTGCCAGTGGTCCGCGTCCGCAGAGGCGGGACGCTGCAGGAAGTGTCCTCCCGCGACCTGGTCCCCGGCGACATTGTCCTGCTGGAAGAGGCCGACGTGGTGCCCGCGGACGTCCGCCTGCTGGAAAGCGCCAGCCTCCAAATCCAGGAGGCGGCACTGACCGGAGAGTCCGAAGCGGTCGAAAAGGCGGTGGATGCAATTCCCGAAGATGTGCTGCCTGCAGGCGACCGCCGCAACATGGCCTACCTGGGAACGTCGGTCACCTGCGGCCGCGGCAGCGCCGTCGTTGTGGCCACCGGCATGAAGACCGAGCTCGGCAAGATCGCCGGCCTCATCCAGGACGTGCCTCCGGAAAGAACCCCGCTGCAGCGGCGCCTCGACCGGATCGGCAAAACCCTTGCGGCCGCGGCCGGCATCGCGACGGGCCTGGTGCTGCTCGTCGGCTGGTGGAGCGGCGAGCCCCTGGCCGACATGTTCCTCGCGGCGGTCAGCGTGGCCGTGGCGGTGGTGCCCGAGGGGCTGCCGGCGGTCGTCACCATCACCCTCGCCCTCGGGGCCCGGCGCATGCGGCAGCGCAACGCCCTTATCCGCAGGCTGCCGGCGGTGGAGACCCTCGGGGCGGTCACCGTGATCTGCGCGGACAAGACGGGCGCCCTCACCGAGAACCGCATGACGGTGACGGTGGTGGACGCGGCCGGTGAGCGGTTGAACCTCATGGAAAACCTGCGCCACCGCTCCCCGACCGTGACGGCGGACGAATGCCGCATCTCCGCCGGCTGGGACCTGCCGCTGCCCATCCGCCTGGCGCTGGCGGCCGGGGCCCTTTGCAACGACGCCGTGCTCAAACCCGATCGCAGCCCGGGCTGCTTCCACGCCATCGGAGATCCGGCCGAGGGTGCACTGCTGGTGGCGGCTGCCCGCGGCGGGATGTTCCCGGACCGCCTGCAGGCAGAAGCGCCGCGTGTCGCCGAAGTACCGTTTGATTCGAACCGCAAGCGGATGAGCACGGTCCATCGCCTGGCCGCCGACGGCAACCTGCCCGCTGCACTGTCCGCCTTCACGGGAACCGGACATGTGGCCTTCGTCAGGGGCGCCGTGGACGGGCTGCTCGCGCTTAGCACGCGCGTCTGGGCCGCAGAGCGGCCGGAGCCGCTCACGGATGCGCTGCGGATGCAGATCCGCGCGGCGAACGACGGCCTGGCCCAGGCCGGCATGCGGGTGATGGGGGTGGCCTGCCGGCCGCTGGAGGCCGTGCTGCCCGCTGCCGGCGCCGGTGACATCGAGCGCGATCTCACGTTTCTCGGCCTGGTCGGGCTGATGGACCCGCCGCGGGCCGCGGTCAGGCCGGCCGTCGCCAGCTGCAAAACCGCCGGCATCCGCCCGGTGATGATCACCGGCGACCACCCGCTCACCGCGGTCGCCATAGCCCATGATCTAGGCATCGCCGAGCGTCCGCAGGTGATCACCGGCGAAGCCCTCAGTCGCATGGGGCCCTCGGAGCTTGCCGGACTCGTCGACCGGACCTCGGTCTACGCACGGGTGTCTCCCGAGGATAAGCTGCGCATCGTGGACGCCCTCAGGCGACGCGGTCAGGTGGTGGCCATGACCGGTGACGGCGTCAACGACGCACCGGCGCTGAAGAAAGCCGACATCGGGGCCGCCATGGGAATCACCGGCACGGACGCCGCCAAGGAAGCCGCCGACATGGTGCTGCTCGACGACAACTTCGCCGCCATCGTGGCTGCCGTGGAGGAAGGCCGCGTGATTTACGCCAATATCTTGCGCTTCATCAAGTTCTCCCTCGGGGGCAACCTCGGCAAGGTGCTGGTCATGCTGGCGGCCCCGCTCTTCGGCATCGATGTGGCCTTGCGGCCGCTGCAGCTGCTGTGGCTCAATCTGCTCACCGACGGGCTGATGGGCCTGGGGCTGGGGCTCGAACCGGCCGAGGCCGACACGATGCGCAAGCTGCCGCGCACACCGGCCGCCCCGGTGCTGGGCCGGGCCTCACGGGTGCACATCGGATGGATCGGCGTCGTGATCGCCGCTGCCACCCTGGGCCTGGGCGCCCTGTACGTCAACCCGACACAGCCGGAGGACGCGACCTGGCAGACCATGATCTTCGCGACCTTGGGATTCACCCAGATCGGGCATGCCCTGGGACTGCGGGCATCCGGCCGACCGGTGCTGTCCTTCCGTTCCAACCCTGCCATGGCGGCCATGACCATGGCCACGCTGGTGTTGCAGCTGGGGGCCATCTACCTGCCCTTCATGGATCGATTTTTCGATCTGACGCCCCTCCCGCTGAAAGATCTGGGGATCGCGTTCGGAATGGGGGTTTTGACGTGGGCCGGCGTGCAGGTTGAAAATTTGAAAAAAAATCGCCGGCGGTGATGCCGCCGGCGATTTTTTATGTGATTTTCCCGCCAACGGCGGGAAAATTCAGCTGACCTTCATGAAGACCTTTTTCTTGGCCTTGCAGACCGGGCATTCCTCCGGGGCTTCCTTCTCGCAGGTGTAGCCGCACACCGAGCAGACGTAGTAGTCCACGTCCGCCGCGGCTTTCGCCAGATTGTCGATCGCCTTCTGGTAAAGCGCGGCGTGGACCTTCTCGACCTCGTTCGCGTAGGTGAAGGTGCGCACGGCGGCCTCGTTGCCCTCCGCCTTGGCATCGGCGATCATGGGGGGGTACATGGTCTGGAACTCGTAGGTTTCGCCGCCGTGAGCTTCCTTGAGGTTCTCCAGGGTGCTCTTCACCCCTTTGAGCGTGCGCAGGTGGGTGTGGGCATGCACGGTCTCGGCTTCGGCCGCGGCCCGGAAGAGTTTGGCCACCTGGGGATAACCCTCGGTCTGGGCTTTCTGGGCAAAGGCGAGATACTTGCGGTTGGCCTGGGATTCTCCGGCGAATGCATCCTTCAGATTCTTTTCGGTCTTGCTCATTTCAATTCCTCCTTTTGATGGTGAGATGAAGTCAAAAATACGAGGTAACTGCTTAACAAATTGCGTGCCAATAGCCGGCCTCGGAACCGTTATTAAAAAAACCACGTGATTCAAAATGGTTAAAGAAGAGAGATCGCGTTGAGCCGTTGACGGTCCGCTGCAACCTGAGACACGTCAGGGCGGGCTCGATCCGGGACACACCCGGCTTGCGCCGGCGCCGCGCCTCTAATCCCGCGCCTACTGCGGATCCGTGGGTGTTTCAACTATTATCTGATGCATAAGTGTCTCGATACACCCCCCTCGGCAGACCTGTCTCGCTCAAGGTCCGGTCTTTTGCTCCTTCAAGGCCGCGTGGGCTGCTGCCAGGCGGGCGATCGGCACCCGGAACGGCGAGCAGGACACGTAATCCAGGCCCAGCTTGTGGCACAACTCGATGGAGGTGGGATCTCCGCCGTGCTCGCCGCAGATGCCGCATACCAGGCCGGGCTTGACCCGTCGCGCCTTCTCCATGGCGATGCGCATGAGCGCGCCCACGCCTTCGGGGTCGATGGTCGCAAACGGATTGTCCGGCAGGATCCCCGCCGAAATGTAGGGCACGAGGAAGCTCGCCTCGGCGTCGTCGCGCGAGATGCCGAAGGTGGTCTGAGTCAGGTCGTTGGTCCCGAACGAGAAGAACTGGGAAAAGTCGGCAATCTTGTCGGCCGTGAGCGCCGCCCGGGGGATTTCGATCATCGTGCCGAACTTGTAGTCCACGGGGTAGCGTTGCTCATCCATGACCTTTTTCGCCTCGGTCTCCAGCACATCCCGCTGGCGCTTGAGCTCGTTGACGTGGCTGGTGAGCGGTATCATGATCTCGGGGTGCACGTCGACCCCCTCGCTCGCCACCAGGCAGGCCGCCTCGAACACGGCCCGCACCTGCATCCGCGTCAACTCCGGGATCATGATTCCGAGCCGCACCCCGCGCATGCCGAGCATGGGGTTGGCCTCGTCCAGGGCCTTGGCACGCTTGAGCAGGTTCTCCTTGAGCCGGACCTGCTCGAGCAGGTCGTCCACCTGTGCCAGGGTGGGGGCGTGCTGCATGCGGATCTTGAGATCGGCCAGCTCGTGCATGAGATCGGAGATGTTCGGCAGAAACTCGTGCAGCGGCGGATCGATCAGCCGGATGATCACCGGCAGCCCGTTCATGATCCGGAAGAGCCCGGCGAAATCGTCGCGCTGGAAGGGCAGCAGGTTCTCGAGGGCCTCGCGGCGCTCGCTCGGCAGGTCGGTCATGATCATCTTCTGGAAAAACGCCAGCCGCACAGGTTCAAAGAACATGTGCTCGGTGCGGCACAGCCCGATGCCCTCGGCGCCGTACTCGCGCGCGCGCTGGGCATCGCGCGGGTAGTCGGCGTTGGCCCGCACTCCCAGCCGACGGAACTCGTCGGCCCAACGCAGCAGCTTGATGAGCCAGGGATCCTTGATATCCGGCACCACGGCCTTTAGCTTGCCCAGGTAAACCTCGCCGTCGGTCCCGTCGATGGAGATCCACTCGCCTTCCTTGATGACCGTGTCGCCCACCCGCATGAGCCGGTCGTTCAGGTCGATCTCCAGGGCCGAAACCCCGACCACCGCGGGTCTGCCGAACTGGCGCGCCACCAGCGCCGCGTGGCTGGTGCGGCCGCCCCGGCTAGTCAAGATCCCCCGGGCAGCGAGCATGCCGTGCACGTCGTCGGGCTTGGTCTCCGGCCGGACCATGATGACGGCCTTGTTGTCGTTCTTGGCCCAGTTCTCGGCCAGGTCGGCGTCGAAGGCCACCATGCCCACCGCCGCCCCGGGCGACACGTTCAACCCCGTGGCCAGGAGCCCCCCCGCGGTCTTCGCCTCCTGCTTGGTGAGGTGGTCGAACTGGGGATGCATGAAGAAGTCCACCTGCTCGGGGGTCACCCGCAGCACCGCCTCCTCGCGGGTGATGAGCTTCTCTGTGGCCATGTCCACCGCGATGCGCACGGCCGCCTGGGCCGAGCGCTTGCCGTTGCGGGTCTGCAGCATCCACAGCTTGCCCTTTTCGATCGTGAACTCGACGTCCTGCATGTCCCGGTAGTGCTGCTCGAGCCGCTTGGCGATGCCCAGAAACTCCGCATAGGTCTCGGGCATCTCCTTGATCAGATGGTTGATCTCCTTGGTCATGCGGATGCCGGCCACCACGTCCTCACCCTGGGCGTTGGTGAGGTAGTCGCCCTCGATGTCCTTCTCGCCGGTGGTGCTGTTGCGGGTCATGGCGACCCCGGTGGCGCTGGTCTCGCCCATGTTGCCGAACACCATGGCCACGATGCTGACGGCTGTCCCCAGGTCGTGGGCGATCCCGGCGGCTTTGCGGTAATCCACGGCACGCCTGCCGTTCCAGCTTTCGAACACCGCGGCGGTCGCCATCCGCAGCTGCTCGTAAGGCTCGGCGGGGAAATCGCGGTTGGACATGCGCCGGAAGATCTTCTTGAACTCCGCGATGACCTCCTGGAGATCCTCGGCGGTGAGCTCGGAGTCGACCTTGACGCTGGCCTTGCGCCGCGCCCGGGAGAGCACCTCCTCGAACGGCTCGTCCGCAAGCCCCATCACCACGCTGCCGAACATCTGGATCAGGCGGCGGTAGGCGTCGAAGACGAAGCGCGGGTTGGCGGTGAGCGCGATCATGCCCTGGGTGGTGTCCTCGTTCAGGCCGATGTTGAGCACCGTGTCCATCATGCCCGGCATGGAGAACTTCGCGCCCGAGCGGCAGGACACGAGCAGCGGGTTGTGCGCATCGCCGAACTTCCGGCCGCTCAGCGCCTCGACCTTCTCCAGACCGGTGATCGCCTGGTCCCACATGCCGGCGGGGAAAGCGCCGCCGTGGGCAAGGTACTCGTTGCAGGCCTCAGTACTGATGGTGAAGCCCGGCGGCACAGGCACCCCGATGCGCACCATCTCCGCCAGGTTCGCTCCCTTGCCGCCGAGCAGCCCGCGCACCGCATCCCATGAAGCGCCGATGTAGGCCTCGGCCTGGTCGAGTTCGTCGAAAAGATAGACCCATTTTTTTTCCATGCGGACCTCCTCCTGCAATGCGCCCCGGCTCTTTGGATGGAATGGGGCATGTGCACTCGCTGTGTTTACGACAAGGAAGAGTAACCAGAGAAAAGGCTTTTTGAATAAGGGCGCCTGAAGCAGGACTATTCATACCGAACCTGTCTCGGCAAGTCAAATCCTAATGTACTCTGTTGAGAAAACATCCCCGCTGGGCCGGATCCACGAAAAGGGGGTTGACGCTTTCAGCCCTGGACCGGAAAAAGGTTGTTTTCTACACCCAGAATGGGGCGGGACGTTGCGGGGACTTCACTCTTGAAAACCTGTGCGAACGTGATAATGATGCGAATTAAATGACGGATCGTCAGCGATGCGTTGCACCGAGGAAACTGGAGGTCCCGGATGGAGGAGCATTGGGAAAAAAAACTGTCATGTGTCAGCAAATGCCAGCGCTGCGGCGAGCCCCTGGGGAAAAAGGACGTGAGGACACTTTCGGTCTTCGACCACCAGCCCATTTGCACGGCGTGCAAAAAAGCCGAGGAAACGCGCCCGGACTACCCTGACCAGTCCAAGCAGATGATCGCGGAGTGCATCGCCGCGACCGGCAAGCCTTACGGTGACACGGCGAGCTACTGCTTCCACCATTTTCTTCCTTTCAAATGCAAAGATTAGCAATTTAACTTTTGACTTTAACCGGTCGCGTCAGGTATTGTTGCACCAAGCGATCGGATGTCGTAGTGTGCGCCGGTCGCAACTGTCCGTCTTGATTAAAGGAGGAGGCCTGATGAAGCGAGCACAAAGCGTCAGACGCGCAGTATGGGTGGTGTTGGCCTTATGGGCGGTGTTTGCCTGGGTGGGACCGGTGATGGCGCAGGAGTGGAAACCGACCAAGACCATCACGGCCATCGTGCCGTGGCCGGCCGGAGGGGCCACGGACCTTACCGTCCGCATCCTGGCAAGCGAGATGGAAAAAGTCCTGGGCCAGCGGATCTCGGTGGTCAACACGGCAGGCGCTTCAGGCGCCATCGGTATGCAGAACGCCTATGACGCCCCCAAGGACGGATACACATGGACGGGCAACGCCGACGTATCGGTGGTCAACTACCCCGTGTTGGATCTCATGAAAGTGACCCATCGCGACTGGAACCAGTGGTACGCCCTGATGACCCCCAACATCATCGCCGTCACGGCCAACTACCCGGCCAAGGACCTGCCGGACCTAGTGCGCATGATGAAGGAAAAGCCGGGCCAGGTGGCGGTGGCCTCGGCCGGCGTGGGCTCCTCCGGCCACACGGCCCTCGAGGTGTTCAGCACCGCTCTGGGGGTGAAGGGCCGGCACATCCCGTATGCCGGAGGCAACCCTGCCGTGGTCGCCACGATATCCGGGGAGTCCGACGTGGTCATGCAGCTCTCCATGGAGGAGGCGGACATGATCCGCGCGGGTAAGCTGAAGCCGCTCGCCAACATGAGCGACCAGCCGTTGACCATTTCCGGGTATGGCGAAGTGCCGCCCATCACCAAGTGGTACCCGAGCTTTCCCTCCATCGGCTCGCATTTCGGCCTCATGCTCCCCAAAGGAGTGCCGCAGGACGTCATTGCCTCCGTGAGCAAGGCCTTCGACGTCGCCGCCAAGTCCGAAGCGCTGGCGAAATTCGCGGACCAGAAAGCGGTTTTCCTGGTCAACCTAAAAGGTGCCGAGGCCGCCAAGAAGATGGAGGACGTCGCCTCCATCGTCACGTGGACGCTCTTTGACACCGGGTCGGCAAAAGTCTCACCGGCCCAGTTCAACATCCCCAAGCCCAAAAAATAAATTCGCGGCATTGTAATCGGAGTGGGAAGACCTCAGGCCTTTCCGCTCCGATTTTGTTGAAGAGGAAACCGGATGGAATATCCGTTCCGACGACAAGATATATACGCCGCCATCATTTTGATCGCTTTCTCCGTTTTAATTATTGTGGCAAGCTGGCGCATGCCCCGGGACCTTTTAGGGTTCCCGGCCTATGCCGGGCCGGGCGTCGTGACGGGGTTGCTCGGCCTCGGGCTCCTTGGTATGGCGGTCACCTTGCTGGTGCGGGCCTTGCGGCGGCCGGGTGCCCTGCTGTCCATCTCCCGGGCGGAGGTTCATGCCTATCTCACCAATCCCCAGAGCCGACGCCTGGGACTGGTGCTCCTGATCAGCTCCGCCTACCTGCTGTCTCTCGGCCGCGGGATTCCGTATTACATCACCACCGCTACTTACCTGATCCTAACCATGACTGTTTTTAGGGCGGCGTCCTGGTGGGTGATTCTCTTGGTCAGCGGCCTGACCACTGCCGGTCTCGCGATTGTCTTCAACATGATCTTCCTGGTACCGCTTCCCTGAGGTCGGCATGCTCTACGGCCCCTATTACATCCTGGTTGAGATTTGGAACCTGCTGACCCCCATGGTCCTGTTCCACGTGTTCTGGGCGACGTTGGTCGGCACGATTGTGGGCATGCTGCCCGGCCTGACCGCCACCATGGGCATTGCCCTGCTCACGGGCCTCACCTTCGGGATGGACCCCCGGTACGCCATCATCATCCTGCTGTGCGTGTACGTGGGAGCCATCACGGGCGGCAGCCGCTCCTCCATCCTGATGAACATCCCGGGCACGCCGGCAAACGCAGCCGCGACGCTGGACGGGTTCCCCCTGGCCCAGCGCGGCGAGGCCGGGCCGGCCATCGGGCTGTCGGCCACTTCCTCCTTCATCGGAACCGTGTTCGGGATCATGTGTTTGGCCTTCCTGACCCCGCTGCTGGGCCAACTTGCGCTGAAGTTCCAGTCCTGGGAGTTTTTCTGGCTGGGCATATTCGGCGTCGTGGTCTGTGGGAACCTGACCGCACCCACCGATCCCCTGAAAGGCTGGATCGCGGGGTTCCTGGGTCTGCTCCTCTCCCTGGTGGGACAGGAAGGCATTGCCGCTTACAGCCGTTTTTCTTTCGGGATCGACCAGATGCGTGGCGGCTTCTCGCTCATCCCGGTGCTGGTGGGCGCCTACGGCCTGGCCGAGGTGTTTGCGGTCATGCGCGAGAAAACCCATATCAAGATCCCGAAGCAGGTGGGCCGCATCCTGCCGAAGTGGGTCGACATCACTCAGAACTGGATTCACATGCTGCGCTCCGGCGTCATCGGTGTCATCATCGGGATCATCCCGGGGGTCGGCGAGGACGTCGCTTCCTGGGTCTCTTATGATTTCGCCAAACGCGCAAGCAAGCACCCCGAGCTGTTCGGCAAGGGATCGAAAGAGGGGCTCATGGCGGCGGAAACCGGCGATAACGCCTGCATCGGCGGGGCCATCATCCCGGTGCTCTCGCTGGCGGTGCCGGGCAGTGCTCCCGCCGCCGTCCTGCTCGGGGCCATGTGGCTGCACGGCATCCGTCCGGGGCCGCTGCTCATGGTCGAGTTTCCTAACTACATCTGGGAGATCACCGCCATGCTGATCCTGGCCGCCAGCGCCTCGCTGCTCATCAGCTTGGCCGGCGTGCGCTTCCAGGTCAAAATCCTTCTGGTCCCGCGGCCCCTGCTCATGCCGATCGTCTTCACCCTGTGCGTGATCGGCTCCTTCGCCATCAACGTGCGCATCTTCGACCTGTGGGTCATGCTCGCCTTCGGACTGTTCGGCTATGCCATGCGGCAGTACAACTACCCGGCGGCCCCTCTGGTCCTGGGGATCATCCTGGGGGACATGGTGGACGTCAACCTGCGCCGGGCGCTTATCCGCACGGATGCGGACATCACCCCGTTCTTCACCCGGCCCATCTCGCTGATTCTGCTCGGCATCACGCTGCTGGTCATCCTTTCCCGCATGGCGTGGTTCCGGCGGGCTATGGCCGCCGTCTTTCGGCGGCGACCGGCGGAAACGACCTCGACAGAATCCTGAAAGGATCACCTGCATGGAAAAAATCGGCATCGGCATCATCGGCTCGCGCTTTGCCGCGGAGCTGCATGCCCACGCGCTCGGCAAGCTGCGCGGGGTCAAATGCGAGATCCTGGCGGTCTGCTCCAAGACCCGGGAGAGCGCCGAGGCGTTCGCCCGGAAGTTCAGCATCCCGCACGTCACCACCGACCACCGGGCATTACTGGAGCGGCGGGACATCCACCTCGTGGCGCTGCCCGTAGTGACGAACCTGCACCACCGCCTGGCCATCGACTGCGCCGAGGCCGGCAAGCACATCATCATGGAAAAACCCCTCACCGGCTGCTTCGTCGATGCCGGTCGCATGACTCGGCGGCAGATGATGGCGGAGACCATGGAAAACGCCGACGCTGTGGTCGATGCCTGCCGCCGGAACAAGACGATCTTCGGCTATGCGGAAAACTTCGTGTATGCCCCGCCGGTTGCCAAGCTGCGCCGCCTGATGGATGTCGGCAAGGGCACGCTGCTGGACCTGCGCGCCGAGGAGAGCCACTCCGGCTCGCATGCGTCCTACTCCCGCCGATGGGTCACCGCGGGGGGCGGCTCCATGCTCCGCATGGGTTCGCATCCGATCGGCGCCGTGATCCACCTGAAGCACTACGAAGGATTGCGCAAGACCGGCACTCCCATCCGGGTCAAATCGGTCATCGCCGACGTGGGGCAACTCACGAAGACGCCGGCCTTCCGGGCCGAGGCGCAAAAGTGGCTGGTGCATTCGTGGGAGGACGTGGAGGACTGGTCGGCCGCGATCCTGACCTTCGAAGACGGTACCAAGGCAACGGTCATGTCTACCGACGTGAGCCTGGGCGGCGTGAAGAACCTGCTGACCGCCTACATGACCAACGGTGTCGTCCAGGTCAACATCAACCCCAACACCAGCCTGCAGGTCTACGCACCCGACGGGGCGATATGGGGCGATGAGTACATCACCGAGAAAGTGGAGACCAAAGGCGGCTGGCAGTTCCCCAGCCCCGATGAGGACTGGATGCGCGGTTATCCCCAGGAGATGGAAGACTTTGTCGACGCCGTGCGCGAGGGCCGCGAACCTCTGTCCGGCCTATTGCTGGCCCACGAGACAGTGGAGGTCATCTACGCCGGCTATGTCTCGGCCGAAGAGGGTCGGCGTGTGGATTTGAAACGATAGGCAACGACCATGAAGATCAACGTGTACGATACGCCGACGGCCGCGTCCCAGGCGGCGGCCGAGGCGGCGGCCGGAATTCTGCGGAAAGCCATCCAAGCGAAGGGGCGTGCCGTATTCGTGGCTGCCACCGGGAATTCCCAGCTCGAGTTCCTGAATCATTTGACCGCAGCCCCGGGGATCTCCTGGGAGCGAACGACCCTGTTTCACCTGGACGAATACATCGGGATCCCGCCCACTCACCCGGCGAGTTTCCGACGCTACCTCCGGGAGAGGCTGACGAGCCGTGTCCCCGTTGGTAACGTCCACTTCATCCAGGGCGATGCGCCCGACCTCTCCGCTGAGGTGGCGAGGCTAAACGCCGCCGTCGCTGCCGCAGCGGTCGACGTCGCCTTCATCGGCATCGGCGAGAACGGACACATCGCCTTCAACGACCCCCCGGCGGACTTCGTTACCGAGGCCCCTTTTATCGTGGTCGATCTGGATGAGGCCTGCCGCCGACAGCAGGTCGGCGAAGGATGGTTCGGCTCGATCGACAATGTCCCCCGGCAGGCCGTCTCGATGTCGGTAAAACAGATCATGAAGTCGGCATGCATCCTCTGCACGGTGTTGGAGAAACGCAAGGCCCCTGCCGTCAAAACCTGTCTGGAGGGCGAAATAGAGTCGATGTTCCCAGCCTCCATCCTGCGAACGCATCCGGGCTGCGACGTCTTCCTCGATCGCGATGCCGCCGGTCTTCTCTCGCAGGCCGCGCGGTCCTCCTGATGGGGCGAAACCGCTTGCCGGTTTTTTTATCCTGCCCGGCCGGCAACGGTATCAATTGGACGCCCAGCCGCTTTCGCCTTGACAATCCTCAAGGGCTTTTCATAGGATGCCCCACTTCGATAGAATCGGCCGATCATCGGGAACCCACCTGAACCGGAAAGGAGTGATGTATGAAGGATGTCGTGATTGCATCGGCGTGCAGAACTGCCATCGGGGCTTTCGGCGGGACTTTGAAGGATCTGCATGCGGCCAAGATTGCCAGTGTGGCCATGCAGGCCGCCGTAAAACGGGCGGGAATCGACCCGGCCGTTATCGACGACGTGCGCTTCGGGTGCTGCCTGGAGCCGGTCGACACCATGAACGTGACCCGTATCGCGGCGCTGCTGGCCGGCATCCCGGACACGGTCACCGCGGCCACCATCAACCGCGTGTGCATCTCCGGCATGGAAGCGACCATCTCGGGCATGGCCATGATCCAGGCCGGCATGGCCGAGGTGGTCCTGGCCGGGGGCGTGGAGCACATGTCCGGCGCCGCCTATTCCGTCCCCAACGCGCGCTGGGGCTGCCGGCTGCAGGACCAGGAGTTCGTGGACAATGTCATGCGCGGGCTCCACTGCGGCTCCCATCTGATCCCGCATCCCGAGGACGGTCCCGTCGATGCATCGAAGCCGCCGCTCAGCCTGTTCAAGGGCAAGCCCTACATCATGGGCGCCACGGCTGAATTCGTGGCCCAGCACCTGAACATCAGCCGGGAGGAGATGGACGCGGTCGCTCTGCGCAGCCATAACAACGTCGAGCGCGCTACCAAAAACGGGGATTTCAGGGACGAGATCGTACCGGTCAGAATCCCTCAGCGCAAGGGAGAGCCTATCGTCTTCGACAAGGACGAGCACTTCCGCCCGGGCATTACCCTGGAGCAGCTCGCCAAGCTCGCGCCGGCCTTCGTGCCGCAGGGCGGCAAGGTCACGGCGGGAAACTCCAGCGGCATCAACGACGGCGCAGCCGCGATGCTGATCATGTCGGCCGAGAAAGCCAAGGAACTGGGCATCACACCCATGGCCCGCATCCGGGCCGTCGGCCGCGGAGCCTGCCACCCCTCCATCATGGGGCTGTCCCCGGTGCCGGCCGTGAAAAACCTCCTCACCCGCAGCGGCCTCGGACTGGGCGACTTTGAATTGATCGAAGTGAACGAGGCCTTCGCCGCCCAGTACCTCGGCGTGGAAAAGGAGCTCGGTCTGAACCGGGAGATCACCAACGTGAACGGCTCGGGCATCGGCCTGGGCCACCCGGTGGGGGCCACCGGCGCCCGCATCATGATCACCCTGATGCATGCCATGAAGAAGCGGGGCAAGCAACTGGGTCTGGCCACCCTCTGCGGCGGGGGCGGGGTATCGATGGCCTGCGCCATCGAGATATTATAGCCCGCTGACCCTAAACGCCCACCCGCGGTGTTACGCTCATCTCGAGGCACTGCGGCGCACTGAACCGTACGCCGCAGTGCCTCGGGATTTCGCGCGCCCTGTATCCGGAGATTTCCGAGCAGCCTGCCAAGGGAGGAAAAAGCAGTTCGCATCGGGCGGGCCCGCAGGCGGCCACATGGGCGCACCGAAGAAGAGGCAAGCGGCCGGGGCACTAAACAGGTTTGAGAGGTTGACGAACTAGTATACGCGGAGAAAAGAGCCCTTCTCTTTTCTGCGCTCAGAGGAGCACTGGCAGCCGATGCTCCGCATTCCGGTTATGGTGCGCTTCTGCCGTTGCCCGTTGCGGGATAAGGACCCGAAATACGCTGCCGTGACCGATAACGGAACGGACCTTGATCCGGCCGCCATGCTGTTCGACGATTTTCTGGGTGACGAATAGTCCCAGCCCGGTCCCCTCCGCGCCCTTGGATGAGAAAAAGAGCGTGAAAATTTTCTTTTGGGTCTCGCTGTCCATCCCGACGCCGTTGTCGATGATCTCGAAGGTGATGTCGTCGGCCGCGCGGTGCGCATTGAAAACGATCCGATGATCCATCTTGGAATCATCTTTCAGACAAGCATCCACGGCATTGTCGAAAATGTTGGCCAGGGCTGCCTGCAGATAAGTGGGATCGGCTTCGAATTCCCCGGCCAAGGGGTCCACCTCGCTCACAAACTCGATATGCAGTTCCTGGATCCTCTTCCCGAAGAGGGTGGCCAGTTGGCCGGCAAACCGGGCAACGTCCACCCGTTCCGTTTTGAGTTCGCGCTCCTTGGCGTAGTAGAGGATGTCGAGCATCATTTTACGGATGCGCGAGATTGTCAGCTTTACGGCCCCCCACCCTTCGGCGAGCGTCCGCGGGTCCTTCTTGGAAAGCCCGGAGTCCACCAGATAGATCCCGCCGTCCAGTCCCGTGAGCAACCCCTTGATCCCGTGGGAGATGGAGCCGATCATCAACCCCAACGACGACAGGCGGCTCTGGAGCTCCGATTTCTCCCGGATGAGCTGCTCCAGGTGCTCGGTATACTCCCTCAACTGGCGCCGGGTGACAATGCGCTCCTCGACCCGGCGCAGGGCTATTTCGAGGACATCGATGTTGATGGGCTTGGTGATGAAATCCGTGGCCTCGCACTTGAGGCTGCGGATCGCCAGGTCGAGGTCGCCGTGTCCGGTGATCATGATGACTTCGGTTTCCGGGTTTTCCTGCTTCAATTTCTGCAGCAGATCGATCCCGTCCATTCCCGGCATCTTGATGTCCGTCACCACGATCGGCGGCGATGCCTCCCGGAACAACCGCAAGGCCTGCTCCCCCTCCCCTGCCGTGAGGACATCGTGTCCCATGTCTGCGAGGGCCATGGCCAGGACATCGCGGATGTCCTTTTCGTCATCGACGATGAGAATCTGCCGTTTCATGCTGCTGTCCTGTAGCGGGGAATTCCAACACGAAGCAGGCACCCCGGGCGCTGTCGCGATGGAGCCGGATGGTGCCCCCGCACTCCTGAATAATGCCGTAGCTGATGGAAAGCCCCAGACCGGTGCCCTTGCCGACTTCCTTGGTGGTGAAGAAAGGCTCGAAGATTTTCTCGGCCAGAACCGGCGGGATCCCCTTCCCGGTGTCGCGCACTTCGCAGATGACCTGATGCCCGTCATACCGGGTCCTGAGTGTGATGGTCTTGCTGCCGGGCGCGGCGTCCCGGCCTTCCCACTTTTCATCGATGGCGTCCCGCGCATTGAGCAACAGGTTGATGAACACCTGCTCCAGGCGGCCCGGATCGGCGAGGACCCCGGGGATGTCCGGTTGGAGATCCCAAACGACCTCGATGCCGCGCAGCCGCAGCTGCTGGCTGAAGATTTCGAAGGCCTTGCCCAGTATCTCGTCAAGCTTGACCTTTTCCAGCCGCAGATCGGACTTGCGCGCGAACTGGCGCATGTGTTCGATGATACGAGTCGCCCGGTCCACGTTGCTGTCGATTTTCTTCAGCATGGGATGCAGGATGTCGTCCTGAACCGGTTCGTTCCGTTCGAGCTTTTTGATGAAAAAACTGCTGGCCGTCTTGATGACGGACATCGGTTGATTCAGCTCGTGTGCTACTCCCGTCGCCATCTCCCCCAGGGTGGCCATCTTGCTGGCCTGGATCAGCTTGCGCTCGGCTTCGAGGCGCTTGGTGATGTCGCTGGTTGTCACCAGCAGCACCTGTCGTCCCGGATACTCCGAAGGCGAAACCCGGACGTTGACAAAAAGCTGACTGCCGGCTTTGCTGCGTTGCCGCACCTGGTTCAGGACGTCGGCCTTGTGGAGTTGCTCGGCATATCCCGCCTTTTCATCCTCCGTGAAAAACTCCAGGAAGGATCGTCCGATGATCTCGTCCTTGTCGTACCCGTAGACTGTTTTGACGCTCTCGTTGCAGTCGATGATCTCCAGGGTGCCGCTGTCCAACACGAACACCGGGTTGGGGATATGGTTGAAGATTTCATGGTACTTGCGTTCGGACTTGCCCAGTTGCACCTCCAACAGCTTGCGCGCGGTGATGTCAAGACTCATCTCCAGCGCCGCGACGATGTCCCCCCGGGCATTGCGAATCGGCGAGGTCCGGAAAATCCAGTGTGCCTCGGATCCGTCCTTGTTCAGTCCGGCCTCCTCCCCTTGATGAGGCAGCCCGTCCTCAAAGGTCAACGCCACCTGGCAGTTGGGGCATTTCTCGCTCCGCCCTTTGTAGGCCTGGTAGCAATGATCGCCGGGGCCGGGGCCGAACCGTTCGGCAAACTCTTGATTGTAGCGAAGCAATTTGAAGGTGCGGTCCTGGACGGTGATCAGGCACGGCACATGCTCGAACAGGTTCTGGTATTCATTCCGCTGCTCGTTTAGCTCCGCCTGCTTCTGGGTGATCTCCCGGCTCATGGCGCCGATCGCCGTGGCCAGTTGTCCCATTTCGTCCTTGCGGCCGATCGGGATCTTTTCCGGATAAGCCCCCCGGGCAATCTGGCGGGTGCCTTCGATCAGTTGCTGCACCGGGCGATTGACGAATCTTAACACCAGGATGCCGACAATGCTCGAAATCAGCAAGAAGGCAAACCCGGCCAGGCCGACCATCCCCTTTTTGGCCAGCAGAATTTCCCGGTCGGTTGCTTGGAGTGAAACCACCACGTCCAGGGCACCCAGGACCTTCTTGCCTTCAGGGTGAACGTGGCACGCGTCGGTGGCGCATCCCGGCTCGTTGAAGATGGGGCTGATGATTCCCAGCAGCCGGTAGCCTTGGTCGGAATCAAACAGCCGTATTCTTTCCTGAAGACCCAATTCCACCAGCGGGGGTTCCGTCCGGTGGCAGATGTCGCAGGCTTCGGCCTTGATGTTGGTGGTCGTGTCGACCTCCGCCCGGTGGTTGGAATATTTGATCTGACCGTGCTTGTTGTAGATCCGGATGTTTTGGATCTCTTTCAGTTTGCCGATGTTGGTGATGATCTGGTTGATGTCGTCCCGGGAGTTCAGCATCATGGCATAGTGGGTGCCGAGCTTGATGGTGGTGGTCAGCCGGTCGGTGCCTACCACGATGTTCTCCGTGAGCTTGCTCTCCTGGTAGTCGATGTTGAAGTAGGCCCAGGTGGCGATGCACACCAGCAAAGTAAAGCCGACCGCCAAAATAAGCCGGAACACCAGGCGGTGCCGCAGCTTAAACACCGAGCTCACCATCCGAGCCTCCCATTGATGCTCCCGGTATCCGGGGTGTCCGTCTTGCGCCTGTGCCCCGAAAGCGATCAGACACGATCCAGGGCCGCGTCGATTACGTCCAGCATCTGCGAATCGCTAAAACTCAGAAGCACCGAGGCGCTGTTGGGGCATACCGTGGCACAATCGCCGCATCCCTGGCACATGGCGACATTGACCAGCACCTTGTCCCTATCGGGGCCCAAAGAACGCGCATGGTATGGACAGGTCTCGATACAACGCTCGCAGAGGCTGCACAGGCTCTGGCGCACCGTGGCGACGACCTTGGCCGCGGGAAGTTTCTCATGCGACAGAATTCTCAGGCAGCGCTGGGCCGCAGCGCATGCCGTGGCGATGGATTCAGGTATCGAACGTGGCGAGAGGGCCAACCCGCAGGCAAACACGCCCTCCTTGAGGCCGTCCACCGGTCGCCACTTGAATTCGGCTTCCGCGAAGAAACCGTCGGTGTCGGTCTCGGCACCAAAAGCGTTAGATAGATCGAAGGGAAGCTCGGGGACCACACCGGTCGCTAATACGACCAGATCGGCCTCAACTTCGATCGGGCGCCCGAGAATCGGATCCATCGCGGTGACGCGCAAAAGGCCGCCTCCATCCCCGCCCGGCCCGTCCGCAACCACAGGCTTGCCGGCCGGCTCATACGGGATAAAGATCACCCCCGCCCGACGGGCCTCGGTGAAATAGCGTTCATTGAAACCGTACGTCATGATGTCCCGGTAGAAAACATAAATGGATACCTGCGGATTCTTCTCTTTGAGATGCAGGGCGTGTTTCATGGAAGCGGTGCAGCAGATGCGGCTGCAGTAGTTCCGCGGCTCCTCCCTGGAATCGACGCACTGGATCATCACCACGCAGTTTAAGGCGCCGGGATTCAGTTCACCGCTGGCCAGCTTGGTTTCCAGTTCTTTGTGGGTGACGATGCGCACCGAGGCTCCGTAGCCATAGGACCGCGTGGGAGCTTCACGACCACCGGTGGCCAGCACCGTGACCCCGTGTTCGATGGTTTCCACGGCCGCCTCGGCGTTCTCGACGGCGGTGGTGAAGCGACCGACCTCCCCCCAGGAAGCCGTGACCCGGTTGCCGCAACGCACCCGGATGTGGGGATGTTTTTCGACTTGCTGCACCGTCTCGGCGAGTAGGCCCTGCGGATCGGCGCCGCCGGCGGTCCGCTGGATCCAACGCAGGTTGCCGCCCAAAACGCCTTCTTTTTCTACCAGAACAACGGGAAAACCGTGGTCCGCAATGGAGAGTGCCGCTGTCATCCCGGCGATGCCGCCGCCTACCACCAGCGCGCTGCGGACCACGGATACGTCCGCGACCGGCTTGGGTTCGCTCTTTTTGACGCGGGCCAGGCCCATGCGCAAGGGTGAAAGGTCTGCCCGGAAGGGCGAACGGCTCTGGGCAGGAACCGAAGCCGGTTCAACATTCCAGATCTGGACCGCGTCCATCAGCGCCGGATCCAGCTCGCAACGGCGGCCCAGTTCGCGAAACTTGCGTCCGAACAGGTAGGGGTGGCAGACGCCGATGAGCAGCCGGTTGGTTTGACCGCCAGCCAGGTGTGCTTCCAGTTTGTCCCAGCCGGCTGCGGTGCATAGCCCATCGACCAGCAGAATCTCATCTCCGGCCGGGTCTGCACCCAGCAGGGCTTTGAGTGCCCTTGGGGCCATGGCGGCATCCAAGCGGTTCTGGCAGGTGCAGACGCCGATGAGCACCGTGGGCGGCTGCCGGCTCACATCGCGAAACGTCGGTGTCGAGCTTGGTTCGAGCGCTAAGCTCCCGCCCGAGGCATGAATCACGCGCGAGGACTCCAGGGCCGCCGCCGAGGCTTGGATGACCGCCTCGCTGATGTCTTTAAGGCCGGAAAAAGACCCGCCCACCGCGATGCCTCTGGCGGCGGTGCAGGCGGGGTGAAAGGCCAGGGTGTCGATAAAGCCCCAGGAATTCACCGCCAGCCCGGCCATTTCTGCCAACTGCTGCGTTCCCGCGGGCGGCCGTTGGCCCACGGCGAGGACCAGCAGGTCGAAGGTTTCCACGTGCTCGTCCCCATTCAGCGCGACATAGCGAATAACCGGCGAGCCCGTGGCCGCATCGGTGGTCACCGAGTGAACCCGGCCTTTCTCGAAGCGGATGCCGTGCTGGGTCTCGGCCTTGAGGCGATAGCGTTCGAAGGGCTTGTTGAAGGTGCGCATGTCCATATAGAACACGGCCGCATCCAGATCGCCGCCGGCTCGCTCTTTTGCCAGCATGGCCTCTTTGAGGGCGAACATGCAGCACGCCGAGGAACAGTAGTCGGCCTCCACCTGGAGGTCGCGCGAACCCACGCATTGCAGCCACCCGATCTTCGCGACGGGCCGACCGTCATGGGGTCTGATCAACCGCCCGCCGGTCGGTCCGGTGCCGCTCAGCAGCCGTTCGAACTCCAGGCTCGTCAGAACATGCGGGTTGATCCCGTAACCGTAGGTATTCTTGCCCTGGGCCGGATCAAAGAAACCGGTTCCCCCGCACAGTACGATGGCACCGACCTCCAGCTTGTAATCGGCGGCCGCCTGGAAGGCGTCATAGATCTTGACCACCATGGGGATGAGGACATCGGGGTCAAAGGGCTTGACGAGGTAGTCCAAGGCGCCGATCTTCATGGCTTCCACCGCGGTTTCCACGGTGGCGTATGCCGTCATCATCAGCACGCACAGATCGGGATGAGCCGCCTTGGCGGCCGTGATCAACTCGACCCCGTCCATGCCGGGCATCTTGATATCGGTGAGCATCAAGTCGAAGGATTCGGCCGCCAGCATTTCCATGGCGCTGGCGCCCGATTCAGCCGTCTCCACGGTGAAGCCTTCCTCGATCAGCGTATCGCGCAACGATTCACGCACAATCATTTCGTCGTCCACCACCAAAATACGGAACCGACCCCAGCGGCCGACGGCCAGATCGATGGCCTCGGTGGGACAGACCTTTTTGCACTCGCCGCACCCGTTGCAGGCCGATCCATCGATGACATAGGTGTTGGGGAGGCTGTGGGGAACGGGCAGGTAAATGGCTTTGCGAACGCTAAGACCGGCATTGAAGTCCTCGGGCGCTTCCACGGGGCAGACCGCTTGACACATGCCGCAGCCGACGCAGCGCTGCGGATCGACCCCGGAAGGTGTCTGCCGGAGCGTAACGGTGAAATGACCCGGTTGGCCCTTGATGGAGGCGACCTGGGTTGCCAGCCGAATGTCGATGTTGTCGTGAAACAGCCCCTTGCGCAGGCAAAACTGGGAGGAAGCGTCCCGTTCCACCAGGGGCAGCATCTTGCACATCCCGCAGCCATTGGTGGGGAATTGAAAATCGAGCTGGCTGAGGATGCCGCCAATGTGGCCTGCGCGGTCGATCAGCGTAACACCGTAGCCTGTCTCCGCCAAGTCCAGGGCGGCCCGGATGCCGCCGATCCCGGCCCCGACCACCAGGGCCTTGCCGATTTTACGGTTCATGGTGGCTCCTTGTCCTCGGTTTCGCTACTGCCATCCTCGCTGCGCCTGGCGTTCGTTAAATCCCCACGACTTCGGGGAACTCGTTTTCGCGGAACTCGGAAAGCGGCGGCTTTTCATCGAGACTGCGGCCCGCCGCGTAGCCAAACCCCGCCTGGGTCCTGTGGGCCACGCTGCGAAACAACTCCATCAGCGACAGGTCGTTCGGGCACGCATTCGAGCACTGGCCGCAGCCCACGCAGGCCGTGCTCATGTGGGCCAGGCGCGTGAGGTGATAGAACAGGGTGTCGGTGGGCAGCTTGACGGCCCCCTTGCGCTCGGCCCAGCGCAGGTATTGGGCCGGTTCGTGGTCGAACACGTCGGTGACAAAGACGCACTCGCGGCAGTAACACACGGGGCAGGCCACGCGACAGTTGTAGCAATTGACGCAGTTGGCCAGGTACGTGCCGAGCTTTTCCATATTGTCCGTGGCCGCGCGGGTTTGGTTGAACATCTCATCCCGAAAGGCGATCCGTTCCGCCACCAGTTTTTCCAGCGCTTTCATGCGGCCGGGCGGTTCCTGGGTTTCAACGAGCCCGAGCTTTCCCAGCAAATTTTCGCCTTCGGGGGTGCGGGCCTGGACCAGAAGGTGCTGAGCCGTGTCCACGCCGTAGAGCCCCACGGCAATATCCGCTCCATCGGCCGTCGGTAATTCGCAGGCCTTGCACGCCCGCGACAGATCGACGCCGTCCATCGCGGCCCCGGAGCCCGTCAGGACGGCCCGGTAGAACTTTTGGGTGGAGGCCTCCGCATCGTCCCCGACCCAGCGGAAATAATCCCGGTTGCCAAAGGCGCCCAGGCAGTCGAGGCCGATGATCACCAGTTCCTCGGTGCGTCCCTGCCTGAGTTTTACCAGCTCGACAAAAGCTCTTATTTCGCATGGCCGCATCACCGCGACCACCTTGCCCGCCGAGGCCCTGCGGGTCAGCCGGGACACCACGCGGGCCGTATTGATCGCAAAGCCCGGAGACAACGGGTCGGCCCGGTCCAGTTGCTGGGGATCCGTTATCAAGGTCGGCATGACCGTGTTTTTCATGGGAAGCCGCCAAGGCACCAGGATCGCGCTGATTTCTTCCCGCTCCAGAACCGCTTTGAAAAAACCCCTCAGGGCCCCCAAGAGGTCCTGATCCTTGAGGTCGACTTGTGTCGTTTTCACCATGGACTCCTCCCCCAAACCGCGAAACGATTGTGTTCAAATCACCATCTTCAACCGGCCTTCATTGGGGCCCAAGGATTTGATCTGGGCCGTCATCTCCCGCATGATCTCGGCGAACCGGATGCCGTCGCTTGCTCCGATCCAGGTCAGGCGCAGGCGCTCGGGCTGAAAACCGAATTGCGCGAGGATCTCCTTGAGCAGCTTGATCCGCCGACGGGCCTTGAAGTTCCCGTTGATATAATGACAGTCACCGGGATTGCACCCGCTGATCAGGACGCCGTCGGCGCCCTCCAGAAACGACTTGATCACGTATTTGGGGTCGACCATGCCGGTACACATCACCCGGACGATTTTGATATTGGACGGATAGGACAGGCGGGAGGTACCGGCCAGATCCGCGGCGGTGTAAGTGCACCAATTGCAGAAAAAGGCCACAATGGTCGGTTCGAAATCATTCATCAGCTCACTCCTTTCTATCCGGCCAGCAGTCCATCGATTTCCGCGAAAATCTGCTGGTCGGTAAAGTGGCGGATCTTGGCGGCGCTGCTGGGACAGTACGCGGCGCAGCTTCCGCAGCCTTTGCACACGGCCTCGTTCACCTCGCTGACGCCTTTCAGCGGATTGAATTCGATGGCCGAGTAGGCGCACAAGTCGATGCACACTTGGCAGCCGATACAGATATCCGGGTCGATGAACGAAATCATCGGGGCCACCGACACTTTTCCGGACGCGCTCAAGGCCAGAGCTTCGGCTGCGGCCCCCTTGGCCTGGGCCACGGTGTCGGGAATGTCCTTCGGACCTTGACAGGTTCCAGCCAGAAAAACCCCGCTGGTGGCCGTGGACACCGGTTCCAGCTTTGGATGTTCCTCCAAGAAGAAGCCATCGGCCCCGATGGTGATCCCGAAAATGCGCGCCACCTCGTTGGCCGTGGCCCGCGGTTCCATGGCGGTACACAGGATCACCATGTCGACGGCGACGTCCAGCATGGCGGCCGAAAGGGTGTCTTCGGCCTTGACGACCAACCAGCCCCCTTTTTCCTCGATCTTGGCCGCCTTGCCGCGCACCATGCGCACGCCCTCGCTCTGCACGCGCTTGAAAAATTCTTCGTAGCCTTTGCCAAAACAACGCATATCGATGTAAAAATTGGTCACCTGGGTGTGGTGGCCGCATTTGTCCTTGATCAGATGGGCATATTTCAGCGCATACATGCAGCAGGTGCGTGAGCAGTACTCATGGTAGTTCTTGTCGCGGCTGCCGATACAGTGAAGGATCGCGACCCGTTGAGGCGGTTCGGTGAATTTGCAGCGGTCGTTGGGGTCGCGTTTCAGGATCCTGCCGCCGGTCGGCCCGGTGGCGTTGGAGAGCCGTTCGAACTCCAGGTTGGTAAGAACATTGGCGAAGGTGCCGTATCCGTACTGGCGCATCGGCGTCGGATCCAGGGGGTCAAAACCGGTTGCCACGATAATGGACCCCACCTCGATCTGCTCCACCGCATCGGTCATGACATGGTCGATGGCCTTGGCCTCACAGGCTTCAACGCACAACCCGCACTCGCAGCAGGTCCCGCAGGACAGGCAACGGGCCGCTTCGCGGCGGGCCTCCTGTTCGGGGAAACCCAGCTCGATTTCGCGAAAATCACCTTTGCGCGCCTCGGGCTCGGCTTCGGACATCTTGGCCCGAGCCAGCCAAGGGGCCTTTTCAGGCAGAGGCTCCCAGCGGCTGCCCTTGGATTTGGACGGCCGCCCGGCGTTGGCACCGACACCGCGCACGAAACGGTCAATCGACACGGCGGCCTCGCGTCCGGCGGCCACGCAGCGGATGGCAGCAAACGGTCCGGACTGCACCTCGCCGCCGGCAAACAGCCCCGCACGCCCGGTTTGGAACGTATCCGGGTCCACGACCACCGTGCCCGAGACGGTGAGCTTGACCCCCTTTACCCCCTCGAAAACGTCCGCAGCCGGCCTTTGGCCCACAGCGGGGACAACGATGTCGCAGGTCACGTCGTAAGACGCTGGGCTGCCAGGGCTCCGGGCGCCGTCGCTCTTTCCTTTCGGCACGGAAGGCGTCATCTTCTGACAGCGCAGTCCTACCACCTTGCCGTTTTCCGTCAGCACGGCAACGGGTCTGGCCTCGGTCTCAATGCGGATGCCTTCGGCGCCGGCGGCCTTGATGTCTTCTTCGGCGGCGGGCAGCAGGTCCTTGCCCCGTCGGACGCGCTGGTAAAAAAGAGTCACCTCGGCACCCGTTCGCAAGGCGGCCCGCGCGGCATCCACGGCCGCAGCGGTGCCGCCGACGACAGCCACGCGCTGGCCGGTTTGCGTCGAGCCATCTATATTGATCTGCTTTAGAAAACGGCCGCCCGGGACAACGCCCTCGGTGTCTTCGCCGGGAATCTTCAGCGGCACATCCGCATTCAGACCCGTGGCGACGAATACGGCCCGGTACCCCTCGGTGAAGAGCTCTTCGAGGCGATGACCTTTGCCGATCGGATGATCGGTGACAAATTCCACGCCGAGTTTTTGGATCATCGCGATGTCCAGGTCCAGTGCATCGGCGGGCAGGCGATAGTCCGGGATACCGACCCGCAGTTTTCCGCCCAAAACGGGCAGGGCCTCGAAAACGGTGACCGGATAGCCGTCACGGGATAGAAAGTACGCACAGGACAGACCCGTCGGTCCCGCGCCGACCACGGCGATTTTCTCTTCCGGGGGCTTGGGGTCGGCCTTCGGGATCTCGATGTCGTCCCGTCCGATCTGATCGGCGACAAAGCGCTTGAGTTGGCGAATGGCGACGGGCTCGTCCATCTTTGCGCGACGGCATGCTTTTTCGCAGGGGGCCGGACAGATGCGGCCGATCGACCGCGGCAGCGGGATCCGCTCCAGAATAAGCCGCATGGCCTGGCGGTAGTTTCCCTCGCGGACCATGGTGACATAGCCCTGGATATTGACCCCGGCCGGACAGCTTTGCACGCAGGGTGCGCGGTCGGACTTGTCGATGGTGTAGGTGATGGGAACGGCCTGGGGAAAGGGCCTGTAGATCGCCTTGCGCATGCGGGTCCGTACGTCCCACTCGTTCGGTTTTTCAACCGGGCACACCTGGGCGCAGGCGTTGCAGCCGATGCAGGTGGCTTTTACATGCCGGGCCTTCTTGCGCACCTTGACCGTGAAGTTGCCGACAAACCCGTTGACCTCTTCCACCTGGGCGTAGGTGAGCAGCTCGATGTTGGGGCTTTGGCCGACGGAGACCATCTTGGGCGTGCCGATACAGGCCGCACAGTCCAGAGTGGGAAAAGTCTTGTCGTACTGGAGCATGTGGCCGCCGACCGTGGGCTGACGCTCCACCAGGTAGGCTTTGAAACCGGCCTTGGCGATGTCCAGGGCGGCCTGCATGCCGGCAATGCCCCCGCCCACGACCAGGGTGTTCGTGCACACCGGAAACGTTGCCGGCGTCAGGTCGGTTTGGTGGACGACGCGCAAAATGCCGGCGCCTATCAGGATCTTGGCTTTTTCCGTGGCCTCGTCTTCACTTTCGGTGACCCACGAGACGTGCTCGCGCACACAGACCATGTGAAAGGCCCGGTATGGATTGAGCCCAGCCCGTTGGCAGGCGCCTCGGAAGGTTTTTTCGTGCATGCGCGGAGAACAAGAGGCCACCACCACGCGGGTGAGCCGGTGCGCCCGGATATCGCTTTCGATGAGTTCCTGCCCGGGATCGGAGCACATGAAGAGATAATCCCGCGAGACCGCCACGTTCGGCAATTGGGCCACATAAGCGGCCACATCTTTGACCCGCACCCGGTAGGCAATGTTGATCCCGCAATGGCAGATGTAAAACCCGATGCGTTCAGGCATGACAGGCCTCCTGATCAACATGGGCATCCACACGCGCTTGCCCATGGGTCTCATCGGCGACCATCACCGATTTTACGAGCAGTTGGGCGATGTCCATGACGGCAATCCGATCCCCGAGCCCGAGTTTTTCGGCCGCATCGGCGAGCATGCGAACACAATAGGGACAAGCCGTGGCAATCACTTGCGCGCCGGCGCTGAGCGCTTCTTCGATGCGCTGCTGGCCGAAGCGCCGGCTTCCCGGATCCGTGCGCCAGCCATTGGCGCCCCCGCCCCCGCAGCACAGGCTGTCTTTTTTGCTGCTCGCCATTTCCACCAGCACCAGTCCCGGAATGCGCAACAACACCCGTCGCGGTGCCTCGTAAATTCCGTTGTGACGCCCAAGGTAGCAGGGATCATGATAGGTGACGGTCAATGCCGCGTTCAGGGCCGGGGTGAGCCGGCCCGCGACCAGCAGCCGATCGAGAAGCTCGGTGTAATGCTCAACGCCCACGCCCTTCAATCCGGCATAAACGTTCTTGAACGCGTTGAGGCAATGGGGTGAGATGGTGAGGATCTTTTTCACGCCGGACTGCACAAACAGCTCGGTGTTGCAGCGGGCCAGTTCGGCGAAGGCCACGTTGGCCCCTGCCTGTCGGGCTTGGTCGCCGCAGCAGCTTTCGCGGGTCCCCAGGGTCCCGAAAGACACCCCTGCCTTTTCGAGCAGTTGAACGAGGGCCCGGCCGCCGCCGCGATTGCCCACATCATAGGCCGTGGTGCAACAGGCGAACAGGCAGTACTCGTTATCGGCCGAAAATGCCGGAATGCCTAAACCTCCGGCCCAATCCAGGCGCTTGGTGCGGGCGCCGTCCCAGGGGTTCCCCTTCTCCCTGAGGCTGGTGAACGGGGCCTTTAAAAAAGCAGGCGGTTTTCCCGCGCTGATGGCAAGCCCCCGCACGGCCTTGATCACATCGATGATCCCGATGCCCCGCGGGCAGTCCGGGGTGCAGGCGTTGCAGGTCAGACACTCCCAGGCGGCCTGATCGACAGAGCGCTCGGTACCGCTTTCCAGGCAGACCCGGCGCAGGACCCGGCGCGGGCTGAAGGAGCCCTCCCGGCTGACCGGGCAAAGGCTGGTGCAGGTGCCGCATTGCAGGCAGCTCTGAAAAAGCTCGCCTGCTTCGGCCGTAATCCGGGCGAGTGCCACCGTGGTGTCCGGGGCGGCCTTCTGCCGGAGCCTGGTCAAAAAAATCGCCAGGGGCCGGTAAAATAGGTGAGAGAGCTTACCGAAGGGAAGCATGATGCAAAGCATGCCCACGGCAATGGACAAGTGGACCGCGTAGGTGCCGTAGGTCATCAGCGGCCAGCCGGCAAGGCGAAAGGCATGAACGAGGATTCCGGAAAATGCCGTTGAAAACAACAGCAGCAAAAAAAACCAGTCCGTGAAATCCGAGTACCTGTGCGGGGTCTCCTTTTTTTGTCTCCGGCTGATCATCATGTCCGCCGAGATGATCATCAAGACGACGGTGGCGTAGTAGCCGAAAAGGCGCGTGGGGTGCCACATCGGATGGACGATATCGGTCTGGAACGCTCCGAGGAAGGCGACCACCAATACTTCCATCGTCACGTAGCCGGAAAACAGGAGCAGATGGCGTAGCCACCGGCCACGGCGATCCGCCCCGCATTTGCGCCAGCGCATCTGAGTCAGGTAATGAAGGACAAAGGCCCAGGCCTGAGTAATGTAAAGCCACAGCGGCGGTTTTACATCGCCCAAGATCCGGCGGTGCATGCGAAAACCATTGGACAGCAGCAGGGCACCGAGGGTGGAGAGCATGATCTTGTCGCCAAGTTGGATCCAGGCCACCGGCGCAAAACTGTTGAGTTCCACGCGGCTGGTGACGATGGGCCCGTGGCCCAGGCAAAAGGCCAGAAGGATCCCCAGCGCGACAACGGCAAAGGCACCGACTTGCCAGACCGGTGAAATGTAAAATCGCCTGGCCAGCCCGGTCCAGTCGTACTGGGTGGTCAGCCAGCGGCGGGCGGCCATCATCGTCTCGGCCGGCTCGGCCCCCCTGGGGCAGTCCTTGTTGCATTCGCCGCAGTAATAGCAAAGCCAGGGCTCGGGCGAGGCGAGCAGTTTGTCCTCCAACCCGAGTTGTAGATAACGGTAAATTTTGCGCGGGAATGCATTGGCGCCGCAGGACTGCGGGCACGACGCACTGCATACGGCACACTGCATGCACAACTCCATGTCCCGAGCGCCCAATCGGAACACCTCCTGGGCCAATTTCAAATCCGTGCCGCCTTTAGTCATTGCAGATCATTTTCTCCCGGGTGTCGCACCGACTGGGCTCATCCGGGCCCGATCGATGGCGCCCGTTCACTACGGCAAATCCGATCCGGATGGCCATCCGCGCCACCGCAGAGTTGTGGGATAGGCTGCCGGGGCTGGTGCTGTCAGCGCCTGAACCCAGCCGATGAGCTCGTCGGCGTTCAAGGGCTTTTTCAAGTAGGCTCCCGGGACGGATGGGTCTGCCTCCGGCAGGGTGCAATAGGATCTCTGGTATTGTAAAAACGTGTTCTTTCCGACGCTGGACACCATGATGACCGGAATGCTCTTCAATCGAAGGTCCTCCTTGAGATCACGGTAGAGCTGAAGCCCGGCTTCGTTGGGCATCATCACATCCAGGATAATCAAGACCGGTTTTTCCCTCTTGGCTTTACGCAGACCGTCCTGCCGGTCCCCGGCATGGATGGTGGCGTACCCGCAGCCTTCCAAAAGATTGCAGAGAAAGAACCGCATGTCGGGCTCGTCTTCGACGATCAGGAGCTTGATCCGCTTATTCATTCTCCACCTGGAGCGATAGCGCCGTTTGCTGTGGATCCATAAGCATGGATCGTACCAATCCGGCCGATTCTTAATTTATCTCATCAGAGCAATTGGTTGGGCGAAATGGCAGGGGTAAGCCGGCGAGGCTTCATGGACGGTATGATACAAATGGTGAAACGCGATGATGCCTGTTTCTGGCTAGAATAATTTAGAATTAACGTGATGCATCAATACGGTTTGCAACATATCTGCAACACATGCGCGCAGCAACTGAATCTGCTGATCATCTGCTCTCCATTCTCATCTGTAATCCAATCAACTTATAAAAAAGCCGGTCACGGCGTGTTTCGCCGTGACCGGCTTTTTTATAAGTCATCGATCGTTCAGCTGATACTTCCTCATCTTCCGCCACAGCGTGCTGCGGTCCATGCCCAGAGACCGAGCGGCCAGCGCGCGGCTTCCTTCGCTCCGCCTTAGAGCCGCGAGGATCCGGGTGCGTTCGGATGAACCCGCAGCCTTGACCTTCTCCGGCCGAGTGCCAGACGCAGGCGGCCGCTGCCGCAGGTAGTCGGGGAGATGTTTGCGTCGCAAGGTGTTCTCCGAACAGAGAATGAGCGCATGCTCCAGGATGTTTTCCAACTCGCGGATATTGCCGGGGTAAGTGTAGTTCAAGAGCACCTGCATGGCGTTCTCCGATATCTCCGGAGGCACCACCCCCCTGGACGTGCACAGACGCCGCATGATGTGGCCGACCAGCAAGGGAAGGTCCTCCGGTCGGTCCTTGAGGCTGGGGATATCAATACGGAAGACATTGAGACGGTAGTACAGGTCTTCCCGGAAACGCTTGCGGGCCACCAGCTGCTCCAGCTTTTGATTGGAGGCCGAAATAATGCGCACATCCACCTTGGTGGTCTGCGGCGTGCCCAGGCGGAAGAAGACCTTCTCTTCGATCACCCGCAGCAGCTTGGCCTGCAGCGCGAGCGGTAGATCCCCGATCTCGTCCAGAAAGATGGTCCCGCCGTCGGCGGCCTGGAAGCGGCCGATGCGATCCTGCACTGCGCCGGTGAAGGCCCCCTTGACGTAGCCGAACATTTCCGATTCGAGCAGGGTGTCTGGGATGGCTGCACAGTTCACCTTGACCAGAGGCTTTTCACTGCGCCGGCTGGCCGAGTGGATGACCTTGGCCAAGACATCCTTGCCGGTCCCGGTGGGACCTTCGATCAGCACGGTAGCGTCGGTCTTGGCCACGACCCGTACGTTTTCAAATATCCGCTGCATCTGCGGAGACTTTCCGACCATGTCATGAAACGTGTAACGGTTCTGAATCGCCTGGCTCAGCTGGTGAACCAAGGTGAGGTCGCTGAAGGTGGCCAACCCCCCCACCGCAATCTCCTTCTCGTTGCGCAGGGGCAGATAGGTGGCCCGAATGGGGACGGTGACCCCCTCGCGGGTGAGGATCCGGCTTTCGATGCCGCTGCGCGGGCTGCCGCTGGCGATGGTCTCCCTGAGCAGATCCCACTCCGCGGCGGATCCCTCTCTGAAAAGCGCGGCACAAGGCCGCCCCAGGACTTCCTGCCGGCTGAAACCGGATATTTTCTCGGCAGCGGTGTTGAAGAAAGTGAAGACCCCACCCCGGTCCACCGTGAAGATGCCGACATCGAGATTGTCCAGAATGATCTTCAGGCTGCGTTCCTCGTAGTGGATACGGTTGACGAGGTCGGCGATGGGCGCATGATCCTGGAGGATGGTGAGGCATCCCACGACCTGGCGGTCTGCGCCATACACAGGAGCGGCGATACGCGTCACCAGGTAGCTTTCATCGCCTTCGCCCGGCAGCCGCAGGACCGGCTCCGGCTGTTTCACGTCCTGCGGCCCTTTGAAGGGGCAGGAGACCAGACAGGGTACGCCGAGAAAAACCTCCCGGCAGTCTTTGCCGATGGCGTCACTTTCCCGGACGCCGATCATGGCCTGGGCGCTCAGATTCAACGATTCAATCCGTCGATGCCGGCCGACCATGAATGCACCGATGTTGAGCTCGTCAAGGATGGTCAGCCAGTCCTTGCAGGCGATGGTCTTTCCGGAGAAACCGGAAGATCGAATCATGCAGCACGTCCTTGGCACTCGTAGCGGGCCTGCGGGTCAGGAGGCTCGGGGCACCGGAAGCGTGATCTCGAACAAGGCGCCGCCCTCGTCCGGGTTGTGGGCCTCGACCCTTCCGTGATGCCGTTCCATGATGCCGTAAACCGTAGACAATCCCAGCCCTAAGCCATGGCCCTCGGTCTTGGTGGTGAAAAACGGTTCGAAGATGCTGGAGAGGTGTTCGGGCGGTATTCCCGGGCCGGTGTCCTTTACGCGGATGGAAACGGTTTGCCGCTGATCGCCGGCCTGAGCTCCCAGAGTCAGCGTGCCGCCCTGCGGCATGGCATCGAGGGCGTTGAAAATCAGGTTGATCACGCACTGTTGCAGCTGGTTGAAATCCCCTTCGGCGACCGGCAGGTCCGGTTGGATAATGGATTCCAGGCGGATGTGGCTCAACTCCAGCCTGTGCTGGCTCAGCAGGATGCAGCGCCGCAGGAGCTCGGCCACATCCACCGGCGCGAAGGCTGCAGGCGACCGGCGCGAAAAGCTGAGCAGGTTGGAGACGATCTGCGAACAGCGGTTGGTCTCGGTTTCGGCAATGTTCAGGTAGCGATTGAACTTGTCCCGGCGCTCGTCCGTGAAGGCGCCCTGCTGCAGAAGTCGCGCCATGAGCCGGATATAGTTCAAAATGCCCGACAGCGGGTTGTTGATCTCATGCACCACGCTCGCGGCCAGACGCCCGAGTGACATCATCTTGTCCTGGTGCAGAATGCGCGCCTGATCGGCGATCTCGCGTTCCAGCTTCCGAATCGCTCGCAGGTCCCTGAAGAAACCCACCACGCCGCATTCGCGGCCCTCCTCCATCAGGGTGACCGCCGACACCTGCACGGGAATCTCCCGCCCGAGATTGCTCTTTAAAAGGGTCTCGTAGAGAAAAAGCGTGTGTTTGCCCCCGGCATGGCCGCCCTTCAAATCCGCTTTGAACCGCGCCGCTTCCGCCGGGGGAAAAAGTTGCGGAAAGGTCATCTTGCGGAGGACATCGTCCCGGGGATATCCGACGAGTTCTTCCATGCGGCGGTTGTAAATGACCACGATGTCGCGCTCGTCGACGCCCACGATCCCGTCCATGGAGCTTTCGATCAGATTGCGCTGGAAGGCGATGGTCTTGAGGAGCTGCTGGCTGGTTTCGGCCTTCTCCCGCTCCAGGAGCAGGGTGTAGTCTTTAAGCCGGCGCCGGGCCGTGTAGCGCTCGCGGGCGCGGTTGAGGGCGAGCAGGAGGTTTTCATTGCCGATCGGCTTGGTGATGAAGTCCGACGCATCCAGCTGCAGGGCCCGGATGGCCACCTCCATCTCACCGAAGGCCGTGGCGACGATGACCTCGATGTCGGGAAAGCTTGCTTTGAGCCGCTCCAGGACCTGGAGCCCGTCCATGCCGGGCATGCGGATGTCCGTCACGACGATCTGGGGGCCGCCTTCGGTGCACATCCTGATCCCGGAAGCACCGTCTGCGGCCGTCCGGACGTCGTAGCCAGCGTCCAGCAAGGTGAGGGCCATCACATCCCGGATGTCTTCCTCATCGTCGATCAGGACGATTTTCCATGTCTCAGACACGGCCGAGTCCCCCTCCCCGACTGTTTTTCGAATCAGCCTGCCGGGGCAGAAACATCCAACGGGGATAAAGAGGCGTTCTAATAATCTTGCATATCACAATCCTGCAGAAAGCAAAACAACCGGCTTATTATGAAATAATGTTGAAAATAGACTTGACACTCGCTTTTCGGCTGAATATGATTTATGCACGATGGTTCATAACAGCGAGGAATCATGCCGCGACCCAGAATGAACAGGCGGATTGGCCACCAACCGCCGGTGCGCTTCTACAAGCCCCAGGGGATCCCTTTGGGTCAGCTTCGCGGCGTCACGTTGACGCTGGACGGTCTCGAAGCCATCCGGTTGGCGGACGCCGAGGGGTTGGACCACGAAAAGGCCGCCGCAAGGATGGGTATCTCCAGGCCGACATTTTCGAGGCTTCTCGCCGAGGCGCGCGGAATCGTGGCGCGGGGCCTTGTCAACGGTTGGGCCATCCGCATCGACGGTGGGAATTACACCCTGACGGAAGCCGAAACACCCGTCGCACCAAGCTGGGGCCGTTGCAGACGAGGCCGGGACTTCGAAATGACATCCCCAAAATCAGCCACGGCAGAAAATGTCTGCACGCATCCGGGGGAGGGGCAGCGCACGCACCCGGCCCGCTCCGAAGCGATTACCGGCTTGCCCGCCGACTCAAGCCGTACGGATGACTGATTCAGACCGTGCCACATTCAAAACGTTTTAGTTGACGCTTGGTCTGATCTGATTTAATTATGATCAAAAGACCAATTGATTTATAGGTATTGCATGCCGCGCCCACGAAAATGCAGGATGGTGGATGCCAAGCCCGGTGTGTGGCTGTTCAAACCCCAGGGGATTCCGGCGCGGCTCCTCGACGAGGTCTACTTGCCGATCGAGGGTTACGAAGCGCTGAGGTTGGCCGACCTCGAAGGGTTGCGACAGGACGAAGCGGCCGCGAAGATGAAGGTTTCGCGCCAGACATTCGGACGTATTCTGGCGGACGCCCGCCGGGCGGTGGCGGATGCCCTCATCCATGGGCTGGCGCTGCGCATCGAAGGCGGCGCCTACCGCATGCAGGGCGACAACCTGGAAAAAACGATGGGCGAGGACGCTGGTGCTTGCATAGTGCAGCCCGCCGCCCACACCTCTCAGAGGAAATCGAACATGCGAAAAATCGCGGTGAGCAGTGAGGGTCCCGCCCTCGACAGCCCGGTGGACCCGAGGTTCGGCCGGGCCGCCGGTTTTGTCATCATCGATCCCGAATCCATGGCGTTTGAATACGTCGACAACGGCGCCTCCCAGGCCATGAACCAGGGCGCCGGAATTCAGGCAGCGGAGCTCATGACCCAACACGATGTGGGCGTGGTGCTGACCGGCTATGTCGGTCCCAAGGCCTTTCACTCGCTCGCGGCCGTCGGCATCAAGATCGGTCAGAACCTCGAAGGCCTCAGCGTGCGCGCGGCCGTGGAAAAGTACAAAAGCGGACAGGTCTCCATCGCCGAGGCCCCCAACCGCACCGGGGGCCGGCCATGATCGTTGCTATAGCGAGCGGCAAGGGCGGCACCGGCAAGACCACCGTCACCGGCTCTCTGGCCTGGGTATGGAACCGTAAGGTGACGGCTGTCGATCTCGATGTGGAGGAGCCGAACCTGCATCTTTTTCTGAAGCCGGAGATTCTTGGCCGTGAGGTCGCTGCACTCGAAGTGCCCGTCGCGGATGAATCCAAGTGCACGGCCTGCCGGGCCTGCGCCGACCTGTGCCAGTTCAAAGCCATCAGCGTCCTGGGTTCGGTGCTGTTGACGTTTCCGGAAATGTGCCACGGCTGCGGCGGGTGCATCGCCGTGTGCCCGGAGAAGGCGTTGTCTTCCGGCACCCGCGAGCTGGGGGAAATCCTGTGGGGCCGGGCTGCGGGCCGCATCGGCTTTTGCATGGGACGCCTGCGGGTCGGGGAGGCCATGAGCCCGCCGCTGATGCGGGCGGTAATGGAAAAGCTCGCGAGCGCCTCGCCAAACGCGCCGACCGACGTCCTCATCGACGCCCCGCCGGGCACGAGCTGCCCCGCCATCAACGCGGTGCTGCCGAGTGATGCCATTGTGCTCGTTACCGAGCCGACACCCTTCGGTAACCATGACTTCCGGCTGGCGCACGCCGCCTTCCGTCCCCTGGAAAAACCCATGGCCGTTATCATCAACCGCGCCGGGCTGGGGGACCGCTCCGTCTACGAGTACTGCCACAGCGAACACCTGCCCATCCTGGCCGAGATCCCCTTCGACCGGCGCCTGGCCGAAGCCTACTCGCGCGGGCGGATCGTGGCCGAAGCCCTGCCGGCAATGAATCAGGTGTTCACCGAACTGGTCTGCCGGCTGCGCGAGTGGGCTCCGGTCGAATCCGTCCGGGAGGTGGCGCTCGATGCCTGAAATCGTCGTCATCAGCGGCAAAGGCGGAACGGGCAAGACCTCCCTCACCGCCGCCTTCGCCCACCTGGCCAAAGCGGCCGTCGTCTGCGACCTGGATGTAGACGCTCCGGACCTGCATTTGATCCTCCAGCCCGAAATCGAGACCCGGCAGGATTTTTTCTCGGGCCACGAAGCCATCATCGATCCGGCCGACTGCACCCGCTGCGGCCTGTGCGCGGACGTCTGCCGCTACCAGGCCGTAATCAGCGCTTCCGGCGGTTTTTCGATCAACCCCTTGAAATGCGAGGGCTGCAAGGTCTGCGTGCACTTCTGCCCGGCCCAGGCCATCCGCTTTCCGGAGCGGCATTGCGGCCGGTGGTTCCTCTCGCGCACCCGCTTCGGCCCCCTGGTCCACGCCCAGCTGTTCCCGGGCGCGGAGAACTCCGGGCGACTGGTGGCGCTCCTGCGGCAGAAGGCGCGGGAACTGGCATCGCAAACCGGTCGCACACTGATCCTCTCCGACGGATCGCCGGGGATCGGCTGCCCTGTGATCAGCTCCCTGACGGGCACCGATGCCGCCGTGCTGGTGACGGAACCGACCCCCTCCGGCCTGCATGACCTGCAGCGCGTGGCCGACCTCTGCCGGCACTTCACCATCCCGATCGGGGTGATCGTCAACAAGGCAGATTTGAACCCCGAAACCACGGAGGCCGTCCAACGCTGGTGCGAGGCCGAGAATGCTGATTTTCTCGGCGCCCTGCCCTATGACCCGGCCGTGACCGAGGCCATGGTCCGACGGCAGGCCGTTACCGAATTTTCCGACAACGGCTCGTCCGCGCCCATCCGCATGGTCTGGGCCAGGATTGTCGAGCAGATGCAACGGACTCGATCGCCCCGGACGGCCGTAACGGCCGCCCCTGTAAAATAAAACCATGAGAGAGGAGCAGATCATGAACACGATTGTTGCCATTCCGTCCAGCACCCCCGGAGGCCTTGATTCCGCCATCGGGGCTCACTTCGGCCACTGCGAGCTTTACACGCTGGTCACGCTCGAAGACAGCCAGGTCAAATCGGTCGATGTCATTCCCAACGTGGCCCACGAGCAGGGCGGCTGCATGGCACCGGTGAGCTACCTGGCGCAAAACCGCGTCCGGGTGCTGCTCGCCGGCGGCATGGGCATGCGCCCGCTGATGGGTTTCCAGCAGATGGGTATCCAGGTCTATCACTGCGGCCAGGCCCAAACGGTGGCCGAAGCCGTGCAGGCCTTCGGCGAAGGGCGGCTATCGCAGTTCAGCCAACAGCACACCTGCGGTGGAGGCGGCGGGCAACACTAGAATCGATTTCATAACCCAGTCAGACAACCGATGGCAGCGCTGCCCCGCGGCGCGGAATTTACGGCATGGTTGATTTCCAGAAACTCAAGAACCGGTTCATCCGGCACGTGAATATGCCGAGCAACCTGGGGGCCATCGAAGCCCCCTCCGGCCGGGCGGTGGGTGTCGGCCAGTGCGGGGATTCCGTCGAAGTGACGCTGCAAGTGGAAGACGAGCGCATCTGCGATATCCGGTATATCCCCCGCGGCTGCGCGTTCACCATCGCCTGCTCCAGCGCCATGAGCGAGCTGGCTAAAAACCGCACGCTGGAGCAGGCTCTGGAAATCTCCCCCCAGGATGTCGAATCCGAACTGGGGGGACTTCCGGAGGACCATCTGCACTGCGCCCGCCTCGCGGTCAACACCCTGGGAGAAGCCATCGCCGATTGCTACCGCCGGAGGGTTGCACCCATCTCCCATCCGGACAACCCGGCCAGCTAAGGAGTGCCCGCACAATGCCCATATTTGAAGTCCACTGTCGCCACTGCGATTACCAGGGGGAGTTGCTGGTGTTGTCCGCCGAAACTCCGCTGGCGTGCCCGGCCTGCGGGGCCGCCAACCCGGAAAAGCTGATGTCGCCCACGAGTCCGCTCAGCGGCAACAGCCGCAGCCGCACTCCCGGCCCCAAGGACCACGGCTGCTGCGGCAGCCGTCCGGCCGAAGCCGGCTGCGCAGGACCGGGTTCCTGCTGCGGGCACAATCGTTCAGTCTAACTCGAGGGGAGGCTCAGGATGACACACAGGATTCTGGTGGTCACGTCGGACCCGAAACGTTTGGCCGAATTCGCCAGCTGCCTGACGGCAAGCCATGAAATTCACGTGGCGTGGGCAGATTCCGGCGCCGCAGCGCTCTCCGACGTCAGGCAGCATCCCCCGCTCGGCGTGATCGTCGACGAAGACCTCCCGGACATGCCGGGGCTGGAACTCGTGCGCCGCCTGTTGCCCATCAATGCCATGATCAACACGGCGGTGATCAGCAGCCTTCCGGAAGCGGTCTTCCACGAAACCAGCGAAGGGCTCGGGATCCTCGCCCAACTGCCCCCGGCCCCGACCGAATCCCATGCTCGGGACTTGCTGGCACGGCTCAAGCGCATGCGTGTGGCAACGGCCTTGGGGGGGACATCACCTGCACGCGCCTGAGGACCGGAACGCGGTTCTTCTTCCCGCTGGCGCCGTCCGCCATTCTCGGCAGGCGCCGATGGCTCGATGGGCTTATGAATGCGCCGGGGCTGAGGGATTCATCCGGTGGCTGCGGGTCCTTCGGGTTCAACGGGGGCGGGTTTGTCTTTTTCGGCTTCCTTATCCTTTTCCCTGGACTTTTTCTTGAGCTCGCCCTGCATGCTGATCAGGATGCGTTTGTCCACGGAGCGAAGGTATTGGGTCTTCTGGGAAAGGCTTTTAGCCGGGCAGATGTCCACGCACACCCCGCAGAAGACACAGGCGAAGGGGTCGTAATTCCAAACGGCGGCTTTGCGGTCGACCTGGATGCACTGGGACGGGCACCTGACTTCGCAGCTGCCGCAGAAGATGCAGCGCACAATGTCGTTCACGAGTTCGCCGCGCACCTTGTCGAACGCTTCGCGCACCTCGAAGGGATAGCGCCGGGTCGACTTCCTGACCACAAGGTTCCGCAGGATGTTATGCGTCATCTTGAACATGGACGGATATCTCCTATTGCGCCGCTCAGCGCTCGGTGCAGCTGATGCACGGATCGATGGACAGGGTCACCACCGGCACGTCGGACAAATACACCCCGGGCAGCATGGCGAGCAGCGGTGGAATGTTGGCGAAGGTTGGGGTGCGAATCCTTAAACGATCCAGGTTTTTTTCCCCGGACCCTTTGAAATAATACAGCAGCTCGCCCCGCGGCTGCTCCACCCGCATGACCGTCTCCCCCTTCGGGGGCTTGAGGCTCTTGACCTTGGCCCGCACCTCGCCCGCGGGCAGCTTGTCGAGCGCCCGGCGGATCAGGTCGACGCTGGCCAGGGCCTCGCGAAACCGCACCTTGCTGCGGGCGTAGCAGTCACCCTCGGTTTCCACGACGGGCTCGAAGTAAAGTTCCCCGTAAGCCGCATAGCTCGTCTGGCGCGTGTCCTGGGACAGCCCGCTGCCGCGCGCCACGGGTCCCACGGCGCCCAGCTCGTAGGCCTGCTGAGCGGTGAGGACCCCCTTGCCCACGGTGCGCTTCTTGACCGTGTAGTCCTCCATCATGGTGGTCTGCAGGCGCTGGATCTGCTCCTCCACCCAGTCCAGTTCCGTCAGAAGCCAGCGGGTCTGCTCAGCACTCAGATCCCGGCGCACCCCGCCGATCACGTTGACCGACACGATCACCCGGTTGCCGGTCGTGGACTCGCTGATGTCCATGATCTTTTCGCGAATGCGCCAGAACTGCATGAACAGGCTCTCGAAGCCGAAGCTGTCGGCAAAGAGCCCCAGCCAGAGCAGGTGGCTCTGAATCCGGTGCACCTCGGACCAGATGACCCGCAGGAACTGGGCGCGCGGCGGCACTTCGACCGCCATCAGCTCCTCGATGCCCATGCAATAACAGTGCGCGTGAATCATCGAGCAGATCCCGCAGACGCGCTCGACGACCTGGATCATCTGGTGGAAATCGCGGACGTCTGCCAGCCTCTCCAGCCCCCGGTGGACATAGCCCAGATTCGGGATGGCCTCGACAACCCGTTCATCGACCAGCGTCAGCTTCAAGTGAATGGGCTCGGGCAGCACGGGGTGCTGGGGCCCGAAGGGGATGACTGTCTTGCGCATCAGAATGTCTCCACGTCTGGATGGCTTCTAAAAAAAACCGGATTTCCGCGTCATGAGTCCATCTCGCCCGGGGCCGGTTCCCCCGGCATCGCTGCGGCCGGCGGCTCAGCCGGTTCGGCATGCGCGATCGACGGGGCCGAGGTTTTTTCAGCGGTCTGGATGCTGAACTTGCAGAACGGCGTCTTGAGCGCTTCCTCTTCCAGATAGAGCATCCCCTGGAAGTCCACGACCAGACCCTGGAACTTCAGGCCGAAGAAATCCTGGATCTCGTTTTCGATCAGCAACGCGGCAAAATACACGGGCGAGATGCTCGGCACCGGTTCCGCCTTCATCGCGGTCAGCCGCAGGTGCTTGAGGCCCAGGTCCTTGTCGAAATGGTAGAGGACGTCGATGCAATTCGCGTCGATTTCGGTGCAGGAGAGGGTCACGAGACGATAGCCCTGGATTTTGAGCTTCGCCACCTCTCCGATGAGGTCGGCCGGGCGGACGGGTGTGATCTCTTCGCGCATGGTCTCAAGCCTCTTTTTCCACGGAGGGTTGCTCGTGCAGGCGCTGCAGCTTCTGCAGGCCGAGCACGACGCCGTCGATGATGGCCTCGGGCTTGGGCGGGCAGCCCGGCACGTAGACGTCGACCGGCAGCACCTTGTGGATCCCGCCGACGACGTTGTAGGCCTCCCGGAAAATGCCCCCCGACAGGCCGCAGGCGCCGATGGCCACCACCAGCTTCGGGCTGGGCATCTGCGCGTGCAGATTGGTCAGCACCTTCTTGTTGCGGTGGTTGACCGTACCGCTGACGAGCAGAACGTCGGCGTGGAAAGGGTTGCCCACGTTGATGATGCCGAAACGCTCCACGTCGTAGACCGGCGTCAGACAGGCCAGGATCTCGATGTCGCACCCGTTGCAGCTGCCGCAGTCGAAGTGCAGCAGCCAGGGAGACTTGGAGCGCATCCGATTGATAAACCGTTTTACCGCTTGCATACGCATCATCCTTGATGGAGCCAGATAAGATTCACCAGGGAAAGGGTCAGCCCCACGCCCCAGACGTAGCTGAGCATCCAGCGCCAGTTCATCCGGGAGGTGATGTTGTCCACCAGCACCTCGAGGAAGTAGGTGGCTACCAGCAGGATCGCCATCCCGAACCAGTTAGTGGCCCAGAACAGGCTGCAGATGCCCAGCAGCAGAATGACTTCAAACCAGTGGGCGATCTCGGTCAGCGCCAGGAAGGGCCCGGAATAGTCGGTGAGCAGCCCCTTGACGAGTTCCTGGTGGGCGTGGTGGCAGGTGGACAGGTCGAAGGGCGATTTGCGCAGCTTGATGGTCAGCACGTAGCCGAGCACGATGAACAGAAACGGCAGCTTCAGCAGCAGGGGCTCGCGCCAGGCGTAAATGCTCGTCAGCTTGAAGCTGCCGGTCTCGAGATAGAACCCCACCACCACCAGGACGAGCAGCGGCTCGTAGGAGAGGATCTGCAAAAGCTCCCGGTGGGCGCCGATGTGGCTGTAGGGCGAGGTGGACGACAGCGCGCCCACGACCAGCATGACCGCCCCCACGGCCTGCACGAACAGGATCAGCAGCAGGTCGGACTGCAGGAAGAAGAGCACCAGGGCGATAGAGGAGGCCGCGATGTAGCAATAGGCGCAGAAGACCTGCCAGACGTTGACCACCAGGGATTCCTTGAAAAGCAGCTTGGCCACGTCGTAGAACGGCTGCAGCAGGGGCGGGCCGATGCGCGACTGCATGCGGGCGGTCAGGATGCGGTCCATGCCGCTGACGAGCCCTCCGAGGATCGGGCCGGCGATCAGCCCGCAGGCAATCAGGATGGCGGTCCTCGTCACAGTGCACCTCCTAATATCAGGGTCAGCAGGATGCCCCCGCCCAGGTTGACCCAGTCGGTCAGTCGCTTCTCACCGAAGATCGAATCGAGGTAGTAGTTCCGGGCCTCGGCCTTGACCGGCTGGTTCATCGGCCCCTGGAAAAAGAACGGCTGGCCCGTCTGGAGGCCGCTCATGTAGGCGGGAACGATCCTGGACTTGAACGCGCGCTTCAGCGCCACCACGGCGACGACCAACCCGAGGAGAGCCACCGCGCACATCGGCAGGATGGCGAAGGCGCCGTAGGCGTTCTCCAGGACCCCGGCCTTAAGGATGTAGCTCGCGGTGTAGGATCCGCTCAGCACCGGTTGAATCAGCCCCATGTAAAGCCAGGGGGCGAACACGCTGAGCGCGGCCCCGCCGGCGCACAACGGGCCCAGCGCCAGCCACGTCAGCACCGGCTGGCGCTCCGGCCGGAAACGCCCCGCGAACGGGTCGCTCATCAGGGTGCCGGCCCAGCGCGCCCAGTACATCACGGTGAGGGCGCTCGCGAGCGCGATCATGATGATCACGTATAGGTTGCGCGCGGCCGCCTCCATGGCCATCCACTTGCTCAGCAAGACGCCGAAAGGCGGCATGATCATCATGACGACCCCCGTCACGGTGATCAGCGCCGTAACCGGCATGACCGCGTAAAGCCCCCGCATGTCCTCGATGTCGCGGCTGGCGATGCGCTGCTCGATGGCCCCCACGCTGAGGAACAGCAGCGCCTTGATCACCGCGTGGAACATCAAGAGCAGCATCGCGGCGATCATGGACTCGGCGGTGTTGATGCCGGCGCAGGCGAAGATGAGACCCAGGTTGCTGATGGTCGAGTAGGCCAGCACCTTCTTGCCGTTGCTCTGGCCCACGGCCAGGGCCGCGCCGGCGAGGAAGCTGAAGGCCCCGAACACCGCGACACTCTGGCTGAGGAAAGTCCCCGCGAACCCCGGCGCCAGCCGCAGAACGAGATAGATGCCGACCTTGACCATGGTGCTCGAGTGCAGCAGGGCGGAGACCGGGGTCGGCGCCACCATCGCCCCCAAAAGCCAACTCTGGAAGGGGAACTGGGCCGACTTGATGAAGGCGGCGACACACAGGAGTGCCAGCGCCAGCAGGTAGATGCCCGAGCCGGCCAGCCCGGGCAGCAGGATGTTCTGCAGCTCCAGGGTCCCGGTCTCGCGGTACACCGCGAGGATCCCCAGGATGAAGGCGGCCCCGCCGGCGCTGTTCATCCACAGGGCCCGCAGGGCGTTCTGGGTGGCGATGGTGGTGCGGTCGTGACCGATCAGGAGGAACGAGCAGAGGGTGGTCACCTCGAAGAAGAAATAGATGACCGTGAGGTCGTTGAAGAGCACCAGGCCGTTCATCGCGCCCAGGAAGAGCAGCATCACGAAGAAGAAGCGCGGCTGCCGGGAGGGGGCCACCTGGTAGTGATGTTCGTGCTCGCGCATGTAAGGGATGGCCTGGTAGCAGATGATCGAGCCGACGATGGAGATGATCAGCACCATCATGAGCGAGAGCTGATCGCAGTTGACGCGTTCATAGACCGTCGGCCCGCTGACGAGAAAGAACTCCAGGGTGACGAGCATGGCGACCTGGAACAGCCCCAGCGCGATGATCGCCAGGTGCCGGTGCTTGAAGCCGTAGTAGAGGATGATCAGCAGCAGGATGAAATCCGCCACCTGGACGATGCGATGCAGGTCCAAGCCGAAGACGGACGCAAGGCTCAGCTTGAACGGCGTGAGCGGGACCAGGAATGCCGCGCTCACCACCAGGATGGCGCCGGTTGCCAACACGATGGCCGAGCGGACGGCCTGGGTTCGCAAAAAGGTGCAGAGAACGGCGCCGATCAGGGGCGCCAGCACCAAGAGGGCGATCAGCACAGCACGCATGTCCATAGCGCTCAGCCCTTTCCTAACCTGAGATGTCCATATGGTAAATGCCGGGGCGATGCCGCTTGCGCATCCTGGATAAGAACACCCTCGGGAACAGCAAGCGTCATGCCAATAGAGACCACCTGTCTAAAAACCAACCATCCGATATTATGAATTAAAGCCGCACATGGCGCCGGTGGTCCGAAGCATCGGCAGGCACGGGTGTCAGAATTTTTGACACCTTGAAAAAAACCAGGCGGTTCGCACCGAGAGGACCGGGCCCGAACCGAAAAGGTGTTTTTTAGCGGGGACGGCCGGGAGTGTCAACCCGCAACCGGTGACCCGGATGGATCCGGGGGGAGCCGCAGCAGATACCCGCGGGCAAGCCGGCCGATCTCGGAAATCCGGTCCGGGCGGCTCCACACGATCTGCGGGTGCGCGCGAAACCAGGTCATCTGGCGCTTGGCGAAGCGGCGGGTGTCGCGCTTGAGGGTGCGCACCGCCTCGTCCCGGCCGATCCGGCCGGCGAGCCAGGCGGCCGCATGGCTGTACCCGATGGACTGCATGGACTTGAGCTGCGGGCCGTACCCCGCAGAGAGCAGGCCCCGCACTTCATCCTCCAGCCCTGCCGCCAGCATGGCATCCACCCGGCGGTCGATGCGCTCGTAGAGCACGTCCCGGTCGAGGTGCAGCCCGATCTGCAGGGCATCGAAGGGCGCCTCGGCGAAGCGGTGCTCCCGGTGGAAACCGGAGATGGGCCGCCCCGTCACCTCGAAAACCTCCAGCGCCCTCAGGACCCGGGCGGTGTCGTGCGGGTGCAGCCGGCGGGCGCTCTCGGGATCGCAGGCCGCCAGCCGGGCATGCAGGTTCCGGATACCCCGGGTTTCGGCTTCAGCCGTAAGCCGCCGGCGCACCGCGGGGTCCCCCGCGTCGGAGTGGAACAGCCCGTGCAGAAGTGCCTTGATGTAAAGGCCCGTGCCGCCGACGACCAGCGGCACCACGCCCCGGCGGTGGAGCTCCAGCACCTTGGCACGGGCCAGCGCCGCATACCGGGCCGCGTCGAAGGGCTCGTCCGGATCGACGATGTCGATCAGGTGATGCGCCGCGGCGGCCCGCTCCGACGCCGTCGGTTTGGCCGTGCCGATGTCCATGCGGCGGTAGACCTGCATGGAATCGGCGCTGATGATCTCGGCGCCGAGCGTCTGCGCGAGCGCGATGCCGGCCGCCGTCTTGCCGCTGGCGGTAGGCCCGCAAATGACGATCACCCGGGGTTTGTTCCCCGGCGGATCTTTGTCGCTCGATGCTCGTTCGCTCGTACGCATGTCCTCACGCAATCGCAGCGCGCATAGGGCATGGGGTTGAGAGACCCCGTAAGCCTTGCGACGCGATGCACGCTGCCCGGCGCGCAATGCCCTATGCCTTTTGCGCCTTGCCCTCGGCTGAACGCGGCAGCGTCATATGGAAGCGCGAGCCATGGCCCGGCCTGGACTCCACGGCGATCTGCCCGCCGTGCTGGCGGATGATCCGGTCGGTGAGGAAAAGCCCCAGGCCGGTGCCCTGGCTGCCCTTGGTCGAGAAGAAAATGGTGAAGAGGTTCTGCAGCTGTTCGGTGCTCATGCCGATGCCGTTGTCCTCCACCGTGATGTCCACCGTGTCGTCGCCGGCCTCGATCCGCAACACAGCCCGGGGCTCGCGGTAAAGGCCCTGGGCGACGCAGGCGTCGACGGCATTCTCCAGCACGTTGACGAGCGCCGACCGCAGCATGTCGGCATCGACTTCGAAGGAGGCCGGCAGGCCTTTGAAGTCGCACTCCAGCCGGATGCCCTTGCCGTCGAACTTGGGCTGGACGGTTTCCACCACGTCGTCGGCGAACGCCTGGACCTCGACGGTGGTGCGCTGGAGCTCCCGCTCCCGGGCGCAGAACAGAATGTCCAGGATCATTTTGCGCATGCGGTTGACCATGCGCCGGACGACATCGAACCCGCTCTCGATCTGGGCGTCGTCTTTTTTCTGGAAGCCCTTGTCGAGCAGGTACACGCCGGCGTCCAGACCCGTCAGAACCCCCTTGATGCTGTGGGAGATGGAGCCGATCATGAGCCCCAGGGAGGCGAGATTGCTCTGCAGCTCCCGGATCTGGGTGATGTCGAGAAAGATCAGCAGCACCTGCATGAGCTTGCCGGCCGCCGTGGAGATGGGAGAGGTCCAGACCAGCAGATGGTAACGCCGGCCGTTGGGACCCACCAGGGTCATCTCTCCGTGCCGGGACTGGGCGTCCGTGAGCGTCTTGTGGACGGGCGAGGAGAGAAAAGCCTCGTCATCCAGGTAAAACACGTCCCGGAAGGCCGCCCCGCTGCGGTCTCCGAATTCACGGATGAAGGCCCGGTTGTTGGCCGAGAAGATGAGGCCCCGGTCCAGCACCGCCAGGTAGCAGGGCACGGCGTCAAACAGCAACTGGTAGCGCTGCTGCGTGTTTTGGGTATCCTCCCGGAGCCGCTGGACATCCTGGGTGCCGGCCGAAACCTCCAGCACCAGTTCCACCTCGCCGTTGTCGTTGTAGATGGGCGCGGTGTGGACGATCACCGGCACCTTGGCGCCGCTGCGGTACCGCACGACCTCCCGGGACTGCTGGGCGTTGGCCGTAGCCAGGGTGCGCCCCACCGGGCAGCCGCCGGGCTCGCCGGATTCGCCTTCATAAATCGACCCGCTGCCGTCGCCGGCGTGGGCGCCGAGCAGCAGGCGGTAGGGGCGGCTGGCCGCGAGCACCCGGGCCTGGCGGTCGTGGATGGACACGAAATACGGTACCTCGTTGAAGTAGCGCACGCCGCCCTCCACGTCCCGGGCGATGCGGCCGATGAAGGTCGAGATCTTGTCGACGATCTGCTTGACAACGAGAAGGCGCTCGGTCTCCAGCCGCTGCCGGAACCGCTCTTCGAGCCGGCGCTCGATGCGCACGGGCTGCTCCCGCAGGCGGCGCCGCAGTGCCGCGCGCTCGCAGGCCCCGCGCAGAGTGACCTCCAGCACATCGGCATGCAGAGGCGGCAGCAGAAAGCCGTCGGCGGCGTGCTTGAGCATGGAGACCTCTCCCGGCCCCTCGCACAGGACCAACTGTGTGGCGTCCCGGCTGCGCTCCCGGATCGCTTGCAGCAGGGATTCGGCCGGCATGTCCGGCAGGCGGGCGGCCAGCAGCACCACCCGCAGCCGGGCGGTTTCAACCAGCGCCAGCGCCGCAGCGCCGCTGCCGGCAGCCAGCACGCGGTAACCCAGAGCGGACAACAGCGTCTTCAATCTGCGGCGACGGGACCCCTTTCCGTCGGCAATCAGCACGGTCTCGGCCATGGCCGGGTCTCCTCTCTGCGCGGCTCCGCCCATGCGGCGGTTCAGGAAGTCAGCGGGGAGGTAACTATCAGAGGATGGCAGCCGGCGCAACTGCCGGCGGTAAGGATGGGAATTCGCGAAGCCGGAAAGGGCCCGCCGATGCGGGCCTGGCAGGAGCCGGCGCGCCGCCGCAGGCTACCCGATGGTGTTCTTGATGATCCCGATCAGTTTTTCAGGGTCGAAGGGCTTGCGAACGAACGCTACGGCATCCTTGATCGCGTGGTCGCCGTCGACCCCGCTGATCACGATCACGGGCGTGTTTTTCAACTCCTTGTCCAGGCGCAGTCTGCGGTAGAACCGAGGCCCCCACTCGCCGGGCATCTGAATGTCCAGCGTGATGAGGTCCGGTTTTTCCTGGCGCACCCGATCGAGCCCTTCCATGCTGCTGCCGGCCTCACAGCTGGCGTAGCCGTTGTCGCTGAACACGGCTTGAAGGTACTTCACGATGACCGGATCGTCGTCGATGATCAGGATTTTCTTCGGCATGTGTCCCCCTTATTCGGCGGCAGCCCCTGCCTTGATCGGCCGCCAGACATGACATTGCCCGCACATCACCGGCCCCTTCTGCTGCTCGAGATGGCATCCCTTGCAGTTCGTATGGAAGGCGATGGTCAGGGAGGGCACGCGACCCTGGGTCATTCGGCCGTGGCAGTCGGCGCAGCGCTCGCCCTCGGAGCTTTCATCCTCGACCTTTTTGCCGTCCCGGTGGACGTGGTGGCACTCGTTGCAAGCGTCAATGCCGGCTTTCTCGTTGTGCGCATCGTGCTTGAACAGCGCGGGCGCCCGCTGGGGCCGCTCGAACGGGCTGGCGTCCACCGCCGTCATGTCCTCCTGGGAAAACCCCGGCGCCCACAGCCACAGGGAGGCTAACGCCAGCACCGGTGCCAATGCCCATCGCTTCATGCGTCTGTCTCCTCTTCACCCGGCGGGCTTCTCGATGACCTCGTACAGGATATCGCCGAGAAACTTGATCTCGAAGCCGATGTGGTAGTGATGGTTGATGTCCTCAAGACCGCTGTGGCAGTTGTGACACGGCGTGATCAACACCGTCGCGCCCTTGGCCTTCACCGCGAAGAGCTGCTCGGCCTTGACGCGGTTGCCCTCGATGCGGACCATTTTATAAGGCGGCCCGGCGTTGATGACCCCGCCCCCGGCGCAGCAGCAGATGTTGTGCTCGCGGTTGGGGTGCATTTCGATGAAGTTCTCGCAGAGCGCGTTCACCACATAGCGGGCCTTGTCCGCCAGACCGCCGCCGCGCACGACGTTGCAGGGGTCGTGCAGCGTGACGGGCTCCTCGAATTTCTTGGCGACCTTCAACCGGCCGGTCTTGAGCAGGTCGTAGTAAAAATCGATGGCGTGCACGATGGGAATGGGCGGCATGCGCCAGCCGAGCCAGCGGTTGCCCACGTCGTAGACGGAGCGGAAGGCATGCCCGCACTCGCCCATGACGATTTTCTTGACCTTGAGCCGCATGGCGGTCTCAAAATGCACCCGCTTGAGGCGGCCCATGAGCTCGTTGTCGCCCGTGAACATGGCCATGTCGCTGTTGTCCCAGCCGGGGGTGGCCGGCATGGTCCAGTCGAGGCCGGCCACGTTCATGATGACGGCCGCCTGGTAGATCAGCTGGGCCTGGAACTTCGGCTCCGGGCCGATCACCGAGTACATGATCTCGGCCCCTTCCTTTTCCAGCGGAATCCTCAGGTTGGGCAGATCCCCCCGCGCCTCGTCCTCTTGCCACTGCAGGGTGTCGATCCACTCGTCCTCCTTGACCCACATCTGGTTCATGTTGACCGAGTGGCTGTGGGCCGTGTCCTGGATGTAGCGCGGGGTGACGCCCAGCAGGTGGCAGATGCGCCGGACCACGAGCATCAGGTAGGCTACGTCGATACCGAAGGGGCAGTACATGGCGCAGCGCTTGCAAAGGTTGCACTGGGTCGAAGAGATCAACCGCGCCTGCTTGATGAACTCGGGGCTCACCCGGCCGCGCTTTTTCAACATCTCCCACAGCGTCTGTTTGACCTTGCCCACCGGCGAGTAGCGCGGGTCACGGTCGTGCGACAGGAAATAATGGCAGGCCTCCGAGCACAGGCCGCAATGGATGCAGGTCTCCACATAGGCCTTCAGCCGGGCGCCGGTCTCCCCCGTGAGCACCCGGTTGATCGCCTTTTCGATCTTCGCTTCGGTCAGGGCTGCCATCCCGCGTTCCAGCCCCTCGTCGAGCTGTTTGCTTTTGTCCTTGGACGCAGACTCGGTCATGGATATCTCCTAAAGATGAAGGCGGGTTCGATGCGAACCGCAATTTGTTGGCGCATGCCGGAGGCGGCTTGGCCCAAGGCCCGGGATCAAGGCGCGCGAATGCCGTGCGGCGAGGCGTAGCGCTCGTACGCCGCAGCCGCAACGGCCTGAGGCGCAACGCAGCGCCTGGGCTTTGGGCCAAGCCGCCCCCTCACCAGTCGCGCGCATGCCGGACCCCCCCGAACTCACTGCCCATATAGGCCCGCGTGAACGGTGCGAAAAGCATGTGGCTCAGCCGCGTGAAAGGGATGGCCGCCAGCATGATCTCGCCGGACAGGATGTGCAGGATGAACAAGATTTCGTAGGCGAACCACTGATGGTACGCCAGAAAGCCGGTAACGAAGGGGGCGGCCGCGATGGCCAGAATGACGTAGTCCGAGGCGGAGGTGACGTATCGGACCTCGGGCTGGGCGAGCCGGCGCACCAGAAAGTATCCGCAGCCGGCGATGACGATCACGGTCATGACGTCCGCCACCCCGTCCGGCAGCGTCCACCAGCTCAGGCCCCAGGATTCCTCCCAGAGCAACACGTGCGACAGGAGCAGTACGGGTGTAAGGATCAGCCCCAGATGGAAGGCGAAGGTCACCACCGTGAGCACCCGGTTCATGCGCATGTTCACGGCGGCAAACGGGGTCATCCAGTGCAGGATGGAACGCAGACTGTACTTCCAGCTCATGTAGGAGTAGATGAACTTTTCTTTCCGGTGGACCAGCATGAGCAGGTGCAGGAGCCGGTACAGGCTGCCGCCGATGAACACGCCAAAGGCGGCCCACGCCAGCGGTCCCCTCACGAACGCATAGAGATCATGCATCTTGCGCCTCCTTCAGCCGGCGATTTCGGAAACGGGAAGTACCCGCCGGAGGTAGCTGCCATTCTCGATGGTTCGGAAAAGTATCTTCCGGCCGTCGGGGCTGAACACCGGGTCCCAGGCGGCTTCCGCCTGCCCGTTCCAGAGACGTCCGTCGATTGCGAAGGTGTACTTGCCTTTCTTTTCGACCCGGGCGGCCGCCAGGCGGCCGTCCGGGCTGAACACCGGGGCCCAGGCCATGTCGAAGGCCTGGGGCCACACGGAATCGTCCACGATGATGTGATAGAAGCCGTTCTTCTTGCCGATGGCGGCCACCCGCTTCCCATCCGGGCTGAACACCGCGTCCGACACCAGCTCGTTGAAGGTGCTGCGCCAGGGCGTGCCGTTTACGGCGACCGTCCAGTTCCCGAACGAGAGGGCCACGACGGCCGCGAGATTGGCTCCGTCGGGGCTAAAGACCGGATGCCAGAGTTGGATAAACCGCCGTTCCCACGCCGGGCTCCCATCGCGGGCGAGCGTCCACTGGCCGGCCTGCCGAACGGGGGCCAGCACGCTGCCGTCGCGCGGGTCGAAAACCGGTTCCCACACGCAGTTGAACGTCTGCCCCCACGGCTCCCCGTTCACGGCGATGGTGTAGTCGTATAGCGTCAGACGCACCTCAGCGGCAAGCTTTCGGCCGTCCGGGCTGATGGCCAGGTTCCACACGTTGACGAAGCGGCGCTCCCACGGCTTCCCGTCCAGCGCCGCGCTGAAGGTTCCCTGCTGAAACGCGAAGATGTCCGCCTCCCCGAAATCCGCCACCTGGACCGCCGCAGCGCTCCGGCGGCCGTCCGCGCTCAGCGTGGCGCAGGTCATGTTGGCGAAGGTGGTGGCCCAGGCAGCATCGTTCACGGCCATGCCGTAACGCATGTCCTGCTGGAACTTGACCGCGATGGAGGTTCCGTCCGCGCTGAAGCGGGGCTCCCAGACGTAGCCGAAGCGATTCTCCCAGGGCCGGCCGTCGACGGCGAGCGTCCATTCCCCGGAATCGGAGACGATGGCCGTCAGGCGGCCGTCCGGTGCGAAGCGCAGGTGCCAGATCTTTTCGAACGGGGTCTCCCAGGTCGCACCGTTGATGCAGACGTTGAATTCACCCTCGCCGGTGTTCACAATAGCGGCGACGGACTCCCCATCGGGGCTCACCTGAGGTTCTTCGACCCACTTGAATTGACCCTGCCATGAAGCGAAGGGTATCTCTTTGCGGAGGGAGTCCCAATCCCATTGCTCCGGGTGCTTCATGCAGCCTCCTTGCGGAAAGTCGTGACTGTCGTCTTCCAGCAGCAGTTGCGTTCGGGACGGATGGCGGTGGACTTCGGGCTCCAGCAGACGATCGAAGAGCGCCAGCGGATATGCGGTTGCATTCCGGATTGTTATATACAAAATCGTGTCCGGGAATGCAACAGGCCTTGTTCACTTTTTCCGATCTTGAACTTTTTGGTAAACTGCCGCATAAGTAGCATGTCCATACATCCTTGGGAGCGTCCGCATGAACATCGCAATCGTTGGATCGGGCGGCCGGTGCATCCAGATTCTGGATTTTCTCAATTCGAGCAGAACCGGCGGAATCGGGATCAACATCCAGGGGATCGCCGATGCCCGCCGGGACCCCAACTGTCTGCTGGCGGCCGAAAAAGCCGGGATCCCGGTGTGCTCCGACTACAGGGCCTTTCTGGAACGCGAGGACATCGATCTCATCATAGATCTTTCCGCTGATCCCAAAACGTTTCAAGACATCCTGATGAACAAAAAGAAAACGACCCGCATCATGAATTACCAGACCGCTCGTTTGTTCCTGGATATGTGTCGCATTCACGAGCAGCAGCCAAGCGCTCCGGACTCCATCCTGCGGGCCAGCTCCATTTACAAAACCGTCATGAACGACTTCATTCACGAGGACGTACTGGTCATCGCCTCCAACTACCAGATCCTGGACGCCAATGACGCCCTGCTGAAGCGGCTGGGCCGCACGCGCGATGAAGTCATCGGCCACAGCTGTTTCGAGGTGACCCACCATTACACCAGCCCCTGCGCGGTCGAGAGCTGCCAATGCCCCTTGAAGGAGACCCTGGCCACCCAAAAGCCTTTCACTACGACCCATGTGCACCTGGACAAGGAAAAGCGCGAGCACCACGTTGCCATTTCCTGCTACCCGCTCATGGGCCATGAAGGGCTGATCGGAGCCATCGAAATATCCAAGGACATCACCCGGGACATCATGATGCAACGGTCCCTCATGCAGCAGGATAAACTTGCCTCCATCGGCCGGCTATCGGCCGGCGTGGCGCACGAGATCAACAACCCGCTGACCACCGTACTGACCACCGTCATGCTGCTGCAGGAAGATCTGACCCCGGAGGACCCCCTGTACCAGGAGCTCGACATTATCGCCCGGGAGACCCTGCGCTGCCGCAAAATCGTCTCGAGCCTGCTGGATTTTGCACGCCAGGGCCATCTTAGAAAAGAAACCATCGAAGTTAATCCGATTGTGGCGGAAAGTGTCGCGCTGGTCCGGAAACAAGCCGGCTTCAAGGGCATCCCGATCACCCTTTCACTGGTCGATGGGCTGCCGGCCGCTCTGGCCGACCGCAATCAGCTTCAGCAGGCCTTCATCAATCTGCTCGTCAACGCCATCGAAGCCACCGCCTCCGGCGGCGCCATCGAGGTGGCCACCCGTTGCGACCCCGGGCGCAAAGAGATCCGCGTCGTCATCTCCGACTCCGGGTGTGGGATGTCAAAGGATGTCCAGGAGAAAATATTCGACCCCTTTTTCACCACCAAAAATAGCGGCACCGGTTTGGGCCTGGCCATCACCCACGGCATCATCGAGCAGCATGACGGCCGCATCGATGTGGACAGCACGCCCGGTCAGGGGACGACCTTCATGATCATCCTTCCTGCGATAGGCCATACGCCATGAGCCGGACCGAGACTCCCCGGGTGCTCGTCGTCGACGACGAACCGCCCATCTGCCGCAGCGTCGAAAAGATCCTCGCCAAGGTGAATGTCCTCACCCGCTCCGCCCTGAACGGTCATGCGGCGCAGACGCTCATGGAAGCCGAGTCTTTCGACGTGGTGATCACCGACCTTAGAATGAGCAGCCTGGGGGGACTGGAGGTCCTGCGCCGAGTCAAGGAGGGAAATCCCGACGCTGTGGTGATCGTGATGACCGGCTATGCCAGCGTCGCCTCGGCCGTGGAGGTCATGAAATCCGGGGCCTTCGATTACCTTCCCAAGCCCTTCACGCCGGAGGAGCTGCGAGCCGTCGTTGGCCAGGCCCTCCAGGAAAGCGCGCGGCGAAAGCAGCACCGTGCGCTCCAGGATACGCCGGCCGGCCGCAAGCCTCTGACGCATCAATTCATCGGCGAGAGCCCGAAGATCAAGACCGTTATTTCCATGGTGAAAAAGGTGGCCGCGACGGATTCCACGGTCCTGATCTGCGGGGAAAGCGGGACCGGAAAGGAGCTGATCGCCCGAGCCGTGCACGCCAACAGCCCTCGCCGCGATCGGGTGTTTTTCGCCGTGGACTGCGGCACCCTGTCCGGGAACCTGCTCGAAAGCGAGCTGTTCGGCTTCCAGAAAGGCGCTTTCACGGGAGCCGACCGCGACAAGGAGGGCATCTTCAGCCTGGCTGCCGGCGGAACCGTGTTCCTGGACGAAATCAGCAATAGCGGCCCGGAGGTGCAGGGCAAGCTGCTGCGCTTCCTGGAGCAGCGGGAATTCCTGCCGCTGGGCGCCGGCGCCGTCCGAAAGGTCGACGTTCGCCTGATTTTCGCCACCAACCAGAACCTGGAAGACATGGTGGCCGCCGGGACGTTCCGGCAGGACTTCTATTACCGCATCCAGGTGTACCCGATCCCCCTTCCGCCGCTGCGCGAGCGGCGCGAGGACATTTTGCCGATTGCCTACCACTTTCTCAGGCTTTACAACCAAACGCTGGGGAAAAAAATTGCGGGCTTCGACGATGATGTCGCCCGCCACCTGACCGCGCACGACTGGCCCGGGAATGTCCGACAGTTGCGAAATGTCGTCGAGCGCGCGGTGATTCTGTGCGAGAAAAGCACAATCACTTCTAAAGAGGTGCATGCGTCCGGCGAACCGGATGAAATGAACCGGCTTTTAGAGTGCGTGCCCCAAACCAGCCATGAACTGAAGCACCTCAAGCAAGAAATCCGCGCCCGGGCGACCGCGGCCGTCGAAAAAAACTTCCTTTTACAAGCACTTGATAAAAATGCATGGAATGTGAGCCAGGCGGCCCGCCAGGTGGGTCTGTTGCGAAGCAACTTCCAGGCGCTGATGAAAAAGCACGGTATAGCGCGCAGCGCCCGTGTGAGCAAACCCTGATGACTTTTGTCGATTTTATCAACACTGCGATCAATACCTGAAATATAAAATATATACACTGCCTTTTTAGATTATACACAGACCCCTTCCTGCGTTTCTGCCCGGAAACAGCCCCTGATGACCGTTTCTGTTATCGAGAGCTGTATATTTAATTTATACACTCCCGGCATCAAAAACTCAGCTACAAATTATAATTTGTTTTATATCAACATGTTAATATTAATCCGCGGCGCTGGCACGTCCTATGCTACGTCTGCGTGCAACAATGTGTTGTGCAATTTAATCGACCCGAAAGATCATCCCAACATCAACTCTAAAAAAAATTTATCGCAAGGAGGGTCTCATGGGAAAAGCTCAAAAAATTCTGGTTGTCGACGATGAATTGCAGATTTGCAAAAGCGTCGAAAAAATCCTCGCCAAGAGCAACTACCAGGTCACGCATGCCTGCAGCGCCCATGAGGCCATCGAGAAACTGGCGAAGGAGTCCTACTCCCTGCTGATTTCAGACATCGTCATGCCCGGCAAGAACGGACTCGAACTGCTCAAGATGGTCAAGAAGGAGTGGCCGCTCACCAAGGCCGTGATGATGACGGCGTTCGCCTCCACCGATACCGCCATGAAGTCCATCCGCCTCGGCGCGCTGGACTATATCCCCAAGCCGTTCACACCCAAGGAACTGCGCAACACCGTGGACAACGCCATCAGCGGAAAGCTGATTGAAACCGCCGCCCCGGCGAAGGAACGGGACCTGATCGACGTGATCGACATCGATGCTCCCTTTGAGGCCAAAGAGGTCATCGAACAGGTCGGCGAGGATTACGCCAAGATGCTGGGGCGTTCCGACATGCCGGTGGTGGAGGTGAAACTCCCGGCGGCCTTGCCCAACTACTGCGAGGTCGGCACCATGGTCTGCGACATCTTCAAGAAACTGGGGGCCACCTGCAAAGCCGGCACCAAGACCGGCGAATGCCCACAGAAAAAAGCCAAGAAGTCCGCCGCCAAATCCCAGGATGTGGACACCCGGCGGTTGGTGGGCATCGACCAGCCTTTCAGCTACGAGGACGTCGTATCGGTGACCGGACCCCAGTACGCCCATCAACTGGGTCGCGAAGGCGTGGCCTATGTCCCGTATGAGGAGCTCAGGAAAAACATGGCCGCGCATCTGAAAGCGGACGCTGCGCAGATGGATGTGGACCTCCCGTTCAACCGAAGAGAAGTCGAGCAATACACGGACACGGATTATACGGTGCGCCTGTCGCGTTCGGACGTCCAAGTGGTGGAGGTCAAGGTGCCCGAGTCGGTGCCCAATTACTGCCAGGTGGGCCATATGGTCTGCGAGATCTTCAAAAAACTGGGAGCCACCTGCAAAGCCGGCACCAAGAGCGGTGAGTGCCCTCAGCTCAAATCCAAAAAGGCCAAAGCCGCCGCGGCAGGCCCGGCCGTGGATGATCGAAAGCTCATCGCACCCGATTGGCCGTTTGAGTATGAAGAGGTAGCCGCAGCGACCGGAGCGGACTATGTCCGCCGACTGTCGGTGGAAGGCTCGATGGTCATGCCCTACGAAGAGTTGAAACGCAACATTACCGCTCTGCGCCTGCAGCCGGCGCAGGCCGATTCGCGCATGGCGAAGGCGCTCGGCACCCGGCAGATCCTGGTGGTGGACGACGAGGTTGCGGTAAACAACAACATCCGCAAAATCCTGGCCAAGAAAGCCTACCAGGTCGATCAGGCGACATCCAAGAAGGACGCCTTGGAAAAGATTCAGACACGGCCTTACGCGCTGGTCCTTTTGGACCTCAAGATCCCGGGGGTGAAGGGGTTGGAATTGCTGGCGGCCATACGCGAGCAGCAACCGACCGCCAAAGTCATCATCATCACCGGGTATGCCAGCATCGAAACGGCGGTCGAAGGAGCCCGGATGGGAGTGATCGACTACCTCCCCAAACCCTTCACCCCTGAAGAAATCCGTAACGCCACGGAAAACGCTTTTCGCCTCGCGGCTTGAGCCGAACCCGCGGATCGTGGCGGTGCTGTCCCGGGAAAGGAACACCTCTTCCCGGGATAGCACTCGATGAATCAATCCCATGCGCCAAGCGGGGATGCCATCCCTCCGCACCGAGCCCTGCAAATAGTTGCCCGAAAGGCGCCTATCGCGCAGGATTTTCCCGACTACTCCCCCCTTTCCAGATCAATTCTTCCAATAGTCCGAATACACTTGACAATAAGGCGGCATGGGGATAATCTGACCACTTCGTGGTGGTGAGACATGTCAAGTGGCTCAAAAAATGCTTTTATATCAAATAATTGACTTGTTCCGCCCAACCTTATGTGAGGAGGCTTAGCGCATGGCTCAGGACGTCATCGGGTCAGTGATGGTTGTCGGAGGAGGGATCGCCGGGATGCAGGCGGCTCTCGATCTGGCCAATTCCGGATATTATGTCTACCTGCTCGAAAAATCGCCATCGATCGGGGGCGTCATGTCCCAACTGGACAAGACCTTCCCCACCAACGACTGTGCCATGTGAATTATCTCGCCCAAACTGGTCGAGGTCGGCCGGCACATGAACATCGAGTTGATCACCTACGCTGATTTGGAATCTGTCCAGGGATCCCCGGGAAATTTCAAAGTCAAAGTCAGAAAACGCGCCCGCAGCATTATCGAAGACCGCTGCACAGGATGCGGCGCGTGTGTCGAAAATTGTCCGGTGAGATTTGAGGCGCACACCAACTGACATGATGCCTCGCACCGGACACATACCGTTGCCTTCCGGGCCATGGGACGCCGCAGGCGGGGCAGTCCTTTCCGCTCCTCGCCCTCGCCCGACGCGAAAACCACCCGGCCCTGAATTTCTGCAATCCCCCGTCTGTCCGATGACAATTTTGCCAAAGGAAGCGTGCGCATGGTAGCCAAACTGGAAATCGACTGGAGCAAAATAGAAGAGATCATCGCCCGGTATGAAAGCAACAAGGAATCCCTGTTGATGATCATGCAGGACATCAGCGACCTTTACCACTTTGTTCCGCCGGAAGTAGTTCCGGTACTGGCCGAAAAGCTGGGGGTCCGCAAAAGCCTCATATTCAGCGTCGCCACGTTTTACAAGACGATCAGCCTGGTGCCGCGGGGAAAATATATCGTCCACGTGTGCACCGGAACCGCCTGCCATGTGAGGGGTGCGGAAAAAGTGATGGACGCGCTCAAGGGCTCGCTCGCCATCCAGGAAGGCGGGACCACGACCGATGGGCTGTTCACCCTGGAAGGGGTTCGCTGCATCGGGTGTTGCGCGTCGGGGCCGGTCATGACGGTCAACAAGGAGACACACGGCGGCCTGGACCGATCAGCGACGCTCAAAATCATCGATGATTACCGGGGTCTTTCGTCATAGCGGCTCGGGCATGGAGCAGGGAGGTTACTTTCGGACATGGCAAAACTAATAAACAGAGAGGCACTTGAGAAACTGAGGCAATCCCTGCAGGCCAAGGGCAAAAAAGAGCCTCAAAAGCTCATTTCGCTTTGCGCCGGGTCGGGGTGCGGTGCTTACGGGACGGCGAAAGTCCATGAGGCGCTGACCCGGGAGCTCGCCGCCCACAAAATTCAGGACGAGGTCGAAGTCAAGCTGACCGGGTGCCACGGATTTTGCGAAAAAGGGCCGATCATGGTGATCCATCCGGAAGGCATCTTCTATCCCCAGGTCACTGCAGAGAAGGTGCCGGAGATTGTGAAAACCACCCTGATCGGCAAGGAACTGGTCGACAAATTGATCTACAAGGACCCCGTCACCAAGAAAAAAATAAGCCACGAACACGAGATCCCTTTTTACAAACTGCAGAAACGGGTCATCTTCGGCAACAACGGCTTGATCGACCCGACCAGCATCGAAGATTATATTGCCGTGGGCGGGTATTCGGCCCTGTCAAAGGCACTCTGCGACATGAGCCCCCAGGAGATCATTTCGGAGATCAAGAAATCCGGCCTCAGGGGCCGCGGGGGCGGCGGCTTCCCCACGGGAATCAAATGGGAGTCCTGCCGCAGGCATGAAGGCGTCCGCTATGTGATCTGCAACGCCGACGAGGGCGACCCGGGCGCCTACATGGATCGCAGCCTGCTGGAGGGCAATCCCCACAGTGTCATCGAAGGCATGATCATCGGTGCCATCGCCATCGGGTCCAACCAAGGCTACGTCTACGTGCGGCACGAATACCCGCTGGCCGTCACCAACCTGACCATGGCCCTCAAGAGCGCCCGGGAGCTGGGCCTGCTGGGGGAGAATGTTCTCGGCAGCGGCTTCGGTTTTGACATCCACATCAGCCGCGGTGGCGGGGCCTTTGTCTGCGGGGAGTCCACGGCCCTGATGGCCTCGCTCGAAGGCAAGCCCGGCCGCCCCCGGGCCAAATACGTCCATACCGTTGAAAAAGGTTTCAGGGACGGCCCCTCCAACCTTAACAACGTCGAGACCTGGGCCAACGTTCCGGTAATCGTCAACCAGGGCGCGACCTGGTACGCGGCCATCGGCACTGAAAAAAGCAAGGGCACCAAAATCTTCTCCCTGGTCGGCAAAGTCGTGAACACCGGCCTGGTGGAAGTGCCCATGGGAACCACCCTGCGCCAGATCATCTTCGATATCGGCGGGGGGGTCCCTAAAAAGAAGAAATTCAAGGCCGTTCAGACCGGAGGCCCTTCCGGCGGCTGCATCCCGGAACAGTTCCTTGACCTGCCCGTGGATTTCGACGAATTGGCCAAGGTGGGGTCCATCATGGGTTCGGGCGGCATGATCGTCATGGACCAGGACACCTGCATGGTGGACCTGGCCCGCTATTTTGTGGAATTCCTCAAGGATGAGTCCTGCGGACAATGCAATCCATGCCGCGAGGGCCTCAAGAACATGCTGGACATCTTGACCGACATCTGCCAGGGCCGCGGCAAGGAAGGCGATATCGAACTGCTGGAAGAAATCGGCATGATGATGCAGAAGCTTTCCCTCTGTGGACTGGGGACCTCCGCCCCGAATCCCGTGCTGACCAACATTTTGTACTTCCGGCACGAATACGAGGCCCACATCCGGGATAAAAAATGCCCGGCCGGCATCTGCAAGCCGCTTTTTCACTACGACATCGATCCGGAAAGCTGCACCGGCTGCCACATCTGCTTTCAGAAGTGCCCCCAGCAGGCGGTATCCGGGGACAAAAAGAAACCCCACACCATCAACCAGGACACCTGCATCAAATGCGGCATCTGTTACGACGGATGCAAGTTCGATGCAATCAAGATTTGCTGATTCTTTAAGGAAATGACCTCATGATCACATTCAAGCTAAACGGCCAGGCGGTTCAAGGCGAAAAAGGGCAGTACATCCTTCAGGTGGCGGAGAAATTCGGCGTCGACATCCCTACCCTCTGCCATCACAAGGCACTGGAACCCGCGGGCATGTGCCGCCTGTGCACGGTGGAAGTGTTCGATGGGCGCCGGACGCGCTACGTCACCTCCTGCAACTATCCCATCTGGGAAGGCATGGAGGTCAAGACCGACACGGAGATCCTGCGGGATGGGCGCAAGCTGATCGTCGAGATGCTGCTGGCACGCTGCCCGGAATCAAAGACCGTTCAAACCCTCGCCGGGGACTACGGCATCGTCAAGCCGCGATTTCGAACCGGGGATGACACCTGCATCCTGTGCGGTCTGTGCACGCGGATGTGCGAGCGCATCGGCGCCAACGCCATCACCCTCACCCAGCGCGGCCTGGACATGAAGGTCGACACCCCGTTCAGCATCAATACCGAGGCCTGCATCGCCTGCGGGGCGTGCGCCTTCGTCTGCCCCACCGGCCACATCACTTACGATAAAATCACGGCCTGCGTGACCCAGCGGCCGGGCAAACCGATCCCCTCCGAATACGACGTGGGCCTCAAGGGGCGAAAACCCGTCTATGTTCCTTACGCCCAGGCCGTGCCCAACACCCCGGCCATCGACCGCAGCACCTGCATCCATTTCAAGACCGGCGGCTGCAAGGTCTGTGTCGAGTTCTGCGGGGTGGACGCCATCGACCACACGATGCAGGACGAGACGGTCGAGGTCAATGTCGGCTCCATTATCCTGGCGCCTGGCTTCGAGCCGTTCGACCCCTCCAAGTTCGACAGCTACAACTACACCAATCTCCCGAATGTGATCACCGCCATGGAGATGGAGCGCATGCTGTCGGCCTCCGGCCCCACGGGCGGCCATCTGGTGCGTATGTCCGACCACAAGGAACCGAAGAAAATCGCCTGGTTCCAGTGTGTCGGCTCACGGGACATGAACAAGTGCGACAACTCTTACTGCTCCTCGGTGTGCTGCATGTACGCCATCAAGGAGGCCGTTATCGCCAAGGAGCACGCCGGCAAGGACCTGGACTGCGCCGTTTTCTTCATGGACATACGCACGCACGGCAAGGATTTCGAACGCTTCTATAACAGCGCCAAAGAGAAGCACGGCGTGCGTTTCATCCGCAGCCGCGTACACTCGATCACCCCGGTCGGCGACAGCGGCGACCTGGAGGTCCGCTACATCACCGAATCGGGCGAGCTGGCCACCGAGATCTTCGACATGATCGTGCTTTCGGTCGGCATGGAGATTTCTCCCGATGTCGTGGAAATCGCCCGGAAAATGGGCATCCAGCTCAGCGAGGGCCGCTTCTGCCGGACGGGCTCCTTCAACCCTGTGGCAACTTCCAAGGAAGGGGTTTTTGTCTGCGGTGCCTTCCAGGGCCCCAAGGACATCCCCCAGTCGGTCGTCGACTCCAGTGCGGCGGCCACCGCCGCCGGCGAGATCCTCAGTGCTGCCCGCAACTCGATGACGAAGGTCAGAGAAGTCGTTGCCGAAACCAATGTGGTCAACGAGCGACCGCGCATCGGGGTCTTCGTCTGCCGGTGCGGCGTCAACATCGCCGGTGTCGTGGATGTGCCCTCGGTAGCCGAATATGCGAAAACGCTGCCGTACGTCGAATTCGCCACGGACAACCTCTACTCCTGCTCCCAAGACACCCAGGAGACCATCTCCCAGATCATCAAGCAGAAAAAGCTGAGCCGGGTGGTGGTTGCGGCTTGTACGCCCAAAACTCACGAACCGCTCTTCCAGGAGACCCTCATCACCGCCGGCTTGAACAAATACCTGTTCGAGATGGCCAACATCCGCAACCACGACTCATGGGTGCACCGCAACAACCCGGATCTCGCCACCCAAAAGGCCAAAGATCTCGTGCGCATGGCCGTGTCCAAGGCCGCGCTCATCCAGCCCCTCAAGGAAGCCGAGCTGGACATCCATCAAACCGCCATGGTGATCGGCGGCGGCCTTTCCGGCATGGCGTCGGCGCGCAGCCTTGCCCGACAGGGCTATGAAACCCACATCGTCGAAAAGAGCGACCGGCTCGGCGGTCAGGCCCTAAACCTCTACCGCACCGCCAAGGGCGAGGATGTCCAGAAGCATCTGGCCGAGATGACCGCGGAGCTTCAAAAAGATCCCAGGATCCACGTTCATTTAAACAGCACCCTCTCCCAAGTGGACGGGTTTGTAGGCAGTTTCAAAACGACGATATCGACCGATGGGTCGGCTAAAGTCCTCGAGCATGGGGTGGCCGTCATTGCAACCGGCGGCTCACCGTACAAACCCACGGAATACGGCTACGGCACGGACCCGCGCATCCTGACGGCCCTCGACCTCGACCGCCGGATCATGGACCGCGACCCCGCGCTCAAGCGGCTCAACAGCGCGGTCTTCATCCAGTGCGTGGGCTCCCGCGAGCCGGAGCGGCCCTACTGCTCGCGGGTGTGCTGCACCCACTCGGTGGACAACGCGATTCACCTGAAAGAAACCAACCCGGAGATGAACGTCTTCGTGCTCTACCGGGACCTGCGCACCTACGGCGAGCGCGAGCTGCTTTACAAAAAGGCCCGCTCCCTGGGGGTCATCTTCATCCGCTTCGCGCGCGAGGACAAACCCAAGGTGAAGGTTGAAAACGGGCGGCTGCTGGTCACCGTGACCGACCACATCCTCGGCCGGGCCCTCGAGCTCGAGGCCGACCTGCTGACGCTGGCGACCGCCATCCTGCCCAACCGGGACGAGAAGCTTGCCAACTTCTTCAAAGTGCCGCTCAACGCCGACGGCTTCTTCGTGGAACGGCACGCCAAGCTCGGCCCTTCGGAGTTCGCCACCGACGGCGTCTTTCTGTGCGGGCTGGCCCACTATCCGAAGCCGATCGACGAGGCCATCGCCCAGGGCCAGGCCGCGGCCTCCCGCGCCGTGACCCTGCTCGCGCGCAAGAAGATCTACACGAGCGGCACGGTGGCCGAGGTCGACCCGCGCCTGTGCAGCCAGTGCGGCGTGTGCATCTCGATCTGCCCGTACTCGGCCCCGTCCTGGATCGAGAAGGGTCCGTTTGCCGCCAAGGCCCAGGTCAACCCGGTGCTGTGCAAGGGCTGCGGGCTGTGTGTCGCCTCCTGCCGCTCCGGGGCGATCCACCTCAAGGGCTTCGACAACGACCAGATCTTCGCCCAGATCTTCAGCCTGAGCGAGGCGGTGTAAGAAAACAAGATATGCGAGGAGAAAAAAATGAGTGAGTGGGAACCGAAAATCGCCGCATTCCTGTGCAACTGGTGCAGCTATGGGGCCGCCGATCTGGCCGGCGTCGGCCGCATGGAATACCCTCCCAACGTCAGGGTGATCCGCATTCCCTGCACCGGCCGCATGGACCCCAAGTTCTTCCTGGCGGCACTGCGCGAGGGGGCCGATGGCGTCTGGGTTTCGGGGTGACATCCCGGCGAATGCCATTACCTGGAAGGTAATTACTACGCCCGCCGCAAATTCGCATTGTTCAAGAACCTGATGGAGCACATGGGGATCGAGCCCGGTCGCCTGCAGTTCTCCTGGATCTCCTCGGCCGAGTCCACCAAGTTCGTCGAGGTGGTCACCCAGGTCACCGCCGCCATCAAGGCCTTGGGTCCCAATTCCAACTTTGCCAAGAAAATGGCCGAGGTCGCCTAACATGCTGAGCTACACCGAAAAGATCAGAGAAATCGCCGGGCGTCTGCTGCAGTCCGGCGCCGTGGAGATGGTCATCGGGTTCCGCGCGGGGACCGTGCCGATGATGAATGAGCCGCATTTCGCCAAAACACCCGCCGACGTCCAGAAACTGGTATGGGACAGCCACTGCGGCATCAACCTGGCCAACTACCTGACCGACCGCAAGGAAAAAATCGGGGTGCTGGCCAAGGGCTGCGACTCGCGCAACATCGTGACCCACATCATCGAGAACAAGATCAAGCGCGAGCAGCTCGTGATCATCGGCGTGCCCTGCAAGGGCATGGTCGACAAGCGCAAAATCGCGATGAAGGCCGAGACCGAGATCACCGAGGTGATCGAGGCCGAGACCACCATCACCGCCAAGGGCCATGGGTTCAGCAAAACGTTCGAAAAAAAGGATGTGCTGCAGCACAATTGCTCGCTGTGCATCCACCGCAACCCGGTGATCCACGACGAGATGGTGGCGCCACCGGTCGTGGAGCAGCAAGGGGTGGACCGCTACGCGGACGTGCGCAGTATCGCAGCCATGACGCCCGAGCAGCGCTGGAAGTACTTCGAGGACCTGCTGGCGCCCTGCATTCGCTGCTACGCCTGCCGCAACGCCTGCCCGCTGTGCTACTGCCCGACCTGCTTCGTGGACGAATCCCGGCCGCAGTGGGTCGGCAAGAGCCTGGACCCGAGCGATGTGCGCACCTTCCACTTCCTGCGGGCCTATCACTGCGCCGGACGCTGCACGGACTGCGGCGCCTGCGAGCGCGCCTGCCCGGTGGGGATCAACATGCGGACCTTCACCAAGAAGCTCGAGCAGGACTGCCTCGATCTGTTCGGCTGGGAGGTGGGTCTGGACCCGGAGGTGCGGCCGCCGCTCGACGTCTACCGGCCGCAGGACCCGAACGACTTCATCAAGTAAAGCGCTCGGCGCTTTCACGCATACCCATTTCACGCAGAGGCTTTGGAAATGAAGATGATCACGATCAACAAGAGCGAGTGGGCGGACGGCCTGCAAAAGGCGGCCCAGGCCTATCGGCTGTTCGGCCCGGTGAAGGAAAAGGAGTTCCACAGCTTCAAACGCCTCCAGGACGGCGTGCTGCCGGACCTCGCCTGCCTTAACACCCGGCTGTCCCCCAAGCACCTCATCTACCCCCAGTCCGAGGTGATGTTCGATTACACGCTCGACGAGAGCCGGGCGGATCACCACATCCTGAAGGAAGCCGCGCGGGACGATTCGCCCCAGGCCGTCGTCGGCATCCGGCCCTGCGACGCCAAGGCCTTCGTGCTGGTGCGCATGAATTTCGACACACCGGAATACCAGGACCCCTACTGGATCCGCGCCTACGAGGCCACCACCCTGGTGGGGCTGGGCTGTGCTGCCCCCTGCAGTTCCTGCTTCTGCACCACGGCCGGCTGCGGGCCCTACCACGAGGAAGGGCTGGACGTGCTCCTGGCCGACGCCGGCAATCACTACCTGGCCAAGGTGCTGACCGAAAAAGGCGCGAAATTCGTGGCCGCGGCCGGCTGGAAGACCGCCGCCGAGCCCCAGGCCGCCGATCGGACGATCGCGGCCCTGAAACAGGCATCCGAGTCCAAGATCACCTCGTTCGTGCAGACGGATAACCTGAGGTCCACCGAAACCACCGATCTTCACAACGCCGCCTTCTGGGAGGAGGTCTCCTTCTCGTGCATCAACTGCGGCACCTGCACCTTTTCCTGCCCGACCTGCTGGTGCTTCGATATCCAGGACGAAAACCGCGGAAAGGCCGGGGTGCGGATGAAGAACTGGGACAGCTGCATGTACCCGCTTTTCACCCTGCACGGCACCGGCCACAACCCCCGGGGCACCAAGCTGCACCGGGTGCGGCAGCGCTTCATGCACAAGCTCAAGTACTTCGTTGACAAATACGACCGCGGCATCCACTGCGTGGGCTGCGGCCGCTGCGTGCGCCTGTGCCCGGTCAACATCGACATCCGCCGGGTGTGCAACATGATGAACAACTTCGCCGCCTCGGGCGCGGCCTGTGCCATTGAATGAAGCTCAGCCGGATATTATATTTTCATATGTTCAGACAGGCCGTTCCGAAATGCCCAACCGCAAGGCTTGCGAAGTCGCAAGGAGTAAGGCCTACGAATAGGACGCCGCAGCGACGAGGGACGAGCGTAACGCCGCAGATGGGTATTTATCGACAGCCTGCCAGGGAGGATCAGCCGTGCTAAACCCGTACCTGCCCTATCCGGTCCGCATCGACGACATCGCAGTCGAGACCGAGGACAAGAATCTCAAGACCTTCAAGTTCACGTTCCTGGACCCCGGGGACGAACAGAAATTCGCTTACAAGGCCGGCCAGTTCGCGGAGTTGTCGGTGACCGGCAAGGGGGAGATCCCCATCGGCATCGCCTCCTCCCCGACCGAAAAGGGCTTCGTCATGTTCACGGTGAACAGGGTCGGATTGGTGTCCTCCCACATGCACGCCATGAAACCCGGGGATGTCATGGGGATCCGCGGGCCGATGGGCAACTGCTACCCGTGGGAGCGCATGCAGGGCAAAAACGTCGTCATCATCGGCGGCGGCTTCGCCTTCACCACCCTGCGCTCATCCATCGTCTACATGCTGCACCCGGACAATCGGCCGAAATTCAAGGACATTCACGTGATCTACGGCGCCCGCGGCCCCGGCATGCTCCTGTACCGGGACGAGCTCGCCGAGTGGGAGCGGCGGGACGACATCCACATGCACATCACGGTGGACGCCACCACCGACCCCAACTGGAAATACAACGTGGGCTTTGTCCCGGCCATCACCGAGAAAAAAGCGCCGCCGGCCGGCGACGACACCTATGCCATCATCTGCGGGCCGCCGATCATGATCAAGTTCACCCAGCCGGTGCTCGACCGGCTCGGCTATTCCCACGACAAGATCATCATGTCGCTGGAGAACCGCATGAAGTGCGGCATCGGCATGTGCGGCCGCTGCAACATCGGCAAGGAGTTCGTGTGCAAGGACGGCCCCGTGTTCACCCTGGAGCAGCTGAATAAGACGCCCCGGGAGTATTGAAACGGCATTTTCGTATTGACATATCCGCTGGCTTCATTTAGACAAGAATCTTCGATAGAGGCATATCCGACAGACCGTTTACCCGTAACATCAACATTACGATAAGGAGGACGTTTACATGCCAACAGTAGAATTCATGGGAAAATCGTTCAGCGTAGATGAAGACGGTTTTATCGATTCCTACACGAACTGGGGTCCCGAATGGGTCCAGTACGTCAAAGCGCAGGAAGGTATCGAAGAGATGACCGAAGAGCACAAAAAGCTCATCGAAGTGCTCCGCGACTACTACGAGAAGAACGGCATCGCCCCGATGGTGCGGGTGCTCTCCAAGGTCACCGGTTTCAAACTGAAACACATCTACGAGCTGTTCCCCTCCGGGCCGGGCAAGGGAGCCTGCAAGATGGCCGGGCTGCCCAAGCCGACCGGTTGCGTTTAATTTAGTTTTTTCCATCGATCTGGGAAGAGCCCTGTCGGACCGGCAGGGCTTTTTTCTTTACGGCGGCACCCAATGGACCTCAGCGTCAAGACCCGGTCTCAGACCGAGCTGGTGGACATCACCGCGGAGGTGCGCCGGGCGGTGGCAGGCACGGGAGTGCGCGAAGGACTGTGCCTGGTCACTGTGCCCCACACCACCGCCGGGGTCACGATCAACGAGGCCGCCGACCCGAGTGTGGCGGCAGACATCCTCATGGTCCTGAACCAGATGGTCCCCTGGCAAGCCGGCTACCGCCACCGCGAGGGCAACTCCCCCGCCCACGTCAAATCGACCCTGGTGGGCGTCTCCCAGACGGTCGCCATCGCCAACGGTGACCTGGTGCTGGGCACCTGGCAGGGGATCTTTTTCTGCGAGTTCGACGGCCCGCGCAGCCGCCAGGTGCACGTACGCGTGCTGGAGGGGCGGTTCAGGTAAGAGCGCGGCCCGGAGGGCCTCGAGGCGCTGTACTTGAGACCGGGGACGTTCGTGCTGCGGTCGAAATTTATGGATGCTTCCGAGAAGCTGCCGATGGCCGAAACGGACAATGCATTGGACGACATCGATCGGACGATCCTGAACCGGATCCAGTCCGATTTCCCCATCACTCCCCGCCCCTACCGGAGCTTGGCCGAGGAGTTGGGCCTGGACGAACGCGATCTGATCGCGCGCGTCGCGCGCCTGAAGAGCTGCGGGGTCATCCGCCGTATCGGCGGCAACTTCGTGCCGGGCAAGCTCGGCTTCGTGAGCACGCTGTGCGCCGCCCGGGTGCCGGAGGAGAAAGTTGCGCATTTCACCGAAGTGGTCAACCGTCACCCCGGCGTTACCCACAATTACCGGCGCGAGAACTCCTTCAACGTCTGGTTCACTTTCATCGCCCCCTCCATGGCGGACATCGACGCCAAGCTGAAGGCCATCGCCGCCGAAACCGGCGTGACCGAAATTCTCAACCTGCCCGCCACAAAAGTGTTCAAGATTAGGGCGCAATTTGATGTTTAGCGGATGCCGTTGAATGATTTCAGTGCGTATTGCCGCCGTCGTCTTCAATTCTCCGAGAGGTAACACCCGCGCGAACCTAGATCGCATGGAAGACTGGGTGGCCGGCGCCCGGGCAAAAGGCGCCGGAATCGTCTGCTTCCCGGAGCTGAACATCACCGGATACGGGACTGACGCGGGAATGCAGCAGGAGGCCCAGCCCGTGCCCGGCCTGCTCACGGAGCGCATCTGCGCCATGGCCGCCCGTCACGGCCTCGTGATCCTGGCCGGCCTGGCGGAGCAGGCCGGCGACGGCCGCATCTGCGCGAGCCACCTGGTCGTCGCACCGGCGGGCCTCCTCGGCCGGTACCGCAAGCTGCACATCGCCCCCCCCGAGCAGCCGGTGTTTTCGGCCGGCGACCGCGTGCCCATTTTCGAGGCCTGCGGAATCCGATTCGGAATTCAGCTCTGCTACGACGCGCACTTCCCCGAGCTTTCAGCCCGCATGGCGCTCGACGGGGCCGACGTGATCTTCATGCCCCACGCCTCCCCACGGGGCAGCTCCGAGGAAAAACGATCGTCATGGATGCGGCACCTGCCGGCGCGGGCCTTCGACAACGGGGTTTTTGTCGTGGCGTGCAATCAAGCCGGCGACAACGGCGCCGGTCTGACGTTTCCCGGCCTCGCCATGGCGATCGGCCCGGACGGCCGGGTGATCGCAGCGGAGGCCGGTGGACAGGAAGGCCTGCTGGTCACCGATTTGGACGCCGCTCGGCTCGCCGCCGTCCGCAGCCACCCCATGCGCTACTTCCCACCCCACCGCCGTCCGGACATTTATCGTCTGGCGGAATGAGACCGCAGCCATCACTTGCCAGCGCCCGGTTCAGCGATACACCAGAACCGGGATATTGGAATGCGTCAGCACTTTTTGAGTCTCGCTGCCGATCGGGAGCGCTCCGACACCTCGCCTTCCGCGGGATGCCATCATGATGAGGTCGCAGCCCTTCTGATCCGCCACTCGGATGATGGGCGTCGTGAGGAGAATCGTTCGTCTCATAAACGAGGCCGCAGGCAACGCCCGCTTCCCTGGCTGCTTTGTCGATCACCGCCAAGGCCACTTCCGCCTCGACGCGCCATCGCTTGGCCGCCAACCCCTGCGCTTCTGCGGGGATCTCCATGTGGCAAGAATACGCGTGCTGCTTGGGCATCGCGCAAAAAAAAAATCAAACGGCTCAGGGCATGCGCCGGTAGGTGCGCACCGAGTCGATGGAATAGATCGCAAGAGCCGTCCAGATCATGGCGAAGGTCCACACCTGGGCCGCCGTGAACGGCTCGCCGTAGACGAGGACCGCCAGCAGAAACATGCCGCTCGGAGCGATGTACTGCATCAGACCGACCGTGGACAGGTTGATCCGCCGGGCCCCGAGGTTGAAGAACAGCAGCGGGATTGCCGTGAAGACCCCCGTTCCGATCAGAAGGGCATCCAGCGATCGGCTGCCGTGGAAAAGAGCACCGGCCCCCTGGCCCTCGAGGTAAACGAGGTAGGCGATGCCGGGGGCCGTCAGCAGCAGCGTCTCGACGGTGAGGCCCACGAGGGAACTCACGGGCGCCACTTTGCGGATCAGACCATAAAGCCCGAAAGAGAAGCCCAGGGTCAGCGCAATCCAGGGCAGCTCGCCGGAGGACACCGTGCGAAAAATGACCGCCGCGCAAGCGAGCAGCACCGCCAGGGCCTGCGGCCGCCGCAGCCGCTCTTTCAGAAACACCATGCCGAGCAGCACGTTCACCAGCGGGTTGATGTAATAACCGAGGCTTGCCTGCAACATGTAACCGCCATTGACGGCCCAGATGTAGAGCAGCCAGTTGCCGCTCACCAGAAGTGTGGTCAGCGTGAGAATCAGCACGGTGCGGGGGGTTTTTAATACACGCTGGAATTCTTCCCAGCGGTGCTGGGCCAGCGTGAGTCCCATCAGGAAGATAAACGACCACACCACGCGGTGGGTGACGATTTCCAACGCCGGCACCTGCTGCATGGCCTTCCAGTAGACGGGGCTGATGCCCCAGATAAAAAAGGCCATCCCGGCGTATAAGACGCCGGCCGCGGTTTCACGGCGCGCCCTTGCGAGCGGCGTTTCTTCAGGGTTCATTTTTATGGCTTTTCCGGAAAAGATACCGGATACGAAATACGGTATAAAAAGAAGAAAAGAGGTTTTTATCCGCCATCGATGCGCTTTAGCGAAAGACGCGGTCGGCCAGGGCCGGGAACTCGGCGCGGGCCCGCGCGGTTTCACGGGTATCGATTTCAGCCGTGATAATCTCCCCGCCTTCGCCGCCTTCGGCCAGCACTTTCCCCCAGGGATCCACGATCATGCTGTGGCCGCCGTAGCGCTTGCCGGCGTTCTCGCCGGCGCAGTTGCAGGATACCAGGAAAGCCAGGTTCTCATGCGCCCGCACACGGTTGAAAAGCCGCCAGGCCTCGATGCGTGCCAACGGCCATGCGGACGGGATGAGGAAGATCTCTGCCCCCCCATCCACCATGCGCCGGAACAGTTCGGGGAAGCGCAGGTCGTAGCAGGTGGAGAATCCGGTGCGGCCCCAAGGGGTGTCGACCACGACAATCTCTTTGCCGGGGGTCAGAAGTTTGGTTTCATCCGACTGATATCCGAACAGATGAATCTTGCGGTAGCATGCGAGGATCTCGCCGGTCGGTCCGATGAAGACGGTACTATTAAAGAGACCGTCGGCGTTACGCTCCACGAGACTGCCCATGACAATGTGGCATCGCCGTTCGCGCGCTTTCTGCCTGAACGCGTTCACGGTGGGGCCGTCGAGAGTTTCGCTCTCCGCGGCGTACCGATCAAATGAGAAGAATCCGCACGGCCAGATTTCGGGCAGCAGCATAAGGTCCACCGCCGTGGCTTGATCGATCCTTGCCAGGGCGTGTTCGATGTTTTTGGCCTTCGACCGGTTGGTCATCTCCAACTGGATGCTGGCAACGCGCATAATTCCCTCCTCGAACGTGGGCTTCCCATATATCACAGTGCCGCTCCCATTGAAATATCTAGCGCGAAAGGCATGCAGGTGTCGGTTTGGGTTTTACAGAAGTATGATTGAATTTATATTGACACTTGCGGTGTCTTTGGATTATCAATGTATCCACTATGAATACAAAAATAATTCAAAATCGGAAAAAGGATAGGTCATCCCCGGCGTCACTTGCCCGCAACGCTTACGATGAGTTGAAGAACCGAATCATTCGATTGACCTACTCCCCCGGAGAAAACCTTCTGGAGGAACGCTTGCGAACAGAGCTCAAGGTCAGCCGGACCCCCATCCGGATGGCATTGAGCAAGTTGGAGCAGGAGGGGTTGGTGTTCCACCGCCCCGGGCGGGGCTATTTCATCCAGGATATCCGTTTGGATCATGTCCAATCGCTGTTTCAGGTTCGAGAATATCTCGAAGTGCCGGCCACGAAGCTTGCAACCACAAACGCGTCCGATGAGGACCTATGCGAGCTCCATGAATTCGTGCAGAAGATGGATCTGTCAATCCAGAACCGGGAATACGATGCCTACCTGGACCGGGCGGTGGAGTTCCATTACCGGATTGCGCTTATGACCAAGAACGACATCCTCTGCGGGATGATCAAGGGGTTGAACGAGAAGCTCTCGATGGTCAGCCGTATTCTGCTCGCATCCGAGAGCAAATTGGTGAGATCGCACATCGAGCACAACCAGATCCTCGTGCTGATGCTGAAAAAAGACGCGGAGGGGGCAGCTCGACTTGCCCGGCAGCATGTCTGCGACAGTTCGCAGCGACATCTCCAACTCCTTCAATCCAAGGTGGAGCTTTTGTCGATTGCCCTGCCTCGCGGCAGTTACAAAGAATGGAAGCCACCTCAAAAATAGCAGGTCACAGCCGAGGACAAGGCACACGCCGATGAAAAAGCGCAGCAACCGCGTCAGGTGGTGAGCATTTTTCAGAGTCGGGCCACGCCGCCAGCGACTGTCAGATGCATTTTTGAGATAGCTTCGGGTAAACCTGTAAAGGAGGGGGATATGCCGTTATCAATTCTTCCACTGGTTACCGCGCGATTGGCGGCCGAGGCCGGACGCCTGACGTTCCTGCGCAATTATGGAAAACGTATTTGGATCCCGGCGCCGTTTTACCTCATACAGGGAGCGGATGAGCCGATCTTGGTGGACACCAGCGGGCAAGCGGACTTGATGCAGGGGCTCAGAACCGAACCGGTTGAGCACGTCATGGGGTTCGAAGATGCATTGGCGATGGCCGGTCTCAAGCCGGGCGACATTCGACGCGTTATCCACACTCACCTAATGTATGACCACTGTGCCAACTCGCGCTATTTGCCGAATGCCAAATTCATCGTCCAAAAAAAAGAAATCGATTTTGCTCTGGACCCCCACCCGATGTTCGCCGGAGTTTATCAACGGCACCTCTTCGAGACATTGCCTTTCGAGGTCATTGAAGGCGACCACGAACTTATGCCCGGTATTCGGCTGCTATTCACACCGGGCCATACGCCGGGCAACCAGTCGGTTGCCGTTTCAACAGCAGACGGATGGACCGTAATCACCGGATTTTGCTGCCTCGCCGAGAGCTTCGCCCCGCAAAAGAGCCCAGCGTGGGTCACCGACAGGGTTCCAGTGGTCGTCCCACCCGGCATCCACACCGACATGCTCCAAGCATACGAAAGCATGCTGAAGGTCAAGAACTTTGCCGATGTCATTATCCCATTCCATGACCCGTTTTCCCCCGCTCGGGTGCGGATCGCGGAGAAGCAACCATCATGATCCTGCCACGCACGGTGCAAGTGGTTGAGGTGGGGCCACGCGATGGGTTTCAGATGGAGAAGACCTTCATCGCCACCGAAACAAAAATTGAAATCGTGAATGCGCTCGCGCGCTGTGGCTTTCCCAAAATGGAGGTGACCTCCTTCATTTCCCACAAGGCCATACCGCAGATGAGTGACGCGGCAAAGGTGATCGCCGGCATTGATCGCAGCTTGGGTGTTCGCGCAGCCGCGCTGGTGCCCAACCCCAAGGGCGCGGAAAACGCCGCCGCGGCCGGCGTCGATGAGATGGTCACGTTCGTCTCCGCGACGGAGAGCCACAACCGCAGCAATGTGAACCGGACCATCGCGGAGTCTCTGGCAGGATTTAAGACGGTGATGAAGATCGCCCGGGAAGCACACATCCAGGTAGCAACGGGAATCGCTGTAGCGTTCGGCTGTCCCTTCGAAGGTGATGTGCCGGCAGAGCGAGTGGCCTTCATGGTTGGCAGGCTTTTGGATTTGGGCGTGCATGCCGTCACCCTCGGCGACACAACCGGGCTCGCCACCCCTCCCATTGTGGCGCGCACGTGCGAGCATTTACTGAAACTCTACCCCGACCTGAAGCTTTCCCTGCATTTCCACAATACCCGCGGCATCGGATTGGTGAACGTCTTTGCCGCGCTGGAACTCGGCATAACGACATTTGAGTCGTCGGTAGGCGGTTTGGGCGGGTGTCCGTTTGCGCCGGGAGCGACCGGCAATGTCTGCACGGAAGACATGGTCTACATGTTCAAGGAATTGGGAATTCTCACGGGGATCGACCTGGATGAATTGATCAAGGTTGCCCGGCGTGTCGAAGGAGTGATCGGCCGCCCCCTGCCGGGCCAGGTAATGAAATCCGGAACCCGCAGCTATCGTTCCCCTTTGCCGAAACACTAACATCATCATTGAGGAGGGGTTATGAAACGTATTTTGAGCAGCTTCGTCATCACAGCCTTACTGACCTTCACCTTGATGGCCATGGCTGCGGCCCAGGCCGCCCCGCTGCAGCTCAAAATCAACACCATATCGGCGACCGACAGTCCCTGGCACAAAGCCATGCTGAAGTTCAGTGAAAACGTAAAGGCGAAATCGAAGGGCGGCATCGAGGTCCTGGTCTACACCGACGGCCAACTGGGCGACATTTCCCATACGCTAACGAGCATGCAGATGGGCACGATAGACATGGGATACTTCGGGCTTGGATCCGCTGTTTATCTCAAGCCGTACAGCGCCGTTTCCATCATCTACGTTCCCTATCTCTTTAAGAACAAACAGGAGGCGACGCGAATTCTGAACGAGCCGGTCTTCCAGGACATCTTTGACAAGGCGGCCAAGGAAAGCGGAGTCCGGATCTTTTCCGCTTACGGCGCCCGTTCTCCGCGAGCCATTCAAACCACCAAGGGCCCCATTCAGAAGCCGGAGGATCTCAAAGGAATGAAGCTCCGCATACCGGGAATGGAGATCTTTCTTGCAACCTTCCGGGCACTGGACGTTAAGCCCACCTCGCTGCCGATGACCGAGATTTACATGGCCCTTCAGCAAGGGGTTGTGGAGGGGCAGGACAATGGGTTTGACCTTGCCATGCCGCTCAAATTCCATGAAGCCGCCAAATACTGGTGTGCCACGGACCACGTCTACGAGGTGACCGGGTGGTTCATCTCGGAAAAGCTTTGGACGAAACTCAATCCCGACGAGAAGAAGATTTTCCTGGAAGCGGCCCGCGAAGCGGGGCAGATAGCGACCGACCTGGTGGAGCAGCTCGACAAGAACTCCATCGAGACTCTCAAGAAAAGCGGCTGCACCTACACGGTGCCCGACAAGGAGGCCTTCAAGAAGGCGTGGGCCGATGTCTACAAGCCGTTCGAGGGCAAGGTGTGGCCGGAGGGTATGGTTCAAAAGGTCCAGAACATGCAAAAATAGTCTTGATAGGCATTTTCCTGCCGCCGCTATCTCTTGCCGATAGCGGCGGCTCCTTGAGGTGGCTTTATGATGTGGATCTTGGAACGATCCCTGGCATGGCTGGACAAGATTCTGCGATGGTACATCATTCTGCTCATGGCGGCCCTCGTGGTGCTGACCTTCATTCAAGTGGTGGCGCGGTACGTCATGAGCTCGCCTTTTACCGGCACCGACCAATTGGCGCGTATTTGCCTGGCATGGGTTACATTTATGGGCGCTGCCGTTGCCGCCAGGAGAAACACGAACATTCGAATCGACAGCATCGATCGACTGCTGCCAGATGCGGTCCGCAAAACCATGTTTCTGATCTTTGACATTATGCTGCTGATACTCTTATCGGTTCTGACACTCAAGGCTTACGAGCTTACACAAATGGGAAGCTCGCAGGACATCATCGCCACGCCGTTCAGTTATGCGGTGATGTATGCATCGATTCTGGTTGGTTCGATGCTCATGCTGCTGTTCATCCTCATCCGGTTGCTTCATCGGCTCAACACTCCCGGCAGCTCTCCCCAAGTAAAAGTGAACTGACATGATCGCTTTTCTTTTCATCGCATTTCTTGCGCTCCTGATGCTTGGAATGGATGTCTTCTTTTCCATGACGGTTTCTTCTTATTTAGGGATACTATTTAAGGCTTCGCGGCAGGTTGACACCAGCATTATCCCGCTCAGGATGGTTGCCGGAATAGATGAGTACACGTTTGTGGCCATCCCGCTATTCATTTTAGCCGGCGAACTCATGAATAAGGGGGGCCTCACCAAAAGGCTCATTGATTTTTCCCTCGCCCTTGTAGGGCACGTTAGGGGCAGTCTGTCCCAAGTTGCGGTGATAACCAATGTGATCATGGCCGGGGTATCGGGAGCCGCAGTGGCGGACGCCTCCGCTACGGGTACCATTTTGATACCGGCGATGAAGGAGGAAGGCTATGAACCCGAGTTCGCCGGTGCGGTGATCGCATCTGCGGCCATAATTGGGCCTGTTATACCACCTTCAATACCAATGGTAATTTATGGTGTAATGGCCCAACAGTCTATCGGTAAGTTGTTCATGGGTGGCATCCTGCCCGGCTTGATGCTAGGCGCCGGCATTATGATTATTTGCTGGGTCATATCCATTAGGCGGAATTACCCCAGCCGCGAACGAATGCCATGGAAACAACGCATAAAGGTGGTCGCAGACGCCTCGTGGGCGCTGTTAATGCCGGTAATTATTATAGTCGGAATCAGATTCGGCCTGGTAACGGTGACAGAGGCAGCTGGAGTGGCTGTGGTCTATTCCATGTTGGTGGGGTTTTTTATTTATCGAGAAATGGGCTTAAGGGATTTATGTGATGTTCTTTATGAAACCGGGGTAACTACCGGCATCATAATGATTCTATTATCGGCAGCGGGAATTTTCAGCTGGTTGTTAGCAGAATCACAAATCAACATCGTTGTAGTCGATGCCATTTTCAGCTTATCAACTGACCCGGTAGTGGTTCTTTTGATCATCAATTTCATGCTGCTTATTATCGGGATCCCTCTTGAGCCTATGCCGGCCATGATCATTTTTATGCCTGCCCTTATACCCATCGGCAATCAACTCGGTATCGATCCCATTCAATTCGGATGGATTTGTGTTTTTAATCTGCTGATTGGGATGCTGACACCTCCGGTCGGAATGCTTCTCTTTGTAGCCTCTGCCATAGGAAAAATCCCGATGGGACCACTCGTAAGAGAGATAACTCCCTTTTTGATACTCTGCATAATCGTCCTGATCGCAGTTACGTATGTGCCATGGATAACCACTTGGGTCCCTAATGCAATTATGTAAGAGAAAAGGAGTCTAGGAATGCCTCTTAACGGTATGAGAGTGGTGGATCTTACCAGAATCATCGCAGGTCCATTCTGCACGTTGATGCTAGGGGATCTGGGGGCTGAAGTCATCAAGATCGAGCCGCCGAAGGAAGGCGACCCCTTGCGGGCCCAGGGTGTGATCAAGGACGGTCTGAGCTGGTACTATGCGTCCTATAACCGCAACAAGAAATCGCTTAGCCTTGACCTGTATTCAACCGAGGGCAAGGAAATTTTATCCGACTTGATTAAAACCAGCGATGTCGTTGTCGAGAATTTCCGACCCGGGGTGATGGACAAGATGGGGTTCGGTTACAGCAGATTGAAACAGCTCAAATCGGATATTATCTATTGCGGCATCACCGGGTTCGGCAAATCGGGCCCGTATAAGGACCGCCCCGCATTCGATTTCATCGCCCAGGCCATGAGCGGTTTCATGAGCGTGAATGGGAACGAAGGGGAGGAGCCGCTGCGCGCAGGCATTCCGATCAGCGACTTGGTGGCCGGGCTTTATGCGGCCTTCGGCATTGTGAGCGCGCTGCTCCATCGCGCTCGAACCGGTGAGGGCCAGGAGGTCCAGACCAGCTTGGTGGACGGTCTCATCAGCATGCTCAGTTACATGGCGGCCAACTACCTGGCCAGCGGCAAGCCTCCGGTGCGCACCGGAAACGATCACCCCTTGGTTGCACCTTACGGAATTTTTCGCTGCAGCGACGGTGAGGTGGCGATCGCCCCGAGCAACGACCAGGTTTACTTCAAGTTGCTCTCCGCTTTAGGACTGGACCATCTTAAAGAGGTTCCCGGGTTTGCAAGCAATGACCTTAGGATGACTAATCGGAAACAGATCAAAACCGTTATTCAGGAAGTCATCTCCAAGAAACCTAAATCTTATTGGATCGAATACCTGAACAAAGCCGGGGTGCCCTGTGGCACGGCCATGAGCCTTTCGGAGGTGTTCGAGGATGAGCAGGTTCGACATCAGGAAATGGTGATGGAGGTTCCGCATCCGGCACACGGAGCCGTAAAAATGGCGGGTTTCCCTGTCAAGTTAAGTGCAACCCCCTGCCGGGTTCAACACCCCGCCCCGGAATTGGGACAGCATACCGACGAGATCCTGAAAAAACTGGGGATGAGTCGAGAACGAATTGCCGATCTCCGCCACTGCGGCATCGTTTAGCTGACGCCTGCCTATGAACAGCGAAGACACCCGATCACCGGGAAAGCCTGAAAGCTCGGTTTTGCAACTCTTGCGGGACATGCAGTTGCAAGCGGCGGTGGAGCGACTGCGGAACGGGGCCGCCGGGTTCGACTCAGCCGAGGCGAGGGCACAAATTCTCGATTGGGAAAATCGATCGCGCCGGTTGCGCGCGGCCGGCGCGATAGGGGAAGCGAGACGGCTGGCCCGCCGGGCAGCCGCACTGAACGGCCTTCTCGTTCACGGACCGGACCCCGCGCAAATGGTGGCCGAGACGGAGCTGCCCGAAGGCTACGTGGGCAAGATCCTGATGGTGATGCTTACGGGGGGCGGCTTCGACGGTGCGATTTGCCTGCGATCGGGGGACGACCGGCACCGGGAAATTCTGCATAATACCCGGGCGGAAATAGCCGATCTGGGCTTTCCCGACGCGCAGGTCCACCCTCTTGGGGGCGCCCATGCCGGTTTTGATTCCGACGGTAGCGTCGTTATCTGGGGAACCAGCGATGAGTTCGGCTGCTGCGACAAGGATCTCGCGGCCCGGCTGATCGCGCAGGCTTACCCGGAGAAAACGGTCAGGATTGAAGAATAGCTTTACAGCACCAGTTCAGAGGCGTCGGTGATTTTCTGGCGCAACTCGAGAAACTTCATCTCCGTCTGCTCGCGGGGCCGGGGCAAATTAACCTCATAGGTGGCGTGCATGCGCCCCGGCAGCTTGCCCTGCAAGGATATGATCCGGTCCCCCAGATAAATCGCCTCCTCGATGTTGTTGGTTACAAACAGCACCGTGCGCTTCTCGGTCTCCCAGATGCGTGCGGTTTCTTTTTCCATGAAGTAGCGCGTTTGCGCGTCCAGCTGGCCGAAGGGCTCATCCAGCAGCATCACCTCCGGATTGTTGGCATAGGCCCGCGCAATGCCCACCCGCTGCTTCATCCCGCCGCTCAACTGGTGCGGATAGTGCTTCTCAAACTTCTGCAGTCCCACCAGGTTGATGTAGCGCTGGGCCACTTCGCGGCGCTCTTTCTTGGGTATCCCCCGCAACCTGGGCCCCAGTTCCACGTTGCCCAGCACCGTCTTCCAGGGAAACAGCATGTAGCTTTGGAACACCAGGCCCCGGTCGGCCCCCGGTCCGCTGACCTCTTTGCCGTCCAGAGTAACCGTGCCGGTGGTAGGGGTCTCCAGCCCGGCGATGATCCGCAAGAGCGTGCTCTTGCCCGACTGGCCCGGCCCCAAGATGACCACAAACTCGTTGGGCTTGACGTCCACGCTGATGTCCTCGAGCACGTGCACCCGCTGCGAGCCCTTCTGAATAAATACCTTCGAAATGTTCTGACAGACGATCTTGGGTTGATTGTTGGATTTCACAGCGATATTTCCCCTCTATCGATCTGGCCGCGTGAAGGTTTGAATCATGCTACGCCAAAGACGTTTCCCGTTTCCACGGGCAAAGGAACTTCTCCAAATAGGTGACAATCAGAGTCGTGGCCCAGGCCCAGAAGGCCAGGACCACCATCCCGGCCAAAACGAAGTCCGGCCTGGCCAGCTGCATGCCTTGAATGATGATGAACCCCAGACCGGAGCGCGCGCTCACCAGCTCGGCCGAAAGCACGCATGTCCATGCGATGCTCAACGAAATCTGCAGGCCGGCGAAGATGGCGGGAAACGCCGCCGGAAAGCCCACCTGAAGGATTTCATCCCGGCGGCTGCCGCCGAGCATGCGAACCACATCGTAGAGCTGCGGCTCGATGAGACGGATACCCATATAGGAATTCAGCAGACAGGGCACAAACGTGCCGACTACGATGATGAAGATTTTGGACGGCTCATCGATGCCGAACCAGAGAATGGCGCAAGAGATCCACGCAAATGGCGGCATCGGCTTGATGAGGTCGAAGACCGGTTTCACAACGGCGTTAACATATCGGTTCAGGGCCATCAGGATACCGAGGGGGACTGCGATGGAGGATGCAATCGCAAATCCGATCAGGATGCGGTTGAGGCTGGCCCATGTGTGCCCCCACAGGGATTTCCCGGCGACGGTATCGATCATCAGGCGGTAAATGGCGACAACCACTTTCTCGGGGGCGGCGATGCCGTTGCCCAGCACCCGGGTGTAGTCGACGTATTTCCAGAGGGCGAAGAAGGCCGTAAGGGAGATGGCGTAAAGAAACCAGCGGTTCTTCAGAAAGGCGACGATTGAAAACGGCTTCCTTTCCATGACCTCCTGCTGGATTTCGTTGGCGATGGAGGAAGCGGCCGTGGTTGTGGTGCTCATATCGGTTATCTCCTTATCCCGGCAAGGAGTCGCTTTTCGATTCTTTCAATTATGATGCCGATGGCTACACCCGTCAGGCCGACACAGATCATCCCCAACAACACCATCGTCGGCATGGCCAGGCGCCGGCCCATCGTGATCAGGTATCCCAGCCCCTGGTCGGCGGCCAGGTATTCGGCGCCCACCAGCGTGGTCCAGCAATACGCCTGGGAAATCGTCATGGCGCCGAAAACCATAGGCAGGGCCGAGGGAATGCAGATTTTCTTAAAAATGTCCCAGTCCGTGGCGCCGTAAGTCCGGGCCATCTGGATCAGGGTGGGGCTGGTCATCCGAACCCCCACGTACGAGTTGATCACGCAGGGCACGATGCCGGAAAGCCAGATGATGAAGACCTTGCCGGGGATGCCGATCCCAAACCAGAATATCGTCAGCGGGATCCAGGCGACCGGCGGGATGGGGCGGATCAACTCAAAAATCGGCCGGGCCAGGCCCTCCGCCAGTGCAAACCAGCCCATCAACAAGCCTAGGGGGACGCCGACAATCAAGGAGAGAAAGAACCCCGTGAAGGCTTCAATGATGCTGATATAGGCATGGGTGGTCAGCACGGCCCCGTCCGGGTTTGCTTCAAACAGCTTCTCCCAGAAGAGAGCCATCACCTGGGTCGGGGAACCGAGCATGGTGTTCGGCACGATTTTTAATTCAACAACGGCCTGCCACACTCCGAAGAAAAGCAGGATGCTGGCGACGGGCAGTATCCTCAGCACCAGCGGGGTTTCCACCTTGACTTGTTCGTAAGCCATCTTGTCTCTCCCGGCCGAATGCCTGTGAAATTTGAATTTGCGTTATATTTGGCATGAATGCATCCGGTTGGAACTTCAACAAACCGCCTGAAATGGGGACCCTGGTTTCCCAAGGTCCCCGGGTAGTTGAACTTCATCCGCGACGCTTTTTCTACAGCGGCTACTTCTCCGCAGCCATCTTCAAGTATTTGTCGGTGATAAAATTGAGCCTCCCGTCGGCTCCCATCACTTTGGCGGCATCTTCCTTCTTCAGCTTACCCTGGGAAGTGAAAAAGTCCAGCACCCCCAGTTCCCAGGCCTCCGGGACACTCGGCTTGCCTGAGAACATCTTGATCTGTTCCTGGAGGTTGAATACGGGGTGGCTTTCAAGATCCATCTTGCACATCTCATCGGTCATTTCCAGCCCGCAGAAGTCTTTCATGAACTTCTTGTACATGGGGACCAGTTGAGCGGTCGGGGTGCTCTTCAGCATGTCGATGCCGCGGAAATACACCTTCATCCACTTCACGACCTGCGCCTCGTTTTTCTGAAGGTATTCCGGATCCGCTATCACAACGATCGGCAGTCCGGCGCCGCTGTTCTTGATGTCTCCGGCCACTTTCCAGCCCTTGGAAATCCCGACATACATATGGGGCGCCCACAGGGTCACGATGTCGCCAATCCCGGCCTCGAAGGCCGCCACACACTGGAAGGGGTCCATGTTCTTGATGACCACGTCGCTGTCCTTCAGGCCGAAGACTTTCAACCATGTGCTCAGTGCGAAGTGCCCGGAGGATACGGTGGTGCAAATGATGGTCTTGCCCTTGATCAGCTCGGGGCTGCCGTAGACCTCGGGGTATTTCGGGTTCCAGCCCTTGACCTTCATGATCGGGCTGTCAGGCCGAACCAGGACCACGTTCGCCATGGACTCGTCGTTGCCGATAGCGATGACCTTCGTGCCGTAACGGGCCGCGCCCACCACCGCGGGGGTCCCGCCGAGGGCGCCGATGCCCCACTGCTTGGCCGGCAGCGCTTCCAGCATGCCCATGCCCGAGTCGAAATAGAGCAGGTTGAAATCCAGGCCGACTTCCTTGTCCCAGCCTTTTTCCTTGGCGTACCACATGATGAAGGTTTCGTGTTCAGGTTCCCAGGCGGTGTTGAACTTGAAAGGAGCTTGCGCTTGCACCGTAGCGAAACCCGCAAGAAGCAACAGAACCGAAAGGATTACGATGCCCGACCAGGTCGATTTCTTCATTTTCCATCCTCCTTGTTTTCGGTCAGTTTCTGACCGTGTCTCAGGGTTAACCGCCCACTTCCTTGAGAGGAAACATGCTGCTTTTCGATCGAACCTTCCAGCGGTGCCTACCGCCTCCTTCAATGGGTGCTTACATGCAATTCCTACTGCTCGATGCCCTTGGGGCTACCACCAGCGGATCAACTCGGTGACCTGCTTTCTGATCTCGACAAATTTGGGGTCGATCAGACTCCGCGGCCGCGGCAGGTCCACCTTGACCTCGGCCTTGATCTTGGTCGGCTTGTTGCTCAGGACCAGGATGCGCTCGGCCACATAGACCGCCTCTTCGATGTTGTGGGTCACGAAGATAACGGTGCTTTTAAGTGCCTTCCACAGACTCACCAGTTCGTCTTCCAGGTAATAGCGCAACTTCACGTCCAGCTGCCCGTATGGCTCGTCCATCAACAGCAGGTCCGGGTCCACGGCAAAGGCGCGGGCCACGGCAATGCGCTGCTCCATACTGGAGGAGACTTGGTTCGGGTAGAGGTCGGCGGTGGTCGTCAGCCCCACCAGGTCCAGGATGTACCTCAGCCTCTCCTCGAGTCTTGCCTTTGAAAAACCCTTGACCTCCATGCCGTAGGCCACGTTGTCCCGGACGGTACGCCAGGGCATACAGGTGGGCTCCTGAAAGACGAAGGATATGTTGTGCTTCTTGGGGTTAGCCTCCTCGCCATCGATGAAGATGTTGCCTTTCGTGGTGGGGATGAGCTTGGAGAGGGCGTTCAAAAAGGTGGTCTTGCCGCAGCCGGTCGGCCCGACGATGCTGAGAAATTCCCCCTGGGCCACATTGAAGGAGATATCGTCCAGCACCAGCAGGTTCCCGAAACTCTTGGTAAGGTCCTTGACTTCAATTTTTACCCTTCTGTTTTCCGCGGCTTCAACTGTTGCGTTCAAGGCGATCTCCTAAAGGGTTGTTGTCACACTGCGCTGTATTCTAATTCCTTGGGGCTGCCAATCATGATGGTATAGTGAGATTGTCGGGATGATCTCCTGCTCGGAACAAAGGGCATGAGCCGATCCGGGACTCAGCCCAAAAATAAAAAGTCCTTTCCACAAGCAATAGATAGGAAATTCCATTTAGTCGCTGTGCTCTATAGCGTTATAACCAAGGTACAAGTCAAATTAATTAAATTTATGGTGTGAATGACAATTATTCATGTGACCATTCGGAGCACTTCGCGGGCGATTTCGAGTTCTTCGTTGGTGGGAATACTGCACGAGGTTGCATGCGGCAGGCGCATCGGTTCTGCGATATTACCCGCCGCCTGGCGGATTTTTTACTTCGCTCAACGAGTTCGCTTAGGAGGACTTCAAATGGAAATCTGCATTTTTTCCAGACCACTTAAGATTCGTTTCCGTGCAACGAATCTTGATGCAGGCGGAAGGGACTTGGGATTGACAGATCGAATCCTAGCACCCGGACATTAGTCCAATTTTCAGCTTTCAGCTCCTTGATGCGGATATGTCGAGAGGCCTGCGCGCTGGCATCGGCTGTCCAACGGGGTTATGCACCCATTTCTAATAACTTCCCCCTCCTTCGACCTCGTCGATGGCCTCCTCAAGGATCGCCAGCGCGCGGTCCATCTCCTCGCGCGTGATCACAAGGGCCGGCCGCAGGGTCAGGACATTGCCGTCGATGGTTTTAGACGACAGCCCCTTCTCAAGGCACTTGAACATGACCCCCTCGGCTTCGTCCACGGCCCTTGCCCGGGTTGCGCGGTCACTCACCAGGTCGATCCCGATGTGCAATCCCAGCCCGGCCACGTGCCCGATCAGGGGATGCCGTTCCTGCATCTCGTTGAGACGTTGCAGCGCGTAAGCGCCGAGTTCGGCGGCATGTTCAGCCAGCCGGTGGTCTGCGATGTATTCGATTTCCGCCAGGGCGGCCGCCGCGCACAGCGCGTTTTTCTCGTGGGTGTAATGGCCGATGGACCGGTGCTGCAGCGTGTTGTATTCCTCGCGGGTGACGATCCCGGCAAAGGGCAAAATGCCTCCTCCCAGCGACTTGCCGAGCACCAGCACATCCGGAGTCACAAAGTGCTCGCTGGCGAACATCTTGCCGGTGCGGCCGAAGCCCTCTATAATTTCGTCGAAGATCAGCAGGACGCCGTAGCGGCGGCAGAGATCCCGCACGCCCTCCCAGTAGCGCCGGGAGGGAATCACGGGTGCAGCCGAGATCGGCTCGCCGATGAGGGCCGACATCTCCGGCTCGCGCCCCAGCACCAGTTCGATCTGCCGCAGGCACTCGGCGTCGACGTCCTCCTCCCGATCAAATCCCCAGGGGTTGCGGTAGTAGTTCGGAAACTCGACGTGAAAGGTCCCCGGCATCATGGGGCCCAGGCCTCCGTGAAAATGCTCCTCGCCGCCGATGCCGGCCGCTCCGAAGCCCGCACCGTGAAAGGAATCCCAGAACGAAATGGTCTTGAAGCGGCCGGTCACCTGCCGCGCCAGCGCGAGCGCCATCTCGATCGCCTCCGAGCCGCCCGGGCAGAACAGGCTGCGGCAAAGGCCGGCGGGGGTGATTTCCGCCAGTTTCTTGGCCAGCTGAATGGCCGGGATGTTCGTGTACCGCCGCGGGCAGAACGTCAGGCCTTCGTCCAACTGGCGCCGGACGGCGGCAATCACTTCCGGATTATTGAAGCCGGCATTATGGACGCCGTTGCCGTGCATGTCGATAAAGGGCTTGCCTTCCAGGTCCAGGATGTAAATCCCCTCCGCGCCCGAAAGCACGTTCAAAACGGGCGTCGAGAGGCTTTGATGGAGGAAATAGCGCGCGTCCTCCTCGAACCACCGGCGGGCCTCGGGCGACAGGTTGCGCTCCCAGTATTTTCTGCGGTTGGGCGTGGTGTTGACATCGCCCTGTTCCCGTTCCATGCGTTTGCCGTTCGGCGGCTGCGTCTTGGGCATGCTGAAGTCCTTCCGAGAAATTTTTAGAATAAGACCGTCGATCATCCAGCGCCAATCTATGCGGGTCAGGGGTTTCCAGCAAGCGAAAAAAAAAGCAACCGGTGGGATGACCGAAACTCATCCAACGCATGAGAAAGTTTCTTTTGACATTCCAACGACCAGCTAAATATAAAGAGGTGGCTCTTCATGCACGCAACCTGATTATTCACGGAGAAACCATCCCCATGGGCAAACTGCACAAATCCGAAGGCGACATCAACATCTCCCCGCGCCGCGAGCAATGGCAAGGCGCATACCTCAATGCCGATAGCCGCGCCCTATTGGAGGAGGATGCGCGCTATTTTCTGAAGCAGTCCCTTTCCACACCGTGCCTGAACACCATGCGCGCCTGCCAAGGCATCTTCATTGAAGACACCCAGGGCCGCCGTTACATGGATTTTCATGGCAACAACGTGCACCAGGTCGGTTTCGGCAACATAGATGTGATTGCCGCCGTCAAGCGCCAGCTCGATGAGCTGCCGTTCTGCACGCGCCGCTACACCAACCGGGTGGCCGTCGACTTGGCCAGGAAGCTGGCCGAGATCGCGCCCGATCCCTTGAAGAAGTCGCTCTTCTGCCCCGGGGGCGCCGAGGCGGTCGGCATCGCGCTGAAGCTCGCGCGCATCGCCACCGGCCGGCACAAGACGATTTCCATGTGGGACGCCTTCCACGGCGCCACCCTGGACACCATCTCGATCGGCGGCGAGGCGATCTTCCGCCAGGGCATCGGCCCTCTCATGCCCGGCACGGAACACGTGCCGCCGGCGGACGAGTATCGCTGCATCTTCGGCTGCGGCCGCCGCGGCGGCGGCTGCGACATGACCTGCGCCCGCTACGTGGAGTACATCCTGGAGAAGGAGGGTGATGTCGCCGCGGTGATCGCCGAGCCGATCCGCAGCACGCCCACCATTCCCAGGCCCGAGTACTGGCAGACCATCCGCCGGGCCTGCGACCGCCACGGGACGCTGCTCATCTTCGACGAGATCCCGCATGCGCTGGGCCGCACCGGCCGCATGTTCACCTTTGAGAATTTCGGGGTCGTCCCAGACATGGTGGTCATCGGCAAGGGGCTGGGCGGCGGTGTTTTGCCGCTGGCCGCCCTGATGGTGCGCGCGGACCTGGATGTCGCCGCCGATCGCGCCCTCGGCCATTACACTCACGAAAAAAACCCGGTCCTGTGCGCCGCGGCCCTGGCGACGATCGAGTACATCGAAACACACGGCCTGGTCGTCCACGCGCGGCAGCTCGGCCGCTATACGCTGGATCGCCTGAAGGAGATGCGGGAACGGCACCCGCTGATCGGCGATGTCCGCGGGCTGGGGCTGTTCCTGGGCATCGAGCTCGTGCAAGACCGCGAAACGCGCGAACGCGCGAGCGACGAGGCCGAGGCGGTCATGTATGCGGCCCTTTCGCGTGGCCTGAGCTTCAAGACCACCATGGGAAACATCCTGACGCTCACCCCGCCGCTCATCATCAGCCGGCCGGAGATGGACCAAGCACTCGCCATCATCGAGGAGTCTATCGCCGAGGTCGAGAAGCAAAGATAGAAGTTCGTTAAGCGTACCCCTCCGCCCTGGATATGTCCGGCCACAGATGCCCGCGGCCGATATCCTTGCCGATTTTCGTTTATTATAACCTCAGGTTATGCTAAAATTGCTTATCAATTCGGAGGGCATCATGAACCTGAACCAGGTGAAAATATTCTACTCCGCCGTGAAGGCGGGCAATTTGAGCGCAGCGGCCGGCGAGCTCTGCATCACCCAGCCCGCGGTCACCAAGAGCATCCAGCGCCTTCAGGAGCACTACGATCTCAAACTCATCGACCACATCGGCAAGAAACTCCTTCTCACCGACGCCGGCGAGGCGCTGTACGCGATTGCCGAGAAGATCTTTGAAATGGAAAGCCACGCCGAGGAGAGCATCCGGGATTTCCAGCAACGCCAGCGCGGACACGTCCGCATTCTCTCCAGCGAAAGCTTCGGAGATTACTATCTTCCCCAGGTGATCATCCCGTATTGCAAGGCCTATCCGCTGGTGAAGGTGTCCATGGACATCCTGCCGACCGACCTCGTCGTGGAAAACACCGCCAGCCTGAACTGCGACATCGGTTTCATCTCGTACCCGGTGGTACACGAGAAATTGACCATTCGGGATGTTCTGGAGGACAAGCTGGTCATCATCACCTCCCGAAGCCACCCGCTGGCGCGCAAAACGATGCTGAAACCGCATGACCTGCAGGGCCAGGCCGTGATCATGCACGAAAAAGGATCCGCGCCGCGCCGGGCGATCGAGGAGTTCATCCAGCGCCATGCCATCACGGTGAATATCCCCTTGGAACTGACCAGCAACCGCGCCATCAAGCGTGCCGCGGAGCACGGCATCGGCATCGCGCTGGTTTCCCAAAAAGTGGCCGAAGAGGAAATCGAAGCGAAACGACTCAGGGCCATTCCGATAGCGGACCCCTCCTTCAAACGCAAGTTCTACCTCATCCATCACAAGGAAAAATACATTTCCGAATCCCTGCAGCGGCTGATGGACATGGTGTTCCAATGGGCTTCCGAGATCCACTGAGCCGATGCGTCCGAAGGGCCGCTGTTTTCCGCATTTGACCCCGGCACGATTTTCCTCCGAAAAACGCCCTGGCGGTTTTCAGCCGCTCAGCCCGCGCCGCTATTACCACGACCGCTGCAGCGCCTTCACGGCAGGTCTGTCCATGGGAGGCAGCGGCAACCGGCCTTCGGGGCCCCGGGGCCGCCTCAGCGGCGGCGGAGAAGCTCCAGCTGATGCAGTTGATCCAGCCGCGTGATCACGGGCACGTCGGGCGTAACCGCGGGCCAGGTGCGCCTTACGCTTTCGTGCTTGATCCACACGGGGTTGAGCCCGGCATCTCGCGACCCGCAGACGTCGATGCGCCAGTCGTCGCCGACGTAGACGGCCTCGGACGGAGCTACCCCCAGCGCAGCGACACACATCCGGAATGGGGCCGGGTCGGGCTTGGGAGGGATGTCGTTTTCACCGGCCACGATGATGATCCGGAAATAGGATTCAAGCTCCGGGAACTGGCGGATGCGGTGGGTGCCGGAGACAGGCTGCCCCTGGGTGTTGGTGACCAGGGCGACCTGGAACTGCGTGTTGAGCCGCTCCAGAACGCCCGGGGTTTCAGGGAACAGTACGGAATGGGCTTTCACCGTCGCCCAGTACTCGGTCTCCCAGGTGTCGAGCAGCGCCTCGTCCGGCAGCAGGCAATAATAGTGGTAGACGTCCCGCCACATGGCGCGGCGCGAGAAGTTCGACCGGCCGTGGAAGTCTTTGCGGACCTGCCGGTAGTGTTCCATGAATTTTTCACGCAGCGATAGCGCCATGTGCCCGAACAGTTTTTCCTGGGCGTCCTTTTCGGCCCGCCGGAACCCGTCCGCGGAATCCACCATCGTCTGACCGAAATCGAAAATGACCGCTTTGATCATGCCGGGTTTGATCCTTGCACAAACCGGAGAACCGGCAACAGCTCAGCGGCCGTCACCCGTTCTCCGGTTTTCATCGTGTCGGCTGCCGATCGGCATGCCGCCGAAAAATTAATCCTTGCCCCACTTCTTGAGGTAGTCCCCGAAGAGCTCTTCATCGGCGGGGATGTGCTCCTTGATGGGCATGGAGACCTGCGTGTAGTTCAGAAAATGCTGCCAGTTGACGTTTTCGCTCGTGATGTTTCCGGCCCAGGTGCCGCAGCCGAGGGTATCGGTGAAGGTCAGGCCGGAGCCCCAGCCGCCGCTGTTGGCGGCGGTGTGGCCCATGTTGCAGACCACCCGGCCGACTTTGGCCCGCAACGCGAGCTTTACCCGGCGCTCGTCCAACTCGGTGTGAATCGAGACCGAATGCCCCTTGCCCGAGAACTCGAGAATCTTTTCCAAGCGGTCCAGCATCTCGTCGAAGTCGCTCCACTTCCACACGGTTAGGACAGGAGAGATCTTCTCGCCGGAGAACCGGTCCTCGCGGCCGATCTTCTCGCCGATGACCATGAGGAACTTCGTCGTCTCCGGGACCTTGATGCCGGCCAGATCGGCGATGAATTTGGCACTGTGGGCCACGATGTCGCGGTTCAGGGTCTTGCCGTCCGGCCACATGCACTTGCGCAGGGTTTCGCGCTCCGCGGTGCTGCACAGGTAGCCGCCCTCTTTCTTGAGGCACTCGATCATCTTGTCGTAGATGCTCGCGTGGAGAGCAACGGCATTCTCCGAGGAGCAGGAGGCGGCGTTGTTGGCGATCTTGGAAAGCATGATCTTGCGGGCGGTCGCCTGCAGGTCGGGCACCGTCTCATCTACGAAGGACACGACGTTCCCGGCGCCCACGGTCTGGGCCGGCTTGCCGGCCGCGTAGACGACCTTGACCAGGGCCGCACCGCCGGTCGCCACCGCAAAATCGCAGTAGGCCATCAATTCCTGAGTCTTGGCCTGGCTCGTGTTCTTGATGCACTGCAGCAGGTCCACCGGCGCGCCGATTTTTTTCAGGGCCTCCCGGCCATACTCCACCGTCAGGTAGGAACTCTTCTGGGTGCGGGGGTGGGGGGAGACGATCATGGCGTTGCGTGTTTTCAGGGTGGACAGACCGATGCAGCAGATGGTCGACTCCGGGTTGGTGCAGGGAACCACATCCGCGACGACCCCGATCGGCTTGGCGTACTTGCGGATGCCGCGGACCTTGTCCTCCTCCACCAGGTCGCAGGTCTTCACCCCGCGCTGGTCCCAGAGGGTGCCCAGGGTCTTCGTCCTGATCTTGGCCAGCTTGTCCTCGTAGACCCCGATCCCGGATTCGTCCACGGCGGTCCGTGCCAGCACCTTGCGCACTTCTTCCTTCTGCCAGATCCAGCCCACGGCCTGGACCACTTCGTCGACCCTCTCCTGGGGCCAGTACTGGTATTCCTCGAATGCCTTTTTAGCTTTGGCGTACATTTCCTTGATGTCGTCTTCCATAGTGTCTTTCGAACCTCCGTCTGAAGTTGATTTACGTGGGTTGAAAAGGGACCGGCGGGATCCCCGTTCCGGTAGCCCGCGCGTTCGCGCGTTATTTAATGGGAATCGAATAGCCCATCTTCCGGAACGCCTCCTTGGCGACCACGAAGAAATCCTCGATATCCTTGTGGGTGATGACGCCGAGGTTGCACAGCCGGAAGGTTTCCAGCCCGAACATCTTGCCCGGGTAGATGGTGAAGCCGCGCTCGTAGCAGTAGTCGTGCAGCTTGAAGAAATCGAACTTCCCGTCCTTGGGGGCCTTGATGGTGACCACCAGCTTGCCCTGGATCTTCTTGTCGATGACGGACGTCAGCCCGATCTCCTGCATGCCCTTGTGAACGGCCTCCCAGCACTTGCTCAAGCGCTCGTAGCGGGGCAGCTCTCCTTCCTGCCAGTATTCCTTGATGGCCTGCTGCAGGGAGTAAATGGTCTGGACCGGGGGGGTGAAGTGCATTTCGCCCACCCGTTCGAAAAAGTCATACTGCATGAACAGGTTGCAGTAATAGGAGCGCGTTGGATAACCCTTGGACTTGACGATCTCATCGATTTTGCCCACCGTCCAGGAGGCGCCGGTCATGGCCGCCAGACCCTTCTGGGCCGAGGACATGCAGAAGTCGATGTTTTCCTTTTCCATGTCGATCGGGAGCAGCCCGTAAGTCGAAATCGTGTCGGCCACGAACACGCAGCCGTGGTCGTGGGCGATCTTTCCGATCTCCCGGACCGGGTTGAGCACCCCGGTGCCGGTTTCATGATGGGTGGTGGCGACCACCGCGATGTACTTGTCCTTGTCCAGGGCTTCCTTCACGGCCTTCAGGTCCGGAAGCCCGGTGGAGGGAAACTTCAGGTCCACGCAGGGGATGTGGTAGTACTGGGCGATCTCCACCATGCGGGCGGAATAGGACCCGTTGTTGACAACGCAGATCTTCTTGTTCGCGGGCACCAGGGAATTGACGAGCGCATCCTGGACGACCGTCCCGGAGCCGGTGAAGAGCACGGCCGTGTACTTCTTCGGGTCGGCGTGAACCACCTTGACCAGCTCGCGGCGGACTTCGTCCATGACGTTCACGAATTCCTTCTCCCGGGGGCAGATGTCGGGCACCACCTGGGCGTACTTCACCGTGTCGGTGGTGGTGGCCGGACCCGGGTTCAGAAGCACGTTGCGTTTGACGGGATTAACGATGTCCATGGTTTATCCTCTCCATTTAGAGCCTCAGCGCAACGATGAGGGCAAAGCGGCTCCGGGCAGAACGTGATCACGGCCTGTCCCGGAGCTGCCGGTGTTCCCTACAGTTTTCCGACTTTCTTGATGCCTGACTTTTTACTCGGATCGTGGATCTCCTCGACGATGCCGTGCCCGCTGCCGATGAGCTTTTTCCGCTCGTCCCGGGCCCGGGCCCATTCGGCCGTCGTGCGGCAGATGCCCGACTGCGCGACCTTCGCACGGTCTTTCAGCGGGGGTACCGGGCGATCCGCCGGCCCGTCGTAATCTTCCTTGGGGGTCAGGGCTTCACCCAGCCGCGTGTACCCGTTTCTTTCGGTCTCCTCGATGTAGTGGGCCCCGACGCTGAGGGCTCGGGTCACGGCCAGGATGGCCCAGGTGGCTTCCGGCGAGAACCCGAGGTCCATCATCGTGGCGCCGATCGCACCGAGCATGTCCAGGTCCACCGGCTCGGGACTCTGTTTCCGGGCGGCCGCGACGATCTCCTTCGTGAAGGCGATGTACTTCCCGGCCACCCCGAGCTTCTCGGCCCGCGCGAACATGCGCTTGGCCGCCGGGTCCTTCAGCATGAGGTTCGAAACCCCCAGGGCCTCGTCGTTCAGGTTCTCCTTGACCAAGAGCTCAGCGGCCTGGGCCGTGCTCAGCCCCTGCTTTTCGGCCCTCTTCAAGTATTTCTCCAGACGGTTGCCGAAGGCGGAGTAAGCACCGAAGGCGTGGCCGAAGGCCAGGATCGAGGCCGCGGCGGCCTGGGTGAGAAAGGTCTTGGTCCGGGCGACGATGCGGGACATGGCGGCCGGCGCGGAGAGCCCGTCCTCGAGGGCCAGGATGAGCACGTAGTTGAGCATCTGCTCTTCTTCCACCAGCGGAATACGGGCCTGGTAGTCGACGAACAGCACGTCGACGATCCCGTAGCCTTCTTCCATCAACTCGGTGGTGTCGTACCCGCGAGACACGATGCGGTGGACGTTCTTGTAGGCCACCTCGGACACCCACTGGAACGGCGCCCGCTTGGTGTCGCGCGGCACGGTGCCGTACTCCCGCTTGAAATAATCAAACGGCATCTTCGGGCTGTCCAGATTCCCGACGCCGCGCGCTTTCTTGGTTTCGTTCAGATCGCCCATTTCTTGTATTCTCCTTCCTCTTTCTGTTTCCTGGCGTATTCCTGCCGTTCGGCCTGCTTGGGCACGACCCGGTCTTCCGGGCCGACGTACTTGATCATGGACAGATCGATCATCTGCACCATGGGCTCGTTGCGCGAGGCGCCCCAGGCCCGGCCCTTCTTCATGTTGAACAGGGCATGGGCCGCGCAGCTGTATCCGCGGCAGACGCTGCCGAGGCACCAGCCCGCGTTGGGGGAAAAACCGATCTCCATCAGGGCCGTGTTGCCGGAACCGACCACGTTCACACCCACCTTGGACCGGCCCTCCAGCTTGCGCCGGGCATGGAAATACTTCTCGACCGCCCGCTGAAACTCGAGGTAGACCCCCTCCAGCTTCAGTTCTTCCTGCTTGACATGGATCGGCTCGGCGCGGGGGTCGCTGTCGATGTGCTGCGGCTGGCCCATGCCCATGACCGGTGTTTCCGCGTCCATGTACTCATCCACCAGGATCTTCGCCATTTCGTCGACGGTTTTGCCTTCGCGCTGCGCGCGCTCAAGGTATTTGTTCAACATGTAGCCGTGGGCAGCCCCCGGGCCGTGCACACCGCCGAAGGTGCTCACCGCCGCCGCAATCGCGCAGGGCAGGTTCGGGCGCCCGGCGCTTACGCCGATGGCGGCCACTGCCGAGGGCGACATGGAGTGCTCCAGGAAGACGCCCATTTCGTACTTCAGCATCTTCTCTTCGGCTTCGGGGGGAATGCGGCCTTGGTACAGCACAAAGAGGGCGTCACAAAAGGAGTAGCCCTCTTCCGCCAGTTCGCTCAGGTCGTACCCGCGCATGACGGTCTTTTCCTCCGTCTTGTAGGAAATGGCGGTTTTCCTGCGAAAAAAAGGTTCTCTGCTCATTCTCTTTCCTCCGGTTCGATAAAGTTTGATGCGCTATTGGGAATTCCTAAAGAAAATGCACACGTGAACAGCATGGAGCGGAGCATTCAAATACGGACCCGTTTTTATGACAAACTATAAATTGCCCCACAATTATAAGTCAAAATAATTAAAATCATGTATCAGATAATATTGAGTCATACCGGAAGCAGTTTCAAGATTCTCCCGGCCCTTCAGTGCATCCGCTTCCTCCATGGAGATATTGTCCCCTGCCTGTTTATACAGTTCGCAATCGTACGAGACGTTCTTCCCTACCCCTTTGCTGAAAGCGGCCGCCCTGCTGTCAGCGAAGCATCCTCCGTACATTTCATTTCCTCCTGCGTTTGCGGCACGGTGCTGCATAAAGAATCCGCAACGGTGAATATCTTTTGAACTGGGAATTGCAACCCTGAGTCAATCCTGAGTTAAAGAAACTATAGGGTCGCCGCCAACTATAAGTCAAACTAATTAAAATTATGTTTTTGATGAAATATTGTTATGAAATACCGACTGCTCAGTGCCCGAATGCACCTGGTTGCTTGGCTGCGGTGAGGCGTGGGGAAGTTTGATCCGGCAGCATGCCTGGTTCACAGGGGAGTGTAAAACGGCGTCTCAGGCCCTGATCAGGCGTTGCGCGTCCTTGGCAAGTTCTCACATATCAATGGATCAGCTTGTCGATTTAACCCTGTAAAATATTGCTTTATCGGAGCCGTGTGGCGTCATAGCTTAATCGCCACCCGGATCGCCTTGCCCGAGTGGGCCACTTCCATCGCCTGGTTGATCTCATCCAACGCAAAGCGGTGGGTCACAATGTCTTTAAAAGGGAATAAGCCCTGGTAGCGCTGCAGGAAGTCAATCCCCCATTCCAGGTGTTTTGTGTCATAATTGTGCACCCCTTTTATGGTCAGCCAGCGGAAAATGATATCCGAGGCATCGTATGTGAAGTTGGCTCCGGGAAACACGTTGCCTATCTCGATGTATTGGCCACCCTTTCGCAGGCATTTCAACCCGACCGGAACCACCTCGGGCCGTCCGGCAACCTCCATGGCGACATCCGCTCCGAAGCCCCGCGTCATGCCCTGGATCATCCTGACAAGATCTTCGCCCTGCACCTCTTTGACATTGACGGTATCCGTCGCCCCAAACTGTTTGATAAACTCCAACCGGTTGTCCATGACATCGGTGACGATGATTCTATTGCAGCCTTGGGACTTGGCCAATGCCGCGGCATAGATACCCAACGTCCCGGCGCCCTGGATCAATATGTTGTCGCCGGGCTCCAATCGCGCCGCATCCCATCCGGCAGCCACGGTGGCAAGCGCGCAGTTCGCGGAAGCAGACACCTCATCCGACAGATCGTCCGGGATTTTGATTACGCAGGTTCCGGGCATGACGTAGCAGTACTCGGCAAACCCTCCGATGAAGTGCGGCGGAGCCGCACAGCTGTCATGGCCGTACTTCTTCAAATCCAGGCACTTCATCATGAGCCCTTTTTCTCGGCAGTAATAGCATTTGCCGCAACTATCCATGATGGTCCAGGTGATGCGGTCTCCAATTGTTAACGGCCGCCCCCCGGAATCCCAGGATACGCCCGCTCCCATTTCCACGATCTCGCCCATGATCTCATGGCCAAGTATGATCGGTGTGGGGCTGGGCCGGGTCCCCAGCCAGGTATGGAGGTCCGACCCGCAGATCGCACAACACTTGATTTTGACGAGAATCCAGCCTTTCTCGACGCCGGCCAGAGGGTACTCCCAGATTTCCAAAGGGGCCTTGGCTTTTGTCATTACCGCCGCTCTGCCTTTCGGTTGCATACCGGTCTCTCCTTTATGCACGTCCGGGTGGGAACGATAAGATCGGCGACATCCTCTCTGAATGAACTTGGCCGTGCCTATCGACAAATGCCATATCGATAAAAATGTTAGCGAATTAACCGAAAAGGAGTTTGGGAAGCCAGAGCACGATCTGCGGGAAGAAATAGACCAGCGCCACGCCCAACACCTGCAGGCCCATGAAGGGCATCATCCCCTTGTAGATATCCAGCAACTCCCACGATGGCTCCACCCCTTTAAGATAATAAGCCGACAGGGCTACCGGTGGGGACAGCCAGCATGTCTGGAGTGTGACGGCCAGCAGGATCGCGAACCAGATCATGTTGATGTGCAGGTCGATGATGATCGGGAGAAACACCGGCACGATGACGACCACGATGGGAACCCATTCCAGAGGCCAGCCGAGAATGAAACAGACGATCAGGATTCCGACCACGAACACCCAGGGGGGCAGATGCAAGGCCAACAGGGAAGTTGCGATGAACTTGGGGGTTCCCATGGAGGAGAAGACCGCCCCCATGAACGTCGAGGCGGCCAGGAGGATCATCACCATGCTCGTCGTCTCCGCCGTCCGGAAGGTGGATTCCTTCACGATCTTGAAGGTCAGCTTCCCGTTGAACAAGGTGACCAGGACTGCGCCTAGGCAGCCGAGCGCTGCGCCCTCCGTCGGCGTGGCGAGTCCCGACATGATGGTCCCCAGCGTGGCCACGATCAGGGCCGCCGGGGGCACCAGTCCGAGAAAAAACTCGCGGGCTATGTAGGCTCTGGGAACGTTCAACTCCTCGTCGGACAGGGGCGGGCCCATCTCCGGTTTGATCATGACTCTTATTGTCGTGTAAACTATGTATAGAGCGGAAAGCAGGAGCCCGGGCAGGATCGCGGCCGCGTAAAGCCGGGCCACGGATACGTTCATCACCGGTCCCATGACGACCAGCATGACACTCGGGGGGATCAGGATGCCCAGGGTCCCGCCCGCGCAGATCGTTCCCGCGGAGAGCCCCGTGTCGTATCCGGCTCTCTTCATGACCGGAGCCGCCATCAGGCCGATGATCGTGACGGAGGCGCCGACGATCCCGGTGGCCGCCGCGAAAAGGGTCGCCGAGAAGATCGTCCCCATATAGAGGGAACCCCGCCGGCGGCCGGAGAGGAGCTGGACCGCATGGAAAAGGCGCTCCATAAGACCGGCGCTTTCGAGCAGGTAGCCCATGAAGGTAAAGAGAGCCACCGCAGCCAGGACGGTGTCCATCATCGTCCCGAAAAACGAATAGGTCATCAGGTGAAAAACCCTTTCACCGAGACCGATGTACCCGAAGATCACGCCGAGGGTGATCAGCGTGAAAGAGATGGGAAACCCGACACAAATCGCAAAAAAAAGGACTCCCAAAAGCACCACACCGTAAATTTCCAGGCTCACTTACACCTCCCGCATCCAATCGCTTTCATGGATTCAGAGCAAGTCGCGGTCCCCCGGAACAAGGGCTTGGCCGCATCCGGGAGAAGGGCGGTTTCAGGTAATTTCGGTTGGAGCCGCAATGTTGCGCTCGTCCTTTCCCGTCAGGATCAGTTTTGCCGATTTAAGGATCTCCGAGATGCCCTGGAGTAGAATCAGGGATGCGCTCACGGGAATGACCAGCTTATACAAGTATGCAGGGGGCCTCCAAGTCGTCATCAGCTGTTCCTTGAGGTCCCAGGATTCGGCGAAGAAATCCCAGCTCAGCCAGGCGAACATCACCATCCCGGGAAGGAAGAGGAGCACGTAGCAGATCACATCGACCCAAGCCTGGGTCTTCGGAGACCACTTTCCGTACCAGAAATCGGTCCGGATATGCTTTCCCAGATACAGGGTCATGGCGCCCGCGATGAAGAAATGGGTTCCGTACGCCATGGTCGCGATGTCCACAGCCCAGAGCGTGGGTCGGTAGATATAGCGGATAAGCACTTCCCAAACCAGCACACCCGCCATCGGGATGATAAGCCAGGCAGCGGCCTTCCCCGACCAGAGGCTGATCCGGTCAATCACCTTGATGATCCGATCGATAGGGTTCATGTTTCGTTTCTCCACAACTTGAAGGACGGGCATCTGCTCGCTTCACGCCAGCGGCTTGAAACGACCAGTGTTCCCCGCCGCGTGATTCGCTCCCTCCGGGAAAAAGGCCTGACCGGCCAATCCACACTTTGCATTTGGGAGTCGGCCGGTCGAGGCACTGATCACGGAGAGTCGTACTGGCATACGAACCAACTCAGGGTCCTTAATTTCCTTCCGCGGCCCCCGCGATGAGCACTGTCAGCTTGGCCGTCTCACGGGTGAAGGGAACCACCTGGCCGGCGAACTTACGCTGGGATTCGAGGACCTTCTTGAAGAAGGGATCCTGCTCTTCGAACTTGGCAAGCACCTTCTTTGCAGACTTGATGAAGGCGGGTGCGTAATCGGGGGGTGCGTCGAACACTTTGACGCCCTTTTCCCTGGTCAGGATCTGAAGCGCCTTGGAGTTCTCGTCGACAAAGTACATGATGCTCTCAAGAATCGTCGCCGTGGTCGCGACCTCAACGATCATCTGGAGGTCCGGAGGCAGGCTGCGCCATGCCTTGCCGTTGATGACAATATCCATGATGTCAATCGCCTGATGGAGCCCCTGGATGGAGTAATTCTTGAAGACGTCGTAAAGCCCCAGCTTCAGATCGCTGGCCGTGTTGATCCACTCGACGGCGTCAATCAGCCCCCTCTCCCCGGCGGGAATGATTTCCTGTCCCGCCATGTTCACCGGGATGCCGCCCATGTCCTTCAGAACGTCCGACGGCAGGCCGGAGGACATCCGAATCCTCATCTTCAGGTAATCCGCGTTCGTCTTGGGCGCGGTCTTGAACCACCCGAAGGCCTCCGGCCCGTCCGGTGCGATCAGGAAGGCCATGACGTCCGCCTTGAGAATCTTCTGGTAATATTCCAGGTAGAGGTCCCGTCCTCCGCCCCGCAGGTACCAGGAAAGATGGTTGAACATGTCCAAACCGCTGCCGGAGCCACCGAGCGGGGCGCTGAACAGACCGCCGGCCGGGTGTTTCCCCGTGGCGTAATGGGTCCACCATTGTCCGCAGTCGATGACGCCCTTGTTCACGGCATCGAGGATTTCAAACGGATTTACGATCGCTCCACTCGGGAGCACCTCGATCTTCAGTCTGCCGGCCGACATCTTGTCAACGGTCATGGCGAATTTGTTCAAGATCTCAATGTGCGGAGTACCCGCGGGGTTGGCACTCTGAAGTTTCCACTTGAACTGCTGCTGCGCTTCCGCGGGCCCCGAAAAACCGCCGATGGCCAGGAGCAGGGCTGCCACACACAGTACGGTCAGTATTCTTTTCATGGATTTTACCTCCTTTTTCATTTGCCTTATTCCGATGGGTCCCATGTCAAAAAAAAGAACTCCGTGTGCTGCCGGTTTTTGTGGATAATCGCGCTGGCCACCTCCCATTCTCCTCGCAGAGGCTGCCCGCGCATGCCGGGCATTGCCCTGGAGACGTGATAGCGGTTCAACAGACCATGCGGTTTCTGAATACCCGCAACCCATATGATGGGGTAAAAACGGCTTCAGCTTCTGTATCCGCAAGGAGATCGGGAAACGCACGGGAAATCTCTGCTGCGCGACTGGTTGTCCGGGGGAGGGAAGGGAAACAAAGCCGTGGAGAAAGCAATGGCGGCTTCCGGTGTAGATCATACATACCTGCGTCGTTGGAGTCAGGCCAGGCGAGTAATTGCTGACCATTATCTTATATCATTCGGTAGTCAAGGGAAAAATATTCATGATGTTCATAACTCTTTTTCTATTTTCCACGCTGCCCGGGGATGGTCTTCCTTTCCAGACGGCCCAGCCAGAGCCGGCGGTCATAGGCTTTTACGACCACCCGGTCCGGATGGATGAAGAGGATCAGAAGCGCTTTCTTTATTGGAACAGCTTGCTTTAAAAGAAGAAATGAATTGAGGAGGGTCAGGCTAGTTCAGGTTAGAAAGACTTGATGGCTACGGCGCCAATGGTGACGATGGAGATCGACACACACCGCAGCGGCGTAATGCGCTCTTTTAAAACGAAGACCGCCAACACTGCACTGAAGACAATCGATGTTTCCCGGAGGGCGGCCACAGGCGCTATGGGCGCCTTCGTCATGGCCCAGAGCGCCAGGCTATAGGAAGCAAATGTTAAGACGCCGCCAATCGCCCACTTTTTCCATTGGGCCCAGACATGGTATGCGACCTGCCGTCCACGAAGGGCGAAAGCGGTTACAAAAACGAGCACACCCGTCAGCAGAAACATCCAGCCGGTGTAACTGAACGCATTCCCGGAAAGGCGGGCGCCGAGGCCGTCGACCAATGTGTAGCCCACGATCACCCCTGCATTCAGGAGGGCGAAACCGACCGGTGCGAGACGGACACCCCTTGATTGCGGAGAATCCGCCGCCAGAAGCAATACCCCGCCCGACACCAGAAATACCCCGGTCCACCCTCCCCAGGACGGCTGTTCGCCCAGCAAGACCGCAGCGAGCAAAGCCGTGAATGCCGGTGCCGTGCCCCGCATGATGGGATACACCAGGCTCAAGTCGCCCTTCCGGTAAGCGAGCACCAAGAACGCATAATAGGCCACATGAATCACGACCGACCCGACCAGGCACAGCCAGCTGGCTTCGAGCGGCAGGGGCATCGGGAGAAAGACCAACATGATCGCCGTTGCAGCGGCAAGGCAGGTTGCGACCGAGACCGTGTCAAGAAACGGGTCCGAGCCCGATTTGACGAGAGCGTTCCAACTGGCATGACACGCTGCGCCAAGAAGGACCGCCAGCATGACTTCGAAAGACAATGCTCACGCTTCCACTTCTGCCCGACTGGGGTCTGCACGCAAAACGATGAGTACGAATTTTCTCTTTCCCACGATCAGGGCCTGCATGGGAATTTTTCTTTTATCCGGTTTTCAACGTCCGTTCAAGCCCGCAGAACATGCCGGTCGCCTTCGTGCAGGCACCCCGATTTAGATCCGTGCTACCTTTTTCTTTTCAGGAGATGAACGCTGCGGGGGATGTGCACTTCAACCTTTTCGGCGTGCTTGAATTGCTGCGCATCCCGAGGGTTGTACTGGTCGATGATCATGGTCCTGTCACCGATCTTGACCGTACATTTCGCCAGCGAGCCGGCATACATATATGATTTCAGGGCGCCGCTGAGGACATTCTGCCCTTTGCCGCCACAGTCCAACGAGATGTTCACGCTCTCCGGCCGGATGACCATGAGAACCTCGTCTGCGCTATTGATATCGCCCTGCGATAGCGTGATCTCGATCTTCCCATATTCCGTGTTGATGACCGTATTGCGTGTGTTTTCGTCGATGGACGCGACCCGGCCCTCCATGAAATTGACGTAGCCCACGAAACCCGCGATGAATTCATTCGCCGGCCGCTCGTAGATCTCGATCGGGCTTCCGACCTGTTCGATCAGGCCGTCCTTCATGACGACGAGGCGATCGGAAATAGCCATCGCCTCGAACTGGTCGTGTGTCACAAAAACGGTCGTAATTTGAAGCCTCTCCTGAAGGTTGCGGATCTCTTCGCGCATGACGAGCCTCAGGTTCGCGTCGAGGTTGGACAGCGGCTCATCTAAAAGAAGCACCTTCGGCTCGAGGCTGAGCGCCCGGGCGAAGGCGACACGCTGCTGCTGACCACCGGAGAGCCGGTCGATCATCCGATCTGCAAACGCCTGCAGTTCGACCATCTCGAGCAGCTCCTTGACCCTCGCCTCGATCCTGTGCTTGGGCCACTTGTTGATCTTCAAGCCGTAGCCGACGTTTTCCGCCACGGTCATGTGGGGAAAGAGGGCGTAATTCTGAAAGCAGATCCTCGTATCCCGCAGGTTCGGCGGAAGATCGTTGATCCGCTGTCCGTCAAGGATGATATCCCCGGAACTGACATCGGTGAAACCGCCGATGAGGCGCAGCAGCGTCGTCTTCCCGCACCCGCTCGGCCCGACGAATGTGACCAACTCTCCCTTTCGCACCTCCAGGGAAACCCCCTTGATGACCTCGTTTTTTCCATAAAACTTGTGGATGTCCTTCAGGATCAGCATCGGTCTTTCATTTTCCCGCATGTCCATATCGCCAGCGCCTTCCTTACGTTGTCATACTGCGGCCGACTTTTTCATGCTGCCGCCCAACCTGGTTTTGTTTCTGATGAAATTCAGGATCAGCATGCAGATCGTGACGATCAGAACCAGTTTCATCGTCGTGGCGGAGGCGATACCGACTTCACCATAAACGGCGGCGTCGAAGATCTTCACGGAGGCCAGAGCGAATCCCGGGCTGACAAGAAAGACGACGGCGCTCAGGGAGACGATCGCCGTCATGAAGGTATAGATGAATCCCGCAATGAAGGCGGGAAACATGATCGGCAGGACAATCCGGTAGAAGGTGGTCAGGAAGCTGGCGCCCAGGTCCGCAGAGGCCTCCTCGATCTCGATGTTAATCTGGTGGAGTTTGCTGATTCCCGCCTCCACGCCGACGGCAAGGAAACGAAAGACGCAGTTCAGGGCCAGGATCATGATCCCGCCTGTCAGTTTGAGGGGTGGAGCGCTGAAGGCGAGCAGGTAACCGATGCCGACGACCGTTCCGGGGAGGGCAAACCCGGAAAGGGAAACCATTTCAATGAAAGTGCGGCCGAAAAATTTCCCCCGCACAATGACGTATGCCAGGAGGACACCGATGAAAGCGCCGATGACGGCCGCCACGAAACTCACTCGGATGCTGTTATAGATCGCCTGGTTCGAGGTAAAATCAAGGTAATTGGACAAAACGACGTTGTGCGTGACTCCGAGGATCTTATAGAAGGATGCCACAAATACGACGGCAAAGCAGATGAAAATCGCCCCCGCGGCGACCGTTGTGATGATGATGAAGGGGGCCTGGATCAGGGGAGTGATCTTCCGCGGCTCCGAAGCGACCGGTTTCCCCCCGATCGTCGTGAATTTCTTCCCCTCCAGCAGGTAATTATGGATGAAAAAAATAATGATGCAGGGGGCGATCAGGATGACGGAGAGCACGCTGCCCATGTTGAAATCGGATTCCCCGGTGATCATCGTATAGGTATCCGGCGCCAGGAAAGGGGTCCGCCCTCCCAGGATCGCGGCGTTGCCGAACTCGGCGATGGTCATGACGAAGATCAGCAGGGCCGCCTTGAGCAGCCCCGGCGCAAGCAGCGGGATGGTGATCGTGCGGAGGATGGTCGCTTCCGACGCCCCCATGTCATAAGCGCTCTCCTCAAGATTCGGGTTGAGCGACATCAAGGTGTTTTCGATCATCATGTAGGCGAGCGGGATGAAGGCCAGCGTTTGGGAGATGACGACGCCGTTGAAGCCGTAAAGCTGCCAGTGAAGGTCGAACATCCTGGTGACGATGCCGTTACGGCCGAACAGAATAATGAGCGAAAGGGCAAACAGGTACGGGGGAGCGATCAGCGGAATGAGGGCGATGATCTTCAGCGGCTTTCGCAGTATCCAGGGTCCCCGTGTCGTCATATAAGCGAGACAGAAGCCGATGACGAGGCAGACCACGGTATTGATCACCCCGAGGAGAAGTGTGTTGAACAGGGACTGAAAGTAATAATTCTTGCTGAAAAAGGACCGGTAATATTCCAGCGTGAATCCCGACGGTCCCCGGAGGCTCTTGATGAGAACCGCGATGATGGGATAGAGGAGAAAGAAGGCGAGCAGCAAGAATAAAAACGCAGCCAGGATGTTGATCAGGTTTGCATTCAGGAAATCCCTTATCTTGCTGCCGCTGCTTGCCTGCAATTTAACAGACAATTCTGCCGGTGCCATCTTTCTCCCGCCGCGGTCACCCATCATTGAACTTGATTATTTGAAATCGGTTCTCAATTTCTGCTTCCAGATATCGTTGTTCTTGGGTTTGTCATCCGCCGCCTTGGCCAGATCCAGCTTGATGTACTTGGGCAGCGTCTTGCCGTAAAGGGCGTTCGGCGCCGGCCGGGGCGTCACGTAGCCGATCTCCGCCATGAGCGTGCTGAATTCGGGGGTGCCCAGAACGTCAATGATTTTTTTGCAGGCGGCGAGTTTCTTCGTTCCCTTGAAGATCAGGGCATAGGTGCCGTCATAACCGGTCCCTTCGTTGGGAATCGACCAGATCAGCGGATAGCCGTCATCGATGCGTTTCTTGACGTTCTCGTCCGAAGTGATGCCCAGCATGAATTCGCCTCGGCCGACGAGATCCGTCGGGGCATTGCCGCTGCGGGTGTAATAAGCGATATTCTTGTCCAGGGCTTCGAGAAATTTCCAGCCTTCATCGTCCCCGTAGAGGGCCAGGAAGGAGAATCTCATCATGTTCGCGGTGCCCGAACTCAGTGGCGAGGGCATGAGGATCTCACCCTTCCATTTCGGATCCAGCAGGTCCTTCCAGCTCGTGGGCATGGAATATCCCGCCTTGGCCAGTCTATCTTTGCTGCCGACCAGGACGAAGGAAAAATTGGCGATGTTGTACCAGTCGCCCTGCGGGTCCATAAATACCTCCGCTACACCCTTCCAGGCCGGGGATACATAGGGGTGGGACCAGCCGCTCTTCTTGGCCATGAAGGCCAGCGGCGAGCCGCAGCCGATGATCATGTCCGCGTTGAAATTCGGGGCTTCGGCCTTGGCACGGGCCTCGATTTCCCCGAAGGACTGGAAGGTCTGGTTGACGGTGATTCCTGTTTTATCCTTGATGAACTTGGCGATCTTGGCGTTGTTGTCCGGAGAGGTACCCATGTAGGCATTTATATCTTCCGCCGGGGTGCTGCCCGCGAGCACCAACGAGAAGATCGCGGCGACGACGAATGCAATGGGCTTTCTTTTCATGGCTTCCCTCCAAATTAAATGTTGGCGCTAACTGTCAATTTTCAGAAACGCCCGCCGATGCTCTGTCACCTCCTTTCCTGATCCGAGCCTTAAATGAATGACTCATCATTTTATGAATTAACTTAAATCAATTAACGCTTAACACATCCATCAAGGCCTGTCAAAGGAAATAGGCGAAACGGCCCGGCCCGCAGGGCCTGCACGCACGGTTTTTCAGCAAGTCGAAAACGGGGATAGCGTTGAAGAAAATCGAGAAGTGGCTATCAGCGCAACGGATGGTTCCCGGCATTGAACGGGCGATGTTTTTCCCGCTTCTGTCTCGCCTATGACTGCGGTATTAAAAGAAACATTCTTATCCCTCCGCATGTGGAGATCAAGAGATGGGCATTACCCCCGTGCCGTGAGAGAAGATTCTACAGGTTCAGGCCGTCTGAATCTCGCAACGTCATGCCCATACCGCCAGGGGTGCGAGCCTTCCTGCACAGCCGTCATTCATTTGGGAACGTACTGCAGGTGTATGGCGTAGTAGATGCACATCGCGATGAAGCAGGCCACCGGCGGCGTCAGGAACCAGCCGACCAGGATGCCATAGAGCGTCTTGCGTTTGATGGTGGCGGCTCCTTTCAGAACCCCGATCCCCAGCACTGCTCCCACCACGGCCTGGGAGGTCGACACCGGCACCCCGATTAACGTGTAGAAGTGCACGGTGAGGCCTTCGGCCAGCACCACCACCAGCGCCGAAAACGGGTCCAGCCGCACCAGTTTGGTGCCCACCGTCTCCATCACCCCCCGGCTGTAGGTCAGCACCCCGAACGCGATGCTCAATCCGCCGATCAGGGCGGCCTGATAAACCGTGAGCATCCCGGCCCCGACGAACACGGCCGTCGCGTTGGCGACGTTGTTGGCGCCCAGCGCGTAGGACGCGTAGGACCCGGCGACGACGAGACCGATTCTGAGCAGCGAGTCGGCCCGGAAGATGCTGACCGTCAGGCGGTTATAGACCACCGCCAGCAGCTTGTAGAGCAGCATACAGATCAACACGGCGCCCACCGGTGTTCCGAACCAGCATGCCACCACCTTGCCCAGCCCGGCCACGTTGATTTCCTGGTTGAAAAACCCGATGCCGAGAATGGCCCCCACCGCCGCCTGGGAGGTGGACACCGGCAGCCCGAACCAGGTCATGATCGTCACCGTGACCGCTGCGGCCACCGTGATCACCACGGCCTGCTCCAGGTCGATCTGCGTCAGGTCCTTCAGCGTCTCGATGCCGGCCTGTCCCTCGATCAGGGCTCCCAGCACCACGCAGGCCGCGCACAGACCGGCGGCCGTCCAGAACCGCACCATGCGCGAGGACACGGCCGAGCCGAAGCAGTTGGCGGCGTCGTTGGCCCCCAGGGACCACCCCAGGAAGACTCCTCCGAGCAGCGAGAACATCAGACGCGCCTCTTCAAGACCATGATGTTGACCCGCTTGGATACGCGGTCGGCCTGGTCCGAGACCTCGCCCATGGCGATGATCAGCTCTTTGAGCTGTATCTTGTGAATCGGGTCGAGGTCCGAATCGAACACCTTGGTCATGAGGCTGCGTTCGATGTGATCGCAGTGGCTTTCGTTGTGGTCGATGGTGGTCATCAGCCCCCGGATGCCTGACTTATTTTTCAGCATGAGGTCGATCTGCCTGATCATTAGATCGCAGCTTTCCACCGACATGCGGATGAGATCTTTCACCTCCGACAGGGCGAAATTGGGGATTTTGATCTTCTGGGTGCGAATCAGGTGCAGGATGAGCTCGAAAATGCGCGGGATGACCTCGACATGCTCGATGAGGTTCATGATGTCTTCGCGCGACTCGGGAATCAACGCACGGCTGTACATCAGGTAGTTGATTTCGTCCCGGATATCATCGGCCTTGGATTCGAACTTGTGGGTCTGCTCGATCAGAAAGGCAAACTCGCCGCAGATGCCCTCGTCCAGGCAGATGTCCATGGCCTTGACAAAATGCTCCTGGGTCTTGGCCAGGTTCTCGAGGTAATTGGCAATGAGGTTGTTCAGCTGGTTTTCTTTTTTAAACAGGAAACTAAACATGCGGCACCCCGCCAAAATGAATGCGATGAAGTTCGGAGCCCGAGCGGCTGTGCGAATCCCCCCTGAGCGGCATGTCGCAATTGACTACCGGGCCGGTTTTCATACCGGCATAGTAGATTTGTGGCGATATAAGTCAATTTAATAATTATTATGACACGGATAACAATTTTTCATCGTTTGAAAGAAGCCCACGGGCCGGCAGCATATGGTCCTGCTTTCCCGCATCATCGTTACCGACCCAACAGTTTCAAAGTTCTTTCGGCCACATTCGCGGCGGTGAACCCGAATTTCTCCATGACCGTCCCGCCCGGGGCGGATGCGCCGAAGCCCGTCATGAAAACCCCGGCACCGCCGGCGCCCACGTAGCGCTCCCAGCCCATGCCGATCCCCGCCTCAACCGCCAGCCGGTCCGTCACCTCCGGCGGCAGCACGGAATCCCGGAATTCGCGGGGCATCTTCTCGAACAGCTCCCAGCTCGGCATGCTCACCACCCGCGTGGTAACCCCTTTTGCGGCGAGCAGGTCCTGGGCTTTCAGGGCGACGTGAACCTCCGAGCCGCTGGCGATCAGGATGACCCGCGGCGGGCCGCCGGCATCCGATAGGGTGTAGGCGCCACAGGCCAGCATGTCGGCAGCCGGGAACGCGGCGCGATCGAGAACCGGCAGGTTCTGGCGGCTCAGCACCAGGGCCACCGGGCCGTTCACTCCCTGAAGCGCCAGGCGCCAGGCCGCCGCGGTCTCGGTGGCATCCGCCGGCCTTATCACGGTCAGGCCCGGGATCGCGCGCAGGCTGGCCAGATGTTCCACCGGCTCATGCGTGGGGCCGTCCTCGCCCACGGCGATGCTGTCGTGGGTGAAGATGTAGATGACGGGCAGCCGCATCAGCGCCGCCAGCCGGATAGAGGGACGCATGTAGTCGGCAAAGACCAGGAAGGTCCCGCCGTAGGGCCGCACTCCCTTGTGCAGGGCCATGCCCGAGAGAAGCGCCGCCATGGCGTGCTCCCGCACCCCGAAGCGCAGGTAACGCCCGTCCCAGGCCGCTTTCTGGAAATCGCGCGCGCCCCTGATGGCCGTGTTGTTGGAGGGCGTCAGGTCCGCCGAACCGCCCACGAGGGCCGGCAGCCGGGCAGCCACGGCGTTCAGCGCCTGCCCGAAGGCGGCCCGGGTGGCGATGGGTTTGCCGTCGGCAAAGGCCGGCAGGTCCGAATCCCAGCCGGGCGGCAGCCTGCCGTCGATCGCCTGCCGCCAGCCTTCGGCGAGCTCGGGGTGCTTCTGCGCCAAGGCCGTAAATTTCGCCTGCCAGGCCGCCTCGGCCTTCGCACCCCGGTCAACGCAGCGACGGAAATGCGCGCGCACCGGCTCGGCGACGCTGAAGGCCGCTTCCGGCGGCAGCCCCAGCCGCGCCTTGGTCAGGCGCACCTCCTCCGGCCCCAGGGGCGCGCCGTGCGCCTCGTGGGAATCCTGCTTGTGCGGGCTGCCATAGCCGATATGCGTGCGGCATACGATCAGGGACGGCTTTTCGGTTTCGGCCTTGGCCGCTTCGAACGCCTGCCGGATGGCGTCCAGGTCGTTGCCGTCTTTGACCCGCAGGACCTGCCAGTGGTAGGCGCTGAAACGACGCGCCACGTCTTCGGTGAAGGCAAGCTCGGTGCCGCCGTCAATCGACACGTGGTTATCATCGTAGAGGCAGATCAGCCGGCCGAGGCCGAGGTGACCGGCCAGGGAGGCGGCCTCGGAGGTGATGCCCTCCATCATGTCGCCGTCGCCGCAGAACACGAAAGTGAAGTGATCGACGATCTTTCGGCCACCGCGGTTGAAGCGCGCCGCCAGGTGGCGCTCGGCGATGGCCATGCCGACGGCGTTGGCAAAACCCTGGCCCAGGGGGCCGGTGGTGGTCTCGACGCCGGGGGTGTGCCCGTATTCGGGGTGTCCGGGGGTCTGGCTGCCCCACTGGCGGAAGCGCTTGAGCTCGTCGAGGGGAAGATCATATCCAGACAGGTGCAGCAGGCTGTAAAGCAGGGCGGAGGCGTGCCCGGCGGACAGCACGAAGCGGTCCCGGTCGACCCAGCCGGGGTTGCGCGGATTGTGTTTCAGCACCCGGGTCCACAGCACGTAGGCCGCGGCAGCCAGACCCATGGGCGCGCCGGGGTGCCCGGACTTCGCCGCCTCGACCATGTCCATCGCCAGCGCCCGGATGGTGTTCACACACAAGCGCTCCAGCGACTGTTGGGTCTTCGCCATTCGCAAAACCTCCTCTCCGCGCATTCAGATCGGTCTGAACAAAACCTACATTTTCCCAAGAGCTTGAAACTGCTGGGCAATAAAATCCACCGTGGTCCGGATCGCCTTCGAAAACTCGGCCGCCGTTGCGATCAGCGCTGCTTGCTTATTGAAATCCTCCCGCGGCATCCCGTCGGGTTCATACGCTTCGACAAAGTAAGGAAGGCGGAGGAGTTTTTCCAAAACCGGCTTAGGGGCTTCCTCGTTGATGGCTTCGGGGTCAAAGGGTTTCAATTGATCCTCAACTTGCATGAGGCCTTCGATGTAACCTGGAGGACAGGCATAAACGATATCGCTGCCGGCAATCTTCTCGATATGCCAACTGGCCAGGCTGCCGTCACTCATGGCAGGGCTGATCTTCATGCTGCACATGAGCATTTTGCTTGGATGCTTGCATTCCTGGAGCATTCGATAGGCCCGCTTAAAAATCAGCAGCTCCGCCCATCGCACATCCGCCTCACTCAGATCGATCCCCCTGGAATCCGCCTGAGCCTTCAAATCGCCCAGGACCCCGTATCGCGAGGACATGTGAGTGATGACGGAGCGCCAGCGCGAAAGATTCACTTTATCTTGCTTGGCCTTTGCGAGCCCTCTTTGAACGGCTTCCATGCACGCCAAGAACTGGGGGACCGTAAAAGACAGCGTGTTGTTGGTCGCAATCCCCCTGGCGGTCAGTTCCTCAATCACCTGGTAACCCTCGCGGGTGCCGGGGACCTTCACCATGACATTGGGCGCTATCGGGGCGATATCAAGCGCCTGCTTCAACATCCGTTCCTTATCGAAGCAATCGCGGGGATCGACCTGCCCCGACAGATAGCCATGGGTGTGGCTCGACTTCTCCCACGCGGGGAGGTACAACTTCGCCCCCACCTCGATAATCTTCTTGTAGGTCAACCAGAAAATCTGCTCCACCCCCTTGTCGGGGTTCTCCCGGATGAGTTTCTGGACAAAATCAGCCCAGAAACCGGGTTTGTCCTTGACGGCACCCAGATTCAGGGGAGGGTTCGTGGTCACCCCCCGGAAGAAGGTGTGCTCTGGATGTTGAGGGTCAAATAGCCGATTCAGCTGTCCCCGCCAAAGCTCTTTCTTCTCCAGAGGGGCTTTCTCCAACACCTTCCTGGCCCAGTTTCCATAGACCATGGGAACGGAATCCCACCAGATCTCCGCCTGAGGGTTCGTTGCTTGAAGTTTTTCCAAAACATGTCTTGTATCCATACGACTGCATTCCTCGCCTCATTTACGCCGCTTTTGCCCCAGCACCTTCCCGATCGGAGTGTATTTCAGAGCGAAGGCGTCGGCGACACCGGGGTAGGTCACCTTGCCGTCGATGATGTTGATGCCCTGGGCGATTTCCGGGTTGTCCTGGGCCGCCCGCTTGACGCCCTTTTCGGCGATCTCGATCGCGTAGGGCAGGGTGGCGTTGGTCAACGCGATGGTGGAGGTCATGGACACCGCGCCGGGCATGTTGGCCACACAGTAGTGGATGATCCCGTCGATCTCGTAGATCGGGTCGTCGTGGGTGGTGGGGTGAGCGGTCTCGATGCAGCCGCCCTGGTCGATGGCGACGTCCACCATCACCGTGCCCTTCTTCATGAGCTTGAGCATGTCGCGCGTGACCAGCCGCGGCGCGGTTGCGCCCGGGACGAGCACCGCCCCCACCACCAGGTCCGCCTCCTGCAGGTACTTGCGGATGTTGGCCGGGCTCGAAACCACCGGAAAGCAATTGGGGGGCATGACGTCGCTCAGGTAGCGCAGCCGCTCCAGGTTGGTGTCCAGGAGGTAGACCCTGGCGCCCAGCCCGCAGGCGATTTTCGCGGCATTGACGCCGACCACCCCGCCGCCCAGAATCAGCACCGTGCCGACGTCCACCCCCGGCACGCCGCCCAGCAGCTTGCCCTTGCCGCCGTATGTTTTTTCGAGGTACTTGGCGCCTTCGTGGACGGCCATCTTGCCGGCCACCTCGCTCATGGGTGTCAGCAGCGGCAGCGACCCGTTGGCCTTCTTGACGGTCTCGTAGGCGACGGCGGTGCAGCCGGATGTGATGATGGCCCGGGTCAGTTCCTCGGATGCCGCGAAGTGAAAATAGGTGAACACTACCTGCCCCTTGCGGATCAGCGGGTATTCCTTCGCCAGCGGCTCCTTGACCTTCATCACCATCGCGCACTTGGCGTAGACGTCTTTCGCCTTCGACAAGATCGCAGCGCCGGCTTTCTCGTACATCGGGTCCGTGAACCCGGACCCTTCCCCCGCATGGGTTTCCACGCACACCGTGTGGCCCCGGCCCACCAGTTGCTCAACTCCGGCCGGGGTCATCGCGACCCGGCTTTCCTTGGTCTTGATTTCCTTCAGTATCCCGACGATCATGATCTGTCTCCCTCCCAGTGCAGCAATTGATAAGTTGGTTCGAACTATCGGCCTTTTCCTTTCCGTACCCTTGAGCTTTCAGCTGCGAGCTTCGCTCAGCGTTCCTCGATCGGCACGTAGGGCCGCTCGTGCGGCCCTGAGTAGACCTGCCGCGGGCGGCAGAGCTTCCACTCGGGGTCGTCCATGCTCTCCTTCCACTGGGCGATCCAGCCCGGCAGCCGTCCGATGGCGAACAGCACCGTGAACATGTTGATGGGGATCCCGATGGCCTTCAGAACGATGCCGCTGTAGAAATCGACGTTCGGGTACAGGTGGTGCTCGATGAAAAAGTCGTCCTTCAGGGCGATCTCCTCGAGTTCCCGGGCGACGTCCAGCAGCGGGTCGGACAGGTTAAGCTTGTCCAGGAGCACATGAGCCATGCGCTTCATGATCCGGGCCCGCGGGTCGAAGGTCTTGTAAACCCGGTGGCCGAAGCCCATCAGGCGGTAAGGGTTCCGGCGGTCCTTGGCGCGAGCGATCATCTGGTGCAGGTTGCCGCTGCGGGCGATCTCGCCCAGGGTTTCGATCACGGCCTGGTTGGCGCCGCCGTGCAGCGGCCCCCAGAGAGCCGCGATGCCGGCCGAGATAGCGGCGTAGAGATTCACCCGGGCGCTGCCCACGACGCGTACGGCGGCGGTGGAGCAGTTCTGCTCGTGGTCGGCGTGCAGTATCAAAAACACGTTCAGCGCCTTGACGACATCCGGGTCGATCTCGTAGGGCTTGACCGGCGAGTCGAACATCATGTTGAGAAAGTTGGCGCAGTAGGTCAGGTCCGAGCGCGGGTAGACCACCGTGTGGCCGCGGGAGATCTTGTGAGACATGGCTGCCATGGTGCGGACCTTGGAGAGCAGCCGGGTCACCGTGATGGTGGTCTCCTCGTCCAGGTCTTGCAGCTCGGGGTAAAAACTGCGCAGCGCGTTCACCATGGCCGAGAGAATCCCCATCGGGTGCGAGGAGCGGGGGAAATTCTGGTAAAATGTCTTCATGTCCTCGTGCACGAGCGAGTGGTCGTTCAACAGGACCGAAAACCGGGTGAGCTCCTTCTGGGGAGGCAGTTCGCCGTTGATGAGCAGGTAGGCGGTCTCCTTGAAGGTGGACCGCTCGGCCAGCTGCTCCACGGGGATGCCCCGGTAGCGCAGGATACCTTTTTCCCCGTCCACGAAGGTAATGGCGCTCTTGCAGCTGCCGGTGTTGGCATAGCCCGGGTCGAGGGTTATCAGACCGGTGTCCCGGCGCAGCAGGGAAATGTCGATCGCCTTTTCCCCTTCCGATCCCGTGACGAGGGGCAGCCGGAACTCCTTGCCTGCATAGATGAGAGTGATGTGTTCGGCCATGGGCTCCTTGTGAGTGAAAAAAGCGGTTGTCGATGACGCACCGGCTCGATCTTGCCTATACACCATTCGCAGGGTGTGGTCAAAATAGGGCTGCATTTTACTTCAATGCCGGCTTATGCTAAAACAGAGCTGCCTGGAAAGGAGCCTGCCATGGCGTTCAGGGAGAATTTGCTCCGGAAGATCCAGATCGATCAACTGGCCGGCCGGGTCCTCGCCACCATCGGGGCGTTGGGTAGCGAGGTCAAGCTCGACAAGGAGGCCATGCGCAAGCTTTTAGATTTAAGCCCCTATGTCCCCCAGCGAGTGCGGGATCTCGATCTCTATGTCGAAGACACCGGCACTCCCGTCAAGAAAATTCTCGTTCTCGACAATGAACTGCCCATCTACCGGACGACGGTCGCAGACGTCGCCATGCGCAAAAGCCCCACCGTGGGCGAGATGGCGAAGATCCGGAACATCGTCAAGATCCTGCGGGATTCCGACGTCAAGATCAGCCGCAAGGCGGACTCGCTCAAGGCCGTCCAGGACGAGAGTATCGCCCGGCTCGACCTGTCCTTCGGCGCGGAGGACATCAACGACATCCGCCGCGACGGGATCGCCTCCCTCGAAAGCAAATACGCGGAGGGTGTCAACGAAAACCTCGCGCTGTTCGGCGAGCTTTTGGGATTCAAGACGGCCCCCCGCGCCTTGCGGGTACCCCACGGCACCGTCCTCGGCGCCATCTACGTCAAGGACAGTGGCGAGGAGGTGCTCGGCCCGGCCGTCCTGTTCAACCTCACCCGCAACGATCTCAGACTGACCGAAGAGCTGTTCGGCACCTTTGAGAAGGAAAAAATCGAGCGCTTCCACCGGATCGCCTCCGGCAAGGAGCCGGCAGCCATTGAGGGCGGCGCCGTGTTCGAACACCTCCAGAAGATGGTCCTGAGCTCGCGGTCCCAGGGGAACTAGTGGGTGCGACGATGCCTCCATGCTGCGACTCAGCCTGAAATATCGCATCGCGCTGATCCTGGCCGGCTTTGCCGTGATCACGTTCGGCCTGGCGCTCATGCTGGTGGGGACCACCTTCCGCATGGAGGAGCTGATAGCCTCCATCGCCGAGGAAGATCACTCCGCACCGGGTGCCGCCGACCGCATCCTCGCGGCCCGGACCGCGAGCCACGAGCAGGCCGTGAAGCTGCGGATCATAGCAGCCGCCGCCATTTTTATCACCGCGGGCTTGAGCCTGCTGCTGTTCCTGGTCTTCGTCTACCAGATCGTGGTGCCGCTGCGCCGGCTGACGGCGGAGGCCTATCGGGAGGGCGGTCCGGCCCGCTCCGGAAACGAGTTCAAAACCCTGAGCCGCCGCGTGCGCGTGCTGCTGCTCGACGTGGACCAATCGCATTCCGAGCTGGAACGCAGCCGGGAGACCCTAGCCCAGACCGAAAAATTGGCCCTGGTCGGAACCCTGGCCGCCAGCATGGCCCACAGCATCCGCAATCCCTTCACCTCGGTGCAGATGCGCCTGTTTTCGCTGAGCCGGTCGCTCGAGCTGGACGATGCGCAGAAGGAGGACATGGAGGTGATCGCGGCGGAGATCCGCCGCATCGACACCATCGTCCAGAACTTTCTCGAGTTCTCCCGGCCGCCGAAGCTGAAGATGCAGCCGGTCAGCCCGTCCAGCGTAGTGGATTCCGCGATCCGGCTCCTGGAACACCGCCTGAAATCCTACGACGTCTCCGTGCGGGTGAACGGCCTCCGGCCGCTGCCCCGGGTGTCGGCCGACCCGGAGCAGCTCAAGGAGGTCCTGGTGAACATCATCGTCAACGCCTGTGAAGCCATGTCCCGGGGCGGATCGATCTCGATCGCGGAGTCCACGGAGGACCATCCGCTGCTGAAGCAGGTGGCGGTCATCCGCATACGCGACAGCGGCCCCGGCATCTGCGCTGCCGACCTGGCGAAAGTCTTCCAGCCCTTCTTCTCCACGAAGGCGGACGGCACGGGGCTGGGCCTGAGCATCTCCCAGCGGATCATCTCCGAGCACCGGGGGCGGTTGGAGGTGGAGTCCGCCGCGGGCGAAGGGGCCGAATTCATCATCACGCTGCCGATCAAGGAGCCTGGCGGATGAGCACGATTCTCATCGTGGACGACGACGACCAGCTGCGCATGAGCTTTCACAAGCTTCTCGCCGAGGAGGGCTACACGGTGGAGAGCGCGGCCGCCGGCGAAGCCGCCGTCAAGAAGGTGGAAAAAAAGGCCCCCGACCTCGTCATCCTCGACATGCGCCTGCCGGGCATGAGCGGACTCGAGGCCTTCCGATCGATCCACCGCATGGAACCCAAACTGCCGGTCATCATCATGACGGCCTACGGCACCACCGAAAACGCGATCGAGGCCACCAAGCTCGGGGCCTTCGATTACGTGCTCAAACCGTTTGAAATCCCGGCCATGCTGACCGTCATCCGGCAGGCCATGGAGGCCGGACGCTTCATGCGCTCGCCGGTGGACATGAACGGCGCCCCGGCCGCCTCGAGCCGCGAGGCCATCATCGGCCGCAGCCGGCCCATGCAGGATGTCTACAAGGCGATCGGGCGGGTATCCTCGACCGAGGCCACGGTGCTCATCCGGGGGGAGTCCGGCACCGGCAAGGAACTCGCCGCCCGCGCCGTCTACTCGCACAGCCTGCGGGCCGACAAACCGTTCCAGGTCATCAACTGTGTCGCCATCCCGGAGACCCTGCTGGAAAGCGAACTGTTCGGGTTCGAGAAAGGTGCGTTCACCGGGGCCGCCCACCGCCGAGTGGGCAAGATCGAGCAGGCCAACGGCGGCACCGTCTTTCTGGATGAAATCGGCGACATGCCTTTCGGCATCCAGTCCAAGATCCTGCGCCTGCTCCAGGAACGGAGCATCGAGCGCCTGGGGGGGCGCGAAACCATCCCGGTGGATGTGCGCATCATCGCCGCCACCAACCGCGACCTCGAGAGCGCCCTCGAGCAGGGCCGCTTTCGCGAGGACCTGTACTACCGCCTCAAGGTCGTAACGATTTCGCTGCCGCCCTTGCGGGAGCGCCTGAGCGACCTCCCGCTGCTGGTGGATTACTTCCTGAGGCGCTATGCCGCCGAGCTTGACATTGACAATCCCGGCATCACGCCGGAGGCTGTGACACTCCTCAACTGCCACCGCTGGCCGGGCAACGTCCGCGAGCTGGCCAATGCCGTCCACAAGGCCCTGATCTTCAACCGGGGGGCACCGATCCCGGCGCAGGAAATGGCGCAGGCCGTCGGCGGCGGGGCCATGCGCCGCTCGCTGTCAGGCGCAGGGGCGGACCAGATCCTGCGCCAGTGGGTGCGGGAGGCCATCACCTCCGGCGAAGAGCCGAACAAGTTCGAGGCGACCGTGGACCACTTCGCCAGCATCCTGGTCGCAGAGGCCCTGAACCTCACCCACGGGAACCGGTCGCGGGCGGCGAAGCTGCTCGGCCTGTCCCGGCCGACCCTGCACTCCAAGGTCCAAAAATACAGGCTCAAGCTGAAGACGTCGGTGGAGGATGAGTGAGCCGGCGCAACCCGGTGCTCCTGGTGAGCGCGTGCCCTTCAGGGACATCATGCAAATAAGAGTCAAAACCCGCAGGCCCGCTCAACGGCGCGGGTAAGATCGAGCGCAGCTGCAACTACCCATAAAATGGAGGTGCTTGGATGCTGGTCACGAATTGGATGAGCAAGAACGTCATAACGGTCAACGAAGACGACTCCATGCAGGATGCCATGAAACTGATGAAACAGCACGCCATCCGCATGCTGCCGGTGCTCAAAGACGGCCGCCTGATCGGGGTCGTCACCGATCGGGACCTGAAGCGGGCCTCGGCTTCGGACGCCACCACGCTGGACGTACACGAGATGCTCTACCTGATCGCCAAGATCAAGGTGAAAAGCATCATGTCAAAGAACCCGATCAGCGTGTCGCCTGACCTGACCGTCGAGGAAACCGCCGAGATCCTCCTGACCAACAAGATCTCCGGTGCGCCCGTCGTCGACGCAACGGGCAAGGTCGTCGGCACCATCACCCAGACCGACTTGTTCCGGGTATTGATCGCGCTGACCGGGGTCGGCAAACGCGGCATCCAGTTTGCGTTTCAAATCGAGGACCGGCCCGGAACCATCAAGAACCTGGCGGACCCGATCCGCAGCCACGGTGGCCGGATGGTGAGCATCCTGACCTCCTATGACAACGTGCCCGACGGCTTCCGCAAGGTCTACATCCGCATGTACGGCCTGGACCGCGCCAAGCTGCCAAGCCTCAAGGAGGAACTCAGCCGGGTGGCCAAGCTCCTCTACATGGTGGACCACCGCGAAAACAAGCGCGAAATCTTTTGACCCGCACCGCCTGATGAGGCCATGTTCCATCGCCCCTCGGGCGGTTCCCATCCTGCCGGCCCCCCCGGCCAGCTGGCGAGCGATCGCCGCATCGCCGGCCGTTGCCCCTGCCTGCCCCGTCCGCGGGCCGAAGCACGGCCGGCGGGCACCTTACTTTTTACAGCATGTAAAATAATTTGACAGACCGAACCGGGCGGCAGTTCGCCCCGGAAATGGTCAAGGGCTGTCATTCCAACGTGTTAAGGCAGCGGCCGAACGCCCGGGCCGATGGCATACCTGTTGCTGATGATATTTTACGGACAAGCGCAGCACCCCACTCCTGAATATTCGCCCCAACGGTTCACGAACCACCTTCTAAGAAGGAGGCACACCATGAAAGAGTTCAAAAAAATCCTTTTCCCGGTCGATCTCTCGGAGGCTTCCGTCAAGATCGTGCCGTTCGTCCAGGGCATGGCCGCCAAACACGAGGCGCTCATCCACCTGCTCTTCGTAGCGCGGGTCTTCGACTACTTCACCAGCATGTATGTCCCCCACCCGTCGGTGAGCCAGTTCGAAAAGGAGGTCATCGATGGGGCCGAAAAACGCCTGTACGAGTTTTCCAGGGAACACTTCAAGAGCTTCGAGGGGGTCAAGAGCAAAGTGGCAGCGGGGGATCCCTCCGACGAGATCCTGAACTACGTCGACTCGAATAAGATCGACCTGGTGATCATGGGCACCCACGGCCGCAAGGGGCTCGACAAGGTCATCTTCGGTTCGGTGGCGGAGCGCGTGGTCAAATCCGCAGCAGTCCCGGTGATGGTGGTGAACCCATTCCGGATCGGCGGCTGACCGGCACAGCGCAACCGGCATCGACCACCCGCGCCGCCAACCGGTATCGGGTTTGCCAAAGAAGGGAAACGGGGAGTCATGGATAATAAAGGCCTCATTTTCGTGGTGGATGACGATCCGGACATCGTGGCGACGTCGCGGATCATCCTGGAAAGCAACGGGTACGAGGTGCAGACAGCGGCCAACGGCAAAGAGGCCGTGAGCCTCCTGAGCCGGATCAAGCCCGATCTGGTGATGCTGGACGTGATGATGACCACCGATACCGAGGGCTTTGATCTGGCCTTCAAGCTCAAGGAAGACCCGGAGTTCAAGGATCTGCCGATCATTATGTTGACCAGCTTTCTCGACAAGGTGCGCGCGGAGGGACCCGGTCCGTTTGAATTCATCCTGGGGGAGGCCTGGCCGGTGGAATGGTTGTTCGAAAAGCCGTTGGACACCAAGAAGCTGCTGGCCCGGATCGAAGCGATCCTGAAGGCGAAAAAAGAAACGTAACGCGTGCATTCTCCGCCGAGGCCGAACCTTCACGCACGTGGAGTGGATAGCATGGCCGCCGTACCGTGTCATCCAGAGAACCACCTCCCGTGGGAGTTGCTCGAGCAGACCCAGTGGCTGGTCCGCATCCGCTGGTGGGCCGCCGCCGGCGTTCTGGCGGCCGTTGTATGGGCGTACGCGGCCGGCCTGGTTTTCGCCGCGTGGAAGTTCATCCTCGTTCTCGGCTTCGTTCTCGCCTACAATACCTGGATCTACCAACGGTCGCGCGGCAGACCGGATGACCGGGTCAGCACCCCGGAAAACTGGCGGAAGCTCACGCTCCGGCAGATAGGCCTGGATGCCGCTGTCCTCTGGGGGCTGACCTGCCTTTCGGGCGGTGTCGCCAGCCCGGTCATGTTCAGCCTGCTGCTGCCCGTCTTCTGCGCGGCGGCGTTGCTTTCCCCGCGTTCGGCCTACCTCTTTTGTGCCGCCATCCTGGCCGGCCTCAGCCTGACGGCTCTGGCGGAGATCACCGTCGGGTTCCCCCACCCGTCGATCCTCTACCCGGTCCACGAACTCGACATGCTGCCTCATCCTCTGCAACTGGCAGCCCACCTCGGCATCTTCGCCGCCGTGGCCCTGCTCGCAGCGCGCTTCGCGGCAGCGGTGGTTCACACCCTGCGCCGGCAGGTCGACGATCTGGGACGGCTGCGCCAGGCCGAGGCCGATTTCGGACGCAAGCTCCAGACGCTGTTCTCCATCATGGAGGGCATCGGCTCGGCCTTGAAGCTCGAGCAGGTTCTGAACACGGCCACCGCCGAGGTGGCCCTGGTGATGCAGGTCAAGGGCAGCTCGGTCAAGCTGCTGACGGAGGACGGCAAGTTTCTGCGCTACGCCGCCGCCTTTGGCCTGCCCGAGAGCTTTGTCCGCGACCAGATGGTGGAGGTGGCCCGCAGTCCCCTCAACAAGCGCATCATCGATGGCGAGGCCTTCGTCACCGGCCAGGTCACTGCAAAGGAAATGTTTCAGTTCGGGGAAGCGTTGAGCGCAGCGCAGATCCAATCCGTGCTCTTCATGCCCCTGCATGTCGAGGGCCGGGTCATGGGGATCCTCGGGGCCTATTGCGAGAAACCTGCCCGGTTCAGCGACCGGGACATCGAGTTCTTTCGCCTGGCAGCCGGGCTGGTAGCCATCGCCATCGAAAACGCCCGGGCCCACGAGGCGGCCAAGACCATCAGCAACGAGCGCAACTGGTTCATGATGAAGGTGACCCACAACCTCCGGGCACCGCTTGCCGGAATGCTGAGCATCCTCGAAGTGGTGCGTGATGGCTATCTCGGCGCGATCAACGACGAGCAGAGCGAATACCTGCGCCGGCTCGATCGCCGGGCCCGGACCATGCTGTCGATGATCAACGGACTGATGGCTCTTGCCCGCAACCGCGAGCGCACACGGGTGGACCCCAACGCCGCCACCAAACCGGAGGTGCTGGCGCGCCGTGTGCGGCGCACCTTTCAGGACAAGGCGACGGAGAAGCGGCTCGCCTTTCAGGTGAACCTGCCTGAAAACCTGCCGCCCATCCGCGGCCAGCTTGAAACCCTGGAGCAACTCCTCGAGAACCTGGTGTCCAACGCCATCAAGTACACGCCCGCGGAAGGATCGGTCGAGGTCAAGTTCGCGAAAGCCAACGGCACCGTGCGCATCGAGGTGAGCGACACCGGGATCGGCATCCCCGCGGCGGACCGGCCGCGGCTGTTTACGGAGTTTTTCCGGTCCGAAAACGCCAAATCCATGGATGAGGTCGGCACGGGCCTCGGGCTGGCCATCGTGAAGGAGATCGTGGACAAGCTCGGGGGGCGCACCCTCATTGAAAGCGAAGAAGGCGTCGGCACCATATTCGTGGTTCATCTACCGGTGGCACCGGTCGCAAAGGAGGCGCACACATGAGCGAAGTCAGGATCACCCCGGACGACACGCCGGATCTCAAGCAGCTGGATCCCCTTCTGGACGAATACCGAGGTCAGAAAGGGGCCGTTATCCCCGTGCTGCAGAAGGCTCAGAAAATCTACGGCTACCTGCCGCCGGAGGTGCTGCGACGCATCGCCGCCGGCATGCGCGTCCCTCTGAGCAAGATCTACGGGGTGGCCACGTTTTACTCCCAGTTTTACCTGACCCGGCGCGGCCGGCATATCGTCCGGCAGTGCGACGGCACCGCCTGCCACGTGCGCGGCGCCGGTAAAATCGTCGAGCGCATGGAGCAGGAACTCGGGATCCGGGCCGGGCAGACCACCGCCGATTACCGAGTCACCTGCGAGGTGGTCTACTGTCTGGGCTCCTGCGGGCTGGCACCGGTTGCCGTGGTGAATGATCAGACCATCGGCAAGCTGGCCCCGGAGAAAATGACCACGATTTTGCGGTCGCTGGAGTGACCTGCGAACGTAAACCTCGCATGCGCGCGAAGCGCAGAAGATTCGTGAACATGTATCTGACCGAGAGAAGGGATGGACCGTATGCCCAAACTGATGAGCATCGATGACTTCAAAAAACTGCGGGAGGACTCCCGCCGCGACATCGCGGTGCGGCTCAAGACCGGTACCAAGATCATTGTCGGCATGGGGACCTGCGGGATCGCGGCGGGCGCCCGTGACACCATGCAGGCGATCCTGTCCGAGCTGAAAAAACGTAAGATCGACGCCCACGTTACCACGGTCGGCTGCATCGGCATGTGCGCCTATGAGCCGCTGGTTGACATTGAGCAGGCCGAAGGGTCCCGCATCACCTACGGCCCGGTGAAACCGGCAATGATCCCGCGGCTGATCGAGGAACACCTGACCAACGGGCGCGTGGTGCAGGAGTGGGTGGTCGGCCGCCTGCCCCGAGCGTAAAAAGATTATTAAGGAGATGAGCCATGGCTGTCGCCTTGTTGCGATCGAATCTGATGATCTGTGAGGGTACGGGCTGTGCGGCATCGCAGGCCCATGACATCCGGGCGGCCCTGACCGCCGAAATCAAGCGGCGCAGTCTCGACGGCGAAGTGCGCCTCGTCCAGACCGGCTGCCGGGGGTTCTGCGCCATGGGGCCGATCGTGATGATCTACCCGGAAGGCATCTTTTACTGCCAGGTCAAGCCGGAGGATGTGCCGCTCCTGGTGGAGGAAACACTGCTCAAGGGCCGCATCGTCGAACGGCTCGCCTACCAGGAGCCGCTGTCGCACAAGGCCATCCCCCACTACAGCGAGATTCCCTTCTACACCAAACAGAAGAGAATCGCGCTGCGCAACTGCGGCATGATCGACCCGGAAGACATCCGCGAATACATCGCCCGCGACGGGTATGCGGCCCTGACCAAAGTGCTGGGCGAGATGAGCCGGCAGCAGGTTCTGGACGAGGTCAAGGCCTCGGGCCTGAGGGGCCGCGGGGGCGCCGGCTTCCCCACCGGCCTGAAATGGGAGTTCACCAGCCGTGCGCCCGGTGAGCCCAAGTACGTGGTCTGCAACGCCGACGAAGGCGACCCCGGGGCCTTCATGGACCGCAGCATCATCGAAGGCGACCCCCACAGCCTCATCGAAGGCATGACCATCGCCGGTTATGCCATCGGCGCCCGCCAGGGCTACATTTACTGCCGGGCGGAATACCCCCTGGCCGTGAAGCGACTGCAGGTCGCCATCGCGCAGGGACGCGAGTACGGCCTGCTCGGAGAGAACATCCTGGGCTCGGGGTTCAGCTTCGATCTCATCGTCAAGGAGGGCGCCGGCGCCTTCGTCTGCGGCGAGGAAACCGCACTGCTCTCCTCGATCGAGGGCCGGCGGGGAGAGCCCCGGCCGCGGCCCCCGTTCCCGGCCGTGGCGGGGCTGTGGGCCAAGCCCACCAATCTCAACAACGTCAAGAGCTACGCCATGTCGCCCCAGATCATCCTGAACGGGGCCGCGTGGTTCGCCGCCATCGGTTCCCCGCGCAGCCCGGGGACAGCCATTTTCGCCCTGACCGGCAAGGTCAAGAACACCGGCCTGGTCGAGGTGCCCATGGGCATCACCCTGGGGGAAATCATCTACGACATCGGCGGCGGCATCCTCGGCGGCCGGCAGTTCAAGGCAGTCCAAACCGGCGGACCGCTCGGCGGCTGCATCCCGCCCCAGCACCTGAATGTCAAAGTCGACTTCGACTCGCTGCGGGATGTGGGCGCGGTCATGGGCTCCGGCGGCATGATCGTCGTGGACGAGGACACCTGCATGGTGGAGTTCGCCAAGTTTTTCCTCACCTTCGCCACGGCGGAGAGCTGCGGCAAATGCATCCCCTGCCGCGCGGGCGGCAAGCGCATGCTCGACATCCTGACCCGCATCTGTGCCGGCCAGGGCCGGCGCGAGGACATCGCCCGGATCAGGGACATCGCCGAAGGCATGGAATCGTCCGCCCTCTGCGCCCTGGGCCAGCTCACGCCGGGTCCGGTCATGGCGGCCCTGCGTTATTTCGAACACGAGTTCATCGCTCACATCGAGGACCGGCGTTGTCCGGCGGGTTCCTGCAAGGAGCTGACCCCGGCGCGCTGCCTGAACGCCTGTCCGGCCGGCGTGGACGTGCCGGCCTATGTTAGCCTCGCGGCCGAGGGCCGCTTCGCCGAGGCCCTGGCCGTCCACCGTGAGCGCAACCCCTTCGCCCTGGTCTGCGGCCGCGTCTGCCCGGCCTTCTGCGAGCAGCGCTGCCGCCGGGGCGACATCGACGCCCCGGTCGCCATCCGGTCGATCAAGCGCTTCATGGCCGACCACGAACTCGCAACCCCCTGGATCCCGGTCAAACTGCAGCCGGCCAGGGCCGAGAAGGTGGCGGTGGTCGGTGCGGGTCCGGCCGGGTTGACCGCAGCGCTGCGCCTGGCCCAGAACGGCTACCCGGTGACGGTTTACGAGGCCCTGCCCATTGCGGGCGGCATGATGGTCGTCGGCATCCCCGAATACCGCCTGCCGCGGGACATCCTCAACCAGGAAATCGACAACATCCGCCGCACCGGGGTCGAGATCCTCTGCAACCACGCCCTGGGCCGGGACTTCACCTTGGATGAGCTCTTCGACCGCCAGGGGGTTAAAGCGGTGGTGCTCGCCATCGGCGCCCACCGCAGCCTGCACCTGGGCATCCCGGGCGAAGACCGCGCCGGCGTGATCCCCGGGATCGACTTTCTGCGGGAGGTGGCTCTCGGGAACCCACCGGACATCCGGGGCAAAAGGGTGGCCGTCATCGGCGGCGGCAACGTGGCCGTGGACGCGGCCCGCACCGCCTGGCGCCTGGGGGCTGGGGAAGTCCACATCGTCTACCGCCGCACGCGTCCGGACATGCCGGCCTACCCGGAAGAAATCGAGGCCGCCCACGAGGAAGGGGCCGTCTTCCACTTTCTGGCCGCCCCGCTGCGGGTCCTGGGACCGGCCAAGGTCACCGCGCTCGAAATCCAGCACCAGAAACTGACAGAGTTCGACGCCAGCGGCAGACGGCGGCCGGTGCCGGTGGAGGGGGCGGTGTTGACTCTGGCAATCGACATCCTCATCCCGGCCATCGGCCAGGAGACGGACAAGCTGTGCGTCCTGAACGCCGGCCTCGAGACCAACCGCAACTCGACACTCAAAGTGGGGCCGTCGCTCGCCACCACCCGCCCGGGCGTCTTCGCGGCCGGAGATGCCGTCAGCGGGCCGGCCTCGGTGATCGAAGCCGTGGCCCACGGCAACCGGGTGGCGAAGGAGGTGGAAGTGTACCTGCGCACCGGCCGGCGGGAGAAAGCCGACATCCCGCTCGAGGCGCACCTGCCGCCGCTCACCTGGGACATGCAGCAGTATAGCGAAGTCCCGCGCCTGCGCCTGCCGTGGATTCCCGTGGCCACACGCCGGGACGGCTTCCGGGAAGTGGAATTGTCCGCCCCGGAGAAAGACATTCGGGCCGAGTGCCGGCGCTGCCTGCGCTGCGACCTGGAGTGGAGCCAGTTTCAGCAAGGAGTCCAGAACGTGAGGGTCCAAGGGATCACGTGAACCGATCATGGCGGGAACGCTGGAAGGCCAGAAGGCTCAAACGCCAAAAAATCCTCTGAGCCTGCCAGCCTTCATGCCTTCAAGGTTCCCAGCCTCGAGGAGGAGAGTCGATGAGCACAATCACCATCACGATGAACGGACAAAAGGTTTCTGCCCAGCCCGGCCAGAGCATCCTCCGAGCGGCCCAGGCCGCCGGCATCGACATCCCGACCCTCTGCCACCACCCGGCGCTCGCCCCCATCGGCGCCTGCCGGGTGTGCCTGGTGGAGGTGGCCGGGCAGCGCACCCTGCAGCCGGCCTGCACCTTCCCGGTGGCGGACCGCATGGAAATCCAGACCGAGTCGCCGAAGGTGGTCCGGGCCCGGAAGTTCGTTCTGGATCTCATTTTCTCCGAGCGCAACCACTTCTGCATGACCTGCGAGATGAGCGGCGGCTGCGAATTGCAGGACCTGGGATACCGCTACGGCCTGGACCACTGGGCCTATCCCACCTACACCCAGCGGTTCCCGGTGGATGCATCGCCCCCGCACCACCTCCTGGACCACAACCGCTGCGTGCTCTGCCGGCGGTGCCTGCGCGCCTGCGCCGAACTGGTCGCCAACCACACCCTGGACCTGCGTCAGCGCGGGGCGAACACCATGGTGACTGCGGACATGGACGCGCCGCTGGGGGAGTCCACCTGCGTCAACTGCGGCACCTGCCTCAACGTCTGTCCCACCGGGGCACTCGTCGACAAGCGCAGCGCCTTCATGGCCCGGCCGCCCGACGTCGAACGCGTGGCCACGGTCTGCAGCCAGTGCAGCCTCGGCTGCGGGGTGAACGTGGTCATGCACCGCGGGCACGTGCTGCGCCTCGAGAGCCTGTGGGACGCGCCCGTGAGCGGCGGGCTGCTCTGCCGCACCGGCCGCTTCGAGGCACTGGCGGACGGACGGCCCCGGCTGCTTGAACCCGTGCGCAAGAGCAAAGGCGAGCACGTCCCCATAAGCTGGGAGGCGGCGCTGGCGGCGGCATCCCAGCGTCTGGGTGCAACCGCCCCCTCTCGGCTGGGTGTCTTCACCACCACCCGGTTGACCAACGAGGCCATGGGCCTGCTGCACGCCATTTTCGTCAGACACCTCAAGGCCGCCCACCGCGGCGCGAGCCACAGCGCCGCTCCGGGGATGACCGCGTGCCGCTGCGGGAAACTCGCGGATATCGCGGACAGCGACCTGGTCCTTCTGGCCGGCAGCGACCCGGCCCAGGATCAGCCGGTGGCCTCCTTTCTTATTAAGCGCGCTCTCGACCGGGGAACGCGCCTGGTGACGGTCGAGAGCCGGCCGACCGAGCTCACGGCCTTCGCCGAGACGGCCTTCCCGCCTCAGCAGATCAGCAAGGCCGTGGCCCTGGCCCGGGCCGCCGAAAAGCCCGTGGTGATCTATGGGGCCGACCTGACCCCGACCGAGGCGACCGCTCTCCGGAAGCTGGAGGCCAAGGCCGTCTTCATCCCCCTGCACCCCGGCGTCAACACGCTCACCGCCGAGACCTTCGAGCTGAACGGCAAAATGGACGCGGCGGCCTGCGACACCCTTTTCATCGCGGCGGGCGAGGAGAACGGAACGATCGAGGCCGTCACGCGAAAAGCCGGGCCCAAGGCCTTCGTCATCGTGCAGGCCAGCTATGGCTCGGCGCTGGCGGACCGGGCCGACCTGGTCCTGCCCATGGCCACCTGGCTGGAGCGCTCCGGAACCTTCACCAACACCGAAGGGACCGTCCACCGGGCCCATGCGGCTCTCACCCCTTCGGGCCAGTCCCGGCCCGACTGGGACATCCTGGGACGGCTGGCGGAACGCCTGGGGCTGGATGCCACGATCGCCAAAGACGCAATTCTCACATGCCGCGTGTAACGTGCACTGAAAAAGGAGAGCCTGTCATGGGGAATGTACTGATTGCCACCGACTGGCTGGCCGCCTGCGCCGGCTGCCACATGTCGCTGCTGGACCTGGACGAGCGCCTCGTCGAGCTGCTGTACCACGTGACCTTCACATCGAGCCCGGTGACCGACCTCAAGCACCCGCCCGAAAGCGGGGTCACGGTCGGGATTCTCACCGGTGCCATCAGCAACACCCACAACATCGAGGTCGCCCGGCGCATGCGCAGCCGCTGCACCTACCTGGTTGCGGTGGGGGACTGTGCGACCTTCGGCGGCATCGTCGGTGCCCGCAACCTGGTCGGCACCCAGGCCGCGCTCAGGCGCGCCTATCTGGAGACCGAGAGCACCGTCGACGGACAGATTCCGGACTCCCCGGAACTGGGCCGGCCGCTCGACTTCGTCACGGGCGTCGGCGACGTGGTGAAGGTGGACATCTTCCTGCCGGGGTGCCCGCCACGGCCCGACGATCTCCACTACGTGTTTGCGGAAGTGCTGTCGGGTCGGATCCCCGTGATGCTGCCGCGGGAGAATTTCAGGTATGATTGAGAGGAGGAACACATGACCGCCCGGAAAATCACGATCGAACCCGTCACCCGCATCGAGGGTCATGCCCGCATCACGATCCACCTCAACGACGGGGGCGAGGTCGAGAAGTCCTTCCTGCATGTGGACGAGTTCCGCGGCCTGGAAAAGTTCAGCGAAGGCCGCCCCTACTTCGAGATGCCCCAAATCACCCAGCGCATCTGCGGGATCTGCCCGGTCAGCCATCACCTGGCTGCCGCCAAGACCTGTGACGCCATCATCGGGGCGCAGCCGCCGCGGCCGGCGGTGCTGCTGCGGGAGCTCTTGCACATGGCGCAGATGGTGCAGTCCCATGGGATGCACTTCTTCTATCTGGCCGGCCCGGACCTCGTCCTGGGCTTCGATGCCGACCCGGCCATCCGTAACGTGTTCGGCATCATCGCTGCCGACCCGCAGCTCGCCCTCAAGGCGGTCGGCCTGCGCCGCTTCGGCCAGCAGATCATCGAGCGGCTGGGGGGCAAGCGCGTGCACCCCAACTTCGCCGTGCCCGGCGGCGTGAACTCCCGGCTCAGCCGGGCAGACCGGGATGCCATCGCAGCCGAGCTCGATGCGCAAGTCGGGGTGGCCATGGAGGGACTCGGGCTGCTCGCCGGCTGGGTGGAGAAAAACCACGACCTCGCCCTGAGTTTTGCGTCCTTTTCCTCCAACTACATGGGCATGGTCGACGCCAAGGGGGGGCTCGCGCTCTACCACGGGGATATCCGGGTCTGCGACCAGACCGGCAAACGACTCGAGCAGTTCCACCCCCGGGATTATCTCGCCATCGTGGCCGAGCACGTGGAGCCCTGGTCGTTCCTGAAATTCCCCTACTACCGCAAACAGGGCTGGCCTGCCGGCGCCTATCGCGTGGGGCCCCTGGCCCGGCTGAACGTGATCGACATGATCCCCACCCCTCTGGCACAGGCGGAATTCAGGCGCTTTCGGGAGCTCGGCAAAGGCCGGCCGGTGGAGGGATCGCTCTTCTATCACTACGCGCGGCTGATCGAACTGATCTACGCCCTGGAGCGCATCGAGCAACTGCTCGCGGAGCCGGATATCCTTTCCGCGGACATCCGCGCCTACGGTCCGGCGAAAGCCTGTTCCGGCGGGGTCGGCGCCATCGAGGCGCCGCGGGGCACCCTGATACACGACTACAGCGTGGATGCCAACGGGCTGCTCACCCGGGCCAACCTGATCGTCGCCACGGGCCACAACAACTGGGCCATGAACCAGGCGGTGGAAAGCGTCGCCAAGGCCTTCGTGCACGGTCCCGTGGTGCCGGAGGGCATGCTGAATCGGGTGGAGGCCGCCGTGCGCTGCTACGACCCGTGCTTCTCTTGCTCGACCCACGCGGTGGGGAAAATGCCACTGGAAGTGACGTTGGTCGGATCGGACGGCCGACCGGTCGCAAGGGTTCTGCGCTGAATCGCGGGAAAAGCGTCAAATTCGAATTTCGAATTTATTGAACTCAACAGGCCGCCCATGGATCGTTTCACACATACGCGGCGAACCCGGGTCATCGGTTTTGGCAACCTGGACCGTGGGGATGACGGTGTTGCCTTTGATGTCGTCAATCTGCTGCGCCGGCAGCTGGGATTGAAGCTGCTCGATGCGGAGGAAACCGGACTGGACGACCGCGGCGGGGACACC
>JACRCN010000095.1 GCA_016219005.1 Deltaproteobacteria bacterium
AGAGAATTACCAGCAATGAAACAGCCGTCATCGACCTTGAACCCTTCATCCTGAGCTAAGCCACATTCAATGGACAGGATGCTATGGATGAATTGTTAGGCTCTTGTTAGGATTGAGCTAACATTTCATTAACGGGCGGCAAGGCACGGGACCCAACCTCTGCGGCCTCTTTCCTCGGCGGTTCAATCGTCGTGAATTTAATGGCTTACTGCCATGAACTGGGCTTGTCGCGACATAATGGAGAAGCGGGGTGCGGAGGCCTCCAGGCCCGATCGGCAGGAGGCGAAGCACAAATCACGGTCTAGAGTTGACACATATAAAACACGTTTGCTGCATTTCAAGCACGTGGGGTTGTTCTTGTCGGATTCACATAAGGAGCAGGTGCGGCAAGGACTGGTCATGTGTTCCTTCCTTTCGTTGGATTACAGCGATCGATAGAGGTGCAGCATCGGGCTGCCGATTTTCACCGGCGAAGGTATCCGGTAGGCGTTACATTTTGATGAGCCCAGCGTGAGAAAACGGCGATCCTTCCGATTTCGGAACGTCGACCCTTTGACGTGCCGCACCGCTGAAGATAGAGAAGGATCTCTTACCCGTCGCTTTTTTTAGCCGGCCCGCATAGAACCCAAAACTAACGATCTCCTAATCCGGACAAAACAAGATCGCATCAAACTGACCCGATTATTCATTCCCACCCATAACCGGAGGCCGGATGGTTTTTATCGTTGGGTTCGAAGACTCGCAGGCGCTGGATCCCCAGGTTGCAGGACGCAAATTCGCTTCACTGGCCCGGGCCGCGCGCGAAGGGTTTGCCGTGCCCGAGGCCGTGGCGATCGTAACCAAAGCGCATGGGCATTTCCTCGCCACCGGAACCTGGCCCGACGGTCTGCGGGAGGAGGTTATCGATACCGCCCGCCGGCTGGATATCCGGCAAGGGGTGTCCATTCGGTCTTCGGCCACGCGCGAGGACCTGGCGGGCCAGAGTTTCGCCGGCCAATACCGGAGCTTTCTGGAGGTGAACAGCGAGCGCGAGATTCTCAGCCGCATCGAGGAGTGCTGGGAAAGCGCCGGGTCCGAAACCGTGCGCAGCTACCTCCGTGCGGTGAACCCGCAGGGATCCGACACCGAGCCCCCTCTATTGGCCGTCATCATCCAGCGCATGGTGAACGCATCGATCGCCGGTGTGGCCTTCAGCCGCAACCCGCTTCGCCCCGATCGGGAAGAAATGGTCATCGAAGCCGTCAAGGGGCATGCCGAAAGCCTGGTCAGCGGGCACCGGTCGCCTTGCCGGGCCCGTGTTCACCGCGATGGCCGGGTGTCCGTCGAAAGCGGCTCGCCTTCCTACCTGCGGCTGTCCCGCAAGACGCCGTGGCGCGAGATCGCCGGGCTCCTCGAACGGCTGGAGAAATCTTACGCCGACAAGCCGCTCGACATGGAGTGGGCGGTTGATCGCGGCAAAACGCTCTGGCTGCTGCAGGTCCGTCCGATTACGGCGTTGGCGCCGGAGGAGGTGCTGCCGCCGGAGGGTGCCTGGACCCGCAAGATCGCCGACGACCTCTGGGCGGACCGGCTCGAACCCTTCATGGCCGAGGTGATGCTCAGCAACGCACCGCGGTTCGACCTGTCCCGGATCGCCCGGATAGCCGGCATCACCCCGGTGCTGCCGGCCATGACGGTGATCGATGGCTATCTGTATGTCAATTGCGACAGCATCCGCCGCGTCATCGCGCACATCCCGCGGTCGCTGCGCTTCAAGGATCTGGATAACCTGCTGCCGGCCGGCTCACACCTTAGCGACATTCCGCCGCCAGGAGCATGGACCCTGGCCCGCATCTTTCTCAGGGTTATCCTACTGCCCTTGAGAGAACCCGGGATGATCCCCTTCATCTGCCTGCACAGCACCCCGCGCGCCATCCGCCGCCTGCGAGCTCGCATGGCGCTGCCGGAACCGGGATCGGCTGCCACCGCCCACTCCGTGCTGGAACGATTGCGGGCCGACCTCGAGACGTTGGCCTTGATCCAGGCAAACAACCAATGGCCCTATTTTCACGCCACGCTCTTCACCTGGGTTCTGCGCTGGCTGGCGGTAGACCGGCTGCAAATGACCGGCGCCGGATTCTTGGGGCTTATCAGCCAAGGCTCCGATAACGTCACCATCGGCATCGAGCACTGGTTCCGCAGGACCGCGCTGCAGATCGGCTCAGACCCCGGCCTGGAAGAACGCTTCCTTTCGGAACCGGCTGCGGAATTGGCCTTTTCATTGCCGGCCGAGCTTCAGGCAGAGGTCGACGCATTTCTGCAGCGCTACGGTTTCCGGTCCCGGCATCGCACGCTGCTGATAAAACGCTGGGCCGAAGCGCCTGAGGAGGTGGTGGGCATTCTCCAGTCGTTGGTGCGCCACCCCCACGTCGGCGGGACCGCGATGGGCGTCGGCGTCCCATTCACGGAAGACAATTCTCTCGGCATGGTTTTCAGTCTGGTCCTCAGGATTCTTGCGGGGGTAACGCGCCGCTTCTTGGACTTGCGGGAGGAATTGCGATTTTTACTGGATGAAGCGCTTTTTCGGATTCGCCGTGATCTGCTCACCCTGGGGCGACTTTCGGAAATGGACGAAACCATATTCTTCCTGACACCGCGGGAGATCGAAGAGATGGTCACAGGCCGGCTCACACCTCAACTTGCCGCAACTATTGCCACTCAGCGGCAGCAGCGGTTCCAAACGCCGGTTGAGCCCGGCACCTTCTGGGTGGACGGACGCCCCGAATATGATTTCTGTGCCGGCGGCACAGTGCTGCGGGGCGTCGGGACCAGCCTGGGCCGAGTCACCGGCAGAGCGGTCATCGTGGAAGACCCCGCCGCCGCCACAATCCGGCGAGGCGACGTGGTGGTGGCGCGCCATACCGACCCGGGATGGACGCCCATCTTCAGCATCATCGGCGGTATCGTCATGGAAGAGGGCGGCCTGCTCAACCACTGCTCAATCGTCGCGCGGGAGCTCGGCATTCCGTCCATCGTCGGCGTGAGTCGGGCCACCCAGCTGATCCCCGAAGGGGCGCGGGTGACCATCGACGGCGGGGCTGGGATGGTGCGGATTGAGGAAGGGTGATCGGAAAGGGATTTTGACAACCGCCACTTTAGGTGAAAACCGTCCGCTCCCACGCCAGGCGTGAAAGCCCGGCGGCATCCGTCCAGTTGCCGGCCCCGATCCAGTCCGCGATCATCCGCGCGACGTCGGGGTAGCGCACGGCCGCAACCGACCGCATGGCCAGAAACCCATCAACCGTTTCTCTGTCCAGCCGTTTCATCACGGTCCCTAGCTTCAGCTTCGCAACCGCCTTGGCATTGGACATCTGCTCCATCTGCCGGGCCAGCGGCTTGACCAGAATTTTTTTGCCGAGGTGGAGCGCTTCGCTCGCCAACTCGAACCCGGCGTTGGTGATGACCCCGCTGCTCTCGGCCAGGTCCTTCAGAAAGCCCTGCCGCGAGAAGGTCCGCAGGCGCAGATGACCTTCGTCGCTTGCTGCCGGAAGCTGGTGGTAGACATAAAACTGGTGGCCTTCGAAGGGCATCAGCAGCCGGCGGATGTCCTCGATCTCCTCAAACGGCAGGTAGATGAGGATTTTGGTCGGAATGGGTTTTAACCCATCGGGCATGTGGTTCGGAATGATCGGCGGCAGGATCGGCTGGTCGAAATGATGCCAATGCAATCCCAAGCAGTGTTCGGCGGGAGCGAAATTGCGAATGACATACAGAGCGGCGGGATCGAACCCGGCAATGGGGATCCTGTGGCGAAATGCATATTGGTGTCCGATGCCGATGGAGGGCAGGCGGTGGCGACGGGCAATGCGGGCAGAGACCGGCTCAAAGTCGGTGATCACCACATCGACGCCCCGGGTGTCAAAGCGCCGGATGTCGGAGTAGAACTTAAAAAGATCCAGGCGGCGGGCCGTCTTGAAATATTGCAGCCGTCCGCGCTGGGTGGAAAACGTCAGCCCCTCCAAGGCGACGAAAGGCTCGAACACCTCCATCTCCCAGAGCAGGGCCGGGTCCCTGCCGCTCACCAGCACCTGCACATCGTGACCGTCGGCTTTGAGATTGCGGATGATTTCGCGCGAGCGGCTGATGTGGCCGTTCCCGGTTCCCTGGACGCCGTAGAGGATTCGCAGGCCCACGTCAGCTTGCCGCCGCAATGCCGAACAAAGCGCACAGGGCCCCGAGCAGCATGCCCGCCACGACATCGGTGGGGTAGTGGACCCCCAGGTAAATACGCGAAAATCCCACGGCCAGGGCCCATGCGCCGGCGATCGGGAAAAGATAAGGGTATGCGTTGCCAAGCAGGGTGGCGACCAGAAAGGCGGCGGCCGTATGACCGGAGGGAAAGCTGAACTGGTCGCTCGGCTTCACGCGGCCTTCAACCCCGGGCAGGATTTCGCATGGCCGGTCGCGTTTCACGGACTGCTTGATGAGTTTGTAGACGGGAAGCTCGATAGAAAAGGCCGCAACGGCCGCCGTTAGAAACACGCGGCCGACTGCCGGGTCCACCGCCAGCAGAAGGGCCGCGAGCATCGGGTAGCAGTATCCGTTGCCGGTCCAGGAGATTCGCGGCATCAAAAAGTCCACCAACCGTCGGCCGTGCAGTCCGAAGATTGCGCTCAACCACAGGATGTCCCAGCGCGTGATACTGTTGACGATGGTTCGCATAGGTTGCTCCTCTTTTGAGCCTTAACCTATCTCGGCGACGTTACGTTTCCGTTAGGCAATGATTTTTTTCCTGCTAGCCTGCTACAGGCCGGTGGTGATGACCAGGTCTGTGATCGGTCCTCTCGATTTTTCTCCCTTGAGAACGATGTGCGAGTAGATTTTGCTTCCCTTGAACTTTTTGACCAGCCAGTTCAGGCCGTTGTTCTCCGGGCCGAGATACGGATTGTCCACCTGGCGGATGTCGCCCAGACAGAGACACTTGACGCCCTCGCCCATTCGCGTCAGCAGCGTGCGGCACTCGGCGCGGGACATATTTTGCATTTCATCAATGATGACCACTGCGTTTTCAATGTTCATGCCCCGGATGTAGTTCAACGGCAGGATTTCAAATGTCCGAGAGTTGAATTGGGGCGGGTAGTCGTCGGAGTCGATGAACAGCTTGTTGGCCGGCCGTAGACGATGCAGCTTGGAGAGCAAGTCGGCAATGTAGCGGGTGTAGGGCTCCATCTTCTCCTCGAGTTTTCCCGGCAGGTAGCCGAGCTTCTGGCCGATTTCGATCATCGGCTTGATCACGTAAATTTTCTGGTGGGATTTGCGCTCGAGTACCAGGTACAGGGCGCACGCCAGAGCCAGGTAACTTTTGCCGTAGCCGGCCTCGCTCTGCACCGACACCACCTGGATGTCCGGGTGGATCATCAACTCCACGGCCAGGTTCTGAAAAACGTTGCGGGGCGTCACCTTCCAGACCTTGTGCTGGTAGTCGATGATCTTCTCGCCCGCCGACCCGAACAACACGGGCTTGCCTTGCTCGTTCCACATGAAGGCATTGGGCACCGCTTCTTCGCGTCTGGCCACGAAACCGGTGAAATATTCCGCCTCGGACTTGAACGGCACCGATTCCTTGTAGACTTCGCTCGCGATGCCCCGCAGCCGCGCCTGGAGTTGGAAGATCCGGTCATTGGTGACCAAAATCGGCTTTTCCACCCCGCTCGCCTGGATTTCGTCCAGAATGAATTTATCCGCCAGATTGGCGAAGGGGTCGGCAACCGATTGGGAGTTGAGGACTTGGAAGGTGTCCGGGTTTTCGACCAGGTATTCGATCACCCGGGCGACGATGTGCCGCAGCTTCGGGTCCTTCTTGAACTTGTCGAGCTCGAGCAACACGTGGTAGGGGATGAAAATGTGGTTTTCGTTCCCGTTGCGCAGCTTCACGAGAGAAAGGGGATCCTCCAGGAGAACATTCGTGTCGATGATGTAGTTTTTCTGCTGTTCCATAGGGGTCTCACCTCAGCCTGTTGGGAAGATTCTGTTTCTGTACGGCAGGGCGGAAGGCCTGCAGACAATCGCACGGATGCGGCATGGATGAACAACTGGATAGCAAATTTTGAGGGGTCGGAAGGCCCAAGAGAAGGCCAGGAAGGCACGATGACGGCCGGGCGTGATGGTTCAGATGGCACCTCGGCGGACGCGATACTTCAGCTCGCTATGGGCTGGGGAATCGACGTCGCCCGATGTACGGAACTGCGCATTATCCGTTCCGGCCTTTGGAGTGAAAAGCCTGAGCTTGTCAGGCGCCACGCCTTTGTCTTCCAGATCCTGCTGGACCTCACGGGAGGGAACAAAGACCGTCTGCACTTGGTTGTAAAACCAGACCAGATATTTCCAGGTCAATTCCTCGATAAATCCGTCATGGGTGACGACTCGGGCCAAGCGCGGAATGGCGTCGGTGAACGTCGCCTCAACCGGAAACTTCAGGAACCGCGCAATGAAAAGCCCGGCCAGACCGGTCGGGCCGGCACCGGCCAAATGCAGGCGCCGAATGTCTTTTTCGAAGCAGTAATCAAGCATTTCCAGGACCGGGGGGTAGATGAGCCGGTGGCCCGGAAGATCGCTGAATTCATAGACGCCGATGGGCGCAAAGGTGTGCACGCCGGGACCCTCTGCGGCATCGCAGGTCAGGACAATCCCGTCCGCAAGTGCATGGGCATCAACCGAAAATTTGGCTACCCCCCGAGCCTCTTGCAGGCTGTCGGCGAAAACGGCGCAGGGCGTGTTCCGCTCTACGCTGGTCGATGGGCAGAGCTGAGCCATGACCGAACGAGAGAGCTTGCGCTGCGCGTTGTGATGGGCAAACCCCACGAAGTAGGGCGCCAGCAGCGTGCAGAATCCTCCGGCGGATCCGATCGTGTGAAAGATACTGAAAAGATTCGCTCCGGAAAAATGATCCATAAGGTGGTTGGCGAAGCCGCGCAGGATCCGGTTGGACATCTTGTTGATGAAGTGGAACCATCGCTCCTCTAAACGCTGGGAAACCCGGTCCCCTTTCCGGGGCAGCACGAACAGGTCGGGTTCTTCTGCGATCAGCCGGGAGGACTCTTTCTTGAGCAGGTCCACCAGCGGCCCGGGGATGCTGCCCTTGATCTTGCGCAAGCGCGGGTACTGCCAGAGCAGGTGCAGCCGTGAGAGCAGTCCGGTGTCTTCCTCGCCCGTGCAACGCAGGCTGCGATCGACATAGCGCAGCAGAAAATCATGGGGAACCTGCTGGCCCAGGCCCAGCTTCTGACGGTAGAATTGGTAGGCGATGCTGTAGAGGTTGTGGGCCACGTTCTGGGGCGACGAATGCCTCTGAACGGTTTCTGCACGGCCCTTGGCGATCCCGTCCAGGAACTCGGCTGCCGAGGCGGCGCCCGACACCCGAGTGTAGTTGCACGCGATGCTGAGGGAACTGTGGTCGTCGGATCCGCCGATGAGGTACTTGGGCCACGGCTCCGGCCAAAGGGGAGTGAGGTTGTGCCTGTTGGCCAGCTGCTCAATGTCCTCGCGAGTAAGCTGCGACAGGATCTTTTCGATACAATGGTTGCTCACCGGGCTGCTGTCGCCGTTCAACTCGAAAATCTTAAAGAGCAGCAGCAGCTTTTCAAAGTGATCCGGCGTCAACCGGTCGTTTACGGCATAAAGCGGGTGGGCGACGGCACACGTGATGGCAGCCTGCTTCAGGTAGGAAACGAGTTCAAAGATGTTGGCGCGCAGTTTCTGGATGTTGGCGTGCTGGGCTTCTGTGATGTCGTAGACGAGAATATGGACCTTGCACCCGTCTTCGGGAAAATAGGAAGTGACCTCCTCGCTGATGAAGACCCCCGGTAAGTGCGCGATTTCGAGGGCGCCCTCGATTTTGTTGTGGTCCGTAATGGTGACGAGCGTCATGCCCCGCCGTTGGGCGATGTGGTAGAGATGAAGCGGCTCGGTAAAGCTCTCGGGGCAGCCGATTTTCTGGAGAAACCACTGGGACGGCCGCGTGGAATGTCTGGAGTGTACGTGAAGGTCCGCTTGCATCAGTGTCTTCACCCCCACCGTTTGGGTTCGTGTGATGGATTGATTCAATCAACATCGCCTATAAATGCATTAAGATCATTTTTAGGATTGATCAGCCCGTTTCGGATTCCGCCGAAACCAGGCTGCCGTCGTCGAACCCGGGTTCATGCTGCGCCAGAAATGCGGCTGCGCCTTTGGGACCCAGGTAGCGCTGAAGGGTCTTGCGGTCCGTCCGAGTCAGGTCCACCACGATCAGGCCGTCCATCACGCGGCCGAAGTTCCGGTCGATGTTGAACGCCAAAATTTGCCCGCCCAAATTCAGGTAGTGCCGTAACAAGACCGGGACGTCCCGCTGTTTAAATTCGACATCCGCGACCACCGAGCACACTTCTTTGAAACTCATTTGGTGTGGGGTTTGACCGCCTCCGCGGATACGAACCGGCGTGAGGTTCGCTGGTTTTCTCGGTTTGACCAACAGGGCGAGATCTTTGGCTTGGCTGTGCTGCAGCAGCGTGGTGGCGATCAGGCGCCGGGACAGGTCGCTGTAGTCGCGGCTTATGCTGACGGGACCGAACAGCATGCGGTAGCGGGGGTTGCGGGCAATGAAGCCGCCGATCCCTTTCCACAGGAGCAGCAGCGGTGAATAGGAGCGCTGGTATTCGGGCCGCACGAACGAGCGCCCGAGTTCCAGCGCTGGACCGAGACTGCGGAAAAACCCCTTGCGGCTGTCGAAGAGGGTGCTCGAATACAGGCCTTTCCTGCCGTGGTGTTCGAGGATCCGGTCGGTGGCGCCGATGCGGTAGGCGCCGGCGATCTCAGAGGCTTCCGCGTTCCAGATGAACAGGTGCAGGTAATGAGCATCAAACCGGTCGAGATCCATGGATTTCCCAGTACCCTCGTTGGCCGCGCGAAAGGAGAGTTCCCGCAGGCGACCGATCTCGAGCAGCACGTGCGGGATCTGCTCCGCCGTCGCCTGCCAGACCGACTGGGTCCCGCTTTGGGCGAGACGCTGTCCGATCGGCAGCCGCTCGATTTCCCGGCGGCAGAGCGCCCCGCCCTGGGCGCGCGCCAAGGGTTGGGGTTTCTGGAAGACGGCGATTCCCGGAGCCTTGATCGGCCGGTTCTCCCGCCGGGCCGCGTGGCCCAGGAGATAGGTGCGCCAGCGCAGGTACGCCATCAGTTCCGCGTCGCTCGCGTAACGCTCCAACCAGCGAAAAGGGATCAGGCGGCCGATTTCGAACGAAACGGTTTTGCCGCGCATGCCGATGAGTTGCCGCGCCAGCAGCGCCGTGCGCAACCGTGGGTGGATAAGCCCGGCCGTCTGGAACCACGGGCCGTTGTGCCCCCGGAAATACACCGGCAGGACCGGCGCCATTGCATGGCGGATGATGCGGCCGATGGTGGGGCTCCAAACCGGATCGGCGACCTCGAGACTGGTCAGCCTCAGGTGCGAAACCTCGCCGGCCGGGAACACGAGCAGCATACCGCCGTTCTTGAGCCAGCGCAGGGCGTCCCGCATGGGGCCGATATTGACCCGGGCCGAGCCGCTGCGGCTGAACGGGTCGACCGGGATTGTCAGATCCCGCAGCTGGGGGATGCGATTCAGGTGATAGTTCGCCATGATTTTTACATCCGGCCGACGGGTGAGAAGCGTGTCCGCCATGATGATGCCTTCAATCCCGCCGAACGGGTGGTTACCGACAACCACCACCGGGCCTTTCCTAGGGATGTTCTCCAAATCCTCTGTTTTGACGACAGGCCGCACATCCAGTCGGCGCAGGACTTCGCGCATGAATAGATGAGAGTCGCATTGGGATCTGGCCTTTTCATATATGGCAGTGCATTGGCTCAGGCCGAGCAGATGTTCTACCGGACCGGCGATGATCGATAAAACCTTATTGTTCTCTTTGCGCGTTGTTTTCGGGACGATTGAAAAAATTTGGTCTTCGAAAAGCGCTTCTTCCATGGTCCCTCCCGATGCGTTCATGTGGCGCGGATACGATATTCCGCATACTGACGATGCCGCCATTGTAAAAACCCAGATTTAGCCGCGCGTTAGAGAACCGCTAAAATTGAGTGAACCGAGCGCCGTTCGGCAGGCAAAGACGGCTGGGCACCCGGCGACGGGAGGTCATGATACCCTGTGTTTCTGCGTATTTACGGCAAAGGCTATCTCGATTTCGCCAATCGCGCGCCTCATTTTCTTGGTTACGCCTACAGTCTTCTCGACCGCGCCCAAGACAAGGAGGGAGAATTCGACCCCAACCGCTGGCGGGTCGTTCTTGAAAAGCTGAACATGCAGCCTTTGGATCGTCTTTTATTCTCAGGGCATAGTTTCTCTGCACAAAATTCTTGACACACCTTATCATATGTCCTATTGTCCTATGCCAATAGGACAATATAGTGGACCTCAAGCTCAATCGTAAAAATCAGCTCCCGGTGCACGCCCAGCTCAAGGCGCAGCTGGTATATCTGATTCAATCGGGTCAAATGCGCGCCGGGACGCAACTGCCCACCGTGCGGCAACTCGCCGGGTTCCTGCGGGTGAACCGGAACACGGTGTCGAAAGTGTTTTCGGAAATGCAGCGGGAAGGATTTCTTTCCTGTGAGCCTGGGCGGGGCACCTTTGTGTCTGCCGCCAAGGCCAAATCAGAGTCGAAGGTTGAGAGCATGCACAAGCTGCTGGCGGTGGTGGACGAAGCGCTCGATCGAGCCGGAAAGCTGGGCTTCAGCCCGGAAGAGCTGTTCCTGACCCTTTATGCCCGGACCCAGGCATTGCCCGTAACGCCAGGGGGTGAGCGCGAGGTTAAAGCGCTTTTCATCGAGTGCAGCCGACCGGAGCTTGAGCTTTTCAGCGCGGAGCTCAAGAAGGAGCTGCGCATCCAGGTGGATTCCATGCTGGTCGGGGATTTCGCCAAGGCCGTTGAGCAGGATCTGGAATCGTTGAATCGCTATGCACTGATTATCACCACCTTCTACCACATCCGGGAAGTTCAGAGCCTTCTGGAAGACTCAATGATGGAGGTGGTCGCCCTCATGGTGGACACGAGTCTGGAGACTTTGATGCGGCTGACGTCGCTTCCCGAGGGGACCAAGGTGGGGGTGACCTGCACCACTGGGGCCGGAGCAGAGAACATGAAACTTTCAATCCAGAGAGCCGGATTGAAGCACCTGCGGGTGATCACCGGCTGCGGCGAAGAAAGGTCCAGCTTGCAAAAGATGATAGCCGAGGCCTCCGTGGTCGTCTGCTCCAGTCTGGTCGAAAGCAAGCTTCGCGCCCTCGCCCCAAAGGGCAAGGAGATCATCGTCGACAACAAAAGAATCGACAAGGCGGGGATCGAGATGCTTCGGTCCCGCCTGATGGAGATAACCTCCGGAGATTACGCCAGGAAGAGTTCTCCAAAGTCGCTCATAATGCCATAATCCTGCGAAAGGAGGCATGCCATGGCAGAGTTGTTTGCAAGTCTCGGCAAACTGTCCATAGGGTTTCTGTGCATTCTGGGGCCCGTTGTCTTACGGATAGCGTTCCTTCGCGCGCGCGACCAGCGGGAAGCCGCGCTAAGCACCAGGGTCCTCCAGGAATTGAATTCACCGAATTTTCGAGGGTTGTTTTCCGTAAAGGTCAAGCGCCGGTCGATAGGAGCGGATACGGTTATAGTCGACCTTTGGGGCTGTTCGTGCGAGCAGATTTGGGATTTGATGGAAAGGCTTTCCGCGCGGCTGCCCGCGCACGTGCGGGTTGAGGTCAACGGCATCAGCGGCTGCCGATTGAGCTCGACGTGGACCCTGACGGTCGGGAAAGGACCTGCTGTCGCCTATTGCAGCGGGTGACCGCAAGCAGGGTGCGCCGGTTCTGCAGGGCCCTCTGCGCGGCGCGGGATGCCCGCTTTCGCTCATCCCTCCGCGCCCTGTCGCGTGTGGAGACAGGGCGCGGACGTCTTGGTTTGATCTGCAGAAACTATACCATCCCTTTGAGGGCCTGCCGCACTCCTGGTCCGCCCGCCGGCACCCGCCGCTGACCCGGTTCGGTTTCCGCGGCTTCCAGAAACCCGCCGGCTTCTTCCATTCAGAACTACCAGCCAGTCTGCCGCAACCGCCTCGCCGATCATGCAAGAGGATTTGGTTCAGGTGCCCCTAACCAGATCTTAACCAATTTCTCACATTCACCTAAATTTTTGGTATGATAGTTTACAAACGATGCAAACCGCCGGTTCAGGAAGGACGAGTTTATGACCAAGCACTTCCGCAAGGAATTGGAAATCATCAAGAAGCGCATTCTCACCCTGGGTTCCATGGTCGAGGACCTGGTGCATGATTCGGTCCGGGCCGTGGATCGCGTCGATGTGGATCTAGCGGACCGGATCATCAAGAGGGACCGCGAAATCAACGACACCGAGGTGGATATCGAGGAGGAGTGCCTCAAGGTCCTGGCGCTGCACCAGCCCGTGGCCGTCGACCTGCGCTTTATCATCACAGTGATCAAGATCAACAACGAACTGGAGCGCATCGGCGACCAGGCCGTGAACATCGCCCAGCGGGTGCAGGTCATTGCCAAGCGACCCAAGCCGCCGTTCTGGTTCGATTATTCCGAGATGGGGGAAAAGGCCCAGAAGATGCTCAGGATGAGCCTGGACGCTCTGGTCAACCTGGACGTGGACCTGGCCTACCGGGTGATCACCATGGACGATGAGGTGGACAAGATCAAGAACGACGCCTACGACAAGATCAAGCAGGCCATCAAGGACCTGCCGGAGCGGGTGGGGTACTACATCAACCTGCTGCTGATCTCCCGCCACCTGGAGCGGCTGGCCGACCACGCCACCAACATCGCCGAAGAGGTGATCTACCTCGTGGAAGGCGAAATCTTCCGCCACGCGGGATACTGAAACCGTTCTTTCGGCACCATGAGCGGATGTGGAGCGCGAAATGGTGCAGCCCCCGCGTTAGAAATTGTCAAACGTGACCTGCTCGGGTGCTTGGGGCGGCTTGGCTTCAATGTCGGCCGCTTCGCGCTCGACCCGGTCCACCGTCCGGAAGCCCCGCGGCAGTTTCTTGCCCCGCCTGCCCCGTTCACCCATGTAGGACTTGGCGATTTCCGGGGTCAACTTATAACTGCGCTTGCCCGAATGGATCACCAGGCAGCCCTGGGGATCGAACACCACCAGGTGTTTCAAGAATTCTTCGCGGCTGACAAGCTTCTTCCTGGGGATTTGAATGATTTTATTGCCCTTGCCTTTGGGAAGGACCGGAAGCTCGTTTAGCCCGATCACCAGGAGGCGTCCCGCGCTGGTGATGGCGGCAAGATACTGATGCTGCGGGTCGTCGACGGCGAGCGCGGGCAGCGCACTAGCGCCGGCTGCGACTCGCAGCATGGCTTTGCCCTTCTGGTTCTTGCTCTGCAGGTTCCCCATTTCAGTCACAAAACCGTAGCCGAAATCGCTCGCCAGGAGATGCTTCTGGTTTTCGGGGCCGATGGCAACCGAAACGAAACGTGCCCCCGGCGGCAGGACGAAGCGCGCGGTGATCGGCTCCCCCAGCCCGCGGGCCGATGGAAGGCTGTGAGCTTCGAGCGAGTAGGTACGGCCGGTCGTGTCCATAAACACCGCGAGCTGGTTCGACTTGCCCCGCGCCGCGCTTAAAAATGAATCCCCGGGTTTGAACCCCAGGCTTTCCGGATCGATGTCGTGGCCCTTGGCGGCCCGGACCCAGCCGTTGGCAGACAGGATCACGGTCACCGGGTCTGCGGGGACGAGGTCCTTTTCCTTGATGGCCTGGGCCTCCTTGCGCGCGACGATGCGGGTCCGGCGGCTGCCGGCGAACTTTTCCGCATCGGATTTCAACTCTTTCTTGATCAGGCCCTTGAGCTTGCGTTCGGACGAAAGGACCGCTTCGATTTCCTGTTTTTCGGCTTCGAGATCCTTTTTTTCCGCCTTGAGCCTGATCTCTTCGAGGCGTGCCAGCTGCCGCAGGCGGATCTGCAGGATGGCCTCCACCTGAATCTCGCTCAGCCGGAAGCGCCGCATCAACTCTTTCTGCGGGTCGTCGCTCTTGCGGATGATCCGGATCACCTCGTCCAGGTGCAGGAAGACGATGAGCAGTCCTTGCAGCAAATGCAGCCGCTCGTTTATTTTCTCCAGCCGGAAGCTGAGCCGCTTGAGCACCGTCTGCTTCCGGAACTCCAGCCACTGCCTGAGCAGATCGATCAGGCCGAGGGTCTGCGGCCTGCGGTTCAGCCCGATGACGTTGAAATTGAGCCGGCAGGTCTTTTCGAGCTCGGTTGTGGCCATGAGGTGGCTCAAGAGCACGTCCTTGTCCACGCGGTTGGACCGCGGGATGATGCGCAGCCGGATAGGGTCTTCGTAGTCGGACTCATCCCGGATGTCGGCCACCATCGGAAGCTTCTTGGCTTGCATCATGGCCGCGATCTGCTCGATGATCCTGGCAGGCGACACCTGGTAAGGCAGAGCCGTGATGATGATGTCGCCGTTGTCGTACTCGCAGGTGGCCCGCATGCGGATGTTGCCCAGACCGGTGCGGTAGGCGTCGAGGATTTCGGCCCGGGGGTTGATGATCTCCGCGCCGGTCGGGAAGTCGGGCCCCTGGATGTGGGTGCAGATGTCCTCAATTTTCGCCTGGGGGTGGTCGATCAGGTGAATGCAGGCCTCCACGACCTCGCCGATGTTGTGGGGCAGGATGTCGGTCGTCATGCCGACCGCGATCCCGGCAGCCCCGTTGAGCAGGATGTTGGGCAGCCGGGCCGGCAGTGCGACCGGCTCCCGGAGCGTGCCGTCGAAGTTCGGGACCCAGTCGGTCGTGCCCATTTCGACCTCGGACAAAAGCATGTCGGCATAGGCCGACAGCCGTGCCTCCGTGTAGCGCATCGCCGCGAAATCCTTGGGGTTGTCCGTGGAGCCCCAGTTGCCCTGGCCATCCACGAGGGGGTAGCGGTAGGAGAAGGGTTGGGCCATGAGCACCATGGCCTCATAGCAGGCGGAGTCGCCGTGGGGGTGGTATTTGCCGAGCACGTCGCCGACGGTGCGGGCGGATTTCTTGTACTTGGCCGTTGCCCGCAGGCCGAGTTCGCTCATCGCAAAAACGATGCGGCGCTGAACCGGCTTGAGCCCGTCGCCGATGAAAGGCAGGGCCCGGTCCATGATGACGTACATGGCATAGTTCAGATAGGCGGGCCGGACGAATTCCGAAAGCGGCAGCTGCTCGACACTTTCCACTTGAAGCGGTTTTGCACGTGCCATTACAATCTACTCCAATGACTCCTGATAAAATGGAAGCTGTTTCAAAGCCTCGGATCAGGCTCGAGGGCAAGGCACCCCGCGGTTTGAAAGCGGAGCGTACACGCGCTAGTACGTGAGCATTTCAAACCGCGGGACAACGCCGCCATCGAGTCTCAGACGAGATTTTAAACAGCTTCTAAAGCGACTCGGCTCCGACGCGATCCCCTTCCTCCTCCAGCCACCGCCTGCGGTCCTTGACCCGCTTCTTGGACAGCAGCATGTCCATGACTTCGCCGCTACCGTCGTTCTGGGGGAGGGTCAGCCGGACCAAGCGGCGCGTCTCGGGGTGCATGGTGGTTTCCCGCAGCTGCAAGGGGTTCATCTCGCCGAGACCCTTGAAGCGCTGGACGTTGATTTTGCCTTTTTTGCCGTCCTCGCTCAAGCGTTTCAGAATCGCGTTCTTCTCCGGCTCGTCCAGGGCATAGAAGACCCTGGGCCCCTGGTCGATCCGGTAAAGCGGCGGCATGGCCACGCAAATTTTTCCGGCCTCCACCAGCGGCCGGAAATGCCTGAGAAACAGGCCGCACAGAAGGGTTGCGATGTGCAACCCGTCCGAGTCGGCATCGGCCAGGATGATGTTCTTGCCGTAGCGCAGCCCCGCAAGATCGCTCGACCCCGGGTCCACGCCGATCGCGACCGCGATGTCGTGGATTTCCCTGGACCGCAGGATCGAGTTCGCGTCCTCCTCCCAGGCGTTGAGGATCTTGCCTCGCAGGGGCAGTACCGCCTGGGTGTTCTTGTCCCGGGCCTGCTTGGCGGAGCCTCCGGCCGAATCTCCTTCCACCAGGAAAAGCTCGCTTTCCTCCGGGTTCTGCGAGATGCAGTCCGTGAGTTTTCCGGGAAGCGCGGGGCCGGCCCCGGTTTTGCGCCGGACGACCTTGGCCGCCTCCTTCAGACGGCGGCGGGCGTTTTCGATGGCCATCTCGCAGAGCTTCTGCGCCGCCTCCGGGTTCTGGGTGAGCCAGTGCGAAAACGCGTCCTGCACGACGCTCGCGATGAAGCCCGTGCACTGCCGCGAGGAAAGCCGCTCCTTGGTCTGCCCGGAGAACGCCAGGTCCGCCAGCTTGGCCGAGAGGATGTAGCTGCAACGCTCCCAGACGTCCTCGGGGGTGAGCTTCACCCCCCGCGGTATGAAGCCCCGGAACTCGCCGAAATCGCGCAGCGCGGCCAGAAGTCCCGCCCGGAACCCCGCTACGTGGCTCCCGCCCTGAGGGGTGGGGATCAGGTTCGCATAGCTTTCGGCGATGCCGTCCCCGTCCTCGGGCAGCCAGATGACCGCCCAGCTCACGGATTCGTCCTGGCCTTCCAGGTGACCGACAAACGGTTCCACGGGGATGCGTGCGAAATCCCTGACGCTCTCCGCCAGGTAGTCCTTCAAACCGTCCTCGAAATACCAGCTGTCGGTTTGGCCGGTGCCTTCATCGAAAAATGTGACCGTAAGCCTGGGGCAGAGCACCGCCTTGGCGCGCAGCGTGTGCCGCAGCCGGCTCACTGAAAATTTCAATGTTTCAAAATATCGGGCATCCGGCCAGAACCGGACCGTTGTGCCCGTGTCGGACTTCTTGGCTTTGCCGATCGTTTTAAGCTCGGAGGCCTTCTTCCCGGACTTGAAAACCATCTGGTAGATGAGGCCGTTTCGGCGGATCTCGACATCGAGCCGGGTCGAAAGTGCATTGACCACCGAGACCCCGACCCCGTGCAGGCCCCCGGAGAACTGGTAATTCTTGTGCCCGAATTTCGCGCCGGCATGCAACCGGGTCAGGATGACCTCGACCCCGGACACCTTTTCCTCGGGGTGCTGGTCCACGGGCATCCCACGGCCGTTGTCGATGATCTGGATGGAGCCGTCCTTGAAATGGGTGACCTCGATGCGGGTGGCGAAGCCGGCAATAGCCTCGTCCACGGCATTGTCAATAACCTCCTGGGCCAGGTGGTTCGGCCGGGTGGTGTCGGTGTACATGCCGGGTCGCCGCTTGACGGGCTCGAGGCCTCGCAACACCTCGAGGTCGGCGGCATTGTAATGATTTGCACCGTTTCTCATTTCTTAGCCTGTCTTATCAACATATTGAGGTATCAGATAAATTGGAAGCTGCTAATAGTGCAAGACTTTATCAGGAATGAGAGAAAAATGCCAGCCGGATTGCATCGGATTCTCGATGGCGAGACACCCCGGCCCAATCTTAAAGTATTGTCACAGGGACCCTGATACAATCGAACCCAGGATTTCGACCGCCTCTTTGATCTTGTGACTGAAGGGGGCTGCGCAACCGATTTGGATATAATTGGTAAAGATCTTCGAATTCGAACAAACCACACCGGGAATAATCGCGATATTCCGATCGAAAGCCGCTTGATAGACCGCCAATCCGTCGACGGCCGGAGGCAGCTGGATCCAGAGCAGGGATCCCCCCTGGGGAACGGCCAACCGGGTCTGGGTCGGAAAATGTTTCTGGATTTCGAGGGCTGTCCTGAAAAGCTGTTTCTTTAAGGCGGTTCTCAAGACCCGCAGATGCCGCTCGTAAGCGCCGCTTTCCAGAAATCGGGATACGAGGTATTGGTCCAGGGTGGACGTGGAAATCGTAATCCCGGCTTTCAAGCGTTTAATTTTGGGACTGAAACGGCTGCCCGGAATGGTCCAACCCAGGCGCAACCCCGGTGCCAGGGTTTTTGAAAAGGACGAGCAGGTCAGCACCAGGTTGTCGCGGTCATACGCCTTGAGCGGCTTCGGGCGCTGTTCGCCGAAATAAAGCGGGCTGCTGATATTATCTTCAATGACCGGGACCCCGTGCGCGCTCAGCAATTCCATCAGGGCCTGCTTTTTCCCTTCGGGCATCAGCGCCCCGAGAGGGTTGTGAAAGTTGGGCATGAACAGACAGGCTCGAATCGTGCTTGTGCTCAGACTTTTTTCAAGCTCCTCGAGATCAACCCCTTCCCGCGGGTCGGTGGCGATCTCCACGACGAGCAGGCCGAGTTCCTTGAGCAGTTGCAGAAAACTGAAGTTGGTCGGTGCCTCGATGGCAACGGTATCTCCCGGCTGGGTGACGGCCAGGAGCGAGAGCGCGACCGCTTCCATGCAGCCGTTGGTGATAATGATGTCTTCGGGTGCAATGCCCTCCAGCACCCCTACGGTTCGCAGCGCGATCTGCCGTCTCAGTTCAGGAAAGCCTTCCGAGGGCGAATAGGTCAGCAGGGTCCGCATCTCGCTGTGGCTTAGGGACTTCAGGATGCGGGCGAGGGGCTTGACGGGCAATAGGGCCGGATCCATGGCGGTGTTGCCGAGGGGGACAAACCGGGGATTGCTGATAGCCTCGACCACGGAGTTGATCGCAGGCGCCAGGCTGACGCGCTGGGGGGCGGATGATTTCTTGCTGAAAACCGGGGCCTCCAGTTTTTGCAGCGAAACGGGGCGAACGTAATAGCCGGACTTTGGACGGGCTTCGACCACACCCGTGTTTTCGAGCTCCACGTAGGCCTGATAGACCGTCGAGATGCTCAAGCTCGTCTGCTGGTGAAGCCGGCGGATGGAGGGTAGTTTCTCGCCCGGCTGATAAATCCCGCCTGTTATCCTGCGCTCGATCTCGCCGGCCAGCTTCCGGTAGCGAAAAGCCTCCCGTGATGTGAAAGGCGGCCGTTCATTTCTGCTCTTGTCCCCGGGCATCCGAGTTGTCCCTCCGGCACCTGCCAATCTGTTATGCCATTTTTTATAAAAATCTGTATCTGTTTTTTAATTATCACATCCGCTAAGAAAGGCCAAACGACATCAATTTGAACTTCTGAACTTGGGAGGGAACGCCATGGACAAGCCGCGGCGCAAGGAGGCGCAGAGATCCGCCAGCTTCACGGTGAAAAGCGGGTTGGCGCAAATGCTTAAGGGAGGCGTCATCATGGACGTGGTGTCGCCCGAACATGCCGTTATCGCGGAAGAAGCCGGGGCCTGCGCCGTGATGGCGCTCGAGCGGGTGCCGTCCGATATCCGGGCTCAGGGCGGAGTGGCGCGCATGTCCGATCCCGGCCTGATACGGGAGATCATGTCCTGCGTCAGCATCCCGGTCATGGCCAAATGCCGCATCGGCCACTTCGTGGAGGCCCAGATCCTGGAGTCCATCGGGGTGGACTATGTCGATGAGAGCGAAGTCCTCACTCCGGCAGATGAAGACCACCACATCTATAAACACGGCTTTGGCGTGCCGTTTGTGTGCGGGTGCCGCAACCTGGGCGAGGCGCTGCGCCGTATCGGCGAGGGGGCGGCCATGATCCGCACTAAGGGCGAGGCCGGAACCGGCGATGTGGTCGAAGCCGTGCGCCACGCACGCGCCGTGCTGGGCGAGATCCGACTCCTGCAGGCCAAGCCCGATGAAGAGTTGATGGCCTACGCCAAAAACATCGGCGCACCCTACGAGCTGGTGCGGCAGACCAAGGAACTGGGCCGTCTGCCGGTGGTCAATTTCGCCGCCGGCGGCCTTGCCACCCCGGCGGATGCCGCGTTGATGATGCAGCTTGGCGTGGACGGTGTTTTCGTGGGATCGGGGATATTCAAGAGCAGTGATCCCGCCAAAAGGGCGAAAGCCATTGTGCAGGCCACCACGCAGTACCGGAACCCCGGCATCCTGGCCGAATTGAGCGCCAACCTGGGCGCGCCCATGCCAGGCATCAGCGCCGCCGGTTTGCCTGAAGGTGAGCGGCTGGCGGGCCGGGGCTGGTAGCCGGAGCACGCGCACCGGGAATGGGGGGGAGTTGAGAATCGGGGTATTGGCGCTGCAGGGAGCCTTCATCGAGCACATCCACAAGCTGAGGGAGCTCGGCATCCCGGCCGTCGAGGTGCGCCTGCCGCAGGACATGCCGGGACTCGACGGCTTGATCATGCCGGGCGGTGAAAGCACCACCATCGGCAAACTGATGGTGGCCTATGGCCTGATGGATCCCATCCGCAGCTTCGCCGTCCAGAATGCGGTCTGGGGCACCTGCGCCGGGATGATCTTGATGGCCAAGGAGGTCGGACGGGAACAGCCCGTCTTAGGGCTCATGGACATCGCGGTGGAGCGCAACGCCTTCGGACGGCAGATAGACAGTTTTGAGGCGAGCCTGCAGGTGGAAGTCCTGAAAGAGGGACGGACCAAACCATTTCCGGCGATTTTCATTCGAGCGCCCCGCCTGGTTGAAGCCCGGCCGCCCGCGCAGGTGATCGCCCGTCTGGCAGACGGCACGGCCGTTGCCGCGCGCGCGGGCCGGCTGCTGGTCACCTCTTTTCACCCGGAGCTGTCCCGCGATCTCCGGTTTCACGAATATTTTCTTGAGATGGTTCAATCGTAAAAAAAACAAAGAGGCGCTCCTCGCTATCGGGGAGCGCCTCTTTGTTTTTTTTGATATAAAAGGGCGTAAGCCCTTTTATGCTCGCACTTCTTCTTTAACCGACACCGCGATCTTGAAAAGTATGGTCAACACAAAGAAGCCCAGGGCGTAGACGCCTATAGTGATCATTCCCTCCAACAGGGTCGGGATGTACTCGTTCACCTCGTGCAACGGGTTCGGCACGAAGCCGCCGGAGATCATTCCCAGGCCCTTGTCGATCCAGCATCCGAAGAAGACGCAGATGCAGCCCACGATGAGCGTCAGCTCGTTCTTGCGGGTGATCGGGTTCACGAGCAGGATGATCCCGGCGACCATGAGTGCCATCGAGGTCCACATCCACGGCACGTAGGCGCCTTTGCCCTGCAGCCCCACGAACAGGTAGAGGAGGTGATCCACGTGCTCGGGGATCTGGCTGTAGAAGGCCACGAACACCTCGCACAGCAGGAAGAAAACATTGATGCAGATGGCGTAGGCCACGGTCACGGCAAGCGACTGGATTTGCTTCCAGCCCGGGTCGAAGTTGGTGACGCGACGGATGACCAGGCACAGCAGGATCAGGAGCGCCGGCCCCGAGGCAAAGGCCGACGACAGAAAACGCGGGGCCAGGATGGCGGTCAGCCAGAAGCCCCGGCCGGGCAGGCCGCAATACAGGTAGGCGGTGACGGTGTGGATGCTGACCGCCCAGGGGATCGAAATGTAGATGAGCGGCTTGAGCCAGTTCTGGTAGTGCACGCCGTTTCGCTCCGCCTCGAGCACGTTCCATCCGATGACCAGGTTCAGGAACAGATACCCGTTCAGCACGATGGTGTCCCAGAACAGCACCGAGTTAGGAGACGGATAGAGCAGCACGTTCATTACCCGCATCGGCTGGCCGAGGTCGACCAGGATGAAGGTGATGCACATGACCACCGAGGCGATGGCCAGGAACTCGCCCAGGATCGTCACCTTGCCGTAGGCCTTGTAGTCGTGCAGATAGTAGGGCAGCACCACCATGACGCCCCCGGCGGCCACGCCGACCAGGAAGGTGAAATTGGCGATGTAAAAGCCCCAGGACACGTCCCGGCTCATGCCGGTGATGCCCAGGCCGAAATCCAGCTGCTTCAGGTAGACCAGAAAACCGACCCCGGCGATACCGAGAAGCAGCGCCATCCATCCGTAATATCTCTTAGATCCTTTAACGGCTAGCTCGAGCATGCGTCACCTCACACGATGTAATAAACAGCCGGCTCGGTCCCCAGGTTGACTTTGCGCCGAATGGTGTAGTGGGTTTTGATGAGCTCGCGCACCTTGGATTTCTCATCGAAGAGGTCGCCGAACGTCAGCTTGCCCTCCGACGCCTCGACGCAGGCCGGCATCTTGCCCTCGGCCAGACGCTCGACGCAGAAGCTGCACTTCTCGACCACTCCCTTCATGCGCGTGGGGAACTGCTTGTTGGTGTATTTGAGCGCGGGGCGCGGGTCCCGGTAGTTGAAGCTGCGGGCCCCGAAGGGGCAGGCCGCCATGCAGAAGCGGCAGCCGATGCAGCGGTGGAAGTCCATCATGACGATGCCGTCCTCGGGCCGCTTGAAGGTGGCCTTGGTGGGGCAGGCGCGCACGCAGGGCGGGTTCTCACAGTGGTTGCAGAGAACCAGGAAGGGCCGGTGCTGCACTTCCTCGGCGACGAACCGCCGGGAAACGGTCCCCGTGAAGGCGTGCTCGTAGTGGGTTGCCCACAGCCACTTGATCTCCCAACGCTTCTCGTCCCAGTGCGGGACGTTGTGGATCTTGTGGCAGGCTTCGACCAGGGGCTCGACGTCCTTCTCGGACTTGAACTTGGGGGTGTCGATCACCATGGCCCACTGCTTGGCCGTCAGGGCCTCCTTGCTCGGCCCGATCTGGGGGGCGGCCGCCGGTTCGTGCGCCTCCTTGGCCAGCGCGTTGAAGACCGGCGGGGCCGACAGCGCTGCGGCGGAAAGCCCCAAAAGCTGTAGCACACGACGTCTGCTGGTATCCATCACGAATTCTCCTTCGGGTTGTCTATGTGGCAGTCCCAACAATACGGCCGCACCGATGCGTAGTTGTGGCACTTGTCGCAGAAGTCCGCCTTGTTGGAATGACAGTCGAGGCAGGTGTTCGAAAGGCTCATCACGAACTGCTTGCCCTTGGGGTTCGTGTAGATCCGGTCGGCTTCGCGCACCACCGACTCGCGCCAGAGGTCGAGCAGCTGCATGTGCTCGGAGCGCATGTAATCCTTGGAGAGCACGCACTCCTTGGCCGCCTTGGCCTGCTCGGTGAGCTTGACCTCGGGCGGGGGAACCGCCCTGCCCCGGTTGTACCAGAAGGGGAACAAGACGATTATGAGAAAGATGACCAATCCGGTGACAATCAGTTTCTTGTCATTCATCGGTTTCGCCCTCCGCTTGCGCCTTGAGTTCTTCGAGATCGTCGCCCCGCAGGTTGGTGGCCCGATCGTTCTGGCCGGGCAGGTTCAGGGCGTTGGCCACCAGCTCGTGGGTGCCCGCGACCTGAACCCCGGGCAGCCAGTAGTCCATGAGCGCGGGCAGTGCCGCCCGGTCGATGGCGCAGATGCAGGCCAGCATGTTGACCCCGTGGGCGTCGCGCACGTGCTTGACGGCGTTGGCCCGCGGCATGCCGCCGCTCATGCGCAGCTCCATGTTCTCGCCGGCGTTCAGGCCCGCCCCGCTGCCGCAGCAGAAGGTCTGCTCGCGGATGGTGCTGGCCGGCATGTCGTAAAAGTGGTTGCAGACGTTCTGGATCACGTAGCGCGGTTCGTCGAAGAACCCCATGCCGCGCGAGGGGTTGCAGGAGTCGTGGTAGGTCACCTTCAGGTAGTCGTTGCGGGCGGGGGTCAGATCGAGCTTCCGGTTGCGGATCAGGTCGGCGGTAAACTCGACGATGTGCACCATCTTGGTGGAGCGGGCCTGCTCGAAGCGGGTCCCGGTGATCGGGTTGACCGGCACATCCAGGAAATCGGCCGGCCCGTTCATGGTGTCCATGTACTGGTTGATCACCCGCCACATGTGGCCGCACTCACCCCCGAGGATCCACTTGACGCCCAGGCGCTTGGCCTCGGCATACATCTTGGCGTTCAGCCGCTTCATGGTCTCGTGGGAGGTGAAGAAGCCGAAGTTGCCGCCTTCTGAGGCGTAGGTGCTCCAGGTGACCTCCAGGCCGTACTTTTCCTTCAGGTAGTGGAAGAGCATGAGGTAGCCCATGGCGGTGTAAGTGCCCGGGTCGGCAAAAACGTCGCCGGAGGGGGTGATGAACAGGATGTCGGCCCCCTTCTTCATGTATTCGGGCTTCACCCGCACGCCGGTGCGCTCCTCGATGTCGTCGACAAAGAAGTCGAGCATGTCCTTGAAGGCGTGGGGCTGGATGCCGAGGTGGTTGCCGTTCATGTAGCAGTTGGAAACCGGGGTCGCGATCCAGTCGATGTTCAGGCCCACCAGGTTGAGCAGCTCCCGGCCCATCATGGTGATCTCGGCCGTATCGATGCCGTAGGGGCAGAACAGCGAGCAGCGCCGGCACTCCGAGCACTGGAACAGGTAGTACCACCACTCCTTCAGGACGTCGAGGGTGAGGGGCCGGGCGCCGTTGGCCTTGCCGAGCAGCTTGCCCATGCGGGTGAAGTCGTTGCGGTAGACCGAGCGCAAGAGCTCCGCCCGCAGGACCGGCATGTTCTTGGGGTCGCCCGTCCCGATGAAATAATGGCACTTGTCGGCGCAGGCGCCGCAGCGCACGCAGATGTCCATGAACACCTTGAAGGAGCGGAAACGTTCCAGGCGCTCCTTGAACCCGTCGTGGATGATCTGCTGCCAGTTCTCCGGCAACTTCCAGTCCGGCTCGGTGGGGTTCCACGGCCGCGCGTTGGGGAACCCCAGGTTAGCGACACTCTTGGGGTTGGAAGCGTAGCAGTACATCCCCTTGCGGATGTCGATGGGGGTGTCCATCCAGTCGGTCTGCGGCGGCTGGTAGCCGATCCTGTCTATCAGTTCTTTGGGTTTGAGCAGTTTGTCAGCCATGACTTACTCCTTCTCCGCTGCTTCCGCTGAGGCTTCAAGCGGTTTGTCCACCGGCAGTCCGGCTTCGACCATCTTTTCACGGAACTCTTCTTCATACTCCTCGTAGGTATGGACCTTCACCGGGTAGTTCCAGGGGTTGACGTGCCGATAGGAGCGGGTGCTGGCGAGCATGTTGCGGGTGGGGCTCAGGAACACGCCCGCCAGGTGCATCAGCTTGCTGTAGGGGAAATAGGCGAGCAGCACGCTGACAAAGAAAAGGTGGATATAGAATATCGCTCCGATGCCCGCCGGGACGGTGGGGTGAAAGGTCACCAGTCCCATGGTCAGCTGTTTGGCCGCGTTGATGTCGATCTTGGTGACGTAGCGCATCATGATGCCAGTAAAGGCGATCCCGAAGATCAGCAGAAGCGGGAAGAAATCCGAGGCGAGCGAAATGTAGCGCACCGAAGGGATGACGATCCGGCGCAGCGCCAGGTAGACGACGGCAGCCAGCAGGACGATCCCGGAGAGGTACACCGCCGGCAGGCCGAACTGGAACTGGGGATAGATGATCTCCAGGCGGAAGAAGCTGTCGACATTTTCAAGCAGCTGCACGCACCAGGGCACGGGCTCGGTGAAGAAGCGCGTGTGGCGGAGGATCACCGTGAGAAACGCGTAGTGGAACGCCAGCGCGCCCACCCACAGGAAGATCTCAAGTTGGTAGGACAGCTTGCCCCCGCTCAGCTTCATGCGGGTGTTGCGGAAGAGCGAGCGAAAAGTCAGGATCTCGAGCGCCATGCGCACCCAGAGATCGAACCGGCTGTCCGGGCAGTCGAACCTGGCATGCCGGATCCACGGGAAGGATTTGGCCTGCCCGCCCGTAGTGGGGATGGCAAACGGCACGGCCGAACGCGACCATCCCAGGACCCTGCGAACGAAGCCGGTGGCAAAGACCAGGACCGCCAGGTAGGGGATGATCACTCCGAAGACCCACTGCAGGCCGATGGATACCCCTGCCCAGGCAATCAGGAACAGACCGAAAACGGCGATGAAGGAGACCATGTACTTTTTGTTCATCGATCAACACCTCGCGAAAATCTGCGCCTCGCCGGCAGGGGGCCGTCCTGAAGCGCGGTGGAATGTAGTTGACCTTGATCGCTCAATCCTGCGGCTCTTCCCCCGCGGGCTCTGCGACCAGCCCGGCCCGCTTGAACGCCCGAAAGGTGCGGTTGCGCATTTCGTTTGCTTTGAGTTCGAACACCTGCTCCCGGCAGCCCACGTAGATCTCAAACGCCGCGAGGCAGACCCGGTCGATGCGCGCCGCGAACTCGAAAAACTGCCGGGCCATTCCGGGGTCCTGAAGTTGCTTGTCAAACATGTCGCGCAGGACCTGTTTCAATGCGAAGATGAACGCGGTGGCCTGGGCCGGGGATAGACTCTGAACGGCCCGGATCCGCATGATGGGATCCAGACTGGCGGCGATCGCCTCGCCGTTCATGTCCCCCATCAGCTGGTCCAGCAGGGTCTCGATCCCTTTGCGGGTGCTGCTTCCCACGGGGTTGGCAAATTGATCTTGCTGGCTCTTGAGGAAGGCGGCCGTGTCGGGGGCGTAGGCGTGAACGGTGGAATCAAACCATTTGGCAATGATTGCGGATCGCTTCTTATGAATGAGACTGACCAAGGCCTCTGCCATAGGGCTGACGCTATCCTGTTCCTCGCAAAAAGAGTGAAACCGAGAGAGATTATCGATAAAAAATCAGGGGAAATTTTTTATTAAACGAGTTGCCGGTCCGTGTCAAGCACAAATGGGGCTGCAATCACCGCTATCGGCCAAAGCCGATTGACTGGCGGGCGAATCTATATAGAATGGTACCGGCATGTAACGAAAGGGTGCAGCGTGATCAACCTTGACGCCTTTTTTTTCGTCATCGCCGGCATCTCGCCCAAGGTCAAGGTCCTGGATGAGAAGCCCCGGCGCTGCCCGGTCTGCGGCCTGCACCAGGCCTATTACAAGCGCGTGGACCATTACCTGAGCGTCTTTTTCATCCCCATCCTCAAGGTCAAGACCGGAGAACCCGTCATCATCTGCGCCCGCTGCGAGCGGACTGTCTCCGAATCCGGGTCCGCACCGGCCGCACCGGTTCAGGGCGAGGCCAGGGGATGCCGCTTCTGCAGCAAGGACCTGCCATCCGATTACACGTTTTGCCCGCACTGCGGCAGGAGGCTTTAGCCGGCTTTTGATAAATGCCCGTCTGCACAGCCGGCGGCAATTGAAAAAGCGTTGACCCGTTGCCGGTCAGTCCGGTTAAGAAAGGCGGCCTCTTGCAAATTGGCAAATCCAGCTCTCCTCTAAAACCGATCCGCCCGGAGCGCCACGTGGTCCTCGTGGCGCCCGAAATCCACTGGAATACGGGTAACATCGGCCGCACCTGCCTGGCTGCCAATGCCTGCTTGCATCTGATCAAGCCGCTGGGATTTTCCCTGGAGAGCAAAGAGGTGAAGCGGGCCGGGCTGGACTATTGGGAGCAGGTGAGCCCGAGAGTGTGGGAGAGCTTCGACGCACTGGCCGAGGACATGACGCCAGCGGAAGCCGAGGTGGCGATGTTCACCAAGACCGGGGCGCTGCCTTTCTGGTCCATGCCGTCTTTGCCACGCATGTTTCTGGTCTTCGGTTCTGAAACCAGAGGACTGCCCCGGGCCCTTGTCTCGCGCTACGCCGCATCCACTTACCACATCCCCATCACGGACCGCACGCGCTCCTTGAATCTTTCCACTGCGGCCGGAATCGCCCTTTACGAGAGCCTGCGCCACAACCCGCCTCCGCATGCCTGGGGGACAGCTTTATAAAAGCCCTATTTCTGCGAATATGGGCTTTTTTCATTGCCGTCCATTTTTCTTTCAAGACAAGGAGGTCAAAGGTGAAGGAACAGTACTTCGATCGTCCTTTTTCGTTCGGCGGCTCAGGGATTTGCCGGATTAAGGCTCCCGGTCGCCTGAAAGGCGTGATTGATCATCAGGGCGGCGCTGTTGGGAACCGGATGTTTCCAATATTTGACGATCCGTTCGGCGATCTTGAGGATGTTGAGGGCGGCCATGCTCTCGCGGAAGTTGGGGAGGAAGGGTCTGCGGACCACGAGCGCACGGCGCACGGAAGGATCGTGAAACACGAACCCGAAAAAGTCTGGCTCGATCGCCAGCACCTCGGTCATGCTTTCACGGATGTTGAGCGCCACACGGGATTCCTCCGGTCCCAACCCCATATTGAACACCACGCGCGGCCGGACACCGGCGATGGCATCGGCGAGCGCCTGCCCGGCATTCACGTTCTGCTGCACCATCCGGGATTTCAACGCATTCAGTGACGCAGGCTGGCGATCCAAGGGCTCTTTCAAAAGCCCCTTGAGCAAGGGGCGCAACGGCCTGAAGCCGTTGATGGAAAGCCGCCGATCGATGCGCCGCAGCAGGTGGTTTTTCAAGAATACCTGCATGCCCATTACGGACGGCAGGTCGGGGGTGGTCACCATGATGCCCGTTGGAGCGCAGGCAAAAAAATCCAGAGTGTTGAAGGTCGCCCCGGCGCCGAGATCAAGCAGGATATAGTCGGCCGGCAGGGCCTGAATGTATCGAACCAATTTTTGTTTCTGAGCGCTGCCCAGGTTGGCGAGGAAAGGCGTCCGGCCGTCCCCCGGCAGGAAACGCAGGTTGGGTACTCCTGCATCGATTAGCAGACCCTCCAGCGTCGGCGCAGCATTGTGGATAAAGTCGCCGATCCCGGGATAACGATTCGCCAGCCCCAGGAAGGTGTGCAGGTTGGACCCTCCCAGGTCCAGGTCAACCGCTATGGTGCGGTGGCCCATGCCGGCCAGGGCCATGGCGAGGTTCGCCGTGAGAAAGGATTTGCCGACACCACCTTTGCCGGATGCGACGGGGATGATAACGGGATGCGGCCGTACTGCGGTCGAAAGACCGGATTTCGCAACGTTTCGAGCCATTCGATCACCATTCGATTATCTTCAGCTGTTTGACATGAGGGAGAGGGTGATTATTTTCCATGCAAATTTTGGACCAACAAAGTTAGATATCCGAACCCTTGGGGAGGCGAGATGCGGTTTGACCGATTTACGATTAAATCACAAGAGGTTATCCAAAAAGCGCAGTCGCTGGCGGCACAGTTCGGCAACCAGCAGATCGAGCCGGAGCACCTGCTGAGCGCCATGCTGGCCGACAGGGAGGGTACCGCTGTCGCCATGCTGCGCAAGCTCGGGGTCGCGCCGGAGGCCATCGCCGCGGAGACGCTGCGGGTCGTTGAACGCCTGCCGAAGGTGAGTGGAGCGGGGATGGGCGAGGCCTTCATTTCCGGCCGCACCAAAGCGGTGCTGGAGGCCGCTTTTGCCGAGGCCACCCAGATGAAGGACGAGTATGTCAGTGTGGAGCACATCCTGCTGGCGATCATCGCCGAGAAAGCGGGCGAGGCCGGGAGGCTTCTCGCCAGGTTGGGCGTCACGCGCGATGCGGTGTTCAGGGTAATGCAGGACATCCGCGGCACCCAGCGCATCACCGACCCGAACCCCGAGGAGAAGTACCAGGCCCTGCAGAAATTCAGCCGCGACCTCACCGACCTGGCCCGGCTGGGCAAGCTCGACCCCGTTATCGGCCGGGATGAAGAGGTTCGGCGGGTCGTACAGGTGCTCTCGCGCCGCACCAAGAACAACCCGGTCCTGATCGGCGAGCCCGGGGTGGGCAAGACCGCCATCGTGGAAGGTCTGGCCCAGCGGATCGTGGCCGGGGATGTGTCCGAGACCCTGAAGAACCGCCGCCTGGTGGCGCTCGACATGGGGGCCCTCGTGGCCGGGGCAAAGTATCGCGGCGAATTCGAGGACCGGCTCAAGGCGGTCCTGCGCGAGGTGGAAAGCGCCGAGGGCCAAATCATTCTCTTCATCGACGAGCTGCACACCGTGGTGGGCGCGGGTGCGGCCGAGGGCGCGATGGACGCCTCCAACATGCTTAAACCGGCACTCGCCCGCGGCAGCCTGCGCTGTGTCGGCGCCACGACGCTCAACGAGTACCGCAAGCATATCGAGAAGGACGCCGCACTGGAGCGGCGGTTCCAGCCGGTGCTGGTGCGCGAGCCGACCGTCGAGGACACGATTTCGATCCTGCGGGGGCTGAAGGAAAAATACGAGGTGCACCACGGCGTGCGCATCAAGGACTCGGCCATCGTGGCGGCGGCGACCCTGTCCCAGCGCTACATCGCCGACCGGTTCCTGCCGGACAAGGCCATCGACCTGATCGACGAGTGCGCCTCAAAACTGCGGATCGAGATCGACAGCATGCCGGTCGAGATCGACGAGGTGCAGCGCCGGATCACCCAGGCCGAGATCGAGCGGCAGGCCCTGAAAAAAGAGTCCGACCCGGCCTCGCGCGAACGCCTTTCGAAACTGGAGGACGAGCTTTCAGGGATGAACGCGGAGCTCTCCCGGATGAAGCAGCATTGGAACCGCGAAAAGGAGCTCATCCAGGTGATCCGCAGCATCAAGGGCGAGCAGGAGCAGCTTAACAGCGAGGCCCATCTGGCCGAACGCGATGGCAACCTGGCGAAGGTCGCCGAGATCCGGTACGGCCGGATGATCGAACTCCGAAAGCGGCTGGAGGAGGCCAATCAGAAGCTCGAAACCCTTCAGAAGGGCAGCAAAATGCTCAAGGAGGAGGTCGACGACGAGGACGTGGCCGAGGTCGTGTCCCGCTGGACCGGCATCCCGGTGAGCCGGATGCTCGAGGGCGAACGCGACAAGCTCGTGCGCATGGAGGAGCGCCTGGGGGGCCGGGTCATCGGCCAGGAAAAGGCCGTCGCCGCCGTGGCCGACGCCGTGCGCCGGGCCCGCTCGGGCCTGCAGGACCCCAACCGTCCTATCGGCTCGTTCATTTTCATGGGCCCCACCGGGGTCGGCAAGACCGAACTGGCCAAGGCACTGGCCGAGTTCCTCTTCGACAGCGAACAGGCCATGATCCGGGTGGACATGTCCGAGTTCATGGAAAAGCACTCGGTCTCCCGGCTGATCGGCGCGCCCCCGGGCTACGTGGGCTACGAGGAGGGCGGCTATCTCACCGAGGCGGTGCGGCGCCGGCCCTATTCGGTGGTGCTGTTCGACGAGATCGAAAAGGCCCACCCGGAGGTCTTCAACGCGCTGCTGCAGATCCTGGACGACGGCCGCATGACCGACGGGCAGGGCCGCACGGTGGACTTCAAGAACAGCCTCATCATCATGACCTCCAACGTGGGCAGCCAGTGGATCCTGGAGCTGGGCGCGCGGGACCGGGCCGAAATGGAGCGCCGGGTGATGGAAGCCCTGCGGGCCACCTTCAAACCCGAGTTCCTGAACCGCATCGACGAGGTCGTCATCTTCCAGAACCTGACGCCGGAAGAGATCGACCGGATCGTGGAAATCCAGATCGACCGCCTGAGAAAACGGCTGGCTGAGCGCAAGATCGAACTCGCGCTGACAGAGGAGGCCAAAGACCTGCTCGGCCGCAGGGGCTATGACCCCATCTACGGTGCCCGGCCGCTCAAGCGGGCGATCCAGCAGCTCCTTGAAAATCCCCTGGCCTTGGAAATCCTTAAAGGCAATTTCCCGGCAGGCTCGCAGGTGCGGGCCGAGGCCGCCGGCGACCGGATGGTTTTCACCCGGGAGTAGGCCCACCGCAGGAACGGCAAGCCCCGGCCGGGTTACCGGCCGGGGCTTTTTGGATTATCCGTGGGGTGCGGTTTTTGCCTCTATAGCCCTTGTAATCCGTGCCGTCAGCAAGTATGATCGACCCTTCCGATCCCGAGGGACCCGTTGGTCATGAAAGTTACCACGGCTGAAAAAATCAGCGAATTTTTCAAGCAGTTTTCAGGCGCCGACCGGGTGCTGGTCGTTATATCGGCGGACCCGGATGCCGTCGCCAGCGCCATGGCGGTGGGCCGCCTGCTGTGGCGCAAGGTCGACAGCGTGACGATCTCCTGTGTCAACGAGGTCGACCGGCCCGACAACCTGGCCATGATCCGGATGCTGAAGGTCGCGCTCGTCCCCTTCGCGCAGCTTGAGCTCAACACCTTCACGAAGACGGTCATCGTCGACTCCCAGCCGTCTCACCACAAGCTCATGGCCCGCTTAAGCCCGCAGGTCGTGATCGATCACCATCCGGATACCGGATGCAGGGCGCCGTTCACCGACATCCGCCCGGCCTACGGTGCGACCGCCACCATTCTGACCGAATATCTGCACGCCGCGCGTATCATTCCCTCCCGGAACCTGGCAACCGCCCTTTACCACGCCATCAAGACCGATACCGATGATTTCAAACGCCAGACCCTGATCGAGGACGTGCGCGCCTTTCAATATCTGTTCCGGCGGGCCAACATCCCCATGGCGCGACGCATCGGCCAGGCCGAGCTGCGGCTCGAATATCTGAAGTACTTCAAGACCGCCCTGCTGCACATGCGTCTGCGCAAGGGCCGGGTGTTCGCGCACCTGGGACCGGTGGTCAACCCCGACGTCTGCGTCATCATCGCGGATTTTTTCATGCGCATCCACACCGTCAGATGGAGCATCGTCTCCGGCACCTGCGATAGCAAACTGGTGGTCATTTTCCGCAACGACGGCTCCCGCAAGAACGCGGGCCGGGTGGCCAAGGAAAGCCTGGGCTGTTTCGGCTCCGCCGGCGGCCACAAGGCCATGGCCCGTGCGGAAATCAACCTGGCCGAATTCAAGGAGCCCCCCATCGACTTCAAAGACGACCGCAAGGTCGCCGCCTGGATCGTCATCCGCACGGAGAAGAGGGCGGGGCGCAAAGCGCCCACCGCCAAGCCCAATTTCGAGATCACGCCCAATGCATGAGCCTTTGCCCGACATCCGGTTGACCATTCTCGGCTCCGGGACTTGTGTGCCCTCTCTGGAGCGCAGCTCCTGCTCCGTACTGGTCGAGTCCGACGGCGGCAAATGGCTCATCGACTGCGGACCCGGGACCCTCCGGCGGATGCTGGAGGCCGGCACGACCCTGCACGAGATCTCGCACCTGTTCCTCAGCCACCTGCACCCCGACCACACGGCCGATTTCGTACCGCTGCTTTTCGCCACCAAGTACCCGGACGGCATCGGCCGCACGGGCCCGCTCACCGTGGTGGCCGGTCAAGGGTTCGCCGATTTCATGGAGCGCCTCAAGAACGTGTACGGCAATTGGATCGACATCGGCAGCGACAATCTGAAGATCGCCGAGATGGATACCCGCGGGCCGGATCGCCGGGAATTCGAGGGGGTGCGGGTGGATTCGGCCCCGATGGAGCACAGCCCGCAGAGCGTGGCATTCCGGCTGACCGGGCCGGGCGGCCGGTCCGTGGTTTACTCGGGGGACACCGACTATAGCGAGCAACTGGTCGCTCTCGCGGCCGGGGCCGATCTGTTGATCTGCGAAGCATCTTTCCCCGAAGGGCACAAGGTTGCCGGCCATCTGACCCCCGCGCTGGCCGGCGAGATCGCCGCCCGCGCCGGCGTGCGTCGGCTGGTGCTCACCCACTTCTACCCGGTGTGCGCGCGGACCGACATCGCGGCACAGTGCCGCCGCACCTACGCGGGCCCGCTCGTCCTCGCGCAGGACCTGATGCGCATCGACATCGGCTGATTTGACAAACGGGGCATTTTCAGGCAAACCGGCCCACTCGCTGCCGGCCTGGAGCCCGATGAAAGTCAAGAGCTCCGCGATCTTTGCGAATTTGCGGTGAGACTAAACGAAATGAGATATTATCCTGTTCAATTGGATATCCAGGGCCGCAACTGCCTGGTGGTCGGCGGCGGCGCTGTCGGCACCCGCAAGGCGGAAAGGCTGCTTTCCTGTGGGGCGCAGGTGACGGTGGTGAGCCGCGGTGCCACCGATACCTTGCGCGGCCTGGCCGCGCAAGGGGCGGTCACCCTCACGCTGCGGGACTATGCCTCGGAGGATCTGGCGCAAATGTTTCTGGTCGTCGGGGCAACGGACGATGAGGCGCTCAACCGCCGGATCAGCGCCGACGCCGAGCGGCGGCAGATCCTCTGCAACATTGCGGACCGGCCCGAGATGTGCAACTTCATCCTGCCGTCGATCCTGCAGCGCGGCGATCTGACCATCACCGTCTCCACCTCGGGCAAAAGCCCGGCCTTCGCAAAGAAGCTGCGCCGCACGCTTGCGGCCCAGTACGGTCAGGAGTACGCCGCCTTCCTCGACCTGATGGGTGCGATCCGGCAGCGACTGCTGGCCCAGGCGCATGCCCCCGAGGCGCACAAACCCCTGTTCGAGGCGCTGATCGACAGCGACCTTCCGGCGCTGATCCGCGCGAACCAGCGCGATGCGATCAACGTCCTGCTTGAAAAGGTCCTCGGCAAAGGGTATCGCGTGGAAGAACTCCTCAAAGCGGATTAACCCCAACATCATCCGTGAAGCCCATGGACGCATCCGCCCTTGTCATCAGCATCGTGTTGTACATGCTCAGCGCCGCCGGTTACCTGGCGTATCTGCTGCTTCAAAAGAACGCCCTGCAGCGCGCCGGCTTTTTTCTGTTGCTGGCCGGATGGGTCTGCCACACCGTCTCCATCCTGCTTGAGGTGGCGCGGCAGGGCCACATCCCGGTCAGCAACCTGCACGAGACGCTGTCGTTTGCCGGATGGGCGATCGCGGGCGTCTTCATCGTCCTGCACTATCGCTATGGCCTGAAAATCCTGGGCGTGGTGGCTGCCCCCTTCGTGGCCCTGATCATGGTGATCGTCTCCCTGCTCCCGGACGAGCCGGCCCAGACCACCGCCATCTTCAAGAGCTTCTGGCTGGTGTCCCACGTGACGGTCATCTTCATCGGCGAGGCGGCCTTCGCCCTGGCCTGCGGCGCCGGCATTCTGTATCTCACGCAAGAAAATGCCATCAAGACGAAGCGGCGCCGCTTTTTTTTCAAGCGCCTGCCCTCTCTGGACCTCCTGGACTCGACCGGGTACGCCTGCATCGTCGTGGGCTTCACGATGCTGACGCTCGGGCTCATCACCGGGCTCGTTTTTGCCAAATCCGTCTGGGGTCGGTTCTGGAGCTGGGACCCCAAGGAGGTGTGGTCCGGCATCTCCTGGCTGTTCTACGCCGCGCTGCTGCACGAGCGCCTGACGGTCGGCTGGCGCGGCCGGCGTTCGGCCATCATGGCGATCGTCGGCTTCGGGGTGCTGGTATTCACGTTCCTGGGCGTGAACTTCCTCATGGAAGGGCATCACGCCGTCTTCACTAAATAGCTGTGATGATCATGCGCGAGATCGTCTTAATCGGAATCAACCACAAAACAGCCCCGGTGGAGCTGCGGGAGTGCATTGCCTTTTCAGAGGATGAGGCGGTGACAGCCACCGCGGCCCTGCGCGGCCGGCCCCACATCCACGAATCCCTGCTCTACTCCACCTGCAACCGGGTGGAGCTGCTTCTGGTTACGGACGATAAGCCCGCGGCCGTCGCCGACGCCAAGGCCTTCATTGCCGATTTCAATAAAATCCCCGTCGCGCAGTTCGAAAGCGCCCTGTACATCCACGCCAACGACGACGCCGTACGCCACCTGTTCCGGGTGGCCGCAAGCCTGGACTCGATGATCGTGGGCGAGCCTCAGATCCTGGGCCAGATCAAGGAGGCCTATCGCCGCGCGGCCGAGGCGAAGACCGCCGGGGTCATTCTCAACCGCCTGCTGCACCGCGCCTTCTTCATCGCCAAGCGCATCCGCACCGAAACCGGCATCGGCGACCGCGCGGTGTCGATCAGCTATGCCGCGGTGGAGCTCACCCGCAAGATCTTCGGGTCCCTGGACGGCAAGCGGGTGCTGTTGATCGGCGCCGGGGAAATGGCCGAGCTGGCCGTGGAGCACCTGCTGCGCCACCCGGTCGCCGAAACGTTCGTGGCCAACCGCACCTTTGAAACCGGCCTCGCGCTCGCCCGCCGCTTCAACGGCCAGGCCATCCGCTTCGAGGAGATCCCCGAGCACATCAAGCGGGTCGACATCATCATCAGCTCCACCGGCGCGCCCGGCTTCGTCATCACCCGGGAGGACGTCAAGAGCATCATCCGCGCCCGCAGGAACCGGCCGATCTTTTTCATTGACATCGCCGTGCCGCGCGACATCGATCCCGAGATCAACCGGCTGGACAACGCCTATGTCTACGACATCGACGACCTGAAGGGGGCCATTGAGGAGAACATCGAGGACCGCCAGAAGGAGGCCATCAAGGGCGAACGCATCGTCGACGAGGCCACCGTCCGTTTCCGGGAATGGCACGACAGCCTCGATGTGGTGCCCACCATCGTCGGCCTGCGCAAAAAGCTGGAGACCATCGCCGAGGCCGAGATCAAACGGACGGTGCACGGCAACGGCATGTCCCCGGAGGACGCTCAGGCGCTTACCCGCATGATGGCGGCTTTCATCAACAAAATGCTGCACGACCCCACCGTGTTTTTAAAGCGGGAGGGCATGCACGGCGACAAGGCGTTGTATATCGATACGGTCAGAAAACTGTTTAAACTCGACGAATGAGCGGCACATGAGCCGACCTGGAACTGGCGGAGATGACTTTTTAAAAAGTCCAGGTTCAAGGCGCGAATCTCGCGGAGTGCGGCGAGCTCATAGTGCGCCGCAGCGACAGCGAGATGAAGCGCGACGCCGATATTGGGCTTTTTACGAAGGCATCATAATTCGATTGCACTCAGGAGGCATGCGGTGAAAAAGACGGCATTCTTATTCCCAGGCCAGGGATCCCAGGCGGTCGGCATGGGGGCGGACCTGCATCGGGAGTTCGATTTCGTGCGCGAGATTTTCGACATGATGGAGGAGATCACGCGGATCAACATATCGCGGCTGTGTTTCAAGGGCCCGATGGAGGAGCTGACCCAGACGGTCAACCTTCAGCCGGCCCTCACCGCCGTCAATCTGGCCTGCCTGGCCGTGCTCCAGCGCGAAAACGTGCCGTTCGATTTCTGCGCCGGCCACAGCCTCGGGGAGTACAGCGCGCTGAATGCGGCGGGGGTCTTGTCGCGCGCCGACACGGCACGACTTGTCTTCCGGCGCGGCGAACTGATGCAGCGCGAGGCCCAGAAACACCAGGGGGCCATGCAGGCCATCGTCGGCCTCACCTTAGCGGACGTCGAGCAGCTAGTTAAGGAAGTTCAGCCGCACGGGATCGTGGCCATCGCCAACCACAACATGGAAACCCAGATCGTGATCACCGGCGCGCCCGGGCCGGTCGCCCAGGTCGGGGCCTTGGCCGCCGCGAAAGGGGCCAAGGCCGTTGCGCTGAAAGTGAGCGGGGCTTGGCACAGCGAACTGATCCGGGGTGCGGAAGCCGAATTCACGCAATGTCTCGGCGCGGCCGTCTTTCAGAAGCCGCACGCGCACGCCGTGCTGAACGTCACCGCCGACACCGCCGAGAAGCCCGAAGACATCCGGGCCGTTATGGTCCGGCAGCTGTGCAGCCCCGTGCGCTGGTACGACAGCATGGTCCGCCTGCGGGATGCGGGGGTTGCGTTGTTTGTCGAGGTCGGGCCGGGGAGGGTCCTTTCCGGAATCCAGCGCAAGGTCCTTCCCAAGGACCACCCGGCGCAGATCTGCAACGTCGGCAGCCTGGCCCAACTGGAGGAATTCCTGAAGCGCCCGGCCCAGGGATGAACACGCGCGCGGCATTTTTATGTTTACTTTTTCATGCTGTTGTGATAATTAATTCTATTTTATTAATCCAATTTTGTCCTCACATCAGCAGCATGAGGTCTCCATGAAGAAAAAAGATCTGGATTTTTTCAAGAAATACCTGGAAAAGCGTATGGATGAGCTCCTCAGCCAAGCGGACGATACCGTGTCCGGGATGAACAGCTTGGCCGAAACATTCCCGGACCCGACGGACCGGGCCTCCCTGGAGGCCGACCGCAATTTCACGCTCCGCATCCGGGACCGCGAAGCCAAGCTGATCAAAAAAATCCGACAGGCGCTCGAGCGGATCGAGAACGGCACCTTCGGGATCTGCGAGTCCTGCGCCGAGGAAATCTCGGTCAAGCGGCTGAAAGCGCGGCCGGTGACAACCCAGTGCATCGAGTGCAAGGCCAAAGAGGAGGCATTGGAGAAAGCGCTTGGAATATAAGCCCGAGCTTTCGATCGACCTGCACATCCACTCCACCGCCTCGGACGGAACGCTGTCGCCGACGGACATCATCGCCATGGCCGTGCGGCTGCACCTCGGGGCGATCGCCATCACCGACCACGACTCCATCGCCGGTTCGCGCGAAGCCCTGCTCTCCGGTATTCCCCCCGAACTCGGTTTTCTGACTGGCGTGGAAATGAGCGCCGAGCCGCCGCCGTCGTACCCGGGCTCCGGGAGCATCCACATCCTGGGCTACGCCCTGCGCTTGGACGACCCGGAGCTGAATCGGACGCTGGAGCGTCTGCAGGCCGCTCGCAAGAACCGCAACCCGGAAATCCTCCAGCGCTTGAACCAACTCGGCATCCCGATCCGCCTGCAGGAGGTCGAGCAGGAAGCGGCCGGCGGCCAGGCGGGAAGACCCCATATCGCGACACTGCTGATTAAAAAGGGCGTGGTGAAGACCATCAACGAGGCCTTCGATCGCTACCTGGGCAACGGTAAACCGGCCTACGTGGACAAGTTCCGCATCGAGTGCCGTCAGGCCATCGAGCTGATCACTGCCGCCGGCGGCATCCCGGTCCTGGCCCACCCCAGCCTGCTCGAACTCGACGACGATGAGCCGCTCGACGACATGCTGCAGGAAATGATCGCGATGGGGCTGAAAGGCCTGGAGGTGGTTTTTCCCGAGCACTCGCCGGAGCAGACCCGCCACTATGCCGGGCTGGCCCGGCGCCATATGCTGCTCATGACCGGCGGGACCGACTTTCACGGAGATATCCATCCGGACGTCAGGATGGGGGTCGGGAAAGGGGGCCTGCACGTCCCGTATTCACTTTATGAAAAGCTGATCGAACGCTGAATTTTGGAACCCGCACCGTCGGAGCAGACGCTCTCCCCTTTTTGCCCAACGTGCCATGTTCAACAATTTACGCGCCCCTGCGCCGGAGGCCTTAGCCAACCGACAGCCCCGCCGCAGGTTGGCTAAGGCCTCCATGGATCCGACCCCGGCATCTTCGATTGAAGCGCAGTTGAAATACACGTTTGCCGACAGAGGCCTGTTCGAGGAGGCCCTGCGGCACAGCTCGTACGTCAACGAAGCCCCCGAGACCGGCCTGCGGGACAACGAGCGCCTGGAGTTCCTCGGGGATGCGGTTCTGAACCTGGTGGTCGGGCACCTTCTGCTCACCCGGTTTCCCATGCTCAAGGAAGGAGACCTGTCGCGCATGCGGGCGAGTCTCGTCAACGAGCAGCAGCTCGCCCGGCTGGCGCGCACGCTGAACCTGGGGGCCTTCGTCCGGCTCGGCAAGGGGGAAAGCCAAACCGGCGGCCCGGAAAAAAACTCGATCCTGGCCGGTACCCTGGAGGCACTGGTGGCGGCGGTCTTTCTCGACGGCGGTTTCGAGGTGGCCTCCAGCCTCATCCAGGCGCATTTCCTGCCCCTGGTCCATGAGCTGGACGGCGCCTACGAGCACGCCGATTTCAAGAGCCAGCTGCAGGAACTTGTGCAGGCGCGCCCCGGCAGCATGCCGCACTACACGATCATCCGGCAGGAGGGACCGGACCACGACAAGACCTTTTGGGTGGAGCTCAAGGTCCTGAACGTCGAAACCCTGGGAAGCGGCAAAAGCAAGAAGACCGCCGAGCAGGATGCGGCGCGCAAGGCACTCGCCCTGATCAAGTCGTAACGGCTCCGGAAGAACATCATGTCCCTTCGCGATCTGCAACCGGCACCGCTATCTCATGATTCCAAAGACCTCCGTCCCTTCATCGTGCCCGTGTTCATCCCGCATGCCGGCTGCCGCCACCATTGCGTTTACTGCAACCAGGCCGCAGTCACCGGCCGCGCGGAAACCCGGTCGGGGCCCGAAACCATCCGAAACCAGGTGGCGGCCTTCCTGAAGTTCCGCGGCCGCCGCCGCGGGCGGGCCCAGATTGCATTTTTCGGGGGCAATTTCCTGGGCATGGCGGAAGCCGGCATCCGGCAGCTCCTGACCGAGGCCGCCGGGTTCGTCCGCTCGGGCGACGTGCAGGGCATCCGGTTCTCCACCCGCCCCGACACGGTGAGCCGGCGCACGCTCGACATCCTGTCCTGTTTTCCGGTTCAAACCGTTGAGCTGGGAGCCCAATCCATGGACCCGGAGGTGCTGCAGCGGTCGCGGCGCGGCCATACCCCGGACGACACGGTGAACGCCGTCGGCCTGCTCGTGGATCGCGGCTACGAAGTGGGTCTTCAGATCATGGCCGGGCTGCCCGGCGACGACGGCAACCGCCTCATGGAAACCGGCCGGCGCATCGCGGGGCTGGCCCCGGATTTCATCCGGATTTATCCCACCGTGGTGCTGGCCGGCAGCCCTCTTGAAAAATGGTACAGGGAGGGAATATATCAGCCCCTGGCGCTGGATGCGGCCGTCGACCTCGTCCAGAGACTCTTCGGTCTATTCCGGGCGCATTCCATCCCGGTCATCCGCATGGGACTTCAGGCCACAGACGAGCTTGTTGCCGGGGGTGCCGTTCTGGCGGGTCCGTGGCATCCCGCCTTCGGCCATCTGGTCCTTTGCGCCGCCTTCCTGACGGCGGCCCGCCGCGCTTTAAAGGAGGGCGGTGAACCCGGACTCGAGCTGGTCCTCAAGGTGCACCCAAGGAGTGTATCCCGGATGCGCGGCATGCACAACGACAGCTGCAAACGCTTGAAGCAGGATTTCGGGTTCAGGCGGGTGGATGTGGTCCCCGACCCCGCGCTCGCGGAGGATGAGATCGCGCTCCGGGGTGGAAGCGTCGTAAAAGTGTATGGATAGCCGTTACAAGTCCTTCTTAAGGAAGTCTTCCGTTTCCTTGACTTCTCCCGGACGCTTGGTGAACTCGATCGGCACGGTGCCATCCTTGAAGCACTCGAAGATCGTCTTGCGCGATTCAGGCACCGGCAAGAGTCCCGTTTCCGCGTCGACCTTGACGAAGACGACACCCTCGGGCGGTTCGAACACCTGGGGGGGCTGGTTCGCCAGCACCCGCTTCATGAACCCGAGCCAGATGGGGATGGCCGCAACGGCGCCGGTTTCGGTCTTGCCCAGCGGAGCCTCCTCATCGAAGCCGACCCAGGTGCCGGCGATGTACTCCCGGGTGTAGCCTAAATACCAGGCATCGTACATGTCGTTGGTGGTCCCGGTCTTGCCGGCGGACGGCCGGTTGAGGGCCTTGACTCTCTGGCCCGTGCCATGCTGGACCACGCTCTCGAGCAGGCTGGTCATGATGTAGGCCGTATCCTTCTCGATGACCTGCCGGCGTCCGGCGCCCGCCTCTTCCAGGACCTGCCCGTCCCGGTCGACGATCTTCAGCACGAACACCGGCTCCACCAGGAAGCCCTGGTTGGCGAACACGGAGTAGGCTCGCGTGAGCTCGAACAGGGACACCCCGGATGAGCCCAGGGCCAGGGCCAGGGTGCGGGTCAGGTCCGACGTGACCCCCAGCCGGCGGGCATAGTCGATCGCGTAATCCACTCCGATGTCCTGCAGGATCTTGATCGTCACCACGTTGCGCGACTGGGCCAGGGCCTCCCGCAGCAGCGTGGGGCCGTAAAAGGTTTCCCTGAAGTTCCTCGGCTTCCAGGTCTGGTCCCGCTCCTTGTCCTCGAACACCACGGCCGAGTCGATGATGACCGAGGCCGGGGTGTAGAACTTTTTGGGGTCTTTGAATTTCCGGTCCAGCGCCGCGGCGTAGATGATCGGCTTGAAAGCCGAGCCCGGCTGGCGCCGGGCCTGAACGGCGCGGTTGAACTGGTTCTCGGTGAAATCGCGCCCGCCCACCATGGCCTTCACCAGCCCGGTTTCGGTCTCAAGACACAGCAGGGCGCCCTGCACGACGGGGTCCTGCTCGAGGGCAAGGCGCCAGCCGCTATCCCTCTGGTCGTTGCGCTTCTCCTTGACCCTCACCAGGATGACGTCGCCGGTCTTGAGCGCTTCGCCGGGCCGCCTGAGCTTGGCTGCATAGTGGGCCACATCGGGGTTGGGTCTGCGCGCCCAGTCCATGTCCGCCAGAGCGATGACGCCCTGCTGGCTGCCGATGCGCACCGTCACCGTCTTGCCCGCGTCGTTCACCTGGGTGACAACCCCCCGGGCCGTCGCGCCGGCCTCGAGCGGCTTCTTGTCCAGGTCCGCCTGAACCTCGCCGGCGAAGGCCTCGATCTCATCGGCCCGGATCGATTTCAGGGGGCCGCGGTACCCGTAGCGCTTGTCGAGCTCCATAAGCCCCTTGAGCACTTCCTCCTCGGCGGCCTTCTGGAAGCGAATGCTGACACCCGTGGTGATCTGAAGCCCCTGGGTGTAGAGGGCGTCGGTGCCGTACTTGGTCTCGACGTAGCGGCGCACATGCTCCGTGAAATAGGGGATCTCCTCGATGTAGATGTTCCGGCGGGGTTTGATGTCGAGTTTGACGTTGAGGGCCTCGGCGGCCTGCGCGGCCGTGATGGTACCCTCCTCGACCATCCGGTTCAGCACGTAGACCTGGCGCTGCCGGGCCTGGTCGGGGTGGCGGAAGGGCGAATACCGGGACGGCGCCTGGGGCAGCCCGGCCAGGACGGTGCACTCGGCTAGACTCAGATCCTTGACCCGTTTGCCGAAATAGTTGTCCGCCGCCGCCTCGACCCCGTAGGCCCCGTGGCCGAGGTAGATCTGGTTCAGGTAGAGAAAAAGGATTTCCTCCTTGGTGAAGGCCTTTTCGATCCGATAGGATAAAATGAGCTCCTTGATCTTGCGGATATAGCTGCGTTCGGGCGTCAGCAGAAAGGAGCGCGTCACCTGCTGGGTGATGGTGCTGCCGCCCTGCTTGATGGTGCCGGCCTCCAAATTCTTGATGAAAGCCCGCACGATGCTGACGAGATCGAACCCCTGGTGCTTGAAAAAGCGGGAATCCTCGGCAGCGACGAAGGCGTTGACAAGGGTGGGCGGGACCTCGCTCAACGGTACGACGATGCGCCGCTCCTTGAAGAACTCTGCGATGACGCGACCGTCGTCCGCAAAGACCTTGGAGATGATGGCCGGACGGTAGTCTCTGAGGGAGTTGATCTTGGGCAGGTCCTGGTCGATGTAGAGGTAGCCCCCCACCAGAGCCAGCCCCCCGAGAAGGCCGATCGCCAGCAGGAACAGGAGCGGGAAAAGGAGGAAGCGCCTGAAAAACCCGCGTTTTTTAGGGGGTCGGGATTGAGTTTGCTTCGGGGGTGCGGGTTTTTGCGGTACCATGGGTCGCCAAATAATTGATGTTCAAAAAAACGCACGGAGGGCGTTGTGCGCCCACCCGTCACTGAATGATTGTAAGCCTTCGGGAGGTCCGTTTGCAACTTCTATCAAAAAATAATGCCCCCGACAATTAAAAAAGCATTTGACAACGGCTCGAAGCCGGTATTAGTAAAGAGGTTTTCGATGCCGGCCGTGAAGCGCACGGTCTTAATCGGTGGGGAATAGTAGGCCCGGTTCGAGCCAATTGCAACCCTTCGGAAAGACGGCCGGCCGCAGATTGCCATGGACACCGCATGATCAAGCTTGATTTCAAAAAGCTCGGGGGGCTCGTCCCGGCCATCGCCCAGGATCACGTCACGGGCGAAGTGCTGATGCTGGGCTTCATGAACGAGGAGGCCTGGGAGGCGACCTTGAAGACCGGGAGGGCGACCTACTTCAGCCGCAGCCGGAAGTCCCTGTGGGTGAAGGGCGAGACCTCCGGCCACGTGCAGCTCGTGCGCGAGATCCGCATCGACTGCGACAACGACACGGTCATTCTTAAGGTCGAGCAGGTCGGCGGAGCCGCCTGCCACACGGGCCACCGCAGCTGTTTCCACAAAATGGTCGAAGATGGTGCCGTCCGCGTCATCGGCGAGCCGGTGTTCGACCCCAAGGAGGTTTACAGGAAGTGAGCACGAAACTGAAGCTGGGGATCCCCAAGGGGAGCCTCCAGGAGGCGACGATCGCGCTGTTCAAGCGCTCGGGCTGGTCCATCAATGTGAACAGCCGTAGTTATTTCCCTGAAATCAATGACGATTTCATTGAATGTGCCATCTGTCGCGCGCAGGAGATGTCCCGCTATGTGGAAAGCGGCACACTGGACGCCGGGCTCACCGGCAAGGACTGGATCGCCGAAAACAGCTCGGACGTGCACGTCGTGGCGGACCTCGTCTACTCCAAGGTGAGCGCGCGGCCGGCGCGCTGGGTGCTGGCCGTTCCCTACGACTCCCCGATCAAGCGGCTGGAGGATCTGGCCGGCAAGAAGATCGCCACCGAGCTGGTCGAGTACACCCGGCGCTACTTCGGCGAGCGCAACATCGAAGTCAAGATTGAGTTTTCCTGGGGGGCGACCGAGGCCAAGGCGGTCTCCGGGTTGGCGGACGCCATCGTCGAGGTCACCGAGACCGAGAGCACGATCAAGGCCCACGGCCTGCGCATCATCCACGAGCTGATGCAGACCAACACCCAGCTCATCGTGAACCACGGGTCCTGGAAGGATGCGGACAAGCGCAGAAAGATCGAGCAGATCGCGCTCCTGCTCAAGGGTGCGCTGCTGGGCGAAAAAATGTCGGGTCTGAAGATGAATGTGCCCGAGGAACGCATGGAAGAGGTGATCGGCCTACTGCCTAGCCTGAAGGCCCCGACGGTGGCGCCGCTTTACCGTTCGAAGTTTTTTTCGGTGGAAACCGTGGTCAGCCGCGAGACCGTCCGCGAGCTGATCCCCCGGCTGCTGATGCACGGCGCCGAGGGCATCATCGAGTACCCATTGAATAAAGTTGTTTAAAGCTGGAAAAACGGCTTTAAACGACTTTATTTAATTTAAATCACTTAACGTTAATTTTTCCGAAGGAAAAATTATATGGTATCGAAGCGAACCCAGGAGCTGACCTCCTTCATCGTGATGGACGTGCTCGAGAAAGCCAAGGAGATGGAGCGCAAAGGGGTGCACGTTATCCACCTCGAGGTGGGCGAGCCCGACTTCGACGCGCCCACGTGCGTGAAGGCGGCGGCCTGCCGGGCGCTGGAGGAGGGCCACACCCACTACACCCACAGCCTGGGCAACCTCGATCTACGGGAGGCCATCGCCCACTATTACCGGGGCACCTACGGCGTCAGCGTGGAGCCGGACCAGATCATCGTGACCTCCGGTTCGTCGCCGGCCATCCTGCTGGTGTTCTCGGCGCTGCTCGACCCCGGCGACGAGGTCATCATCTCCGATCCGCACTACGCCTGCTACCCCAACTTCATCAAGTTCGTCCAGGGGGTGCCGGTCGGTGTACCGGTCTTCGAGGAGGACGGTTTCCAGTACCGGCCCGAGGCCATCCGGGATAAAATCACCGCCCGGACCAAGGCGATCTTCATCAACTCGCCCTCCAACCCCACCGGCAACCTGCTGTCCGAAGACCGCATGCGGCAAATCGCGGCCATGGCTTCGGGGCCGGATGCGCCCATGATCGTCTCCGACGAGATCTACCACGGGCTGGTGTACGAGGGCAACGATCACAGCATCCTGGAATTCACCGACCGCGCCTTCGTGCTGAACGGGTTTTCCAAGCTCTTTGCCATGACCGGCCTGCGGCTAGGCTATGTGATCGCCCCCGCCTCGCTCGTCCGGCCGATGCAGAAGCTGCAGCAGAACTTCTTCATCTCCGCCAATTCCATGGTGCAGAAGGCCGCGATCGCCGCCCTGCAGTGCGCCGGTGACGACGTGGCCCGCATGAAGTCCATTTACAATGAGCGCCGCAAGTTCATGATTCGCCGGCTCAAGGAGATCGGACTGGGGATCACGGTGGAGCCGACCGGCGCCTTCTACGTGTTTGCCAACGTCAAGCATATCTCAACGGATTCCTACAAGCTCGCCTTCGATATCCTCGAGAAGGCCCATGTGGGAGTTACTCCCGGGATCGACTTCGGCGCAAACGGCGAGGGCTACCTGCGGTTTTCCTACGCGAGCTCCATGGAAAACATCGCCGAAGCCATGAACCGCCTGGAGAAGTATTTTCGCACGCACCGGTAAAGGCCGCATGCTTCAGGGACGTCCCCGTGGGACATACGGCCAGGCCATAACCACCTGAAGACACGGATACCCGGGGCCCGCCCTCTCATGACATGAAGATCAAGTCAGCCGAGTTCGTCACCAGCGCCGTCCAGCCGTCGCAGTACCCGCCGGGGGAGTTGCCGGAGTTCGCTTTTTCCGGCCGCTCCAACGTGGGCAAGTCCAGCCTGATCAACGCGCTGGTCAACCGCAAGAAGCTTGTGCAGACCAGTTCCACCCCCGGAAAGACCCGCCTTGTCAACTTCTTTCGGGTAAACGACGAGCTCATGCTGGTCGACCTGCCGGGATACGGGTATGCGCGGGTGTCCGAAGCCGAACGCCAGAAATGGCGGCCCATGATCGAGCAGTACCTGTCCGGCCGGAAAAGCCTGAAAGCGGTGATCGTTATCCTGGATGCCCGCCGGGACCCCGGCAAGACCGACATCCAGCTGCTGGACTGGCTCGCCCGGCTCGGGATCCCGCGCATCATCGCCGTCACCAAGTGCGACAAGCTGTCCAAGACCGCCTTGGCCAAGCAGGTAAGGGTTATTGCGCAGGGACTCGCCGTCGCGCACGAGGAATTGGTGCTCTTCTCCGCCACGTCGCATCAGGGCCGGGATGTGCTCTGGAGGGCCATTTCGAATCTAGCGAAAATAAGTCCGATTTCCACTCCGTCCGAAGAAGGACCGCCGGCCACTATATGACGACCACCTCCGATCCAGCCCCCGCCCCTTTTAAATCCGGCTACGTCACTATTGCCGGCGCGCCCAATTCCGGCAAATCCACGCTGCTCAACCGGATCCTGGGCGAAAAAATATCGATCATTTCCAGCAAGCCCCAGACGACGCGCACCCGGATCCTGGGCGTCTGCCACCGGCCCGGGGCCCAGATCGTTTTTTACGACACGCCGGGGGTCTTTGTTGCGAAGGACACGCTGAACCTGCGGATCGTGGATACGGCCATCGGCGCCATCGGCGAAGCCGATGTGCTGTTGGCCGTTGTGGACGCCGCGCGCCCGGACCCGGAGGCCGAAGACTGCCTGCTGCAAAAGATCCGGAACCAGAAACACCCGGCCGTCCTCGCCCTCAACAAGATCGACCTGGTCTCCGACAAACAGGGCCTCCTCGAAATCATCGAGCGGTGGTCCGGCCGCCACCCGTTTGAGGCCGTGGTGCCGATTTCAGCGCTCGACGGCACCCAGGTCGAAGAAATCGTCTCCGCTATCGTCAAAGCCCTTCCCGCGGGCCCGGCCTACTACCCCGAAGACACCCTGACCGACGTGACCGAGCGATTCATTGCAGCCGAGCTCATCCGCGAGAAGCTCTTCCGGCTGACCGGCGAGGAAATCCCCTATGCCTCGGCCGTGACCGTGGAAGACTACAAACCGAGTGCGGACGGCAAGCGGGTGAGCATCGCGGCGACGATCCACCTCGAGCGCGATTCCCAGAAGGGGATCGTCATCGGCAAAGGGGGTGCCGTGCTGAAACGGATCGGTACCGAGGCCCGGCAGGACATCGAGCGGATGACCGGAGCGAAGGTTTACCTGAAGCTGTTCGTGCGGGTGCAGAAAAACTGGCGGAAGGACAGCAAGGCCATCGAACGCTTCGGTTATTGAATGGAATTGACCCACCAGGAGAAAATGCCATGGACTCTTGCGAAAATGCGCTCTGCGGCCGAGTCGAAACTTCCATGCGCGTCCTGCCCGGAGGTGCTCCGCGGCAGGGCGGGGTCCGATTTCTCAACCTGATTCCTCCGGGCAAACATCGTCGCGGAGATCGGCCGCCCGCGTCAGTCGGGCGGTCTTGCCTTGCGGTGGCCTCGCACGGCAGATTTTATGCGTGCCTGCTTTTGGCGGCCGGCCTGGTTTCCGGCTGTTTCGTTCCCCAAAAGCAATTCACGGATAAGCATCGCAACTTCTCGCTGGGCAAGGGCGAGCTTGCGAACCACGGCCTCGCCATCATTACGCCGTCCACGGTAACCGGCCAGGAGGAGGAAAAGCAGGGGGTCGCTCTCATCGCGGCCGAGGTTTTTAAAGAGAAGCGGCCGGACATACGCTGCGTCAGCCTGGCTGATACGCTCAGTGCCGTCAATAGAGCCGGCCTGGCAGATCAATATAAGGATATGTACATCGATTACCGTGATACCGGCCTCTTCAAAAAGGACATGCTGAAGCGGATCGGTGAGTTGACAGGGGTCAAGTACGTTGCGCAACTCAAACTGGCAAGCTTCAGCCAGAGCAACCGGAATCGGTTTCAAATCTTCGGGATGCGGATCCTTGAAACCGATAAAGCCGACCTGAGACTGGTACTGCAAATCTGGAACACCAGCGACGGCGCGATCGCCTGGGAGATTGTCGAGGAGCTTTCATACGCGCAGGACACGGTCTACAGCAGCACCGTTGCGCTTCGGACGATGCTTGAGGAGGTGTTGGAAAACGCGATCTCTCATTTGGAGTGATGTGCCATTTTGAGACAGCTTCAACCGTACTGCCGCCGGGGCGGAGATCGATCTCTTCTTGACGAAAGGAAAAAGGCAGATCGCCGTGGAATGCAAAGCGTCCTCGGCGCCGGAGGTGGGGAAGGGATTCTGGAGCGCCCTGAAGGACCTCGGTATCAAAGAAGCCCGGGTCGTCGCCCCCGTCAAGGAATCCTATCCGATTGAAATGAATGTTTTCATGGCAAACCTCGGGGAGTTCCCGGCAAAAATGGTTAAATGCCGCGGCCGAGTAAGAAACCGGCGATGGGGGGCGGTTATCGGTCTTTTTCCAGCATTTTCCGGACGGTCCCGGCAAGCTCCCTCAACCCGAAAGGCTTCATGAGGAACCCCTGGAACCCAAGGCTTTTCGCTCTTTCGGGGCTGCTCTTTTCACTGAAGCCGGTACAGAGAAGTATGGGAAGATTCGGCCGAAGCTTGAGCAGCTCCCTGGCAAGGTCCACGCCCGTCATATGGGGCATGGTCATGTCCGTGATCACCAGCGCGTAGGGCTTTTCGTCGGACTGGTGACGGAAGGCTTCCAGCGCCTCAAGACCGTTCGTTCGATAATCGACCTCGTAGCCCAGACATTCGAGCATTTGTGTTGTGGCCGTGGCCAGAGCGGGCTCATCGTCAACGATCAGAAGCTTTTCCCGGCCATGCGGAATAGGAGCGGCCTCCACCGTTTCCGATGCCGGGGCACTTTGCCTGGCAGGGAAAAAGACCCGGAATGTTGTTCCTTTGCCGGGGACGCTGTTCACCTCGATGCCGCCCTCATGGCTTTTCACAATGCCGTGCACAACGGAAAGCCCCAATCCGGTTCCGGTTCCCTGCTCCTTGGTGGTGAAGAAGGGATCGAAAATGCGATCGAGAACGCCGGGTTCCATGCCATGGCCCGTATCCGTGACGGTGAGCTTCACATGCGATCCCGGCTGCAAACCGGAATGAGGCTTAATGTCTTGCGGCTCCAGATGAACATCGCTCAGGGTCACCTCTAGAACCCCGCCCTTCTCCAGCATGGCATGCGCCGCATTGGTGCATAGGTTCATCAGTACCTGATGGACCTGAGTCGGATCAGCCATCACCACTCCCCTGGAGGTCAGATTCATTTTGATCTCGATCGTTGACGGCAGAGACGCCCGCAGCATTTTCATTACCTCTTTCACGACCGGCCCGACCTGCACCGGCTTCTTCTCCTGCTCCTTCTGGCAACTGAAGGCCAGAATCTGCCGCACCAGATCCTTGGCCCGATGGGCGGCCTTGAGCACCTCCTGGAGGTCCTTGCTCACAGGAGCTCCTTCGCCTGCCTCCAACTGGCCGATTTCCGCGTAGCCGAGAATAACCCCGAGGATGTTGTTGAAGTCATGGGCGATCCCCCCCGCCAAGGTGCCCAGCGCCTCCATTTTCTGAGCCTGTCTCAGCTGAGATTCGACACGGGTCCGTTCCTCTTCCGCCCGCTTGTGCTCGGTGATGTCGCGGCTGACGCCAAGCACGCCCAATACCTCTCCATCCGGGCCGTAATATGGGGTCTTGAGGGTGTCAAGCAACACGAGTTGGCCGCTCGGATAGGTAACCCACTCCTCGTAGCGTCGAGTCCTGCCGGCAGCCAGCATTTCCCGATCCTTTCGTCGATAGGACTCGGCGCTCTCCCGGTCGAAGAAATCGAAATCGGTATGGCCCACGAGTTCTGATTCGGGCCGGCCTGCGTAAGCCTCGAAGGCCTTGTTGCAGCCCAGGTAGACGCTGTTCGAGTCCTTGAAAAAAATCAGGTCCGGACTGGAATCGATGAGCGAGCGCAGCAAAGCGCGTCCACGCAGGATTTCGGCCTCCGCCCGCTTGCGTTCGCTGATATCGTGAAACACCATCATGAGACTGGGCCGCCCGCCCAAATCCAGGCGCATGATCCGGATTTCGGCCCAAAAGGTGCTTCCATCACGGCGTTTAACGCTGGCTTCGATCGGACCTTCAGCCTTGTTCTGGACACCACTTGGGGATTTGTCGCCGGCGCGGAGTGGATCGGCGGAAGGCAGCACGTCTGCAAGCGAAAGATCCGGCAGTTCTTCTTTTCCGTATCCCAGCATGCGACCGATGGACTCATTGCCCATCACGGGTTGCCCGGTCTCGATATCCATCACAAGAATGCCGTCCGTGATGTGCTCGAACAGCAGGCGGAACCTCTTTTCACTATCCTCGGCCCTGCGGCGTGCTTCATCGCGCTCCGTCAGCATGCTCAACAAGGTTGCTGATTTTTCTTCCAGTTCCTGGATGCGCGCATGCAATTGGGGGTAATAGCTTTTGCGACCGGCCCGTTCCCCCAGCCCCATGATCTTTTTCCGAATGTCGACCCAATCCGGTTGTGCTTCAGAGGGCTTGTTCATAAAGCACCTCGATGTCGCGCAAGGTCGGCTGCGTCGGGTTGGTGGCTAGACACGGGTCGTTAAAGGCATCGTGTGCCATGGCAGGTATGTCGCCAGGCCGCACGCCCATTTGCCCGAGTGTCTGGTGGATGCCCACGCCCCGGCGGAACTGGCTCAGTGCATCCGCCAGCCTCGCCCCATCGGTGGGCAATCCCTCCAGGTCGAGCCCCATGGCCCGGCCCGCGGCGCGATATCGCTCTGCGGCGGCAGCGAAGTTGAAAAGCACCACATGCTCCAGCAAAATCGCATTGCAGTCGCCGTGGGCCATATCCAGCCTCCCGCCCAGGGCATGAGCCATGCTGTGGACCAGTCCCAGGCTGGCATTCGAAAAAGCCAGTCCCGCCAGCAGGCTGCCCATCATCATCCCATTGCGGCTCGCTATATTCTTGGGTTCATGGACCGCGGCAGGCAGGCAGCGGTTGATCAAACGGATCGCCTCAAGGGCGTTCAGGTCCGTCAGCGGCGAGCTGGCGTTGGAAACATAGGCTTCAAGGGCGTGCACCAGCGCGTCCACACCGGTAGCGGCGGTCAGCTGGGCCGACATGGTGAGCGTCGTGGACGGGTCGATCAAGGCCACATCGGGCACCATGGTTTTGCTGATGATGGCGATCTTGACCTTGCGCGCCGTATCGGTGATGACGGCAAACTGCGAAACGTCGGCCGCGGACCCCGCCGTAGTAGGGATGCAGAGCAGGGGCGGACCGGGCACAACCACTTCGTCCAGCCCCTCGAATGCGAGGACATGGCGGTTGTTGGTGACGACGATGCCGATGGCTTTGGCACAGTCCATCGGGCTGCCGCCGCCCACGACGACGATGACGTCGCACTTTTCAGACCGATATACTTCGGCGCCGGCCATGGCTTCGTGGTCTTTGGGGTTGGGGGTTACGCCCTCAAAGACCGCGTAGGCGATCCCGGCCTCCTTCAGCGACTTCTCGGCAGCCCCTGCCCAACCGGCCGCCCGCACTCCGGGGTCGGTTACCAGGAGTACCTTGCAGGCGCTGTAGCCGGAGGCGTATTGTCCCGTGAGATCAATGGCGCCTTCTCCAAAGACAATTTCCGGAGAGACGAACTTCCTCAATTCCCTTGCGTCACACGCAGCCATCGCTTTTCTCCTCCTGCCTTGACCATGCTTTCTTATGCGGGATACCTCTGTCAGGGTGTTGAAAACGGAGCTTCAGGCCGGCAACCGGCGTTGCGTGGCGTTTGGCAATGCGCACCTGTTATTGACGATGCCGCGCTTTCCAAAACGCCGCACACCTTGGCGGACGGCGTGATGCTTGTTTTTCAAGAGACCGCTATAGGGTTCGATGGTCCTGGGTGCTTCCGGGCTCAAATGTCACAACGCAGCTTAAAATTATCATTCAAGGAAAAATCAATCTTGCGAGCGTGTGCGCGCTAACTGCGGTGTGCAGCGAGTGGCGCAGCCCTAGGCGCAGAGGGCTTGTTGGGCAGCTTCTGAATGGGGGCAGGGGGAAAATCTAGCTTTGGCTTTTCTTACACCGTTGAAAACAGCGCGAAATCAACAAACCGCATAGCCCGTTGAACCGCCTGGCTGTCCGATTCGTCCCGCTTGATGCAGCGGCAAGTCCTTCAACTTTATTATATATTAGTTCTGAATAAGAAGGCAAGCTGAATAATTGTTCCCCTGCCGGCGGCATCGATACCAGCTTCACGAATTTTCAACCGGAGCAGGCTTATCAACCGGCGCGGAACTCTTAGGGTCGTATTCGGGCGAGCAATCGGCCGTCGATGGCGGCAAGCCCGGCCCCGATCAGCCCCATTCCTGAAAAATGCCGCCAGGCAAGCTGCTCGCCGAGAAAGACCGTTCCCAAAATAATGGCACTCACAGGGATGAGAAACGTCACCAGCATGATGTTGGTAGCCCCCGCTGTGGCAAGCACGCGGCAGTAGATAATATAGCCCAGGGCGGTGGATAGAGTCGCTAGCCCGAAGACCGCCCACAGTACCGGTGCCGCAGGAATGGGGAGCCCCCAGGGATGGTCCACCGCAAGCGCTAACGGCAGCATCACGATCGCCGATGCGCTCAGCATCCCGGTGGCGGTAACGACCGGGTGCACGCCAAGGCGCTGGAAACGCCTGCCGTATATTCCGGCAAACGAATAGCAGACGGTTGCCCCGAGAACAGCCATTTGAGCGAAGATGTTCGTGCCTAGACCTTGAAGCGCTTCCGGGCCGATAATTACACTGACGCCCGTCAGCCCGACCAGCACGCCAATCAGACGGTTTGTGGTCAATTTCTCATCCCGGGTTAAAAAATGCGCAACGATGACGGTGAACACCGGAGTCGTTGCATTCAGGATCGAGGCCAAACCGCTGGCGATGTGCGTCTGGCCCCAGAACGTCAGGCTGAAAGGCACCACGTTGTTGAGAACCCCCATGCAGAAAAAGGCGGACCAGGTTTTCCGGTCCGTTGGCATGCGCAGGCCGACCGCCGGAACAACCAGGTTCAGCACGACCGCGGCCAGCGCCACACGCAAGAAAACCATGGTCAGCGGCGGCAGCGATTTTACGGCAACCCCGACAAAGAAAAATGTGCCACCCCAGATGACCGAGAGGGCCAGCACGAGACTCCACTCCTGCAACCCCATGGTGTTGCTGACATCGTACTCTTCCATGCAACCTCCCTTTCGTGATGTGCGGCACCCACCATAACCAGGATAAAGGGGTGAGGCCACCCGTTTCTTGCGGTATTCTGTTGAGGTTGGCGGGAATCCATGGAAACGGATGCGCGCGGCGGGGTATGCAAAGGCCCTAATGAAATGCAATTCAATGGGCCATTTTGGTGTAAAGTCCTCGCGGACTATGGCCATTCGGTTCTGTTTTTGGTACGTTTTGCAAGATTTCACCGATGTCGAGGTGCCAATGCCAATCATAACCGCCTGCTCCCAGGACTGTCCGGATACCTGCTCATTGGTGGTGGAAACGTCACCTTCGGGCCGGGTGCTTATCAAAGGCAACCCTGACCATCCCTTCACGGCCGGATTCTGCTGCGCCAAGATCAAGTCCTGGCATCGCCGCTTGAACAGCCCAAGCCGGATTACCGCTCCCTTGATGCGCGACGGGACAGGGTGGCGCGCGATCGGCTGGGACGAGGCGCTCGAAATCTGCGCGGCCCGGATCCGGGCGTTGCGAGCTGAACCGTTGTCGATCCTGCACCTGGACAGCAGCGGCAATATGGGGTTGATGGTCCAGGTTCCTCAACACTTTTTCAATTTGTTGGGGGCCAGCCGGGCCTCCGGAGGCCTTTGCGCAAGCGCCGGCCTGGCAGCGTGCCAAGCTGATTTTGGGAAGGTGGAACACAATGAGCCAGGCGATCTTCTGAATGCCCGAGTGGTCGTCAACTGGGGCAGGGACATTGCCCGTACCTCTGTTCACCTGGCCGCCTTGGTCAAAAAGGCCCGCAAGAAGAACACGCGGGTGCTGACCATATCACCCGGAGGCGACGGACACGAGGCTTGGACCGACGAGTTCATTCGCGTGCGCCCAGGCCAGGACCGTTTTCTGGCCGCGGCGGTGTGTCGAACGCTCATTGAGGGCGGACACACAATTGCTGGCATAGACGACGTGGCCGCCAACTGGCTGGCTTTCCGAAAAGTCGTCATGGCCCAACCGGCAAGAGAAATGGCCAAGGCCTGTGGAGTCGGCCAGGCCGAGGTGGAACGCCTGGCTGAGGTTTACGGGTCCGGCGAGCCTGTAGCCACGCTTATCGGCTGGGGGCTGCAGCGTCACATCTACGGGGCGGAGAATGTCCGGTTCACCAACGCGCTGGCCTTGCTTGCGGGCCACATCGGTCGTTCCGGAGGCGGGTCCTACTACATTGCTCCATCCACCCGGCATCTCGATCTGGGCTGGTTGTCAAAGCCCGTGCCGGATCAGTGCAATCGCTTCTTCAAACCCACCATCGGACGGGACATCCTTGCGGCCGACCCTGCGGTGAAGATGATCTGGGCCAACGGGACCAACCCGGTCAACCAAGCGCCGGATTCGCACCAGGTGGCCCGGGCGTTTCGTTCGGTTCCCTTCAAGGTGGTGGTGGATGCTTTCATGACCGACACGGCCGAGTTGGCTGACTTGATTCTGCCTTGCACGCTCAACTTGGAGCAGGAAAACCTGAACCCGTCCTATTTCCACGACTTCATCAATTACGCCCGCCCGGCATTCACGCCGCCGGCCTGCGCCCGTAGCGACCACTGGATTCTGACCCAGGTGGGGCGGCGGCTGAACCCACCCATCGATCTACCGCTGATGGAGGAGTTGATTGCCGCCAGCCTGCCGTCTGCTGCGGGAGTCGGGTTGGAAGAGTTGCGACGCACCGGTTATGTGCAAATCAAGCGGCCCGCCGTATCTTTCGAGGGCATGCATTTCGCCCACCCGGACGGCCGCTATCGCTTCCCGGAGGAACTTCACATAGACCCGCCTGCGCCCGACGGGTACCCGCTGCGGCTGCTCAGCCTCATCCGGTCCGAGGCCATCCACTCGCAGATGCTACCCGAAGACCACATCCATCCGCCCAAGGTATACCTGGCCGCGGATAGCCCCTCCTGGTCCAACCTGAAAAGCTCGCAACCGGTGTTCATGGTATCGCCACTGGGGCGGCTTGAGGTTCAACTGGTGGAGCTGCCCGGGCTTTATGCGGATGTTGTGGTCTATCGCCGCGGCGACTGGCTTAAGCTGGGAGGAGGAGCCAATCAGCTGATCGCCGATGTGGCTACGGACCACGGCTCGGGAGCTGCCTATTATGCCCAGCATGTCAGGCTCGAAAATTAGATTCGCCAGGAAGTGAGGCATCATGGATCGTCGGGTGAAGTTTGATTTCGAGATCGAGTTTACGATCGGCGGCGGAATCCAAGGGCAGGATTTTCGCCTTGATATTGCCGGGGACGGGATCTCTGATGAAGAGCTTGCCGCTTACATCGTACAAGACATGCGACTTCTGATGGTCGGAGGAGTACGCATTCTTAACAAGGAAATTCTAACTGAAAATCATAAACGCCATCCGATCAACGATGGCTCCAAACGGTCGTCTTTCATCGATGTGAGCCACACCATCGAGACTGGTCTGATCACGTATAGAGGATTACCCGCTCCCATCATCTGCGACTATCTGAGCAGGGAAAAATCCAGAGATATCTACGAAACAGGCACCGAATTCCAGATCAGCAGATTCGAAATGGTCGCAAACACGGGCACGTATGTGGATTGCCCTTTTCACCGATACGGACACGGCAAGGATTTGTCCCAAGTTGCCTTAGAAGCATTCGCTGACCTTGAAGGCATTGTCATCCGAGCCGACTATCGCAAAACATTGGCCGTTGATGCGGCGTTTTTCAAGGAGAAGGAAATCCGAAACAGGGCCGTTTTGGTGCATACGGGCTGGGACTTTCACTGGAACACCGCCGCGTATTTTGAGAACCATCCTTATCTAACCGAAGATGCCGCCCTGTACCTGCAAAAATGCGGTGTCAAACTGGTTGGCATCGACTCGATGAACATCGACAGCACTCACGGCAGGTGCAGACCGGTTCATTCCATTCTGCTGGCATCCAATATTCTCATTGTTGAACATTTATGCAATTTGGCTGAACTGCCCGACGAGGGTTTTCTGTTCAGCGCCGTGCCGCCCAAGTTCAAAGGAGCGGGGACGTTCCCTGTTAGAGCAATGGCGAAACTTAAATAATCGTGCTGCTATTCAATCTCGATCAGCACTTTAGCTTTTACTGAGTTCGCTATGAAACAATTCTCATGCGACACTCTTGCAGAGAAACAAAAACTATGCCCCTTTTACGAAATGGTTAAATGATGAGAGCGTCCTGGAATGCCCGGGCGGGGTGGCGGCGGTTGAGGCTGGAGAGCGCTACCCTGACACGGTAGAAGTCGGCGGTTCAAATCCGCCCGTGCCTACCAAATAAAATCGGGCGGTTAGATCTTAATTGGTCTAACCGCCCGTTGTGTTTTTTGGGTATATTTTGTATCCCCACGAAGGCCAGAAACCGGTTATTCTCGGCAACTCCTGGCGCCTACCCTGAATGGATTAGCTGAGCGGGTCTGTGAATAGGTTACGAGGCCGCTCAATATCTGGCCTTTTCAGAATTCGCAATCTTCGACTATATGCTGTTAATTGCATCCGCTTGGCGCCAACCGCTTTTCATGGGATATATCCTGACACACAATCTATCCAAGTACTTCCAGTCAATGCGCCGACGATTATCTGAATGATCCGCTGTATCCCCACGAATTGCAATTTTGAAAGATCCTTCGGCCCGATGAGCTAGGGCTTGCCCAAAAGCATCAGAAAATAGGTCTGAGCGGATGGGTCTCCGTTGTTGACAGCCTCAAAAGGTGGTGCTACGAGCGTAACCGTTTCAGGGGACTAAATGCCGTTCCGATATTTTGAGGCAGCGATGCAGGAGGAGCACAATCACACTCATGGGCAATCGCCGCCCTTCAAAAGCGGGTTCTTTTCCTTAAAATTTTTATTTTGCTCAACATTTTGAGGCCACGAATGCGCCTATCTTCACAAACCGTTACCTGTCGAGGAGACAATTACATGAAACCAAGGTTCACAACTGTAGCTCTCATTTTGCTCATAGGAAGTCTAATAGGCGGATGTTATAAGTACAGGATCTCTGATGTCCAAGCTCAGTTTGAAGCAACCGGAAAATACTCTGTAGTGGTGGCCAGCTTGGATCAACGTCAATTTATTGTCGATAAAACAAGTCCTGATACTTATGTTGGAATGGTAAGAGGGTTTTTTGGAAATCCTTGGAATTTTACAACCATGAGCGGATTGCCATTTTCTGATGATGTTAGTCAAGCAATTTGCAATTCACTTAGCCGCAAAGGATTCACAGCAAAACTTGTTTCGGTTAAGTTCGATTTGACTGAAGAGAAGGTACGCGAGCGACTTCTCTCTAATAAAGAGGATCGCGCCCTCCTTGTTATCATTCGAAAATGGGAAAGCGATACATACGCCAACATGAATGTGGGCTACGATTTAATTCTGAAAGTGATCGCTAAAGATGGAACCATATTAGCTACCGCCCAAGCCAGAGATGAAGTACACGTACCCAGCAATATAATGGCAGCACCAGTTTATATGTCCGAAAAGGAGGTTCCAAATATTTTTAAAAAATCCATCGAATCGCTTTTAAATAATCCTGACATTGTAAAAGTTCTCGCCAGCAATTAGCAACTAATAAAGGAAGGTTGATCGACAGGCGAATCAATTCTTGACCTGATCTTAGAGCGAGGATACAATAGCAAGAACAAATAGTTAGGCATAGACCCTTTAAACGAGGTGGCTATAAGCCAAGGAGCGGAACCCCATATCTCATTCAGGATGTGGGGTTTTGTGTTTTATTTTGCGAATAAGTGACCAGAAGGCGCCCTAAATTTCAACACCATTGACCTCCATGGGAAAAAGAAAGAAAAGGCCAAGGAATCCCAACTCGCCGAAGGATAAGTAACACTAATTCTCTCGAGGATATTATGTTCACCATCACCATCACACCCTTTGTCGCGAAAACCGCAGCTCTGGCACCTACCTTCTCTCTCATCACATTCAAAACCGGTGGGCATGCGGATCAGGCGATCGAGCTTGACGTGCCGTGGCATCCACTACAGGCGAACCCTTCATTGTTTGCTTTGCTTAGCTGGCACACCCGCGCGTCCGAGTTCAAAGGCCGCGACGAGCAGATGGCGGCGCTGAAGCGGTGGGCGAATGACGCTCGAGCGGTGTCCATCCGGTTCGTGACCGGGGCAGGCGGCGTCGGCAAAAGCAGACTTGCAGCAGAGTTTGCATCTGAACTGCAGAAGGATGGATGGGCGGCGGGCTTTGTCGATTTAAAAGAACCGAAGAGTTACGAGAGCCATTCGAAAAACATCTTGATAGTCATCGACTACCCCGAAGAGAACCAGGAAGACACAAGGGAGCTACTGCGGAAGCTCGCACCGCTGCGGCATGAGGGACGCTTACGGGTCCTTTTCCTCACCCGTCAGGAAATGAGCACCTGGCAAAATGTCATCCGGGATAGCCGTGTTGAGACCCTTGTCGAAATGAAGCCGGTGCATTTGAGCGGGATAGATGCTGCGGCTGCACTTGAGATCTATCTCTCAGCATCCCAAACGGCTGGCGAAGTTTTCACAAGCGAGTGGCTTGGGGTTGACGAGGAAATGATTTCAGCCTGGCTCAAAGAAGCCCCCGAAAACGAGCTGCCGCTTTTCATTTTAGCAGCCGGGGTGCACAACGCAACGAAACCAGGCATGGAAACGATAGAGTACAAGGGGCGCGATATTGTGGAATCTCTGGTTGAGCGTGAGCTGACGAGGTTTCGCAACATAGCACGCGACTGCAACGTTAAAGATGGAATCCTCTTTGCCAGGCTGCTCTCGATAGCCACCATAGCCGGCGTCATCCCAGAAAATAAAATCAGCGAAGTGATGGAGAGATTAGAGCCATACAGTGAATTGCCGGCGCATTTCGACCCGCAATGCGAACTGCAAAAAGCGGGACTCTTAAATCAAGGTGAGATTCGGGCTTTGGCGCCCGACATAGTAGCTGCAGCATTTATTACCCGAGTTCTTCGTCTGAAGATGGATATTGCCCCTGAGCTTGCTTGGATCGGCTTAAACATGGATGTCCAGGGGGGCTTGCTCCGTCTTGGCAGGTTGAGTTATGACGCAGAAGTAGTGCTGGGTAATCACAGATTCCGGTTGAGCAATTGGCTTGCCGAAGGCATCGAGGGCCATATCGATAGAGCCCAGGTGTTTATTTCGTCCTTTAATGATGTTCCGCCAATAGGCTTGCTTAATGCTGCAATTGTTGCATGCATGACTATACTGCCAAAAGCTGAAAACGAAATTGAAAGGGCAGGTATATATAACAACCTCTGTCTATGTCTGTCTAATTCGGGCCAGCGGCGGGAGGCGCTGGAGGCCGCCAAACGGGCCGTGGAAATCTACGAGCGTTTAGCCGCAGCCAATCCCCAGGCCTTCGAATCCGACCTGGCCATGAGCCTAAACAACCTGGGGAGTCTTTATTCCGGGCTGGGCCAGCGGCGGGAGGCGCTGGAGGCCGCCAAACGGGCCGTGGAAATCTGCGAGCGTTTAGCCGCAGCCAATCCCCAGGCCTTCGAACGCCACCTGGCCGGTAGCCTAACCAACCTGGGGAATCGTTATTCCGTGCTGGGTCAGGGGCAGGAGGCGCTGGAGGCCGCCAAACGGGCCGTTGAAATCTGCGAGCGTTTAGCCGCAGCCAATCCCCAGGCCTTCGAACCCGACCTGGCCATGAGCCTAAACAACATGGGGAATCGCTATTCCGTGCTGGGTCAGGGACAGGAGGCGTTGGAGGCCGCCAAACGGGCCGTTGAAATCAGAGAGCGTTTAGCCGCAGCCAATCCCCAGGCCTTCGAATCCGACCTGGCTTCGAGCCTAATCAACCTGGGGAGCCTTTATTTTGAACTGGGCCAGCAGCGGGAGGCGCTGGAGGCCGCCAAACGGGCCGTTGAAATCT
>JACRCN010000096.1 GCA_016219005.1 Deltaproteobacteria bacterium
ACTAGAACTTATCTCAAAATAAATTTGATAAGTTTCTCACCCGTAGTCATGGCTTCCTCCTTTCTGGGTTACTTTTTACGAAGTGTTCTCAGATTAAGGATAGCCGTGACTACCACTCAACTCAACAGCTAAGTGTCAGACCAGATCGTAGCTAAGACAAATAACTTATTGATATCGCTATTTAATGTTGTGTCAGGCCTTGGGTGCCATCCGTATAGTGATATATCGAGTCTTGACATCATTAAATGAAAGCAAACTATACTATGCGGACCACGGGAAGCCGTGATCCGAGGAAGAGGATGAGGGCTGAAGCCGGATGACGCACCATCTTACTTTAAAGGCATGCGGTCGTGTTGATCGTTGTCCCAAGACGGCCATAGGAACACTTTTCTGGCCGGTTATGGCGCAGGACCTCGGATGTAAAGGCTTAACCCTATAACCGTAAGCAGACGGAAAGGAGATAATGAAATGGCAACAAAGCAAAATAGTCTCAGCCTGAAAAAAATTGGCGATCACGAGGAGATTTTCGTTTTAAGGGCCCAAGATGCATCCGCACCGCGGAGCGTGATACTTTGGATCGCCGATAATCTGCATGCTTCGGATGAGAAGCTGAGAGATGCCTTTGAATGCGCCCTGCGAATGCGCAAGCATTCAAAAACCAAGGCCGCGGATTAATCACCCATAATCTTTCTCCTAAACCTTCGTCGGAGGATTCTCCATCGATTCCGAGCCGCCGAAATCCGTCAACGGTCCGATGCATTCCTCTGATGTTAGGCTCCATTTCAACCTTTTCCGGGTGAGAATTGCATTGCAGGATGCCGGCCATGCCCGAACGACTCATCAGCGAGGCCATTAAACCCTTAACCGAAACGGCTGACGCCTCGCGCATGGCGATTGGAGAGCCTGGGCTGCCACGAGAATTTGTGTGGCGGGGCCGAACCGTCACCGTTACGTCCGTGTTACGCTCCTGGCGTGAAACCGGGAAGTGTCACCACGGCAGTGCCGAGATGTATGTTCGCAAGCACTGGTACGAGGTGGTCACAGTCTCAGACGGCACCGTGAAGCTTTATTTCGAAAGACAATCTCGCGGAGGACGGAAGGCAGCGCGATGGTGGCTGTTCAGCATTCATGCGCCAGAGGAGAGCGCATCAACGAATAAATGATTTCTAAATAATTGATTGCCGGAGTCCGCTACCCCCGCCTGGCACCCGATGGCGGCCGCAAGCGCCTCTGAACACTGCTCACAACCTGCCCGAGGCGAACCCGCGCGTTCCGGGCTTCGAGCTTGCCGCCCGAACAGGATACTGTGATGAAACCGGCAGGTTCATGACGCCTTTTTTCCCCGGAAATCGACCGGCGCCCTTCAACCCGGCTTCGGTATTGGCGGATGCCTTCGACTGGTCGTTGAACCCGATAGACCGGCGCCCGGGGATTGGACTCCTGAAGTCGATGATGAACCGGGTGTTTCCGTCTGGCCGCCCGCTTCGGCATCCGTCCGGAATATTGCCATGATGGCGGCCAGTTCCTCTGCAGCGGCGGCGTTTTGCTGGGTCACGCTATTCATGTCGGCGACGGCCTGATTGAGCTGATCGACGCCCTGCGATTGCTCCTGGGATGCGCCGGCCACCTCTCCCAGGAGGTTGACCACCTTTGAGGACCGGTTGGTCACCGTCTGGAAAGCTTCGTAGGTTCTGGAAACCAGGTTCTCGCCTTTTTGCACTTTGCCGGCGATGTCCCCGATCAAGGCGGAGGTGTTCTTGGCGGATTCCGCGGCGCGCATGGCCAGGTTCCGGACCTCGTCGGCGACCACCGCAAACCCTGCCCCGGCCTCCCCGGCACGGGCCGCCTCCACGGCGGCATTCAGGGCCAGCAGGTTGGTCTGGAAGGCGATCTCGTCGATGGTTTTGATGATCTTGCGGGTCTGCTCGCTGGCGGAGGTGATCTCGTGCATGGCACCGCTGAGGTCGGCCATCGACGTATCGGCACCGCGGATCACCTCTTCGGCTTCAGCCATGAGCCGATTGGCCTCCGCCGTGTTGGCGGCGTTCCGCCGCGTCATGGAGGCCATCTCCTCCAGGGAAGAAGAGGTTTCCTGCAGCGAGGCTGCCTGGCGTGAGGATGCTTCGGAAAGACCTCGGGACATTTCCACGGACTGCCCCACGGCCTCGGCCATTTTCACGCGCATGGCGTCGACCGAGCGGGACAGCACCCCGATCTCGTCCCGGAAGGTTGCGCCGATATCCTGCGTCAGGTCCCCGTCGGCGATCATCTTGATGACGCTCATCGCCCGCTGGATCGGCGATGTGACCATGCGCGCCATGAAGATGCTGATCGCCAACGAGAGCAGAACCGATACGGCCAGCACCAGGCCGAACGCCTTCAGCACGAATTCGTAGCTCGCCTGCGACTGTTCGTGTCGTTCCCGGCACAGACCGCCTTCGTAGTCCAGGAGCTCTTTCATTTTCTGGTTCAGCGCCTGAAATCTGTTCTCCAGCGGCACCATCATGGTGAGCGCCAGACTCACGTCGGCGGTGGCCATCTGCAAAACCTTCTTCACCGCCGTTTCATATTCCCCGATTTCCTTGAGCGAGGAGAGGAAAAATTGCTGCTCCTCGGGCCGGAGGGCCTCGGCTTTTCCCGCGGCCGTAACACCCTCCTTCAACTGATCGAGCGCGCGTAGGCATTCCGTCGCAAGCTGCTGAACCTTGGCCTCGTCGGCTCCGGAGTCTGCGAATCCCAGGATCTTGAAGACGTCCTTGTGGACGATCGCCATCCGATGGATCATCTGCGAGGCGTCCTGATAAGTCCGGAACCGGACGCTGGCCAGGTCGTCGATGACGACATACTGCTCCGACAGACCCTTGTAGGAGACCGCCGCGAGAAGCACGAGAAAGAGCGTCGCGATCAACGGGGCGATCATCAGCTTAAGGCTCATCCTGAGATTTCCGATGAAATGCTTCATTTGAACTCCAGACTACTTGTAGGTGCCGCATCCGATGAAGATGTCGCCCACCTTTTTTAAATAGGTGGTCTTCTGCTCGACCTTGTTGCTGACGGGGTTCTTGAACTTATAGTCCACGACGGCCGTACCGTCCTTGGTGGCTTTCTCTATACCCTCTTTCCTGAAGAACTTTCCATCCACGTCCGGTACCTCAATCACGTTGACACCCACCTGTTTTGGGTTCACCGGGTGCGCGATGACGGTGCCCCCGGCATCATAGGCGAAAACGTAGATGGCGCCCATCACAAATTCCCCCTTGGGATTGTTGAACTCCTGGAGGGCCTTTTCCTTGCCATTGGCCTGGTAATAGGCCGCCGCCTTCTCCACCATGGCCTTGGCCTCATCGAGGCTCGCGCTGGCAACACCCGGCAACACGAGCACACCAGCAACCATAACCACCGAAACCCAGAACTTTAATTTTCTCATTCCTGTCCTCCATCGTTTTGTGTAATTGCCTACGCATTCCGATATCCGATTGGACCTGCTATCGGCATGCCGGCCGTAATACTTGAGGAGAATCCGGGATTATTTTTTCAGAAAACGCACCGGCCGGCCTGTCTGCCAGTCCGTATGGAATGAACGGTTGAATTTTACGCGGCAGGTGGTTATTATGATTTCCATGAGCACAAAAAGCGAAAAAATACCCGATCCAAAGGAACTCGAAAAGGAAATCAGCGAGTTTCTGGCCAAGAAGTTCGGCGGCCACGTCAAGGTCCTGTCCCCCATGGTCATGACCCAGGAGGCGGTCGCCGGCAAGCCCAAGGAACCGCCTCGGGACAAGAAGAAAATCAATTTCAACCTCAAACCCGAGGAACTGATCGCCTACCTGGACCAGTACGTGGTCAAGCAGGACCAGGCCAAGGCGATTCTTGCCACCAAAGTCTGCACGCACTTCAACCGCATCCGCCGCGCGCAGGAATCCCGGGACGCGGTGGAAACCCTGGCGGGCAGCATCAAGAACAACGTGCTGATGATCGGCCCGACGGGTGTCGGTAAAACCTACATCATCAAGCTCATCGCCGCCAAGCTCGGAGTGCCCTTCGTCAAGGGCGACGCCACCAAGTTCAGCGAGACCGGCTACGTCGGCGGCGACGTGGAGGACCTGGTGCGCGACCTGGTCCGTGAGGCCGACGACGACATCGAGCTCGCGCAGCACGGCATCATCTACATCGACGAGATCGACAAGATCGCCTCCGCGAGAAACCTCATCGGCGCCGATGTCTCGCGCACCGGCGTGCAGCGGGCGCTGCTCAAACCCATGGAGGAGACCGACGTTGACTTGAAGGTGCCCCACGATCCGATCGCGATGATGCAGGAAATCGAGCGCTTCCGCAAAACCGGCAAACGCGAGAAACAGTCCATCAACACCAAGAACGTGCTGTTCATCATGAGCGGGGCGTTCACCGATATGGTGCCGATCATCCAGCGCCGGCTGACCCGGCAGGGCATCGGCTTCGGAGCGCGGATCGTCAGCGCGAAGGAGCAGCTCGACACCCTTGCGCACGTGAAGGCCGAGGACCTGATCGAATTCGGCTTCGAGAGCGAGTTCGTCGGCCGCCTGCCGGTCAAGGCCGTCTTCGAGCACCTGACCGAGGAAGACCTGTACCAGATCCTCAAGAATCCGAACAACCCGATCATGCTCGGCAAGAAACTCGACTTCGCCGCGTACGGCATCGCGGTCAAGTTCGAGGACGCGTACCTGCGGCGGATGGCCGAGTTGGCCTTTGCGGAGGGAACCGGCGCGCGCGGGCTTGTCAGCGTCATTGAAAAGGCCCTGCTCGACTTCGAAAAAGCCCTGCCCTCCTCGGCCGCCGACCAGTTCCCGGTGACACTGGACGTAGTGACATCCCCGCGGCAGGCGCTCGAGCGGCTTCTGGCAACCCCTCAGGACCCGCGGATCCGGAACAGCTTCGAGCGTCTGGCGGATGCGGAGCGGGCGGAGATGCGGGATTATCTGCAGGCCAACCGCAAGCAATTCACCGAAAAATACGGTCTGACCATGACGCCGGCGCGCATCGACCTGGCGGCGGGCTGCTACGCGAAGAACGTCATGGACAGCGGCAATGCCGTGCGACAGATCAAATCCTACCACGACGACATTAAAAACGTCGAGCTCTACTTCTTCAAGAACCACGACATCAACATCGTGATCGAGGAAGACGCCATCGATTTCATCATGGAGATGCTGGTGGAATCCGCCCTCGCGCCGCGGGATGTCTATCCGAAGCTCAACGGCTATTTCGAGCACGGACTGAAACTCGTGCGGGAAAAGACCGGCCGCAGCCGGTTCCTGATCACCCGCGCTGCCCTGATAGACCCCGAGGGCTACGTTCGCGACTTGATTACGTCCGCGCAACCCGGATAATCTTTCAAACAGGAATCAGCGAGCCATGATCGGAATATCGAAACTCTACTGCGGCACCGTCGAGCCTTCGGACGCCCTGCGCTACGGGCGCGATTCTTCCCAGCTGCCGTCGCACCTGCTGCAGTTCTCGGCGGACAAGAAGCCGGTCGTCGTCTGGAACGTGACCCGCCGGTGCAACCTGAGGTGCGTGCACTGCTATGCCCACGCCCAAGACCAGGCCCAGGCGGACGAGTTGACGTTTGCGCAGGGCCAGGCGCTGATCGACGACCTGTCCGGGTTCGGTGTGCCCGTCGTGCTGTTTTCGGGCGGAGAGCCCCTCGTGCGCAAGGACCTCCCCGACCTGGCCGCTTACGCCGTGTCCAAGGGCATGCGCGCCGTGATCTCCACCAACGGCACCCTGATCACCGAGAAGATGGCGCGCAGGCTGAAGGCCATCGGTCTGTCCTACGTCGGTATCAGCATCGACGGGATGGAAGCCGTCAACGACCGCTTCCGCGCGGTGCCGGGCGCCTTCCGCGCCGCCCTGGACGGCATCCGCAACTGCCAGACGGCGGGCATCAAGGTGGGCCTGCGCTTCACCATCAACCGCTTCAACGTTCAGGAAATCCCCAGCATCTTCCAGCTGATCGAAGACATGGACATCCCGCGCGTATGCTTCTACCACCTCGTGTACGCGGGCCGGGGATCCAAGCTGGTTCAGGAAGATCTCAGCGCTGCGGAGACGCGCCGGGCGGTGGACCTGATCATCGATCACACCCGGCGGCTGCACGACCAGGGCAAACCCAAAGAGGTGCTCACCGTCGACAACCACGCCGACGGCCCCTATCTCTACCTGCGCATGCTGAAGGAAAACCCCGAGCGTGCCAAGCAGGTCCTGGAGCTTCTCCAGTGGAACGAGGGCAACAGCTCCGGCCGCGGGATCGGCTGCGTGAGCTGGGACGGTGCCGTGCACGCCGACCAGTTCTGGCGCCACTACAGCTTCGGCAACGTGAGGCAACGGCCGTTTTCCGAGATCTGGATGGACACCTCCAACCCGCTCATGGCGCAGCTCAAAGAGAAGAAACAACACGTGAAAGGCCGCTGCGCAGAGTGCCGCTGGCTGGATGTGTGCGCCGGCAACTTCCGGGTGCGGTCAGAGGCCGTCACCGGCGACATCTGGGCACCGGACCCGGCCTGCTACCTTATGGACGAGGAGATCGCGTTGACGCACACGCCGCCGAATTGCGAGCAAATCTAGCGTCATGTTCGTTTAACTAATGGAATGTTTTTTCCGGCGGAAAAAACAACTGGAGGAAAAAATGTTGTTCCCCGACTACCGTCCGCGCCGCATGCGCCAGTCCGAGGCCTTCCGCCGCATGATCCGCGAGACGGCCCTGTCCGTCGAAGACTTCATCCTGCCGCTGTTCGCCATCGGCGGCAAGAAGGTGCAGAACCCCATTGCCTCCATGCCCGGGCACTACCAGCTCTCGGTTGACAACCTGGTGCAGACGGCACGGGAGGCTCATGCACTAGGTATCCCCGCCGTTTTGCTCTTCGGGGTGCCGGACCGCAAGGACCCGCTGGGAACGGCCGCCTACGCGAAGGACGGGATCGTGCAGCGGGCAACCCGTTCGGTCAAGGATGCCGTGCCGGAGTTGGCGGTCATCACCGACGTCTGCCTCTGCCAGTACACCGACCACGGGCACTGCGGCTGCGTGGAGGGCGAGTGCATCGACAACGACGCCTCCCTGGATCTGATCGCGCGCACGGCCCTGTCCCACGCCAAGGCCGGTGCCGATATGGTCGCCCCATCGGACATGATGGACGGCCGGGTGGCGGAGATCCGCGAGACCCTCGACGAAAACGACTTCAGCCGCATCCCGATCATGGCCTATTCGGCCAAGTACTGCTCGTCCTACTATGGACCCTTCCGCGCCGCGGCCGACTCCGCCCCCCAGTTCGGGGATCGCCGGACGTATCAGATGGACCCCGCCAACGCTTTAGAGGCCATCCGCGAGGTCTCGATGGACGTGGAGGAAGGGGCCGACATCGTGATGGTGAAACCGGCGCTCGCCTACCTCGACGTCATCTACCGGGTCCGGCAGGAATTCGACCTGCCGGTAGCCGCCTACAACGTCAGCGGCGAGTTCTCGATGATCAAAGCGGCCGAACAGATGGGCTGGCTCGACGGCCCGCGGGTGATGATGGAAACCCTCACGGCCATCAAACGCGCCGGCGCCGACCTCATCATCACGTACTTCGCGATGGATGCGGCCCGGCCGCTGCAACGCAAGTAACTCCGGGAACCCTTTGTCCGGCTTGTCGACTTTGAGTGAATTATGACCGATCACGCTTCGCAACAACCGCATCCGCCGCACCCCTCCCGGCCGCCCTCGGCCGCACAGGATTCCCTGCGCCTTGTGGCCTGGGAGACCACGCGCAACTGCAACCTGTCCTGCGTCCACTGCCGGGCCTCGGCCACCCAAGGCCCATACAGCGGCGAGCTCGACACGCCGGAGGCCTACCGCCTGCTCGATCAAATCGCCGAGGTGGCCAAGCCGATCGTGATCCTCACCGGCGGCGAGCCGCTGCTGCGACCGGATATCTTCGAAGTCGCGGCCTACGGCGACCGGCTGGGGCTGCGCATGGTCATGGCGCCCAACGGCACCCTCATCACCGACGAGATCGCGCAAAAACTCGCCGCCGTCGGCATCAAGCGCTTGAGCATCAGCCTGGACGGGGCCAGCGCCGAAACCCACGACGAGTTCCGCAAAGTGCCGGGGGCCTTCGCCGGCGCCCTGCGCGGCGTCGAGCGCATCAAACGCGCCGGCATTGCCTTCCAGGTGAACACCACCGTAACCCAGCTCAACCTGGCCCAGATCCCCAAGATTCAGCAACTGGCAGTCGAGCTGGGTGCGGTCGCCCATCACATCTTTCTGCTGGTCCCCACCGGCCGCGGCAAGTACATCGTCGAACAGGCCATCGACGCCGATGCGTACGAGCGCACCCTGAATTGGTTTTACGAGCAGCGCGGCAAGACCCCGCTTGAGCTCAAGGCGACCTGCGCGCCGCACTATTACCGTATCCTGCGCCAACGCTCGGCCCAGGAAGGCCGATCGGTGTCGTTCCAGACCCACGGCCTGGACGCCGTTACGCGCGGCTGCCTGGGCGGCATCGGCTTCTGCTTCATCTCCCACACGGGCGACGTCCAGCCCTGCGGTTTCCTGGGCACCATCTGCGGGAATGTCCGCCAGGCCTCGTTTGCCGAGATATGGAAGCATTCGGACATCTTCACGGCCCTGCGCGATTACGGCCGTCTGGAAGGCAAGTGCGGCGGCTGCGAGTTCAAACGGGTCTGCGGCGGCTGCCGGGCGCGGGCCTTCGAGGCCACCGGTAACTACCTCGCCGAGGAACCCCTCTGCAGCTATCTGCCGCATTCACCCTGCTGATCACGGTGCTCTTTTTTATTGCACCGACGCAGCAAACCCGCTAAGATGAAAGCTATCCAGTCGGTTCGACAGCTCCGGGCTGCCCGATTCCCGAAGTATCATCTTGGCGTGCGAGGGTACGACCATGCAAATCCGAGACCTGATGATCTCCAGCCCCATCACCATCACCGCCAACGCGCCCATCAGCCGCGCAATTGAGCTGATGAAAGTCAACCACATCCGCCATCTGCCGGTGGTTTCCAAAGGAAAAATGCTGGAGGGGTTGGTGACGCTGGCGGACCTGAAGCAGGGCCTCATCCCCTCCATGTTGGGCGACGTGTCGCTGAAGGACCTCATGATTAAGGACCCGATCACGGTCGGTCCGGAGGACGACATCGAAACCGCCGCCCAGATCATCTACAAGCACAAGATCGGCGGGCTGCCGGTGACGAAGCGCGGCCGGCTGGTCGGCATCATCACCGAGACCGACCTCCTGCGAGCCTTCATCGACATGATGGGCATCCTCTCCTCCACATCGCGCATGGATGTCGCCGCCGGGAACAAGCCGGAGCTCCTGAAGAAAGCCCTGCAGATCATCAACGACGCCGGCGGAGACGTCATCAACGTCAGCATGACCTTGCAGAAGTCCCGTAAGCGGGTCTACCACTTCCGCCTCGCCGCCTGCAAAACGGGGTTGATCAAGAAAGCCCTGGCCAATGGCGGGTTCGACGTGCTGGCCGCCATCGATTAGACGCCCGGCAGCACCCGTCGCCCCCCGGGGCCGGAAGCATTCCTTCCCGATACCCCCGGCCGGCCGCGCCGGCACCTGGACCGTTTCGGTACGTGAACTCCAGGGCGGTTGCCGGGCCGCCGATCGCTCCCCTCGAATTTTTCGAAGCCTCGCTCAGGCTCGAAAATCACTGCCCCCGCTCGACGGCCTGATCCGATTCCTTCGTGGAACGCCGGCCGCCGCGTCGACGACTCAAGCGGACCCGGATCGAATTGGCGTGGGCGCCCAGACCCTCGACCTCCGCCAGCCGAAGGATGTCCGCGGCTTCGCGGCGAAAGGCGTCGGCGGAGTAGTGGATCAGGCTGGTACGCTTGACGAAGTTGTCGACCGAAAGGGCCGAGGCGAACCTGGCCGTCCCGGCAGTCGGCAGCACGTGGTTGGGCCCCGCCACGTAGTCCCCGACCGGCTCGGGGGAGTATTGCCCGAGGAAGACGGCGCCGGCGTTGCGAATCGCGCCCAGGTGGGCAAAGGGCTCCCGCAGCTGCAGCTCGAGATGCTCGGGGGCCATGCGGTTGGCGAGATCGATGGCCGCGGCCACGTCCCGCACCACGATGGCCGCCCCGAAGCGGCGGATCGATTCCCGGGCGATCTCGGCGCGCGCGAGCTGCGCGAGCTGCCGCCCGAGCGCGGCTTTCACCGCTTGCGCCAGTTCCCGGCGCGTCGTCACCAGCACCGCCGAAGCCATGGCATCGTGCTCGGCCTGGGAAAGGAGATCGGCGGCGATGAACTCGGGGTCGGCCGATTCGTCGGCGATGACCAGAATCTCACTCGGGCCTGCAATGATGTCGATGCCCACCGTGCCGGCTACGATCTTCTTTGCCAGGGTCACGTAAAGGTTGCCCGGCCCAACGATCACGTCGACCCGGGGGATCGTCTCGGTGCCGTAGGCCAGCGCCGCCACGGCCCAGGCGCTGCCCGCCTTGTAGACCTCGTCCACCCCGGCTTTCCGGGCCGCGACAAGCAGGTGGGGATTGACCCGCCCGTCCGCCGTCGGCGGGGTTACCATGACGATCTGCGCAACGCCTGCCACCCGCGCCGGGATCGCGCCCATGAGCACCGAGGACACCAGCGGCGTCCGGCCACCCTGGCCGCCCGGCACGTAGACGCCCACGCGCTCGACCGGCCGGACGAGCTGCCCGAGCATCGTCCCCGCCCGCTCGAGACTGATGAAGGAGTTGCGCACCTGCCGGCGGTGGAATGTCTCGATCTGCGTCGCGGCCCGGTGGAGCGCCCGGGTGAAGCCGCGATCCGCGGCAGCGGCCGCTTGACGGAATTCCATGGGGTCGACCCGCAGGTCCCGCGCGCTGAAACCGGGCGCATCGAAGCGCCGGGTATACGCCACGAGGGCCTGGTCGCCCCGCCGCCGCACGTCTGCCAGGATGCGGCTGACCGCGGCGTGATCTTTCTTGGAAAACGAAAGCCCGCGCGATACGATGCGTGCGACGGCGCTCTCGGCGGCAGCCGACGGATAGTTCAGTATCTTCATGGTGCGATTCTCCCTGGCCGCCTGTGTATTACGGTCAAGCACAGGTTTTTGTCAATGCCCCTCAACACACCCGTTGTCGAGTTCCGCGTTGCCGCCGGCCGGACATTTTCCTACCGGCCCGATCGGGATGGTAAAATTGAATTGACTTATCGGCGCGGACCTGTAGAAATATTGCGGACGCTGCGGGTCGAAAACGCTGCGCCGCAGCGCGGGTCGCGCACTCTCTCGTGGAGGTGAAATTCATGCAAGCCAATCGGATCTACAACTTCAACCCGGGGCCGGCCGCCCTGCCGCTGGCGGTGCTGGAAGAAATTCAGGGGTCCCTGCTGGACTACAAGGGCTCCGGCATGTCGGTCATGGAGATGAGTCATCGCTCCAAGGAGTTTGACGCCATCCTGAACGACGCCATCGCCCGCACCCGGCGGCTCCTCCAGCTGGACGAGCGCTTTCACGTGATTTTTGTGCAGGGCGGCGCCAGCCTGCAGTTCAGCATGATCCCGATGAATTTTTTGGCGGACGGCCGATCCGCCGACTACGTGAACACGGGCACGTGGGCCACCAACGCCATCCAGGAGGCCCGGGTGCTCAACAAAACGGTCAACGTGGTGGCCTCCTCCGAGGACCGGCAGTTCACCTACATCCCCCGCGACATCGTCTTTAACCCGGATGCGGTCTACGTCCATCTCACCTCCAACAACACCATCCGCGGGACCCAGTGGGCCGCCTTCCCCGACACGCAGGGGGTCCCGATTGTGGCGGACATGTCCTCGGACATCATGAGCCGGCCGTTCGACGCCGGCCGGTTCGGCCTCATCTATGCCGGGGCTCAGAAAAACATAGGCCCGGCCGGCGTCTGCATGGTCATCATCCGCGATGACCTGCTCAAGCGCGTGCCCGCGAATCTTCCCTCCATGCTGAAGTACACCACCTACACATCCAAGAACTCCCTATACAACACGCCGCCGAGCTTCGCCATCTATACCGTTCAGCTCGTTCTCAAATGGATCGAGGAGACCGTGGGCGGGCTCGGTCGGATGGAGGCGTTGAACCGCAAGAAGGCCGAGGTGGTCTACCGCGGGATCGACGGCAGCGGCGGCTTCTACCGCGGCACGGCCGAGCCCGCGAGCCGCTCCCTGATGAACCTGACCTTCCGGCTGCCGAGCGAAGAGCTGGAGCAACGCTTCCTCCAGGCGGCGCTGCAAGCCGGGCTCGGCGGCCTCAAGGGCCATCGTTCGGTGGGCGGCTGCCGCGCATCCCTTTACAATGCTGTGCCTATGGAAGGGGTTGAAGCCCTGGCGGACTTCATGCAAACCTTCGCACGTAAAAACGGATAGCCGCGTTGTTATTTTTGGTTAAACTTGACTTGACCAGCAAAGACGCGTAATTACAGTCCATAGGATTTAGGTGCAAAAACTCCTGTCACGGAATGAACGGGTTGGGACGGATCGCCGAAAACCTTTAGACATCAGGAGGGTGCCATGGACAAAATTCTGAGGATCAACATGGGCGCGGCCGGCGGCCCCCAGGTTAAATCGGAGTCGGTCGGAAGCTATGCCGGTTTGGGCGGACGAGCCCTGACCTCGACCATCATCGCCAAAGAGGTCCCGCCGCTCTGCCATCCGTTGGGCGAGGACAACAAGCTCGTCATCGCGCCGGGGCTTCTCAGCGGGTCCGCGGCGGCGATGTCCGGCCGGATCTCGGTGGGCTGCAAGAGCCCGCTCACCGGCGGCATCAAGGAATCCAACGCGGGCGGAATGGCGTCGCAGATGCTCGGCCGCCTCGGCGTTGCCGCGATCGTGCTGGAGGGCAAGCCCAAGGAGGGCATGCTCTACAAACTCAGTATCAGCAAGGACAAGGTCGAAATTAAACCCGACAACAGCTTGAAGATGCTCGGCAACTACGCAGTTGCGGAAAAGATGAAGGCCGCGCACGGCGACAAGGTCAGCTGCATATCGATCGGCCAAGCCGGTGAAATGAAGCTCACCGGCGCCTCCATCGCCTTCACCGACATGGAGTTCCGTCCTACCCGGCACGCGGGCCGCGGCGGGGTCGGCGCCGTCATGGGTTCCAAGGGGGTCAAGGTGATCGTGGTGGACGACACCGGCTGCCCGGTCCGCAGCCCCAAGGACCCGGGCAAGTTCAAGGAAGCCAACCAGAACTGGGTCGCCGGCCTGCGCAAGCATGCCGTCACCGGGCAGGGCCTGCCGACCTACGGCACCAACGTGCTCACCAACGTCATCAACGAGGCCGGCGCCTACCCGACGAAGAACTTCATGTGGGGCCGGTTCGACACCTGCTCCAAGATCAGCGGCGAAACCCAGGCCGAGACCGAAAACGCGCGCGGCGGCGAAGGCTCCGCCACCCATGGCTGCCATCGCGGCTGCGTCATCCGCTGCTCGGGAACCTTCTACGACAAAGACGGCCACTATCTCACCAAGCAGCCGGAGTACGAAACGGTCTGGGCTCACGGAGGCAACTGCGGCATCGACGACATCGACGCCATCGCCATGCTGGACCGCTTGGACGACGACTTCGGCCTGGACACGATCGAGATGGGGGCCGCCATCGGGGTCGCCATGGAAGCCGGTTTGATCCAGTTCGGCGACGCCCAGGGCGCCATCAACCTGGTCAAGGAAGTCGGCCAGGGCACCCCGCTCGGCCGCGTCCTGGGCAGCGGCGCCGGCCTGACCGGTAGAGTCTTCGGCGTCGAACGCGTGCCGGTCGTCAAGAACCAGGCCCTGCCGGCCTACGACCCGCGCGGGATCCAGGGCATGGGCGTCACCTACGCCACCAGCACCCAGGGCGCCGACCACACCGCCGGGTATGCGGTGACGGCCAACGTGTTGGGCGTGGGCGGCAAGGTGAACCCCCTGAAGGCCGAGGGCCAGATCGAGCTGTCCCGCAACCTGCAGATCGCCACCACGGCGATCGACGCGACCGGCATGTGCCTGTTCATCGCCTTCGCGATCCTGGACCAGCCGGAGACCTTCCAGGCCCTGCTCGACCTCATCAACGCCTTCACCGGCGCCAAGATGACCGGCGACGACGTCACGGCGCTGGGCAAGAACATCCTGAAGCTGGAGCGGGAGTTCAATCACAAGGCCGGCTTCACCAAGGAGCAGGACCGGCTGCCGGACTTCTTCAAGAAGGAGAAGCTCCCGCCCCACAACCTCACCTTCCTGGTGAAGGATTCGGAACTGGACCAGGTTTACAACTGGTAGCCTCGCATACGTTTACATGATGAAAATCGGGGAGGCTCGCCGCCTCCCCGGTTTTTTTCGAAGGATCAATCGATGGACGCTGAAACGACTCCCCGGCTGACTCTGACGGTCACTCCGGGCAGCCTGTCGCGATTTCTGCCGCTGCTGGGTCAGGGCTTCACGGTTCAACGACCGGCCGGGGCATCGGTTGAAGGTTTCCTCTGCCGGGCATGCGGTATAGCCCGGGATTACCTGCGCGAACGAGTCCAGACCGTGTTTCTGAACGGCAAAGCGATCGACGACCTCGCCGCCGCCATGGTCAACGACGGTTCGACAATAGCCCTGTCGGCCGCCATGCCCGGGCTGGCGGGCGCGGTGTTGCGCAAAGGCGGGGCGTATGCCGCCATGCGCCGGCAGATATCCCACGCCGGCCCGGGCGACTCACGCGCCGGCGGACCCGTCAGCGTCACCATCAAACTCTTCAATCTGGTGGCACGTGAACTTGGTCCGGGCTTTCTGGAGCAAGGGGTGCTGATCCACGGGGCAAGCCTGCAGGACTTTTTCCGCCGGCAGGACCGGGGGTTCGGGAAGATCGGCAGGGCGGCCGACATCGATGGCCGGCCGGTTGATTTCGAAAAGGTCCCGGAAATCATTCCGGGGAACCGTCTGGTCCTGCTGGCGCTGAGGCCGGCAGGCCCTCACCCGGGCTGAGCCGGCCGGCGCTCAAAACCCCATCCCGCTCCAAGAAGGGACCCAAGCGTCAGGAGGCCGCCGCGGTGAGCAGTGCCGACCCCGGGTAGCACTCATCATCGACGGGCGCGATGGTTTTCCGCTCCTGCTTCAGCTTCTCTTGGCGGATACGGTCAAACTGGCCTTCGATAGCGGAAAACGCATCCACCACCCCCGGATCGAAATGAGTGCCCCTCAAGTTCAGGATGATCTGCCGGGCCTTGGCGTGGGAAAAGGCTTCCTTGTAAAGCCGCCTAGTGGTGAGGGCATCGTAGACATCGGCCACCGCCACAATGCGCGCCGCCAGGGGGATGGCCTGGCCCTTGAGGCCGGCCGGGTAGCCGGACCCGTCCCATTTCTCGTGGTGGTTGTAAGCGATTTCCTTGCCGATGTGCAAAAACGAGCGGCCCTCGATCTGGGCTTCGATGGCGGAGAGGGCGTCTCCCCCGAAGCGGGTGTGGCACTTGATCACCTCGAACTCTTCGTGTGTGAGTTCGCCGGGCTTGAGCAGCACGGCGTCCGGAATGCCCACCTTGCCGATGTCGTGCAGAATCGCGGAGTTGTAGATGTCGTCGATGTAACGCTGGTCAATAAACTCCGGATGGCCGGGCTGCCGGGCCATCTCGGCGGCCAGCAGCCGGGCATACTCCCGGATCCGCTCCAGATGGGTGCCGGTGCCCTCATCGCGGTATTCGGCGAGTTTGGCGAGCCCCAGGATCGTAGCCGCCCGGGCGTTCTGGACCTTGCGATAGGACTCCAGCAGGTCCATCTCGAGCTTCTTTTTCTCGGTCCGGTCCCGGAGCATGCCGCGGAAGCCGATCGCCTCCCCGTCCTGGTTTTTACGCAGGCCCGCCGAAGCCTCGATGAAGAGCACGGCGTCCCCGCGCAGCAGCTCGATGTCGAACGCCTTTACGGACCGGCCGGCGCGCAGGCACTCCTGAAATGCTTCGAACAGCTTGCGGTTGCTTTCCGCGATCAGGAATTGCCGCATGTTCCGGCCGGACAGTTCCGCCTTCGCGACGCCAAGGATCTGGTGGGTGGCGTCGTTCACGAAGGTGAAGTTGCCGCCATGGTCGACCTCGTAATAGCCTTCCTCGATGCTCTCCAGGATGCGGCGGTACTTCTCCTCGCTCTCCTTAAGCGCCTGCTCCGCGCGCTTGCGGTTGTTGATGGTAAATTGTACGTGAGAGCCGAAAATCAGAAACAGGCACAACACAATGACGCGCATGCCCATCCCGCCGACGTTGGGGCCGAAAATCTCGCGGTAGAAACTGATCTCTCCCGGCGAAAACAGGTTGATCAGAGCCTCGATGCCCCAGTAGGCCGCTGCCAGGAAGATAGCGGTAAGAACCATGGAGTCGGCCATGTCGTTGCGCGTCAGGAAACGCCGTTGCAGAGCTTGCATATACTCCCCCTGGTTGAAAATTTGACCGCCACGGGAAAACTTGGTAAACTGATACCTATCAAGCATGCAGATAAAGTCTATCAGATTCCTCTTCGGAAGGAAACCGTGTTATGGGGTCGCGCGTGAAACAGTACCTGCTCATCGGCGCTGTCGGCGCCGCCTTGTATTTTCTGATGAGCACTCATATCATTTTCTACGGCTCGGAAGCCAATTTCGTCAAGAACGTCTACCTCCTTAAAAAATCCAAACTCAACCTCCACTACACTTTCGTCAGCCTGAACCAACAGAGCCCCGAAAACATCATGAAGATCAAGCCGCTGAGGCAGGACGGCATAGCTGAACTGCTCGTGGACATCGGGATGATGTCGGCCGCTGAACGCAGCCGACTGGAAAGCAAGTACCGCTGAAAGCGGTTCCCTTCAAGGTTCGAGCGGCCGCGGAGCCACGCTGCAATTTGATGCCTTCGGTATGGTATTAAGACCTGGGCGATGCATTTGCAACGGCGTAAGGGAAAGTTCAACCTCTTTGCGAACGCTGCCCCTCTGCGGTGAATGCTTGCGTTGAAAGGCCGGATTCAGGATGTCTGGCTGACGATGGCGTTCAATTGAAGGGTCAGCGGCCGCTCCTCTTCACCCTCACCGCTAAACCGGACGGGGCCGGGCCTGCGGTAGCAGTCCTCGCCCTCGCAGGCCGCCAGCCATTTCTCCTGGTGGGCCTTGAACACCTGCATGGCGATGGAATCCACGTCCACCAGGGCCTTCTCGATCACCAGGGCGAGCCTGCCCTTGCGCTCCTCAAGGTGCATCAACGGGGCGATGGGAATGCCGAGGGGCTCCCAGGCAGCGAACCCCAGCTCCAGGTTCCGGATGGCCGCCATCAAGCCGGTGGCCCCGTTGGCGATCAGGCTGAAGGCGGTCAGGCCCAGGTTGTAGGTGTAGATGCAGTCAAACCGGGTCGGGTCGTTGCCGCGGCCGTCGTAACCGTAGAAGTGCTCCTGGGTTTTGAAGCTCGGCACGGTCTTCTTGTAGATCGCCTCGACGGCGGCCGGCACTTTGTCCTCGGGGCCGATCAGCCCCGCCTTTTCCAATTCCTGGCGCAGGGTCTTGGCGGAAATGATCGAGACCTTGGTCAGAAGGAATTCGCCCTGGTCGTAATTCTCGAAAACAGCCGGGCCGAAGCGTTCCGGGTCGAGGCCGGCCTTCTGCATGGTTTTGCGGAAATACCCCCGCGGGATGCCAAGTTTATAGAGGCCCTTCTCCTTCAGGATGTTAAGATAGTCGTGCACCAGACCCATGAGCACTCTCTCGGTGTGGATTTGAGAGAACTGGAAGTTGCCGTGGCTGTCGCGCTCCGTCAGCAGCCCCTCCTGGAAAAATTCCGGCAGGTCGTTGAACAGGTCCTCGTCCCGGGTGTTCCAGAGCCGGAAGGCCGAATCGTCCCGGGAGCGCTGGGCCAGCCGGTGCAGGTACTCCAGCTTGCTTTCCAGAGACGGGAAGGCCGAATGGAAATCCCGGTCGTGCGTGCGGTTGTATTCGGCGATGATGGTGTTCAACTTCATGATGAACACTTCCACCTCGTTGACGAACTCCAGGACACCCTCGGGGATCACGATGATCCCGTAGTTCTTCCCGGCGCCGGCCCGCTTGACGATCCCTTCGCAGATGATCCGCGACAGGTGCCGCAGTGTCATCCCGTAGGCGGTGTAATCGGTCCGGTGCTCCTTGGCCGCCTTTTCCAGCCGCTCCTCGTCCACGAAATCCACCAGGTCCTCGCCGATGATGGTGATGTTGGGATGCGACTGTAAGGCCACCTCCAGCGCCAGGTGGCTCGCTACCCGACCCATCACCTTGCAGACGTGGTAGTACTTGATGTCGGAACTGGCGTCGTTGGCAAGGCCGCTGATGGCATTGGCAAAGGCCCGGGCCGCGGTGTGAAACCCGAAAGACACGGCGCACAGCACGTGGCCCTGGTCGTCGCACACCTGGATGTCGCCGTCGATGGTCTTGGGCACGCCGATCACCTGGATGCCGTCGTCAGCCATCTCCTGAGCCAGGAACGCGGCATTGGTGTTGGAATCGTCGCCGCCCACGATCACCAGGGCATCCAGTCCTAATGCCTTGCACGTCTGACGCGACAGGTCTATCTTCTGCTTCGAGTCGATCTTGGCGCGGCCGGTCTTGATCATCGTGAACCCGCCCAGGTTGCGGTAGGCATCGACGAGCTCGCGGGTGATCTCCACCGTCTCGTTCTCGATGACGCCGTCGGGCCCCACCCTGAACCCGAAGACGCGGTTCTCGGGATTGGCCCGCTTGGCGGCGTCAAACAGCCCGGCAATCACATTGTGGCCCCCGGGTGCGGGACCGCCGGAAAACACGATGCCGATGTGGCGCCGCTTGGTGTAACGGTCCGCCACCGCTTGCGGGACCTGGGCTTTACCCGCAACGATCTGGACCTTGTTGTGGATGATGCTCGGAAGCTGACGCTCGGCTTCCGGGTCGATGCTGAAGCGGAAGCGGTCGGTTTCCTCGAGGAGGGTGTAGGCCTGCGAGAACACCTGGCAGGCGGGCGGACGGAAGGCCCGCCTGAGCCTCAGCTCGTAGCTCACGTCATCGACCGCCTCCTTGACCGTGGGGTTGTCGAGGATCTGTTGAAGACTGAGCGATTTTATCACGGACATGGCGCCTCTCCCTCCGGGTCCTGCCGCATGTGGCAAGGTGGTTATACATGAATTCGGCTGAGTGCGTTATGGGCCGTTTTTCACCATACCGGGCGAGCCGGCCCGGTGTCAAGATGATTCCCGCGTTTACTGCCTGTATATATGAGCAATTCGTAGCTGCTCAGGCGGATAGACTGAAGACTGAAGGATACTGCTTGGAGGCCTTGAATGGTTTGATTGGCGCCTTGCGAGATGTTATATGGCCTTCAGCCTCCAGTCTTCCGCCTCGCCTGAGCAGCTACCTCAACAAACCCAATAAACTCAACTAACTCGACAAACTCATGTACCCCACATCTTGTAGACTCCGATCGAAAAATATACCGTGAGTTGTGTTTTTTCTTTACAACGATCCCCCGCCCTGCTATCATGGGCACACTGATCGGACGGTAAACCCCTTATGACCGGATGAAGCGTCACTTAATTTTCCTGCACCGGGCGGAGTTGCTGCGCGATCACACGCAGCCGCCGCCGATTCAGATCGGAATGGGCCGGCTCGGCATCATTTCCGGCAGTTACCACGACGGAGGAAATCCAACTCAATGAAGCTTAAAAAGCTGGAAATCACAGGGTTCAAGTCCTTTTTCGAAAAAGCCGTCATCGAGTTTCCCTCGGGCATCACGGCGGTGGTCGGCCCGAACGGCTGCGGCAAGAGCAACGTCATCGATGCCATCCGCTGGGTGATGGGCGAGCAGAGCGTAAAACAGTTGCGCGGCAAGTCCATGGAAGACGTGATTTTCTCCGGCACCAACGGACGGGCGCCGCTCGGCATGGCGGAGGTTTCGCTGACGCTCGCCAACGACAACGGCAGCGCCCCGGAGGAGCTCAAGGATTTCACCGAGATCAACATGACCCGCCGCCTTTACCGGTCCGGCGAAAGCGCCTACCTTCTCAACAAGCAGCCCTGCCGCCTCAAGGACATCCACAACATCTTCCTCGGCAGTGGTCTCGGCTCGCGGTCTTACGCGTTCATCCAGCAGGGCAACATCGGCATCATCACCGAGGCCGGCCCGGAGGAGCGCCGGTATTTCGTCGAAGAGGCCGCCGGCGTCACCCGCTACAAGCATCACAAGACCGAAGCCTTGCGCAAAATCGACATCACCCACCAGAACCTGCTGCGGGTGGCCGACATCATCGTCGAAATCAAGCGCCAAATGAACAGCCTGAAACGGCAGGCCCGCAAGGCAGAGCTCTTCAGCAAATACCAGACCCGCGCGAAGGGGCTCGATGTCCGCCTGGGGGTGCACCACTTCGAGGAACTCACCCGTCAGATGGATGGCACCGAGCAGATGCTGCAGGGGCTCAAGGACGCCGACTTCGGGCACACCACCGAGCTGAAGAAGCTCGATGCGGCCGTCGAGGAAATCAAGCTTGATCGCTGGCAGAAAAACCAGGCGATCGCCGAGCAGAAGACCGAGAAGTTCAACATCCAGCGTACTATCGACCGCATGGAGAAGGACCTCGAGCACCTGCGCGGCGAGATCGAGCGGCTGGGTCGTGAAACCGCCGATCTTCAGAACTCCCGCCAGGGGCTGGAGCAGAAAAACCAGGGCATGCTGGCGGAGATCGAGCAGGGAGAGGCGGAAAACACCCGGCTGCGGGAGGAGATCGGACGCAGCCGCGCCGGCCTCGAGCAGGAGCGCTCCGCCCTGGAGCAGATGAACGCCGCGCTCGCCGGCATGAACCAGGAGCTGGAGAGCGCCCGGGCCAGCCTGCTGGACCTCACGGCCCGTGAGGCCCAGTACCGGAACCTCTACCAGAACGCCGCCAACAACCGTGAAAACCTGCAGCGACGGCTCAAACGCGCGGATGAAGCGGAGGCCCTTCTGCACCAGAAGATCGTCGAGGCGCAGGAGCGTGAGTCCCGCGCCCAGTCGCGGCTCGCGGCGATCAAGAACGCCATCGCGGAGCTGACCCACGGCATCAACGAAATCCGCGAACGGCTGGATGAAAAATCGCGGGCCCTCGCCGCCCAGGTGAAACTGGCCCAGAGTGTCGAGCTCGAGCGCAACACCACTCGATCGAAGCATGCCACGCTCAAAAAAATGGAGGACAACTTCGATTGGTACAAGGACGGTGTCAAGGCCGTGATGAAACGCGCCAAGGAGGCCGACGCCGGCCGCGCGCTGGCGGGTATCGTCGGCTTGGTGGCCGACGTGATCGAGCCGGAAGCCTCGGCAGCCTCCGCCGTGGAGGCCGCGTTGGGCGAGTCCCTCCAGTACGTCATCGTGGACGACCAGCAGGCGGGACTGGCGGCGATCGGCTACCTCCAGCAGCAGAGTGCCGGCCGCAGCGGGTTCATCCCCGTCTCCGCGCTGCACGACACGGCGGCGGGCAACGCGGAACGGCCCGATCCGTCCAAGCTGCTCCTGCAGCACGTCGTGGTAAAGCCGGGCTTTGAACCCATTGCCCAGGCCCTGCTCGGCAACGTGGTGCTGACCGAAACGCTCGCCGAAGCGCTCGCCCTGTTCAACCAGAACGGCAAGATCCAGACCATCGTCACCCGCAACGGCGACGTGGTGTCGCCCCGGGGGTTTTTGATCGGCGGCAGCAAGGACGCCTCCAGCGGCATCCTGGCAAAGAAGCACGAGCTGCGGGAACTCGAACGCCAGGGCAAGGCGCTCGAACAGAAGCTGGAAAGCGCCCGTATCGAGCAGCGGTCCATAGAAGCCGAGGTCCGGCACCTCGACGTGGAGCTGCAAAAACGGATCGAGCAGAAGAACCAGGGCCGCGAAAACGAAATCGAGGCCGAAAAGGCCATCTACAAAGCGGCCGAGGAGCTGAAGGGTCTGCGCCGGCAACTGGAGATCTCCCAACTCGAGCAGGAGCAGCTGCTGGGTGAATCGAGCGACCTGGACGACGAGATGAGCAAGACCGAGCGGGCGCTTTCGGGGATCGCCGCCGAGGTCGAGGCAGCCCAGAAGGTCGTGGCCGAAGGCTCCAACCGGATCGCCGATCTTTCCGCCAGCCTCCAGGAGGTCAACCAGAAGGTTGTCAACCACAAGCTCGAAATGACCGCCCTCAATGCCAGGCTCGAAAACAGCACCACCAGCCTGCGGCGGCTGCGGGAGTTCCAGACCGACGGCGTCCGGCGCCTGGATCAGCTTGCGCTGGAGATCGGCCAGAAAATCGAACGGGCCAACGCCTCCCGGAGCCAGGTCCAGGAATGCGAGCAGTCCCTGGCGGGCATGTACACGCAGATCCGGGAAATCGACCAGACCATCGAGCGCAACGAGGTCGACTACGCGTCCATCGATGCCAAGCTGCAGGAAAGCGACGAGCGCATCTCCGAAATCAAGGACAGGCACGAGAAGACCCTGGAACAGTTCCGCGTGCTCGAGCTGGAGCAGACCCAGCGCCGGATGAGACGGGAGCACCTCACCAGCCAGATCGAGGAACGCTACCAGACGCCGTTCGCCGAGCTGCGCGCACAGCTGGTGCCGGTGGCGGAGGCCGTGCCGGCCGAACCCGCGCCGGACCTCGAGGCCATGGAGGCCGAGCTTACCCGCTACCGCACCAAGATCGCCCGGATCGGCGACGTCAACCTCGGCGCCATCAAGGAATACCAGCAGCTCAAGGAGCGCCACGAGTTCCTATCGGCCCAGAAAGAGGACCTGGAGAAGGCCATCGAGGACCTGCACAAGGTCATCCACAAGATCAACACGGTCTCCCAGGAGCGCTTCATGCAGACCTTCCAGGCCATCAACGAAAGGCTGGCGGAAGTCTTCCCGCGCCTGTTCAACGGCGGCACCGCCGAGTTGGTCCTGACCGATCCCGACAAACCCCTCGAGACCGGGGTGGAGTACATGATCCACCCGCCGGGCAAGAAGCTGACGCGCATGAGCCTTCTGTCCGGCGGCGAAAAGGCGATGGCCGCCATCGCCTTCATCTTCGCGATTTTTCTGATCCGGCCGGCCTCGTTCTGCCTACTGGACGAGATCGACGCCCCGCTGGACGACGCCAACGTCTATCGCTTCAACGACCTGCTGCAGCACATCGGCGAGAAATCCCAGATCGTCATGATCACCCACAACAAGCGCACTATGGAGTTCGCCGACATCCTGTTCGGCATCACCATGGAACAGAAGGGCGTCTCGAAGGTGGTTTCCGTCAACCTCAAGCGGCCGGAGACCGCCGCGGCGTAAGGGCCCGCGTTGGGGCCGGATGTCCGAAGGAGCGCAAGCGGTGGGTTGGTTCAAACCAAAAGACGATGCCCCGGCCCGCAAGCCCGAAGGCGAGGCCGCGGATGAAGCGCCGCCGAGACGCAGGGTTTTCGCCCGCCTGCGGGAGCGGCTGTCCCGGACACGCCGCAGCCTTTCCGACGGCCTGGCACGGGTGCTTACCGGCAAGAAAATCGACGCGGGGGTTCTCGATCAGATCGAGGAGCTGCTGATTACCTCCGACATCGGGGTCCAGACGGCCACCGCACTCATCGGGCGCATCTCGGCCGCCGGGGCCTCCACGGCCGAGGATCTGCGGTCCGTCCTGCGTGAGGAGATCCTGTCCATCCTGACCCGCCATGCCCGCCCGGCGCGCGCGCCCGGAGGGCCGCCCCACGTGATCCTGGTGGTGGGGGTCAACGGCGTCGGCAAGACCACCACCATCGGCAAGCTCGCCGCGCGGCTTGCGGCCAACGGCCAGAAAGTGTTGATCGCGGCGGCGGACACCTTCCGCGCCGCCGCAGTGGAGCAGCTCACCATCTGGGCCGAGCGGGCCGGCGCCGACATCGTCCGGCATCCGAACGGGGCGGACCCGGCGGCGGTCGCTTTCGACGCCGTCGATACGGCCCTCGCCCGGGGTGCGGATGTGGTGATCGTGGACACCGCCGGCCGGCTTCACACCAAAGTCAACCTGATGGAGGAGATCAAGAAAGTCAAACGCTCCATCGCCAAGAAGCTGCCGGAGGCACCGCACGACATCCTGCTGGTCCTGGACGCGACCACAGGCCAGAACGCCATTTCCCAGGTCCGGCTGTTTCACGAAGCGCTGGAACTGACCGGGATTGCGCTGACGAAGCTCGACGGCACGGCCAAGGGCGGGATCGTCATCGCCATCTGCCAGGCCTTCGACATCCCGCTGCGGTACATCGGGATCGGCGAGTCTATCGAGGACCTGCAGGACTTCGACCCGCAGCAGTTCGTCGACGCGCTGTTCGCGTCCTAACGGCGGGGTTGCGCTGCGCGCAGGTCCGAACTGCGAAAACGCAGGCGGGCCAAGGCTTCGGAACCGACACCGGCTGCAGAATTGTGTTGACAGCCTTTTTAACTTTCGATAAGAATCATCGATCATTATTTTCACGGTGGGCTCGCATGAGCCTGGAACATCACACACAGAGGAGAACACCATGACCAAAGCAGATCTTATCGAAAAAATCGCGAAAGATGCTGGTATTTCCAAAGTGGCCGCGGGCTCGGCGCTCCAGTCCTTCATGGACAATGTGAGCAAGACTCTCAAGAAGCCGGAAGGCAAAGTCACCCTGGTGGGGTTCGGCACCTTCAGCATCTCCAAGCGCAAGGCCCGCAAAGGCCGCAACCCTCAGACCGGCGCCCCCATCAAGATCAAGGCCGCCCGGGTCGTGAAGTTCAAGGCCGGCAAGGGCCTGAAGGAACTCGTATAGTTCTCGGCCGGATCCAGAATCGCAAAAGGCGAATCCGTAACAACGGATTCGCCTTTTGCGATTCAGGCATCAATGCACAATGTTGAAGGCCGTGTATTCGCCGTTGAAAGGCTCCCACTCGAGGCTCACCTGGTCCACCCGCGCCAATGCCGAGCCGCGCTGACACCAGTCGAGCATGCGATTCACGCGCTCCTTCTCACCCTCGAACACGCCCTCCACGGACCCGTCCCGGCGGTTGCGCACCCAGCCGTGAACCCCGATCCGCTGGGCCGCCCACTGGGTGTCGTAGCGAAAGCCAACCCCCTGGACGCGACCGGTGATGATGACATGCGCCCTGACGTTGTCTGCCATGTGCCACCTCAATTTCCTTGATTGCGGCTTTGATGGCACAGCCGCTGTTCCTGCAAAGAACTGAAACACCTGACGGGTGAAATGGAAATCCGATTTTTTCCCTCAGGACAACCCGGCTCATCGGCTGCTGCCGATCAATTCCAGCCACTCCTGCTCGGTCAGAACGGTCAGCCCCAGTTCCCTTGCCTTCTTCTCCTTGGAGCCTGCGCCCGGCCCGGCCACCACGTAATCCGTCTTCTGGGACACCGCTCCGGCGACATTCGCGCCCAGGGCCTCGGCCTGTGCCTTGGCCTCGCTGCGGCTCAGGGCCTGAAGGCTGCCGGTGAACACGACCGTTTTCCCGGCAACGGGTGATGCCGTGGAGGCGCTCGCGAAGTCCGTCACCGTGACCAGCGTCTGCCCGTCACGCGGCAGGGTCAGGCCGTCCAGGACGTCGCGGTTGTGAGGCTCGGCCATGAAGCCCAGGATGTCGTCCACCATGCTGGCGCCGATGCCGCTGATCGAAAGCAGCTCGGCGCGGTCTTCAGCATCCTGGTCCTGCGCCGTATCCATGCCCGCACGCCAGCGAACCAGGGACAGGTAATGCTTGGCCAACAGCCGCGCGGTCGCCTGCCCGACCTGGTGAATTCCCAGAGCGTAAATAAAGCGGTCCAGCGGGATCGTGCGGGCGCGCTGGATGGCGTCGAACAACTTGCGCGCCGATTTCTCCCCCCACCCGTCCCATTCGCGCAGCGGCGGCAGCTCCCGGCCGTCGCGCGCCTCCAGGGTGAAGATGTCCACCGGGGTCTTGATCAGCCCCCGGCTGTGGAACGTCTCGATGTTTTTTTCGCCCAGCCCCTCGATGTCGAACGCGTCCCGGGACGCAAAGTGTTTGAGCCGCTCGACGACCTGTGCCGAGCAGACCAGGCCGCCGGTGCAAACCATATCGACCTGCCCTTCTTCCCGGATGAGCCCGCTGCCGCACACCGGGCACTGCTCGGGAAATCGATACGGCTCGCTGCCCGCCGGCCGCTTCTCCGGCACGGTCGCGACCACCTGCGGGATCACGTCGCCCGCGCGTTGGATGATCACGGTGTCGCCGACCCGGATGTCCTTGCGTGCGATCTCGTCCGCATTGTGCAAGGTCGCCCGCTTCACCAACACACCGCCGACGTTGATCGGCCGCAGATGGGCCACCGGTGTGATCTTGCCGGAGCGCCCGACCTGGCACTGGATATCCTCGATAACGGTCACGGCGCGCTCGGGCGGGAACTTCCAGGCAATCGCCCAGCGGGGCGAACGGCTCACGCGGCCGAGGCGGATTTGCCAATCCAGCCGGTCGACCTTGAGCACGGTGCCGTCGATGCTGAAGCCCAGGCCGGAGCGCATCTGTTCGATGTCGTGGTAATAGGCGGACAGGTCGGCCAGGCCCGCGTCAACGATCTTGACCTCGCGGCACGGTTCGTTCGGCTGAAATCCCCATCGTTTGATCTTCCGGAGCGCTTCGGATTGCGTCTTCGCAAACGTCTCCGAAACCTCGCCCCAGCCGTGTACGGTAAACCGCAGCGGTCGTGCGGCAGTGATGGAAGGGTCCAACTGACGCAGGCTGCCGGCCGCGGCATTCCGCGGATTGGCAAACCGCTTGGCCCCGGCTGCTTCCTGCTGGGCGTTGAGGTTCAGGAAGTCCGCATCGGTCATGTAGACCTCTCCGCGCACCTCCAGGACCTCCGGCCAGCCCCTGCCCTTCAAAGTGCGGGGAACATCCGTGATGGTCATGACGTTGGCGGTCACATCCTCGCCTTCAGCCCCGTTGCCGCGGGTGGCCGCACCCATCAATTTGCCATGCTCATAACGGAGGCAGCAGGACAGGCCGTCAATCTTAGGCTCGCAGAGGATTTCAATGGCCACCTCCGGATCTTTCAGCTCGCGCAGGAAGTTCCGGATACTGGAGAGCCAATCGAAGACCTCTTCATGCGTGAAGGCGTTGTCGAGAGACAACATCGGCAGTCGGTGACGCACTTTTTTAAACCCGGCGGCGGGAGCCGCGCCGACCTTTCTCGAAGGGCTTTCGGGCAGAATGAGCTCCGGAAAACGCGCCTCGATGGCGGCGTTGCGCTGCCGGAGTGCATCATACTCCGCGTCGGTGATCTCGGGTTGGTCCTTTTCGTGATACAGCCGGTCATGGTGGGCGATCAGTTCCGCCAGTTCCTTCAGTTCCGATCGGGCGTCACGCTCGGTCAAGCGCTCTACAGGTTTTTCAAATAACGCCGTGCGATTCAATGCCATGATTTTACCCGCAACCGTTTTGAAGAGCAAATATCCGGGCCGGCAGATGGTGATGGTACTGACCCTGGAAAAGAGAGCTAAACTATATTTTAGTTTAGGGTTGGAGTGCAATACCCGACCTGGCCGTAATGCGTTTTCAGATGACTATCACGCCATTTTATTGTATCCGTCGTCCGGAGTGGATGAATTTTTAAACCGCGGAAGAGAGCTCCAGACCGCAGGTGTTCTCTCTGCCGAAAGGGAGGTAAGACCGATGGCAATACGCTGGGCGAAGAAGATTGACTCCTTGAGTGAGTCGATGACCGTTGCCGTCTCTGACCGGGCGCGCGAACTGCAGCAGCGCGGCGTCAAGGTCGTCAACCTGGGTGGCGGGGATCCTGATTTCGACACGCCGCCCCACATTGTCGAAGCGGCCGTCAGCGCGCTGAACCAAGGCCTTACCCACTACGTCGCCAGCAAGGGGATCCCCGAGCTTCGCAAGGCGATCACGGCCAAGTTCCAGCGCGAGAACCACGTGGCGTATGACCCCGACACCGAGGTCATCGTCACCGCCAGCGGGAAGCTGGCACTCTACATGAGCCTGGCAGCCATTATCGAGCCGGGCGACGAAGTTCTGTATTTCGATCCTGCCTGGGTGAGCTACGAACCCATGATTCGAATGCTGGACGGGATACCGGCGGGCGTGCCCCTGCGTCCGGAGGACAACTTCACCTTGCACGGCGATGTGTTGAAGAGCCGGATCACTCCGCGCACCAAGGCGATGATCCTGAATTCGCCGAACAACCCGACCGGGCGGGTCCTGACGCGGGACGAACTCAACGTCGTCGCCCGCTCAGCGCAAGAGCACGGCTACTGGGTGCTGAGCGACGAGATCTACGAACACATCATTTACGACAACCGGCAGCACATCAGTCTCGCCTCGCTGCCGGGAATGCACGATCTCACGGTGACCCTCAACGGCATGTCCAAGGCCTATGCCATGACCGGATGGCGCCTGGGCTACCTCGGGGCGCCGGCTTCGCTGTGCGAGCAGATCCTCAAGGTCCAGCAGCACGTGGTCACCTGTGCCCCATCGTTCGTCCAGGCAGCCGGTGTGGCTGCGCTGCAGGGCCCTCAGAACTGTGTCGCCGAAATGGTGGCGGAATACGACCGCCGGCGCCGGTTCATGACGGAGGCCCTTAACGCCCTTCCCGGAGTGCACTGCCCGCTGCCGGAGGGCGCCTTCTACCTGTTTCCCCAGGTCAGGCATCGCGGGATGGATTCGAACGCGCTCGCCAAATTCATGATCGAGGAAGCGCATGTGGCCGTAACGCCGGGTGCGGCGTTCGGTAAAACAGGAACGCAAAACATCAGGCTCACTTTCGCCACCTCAATGGCAAACCTGCGGCAGGCCGCCGGGCAGCTGAAAGCCGCGATGGGTTGAGCAAAGCGGCAACTAAAGCAGAGTTTCCAGACCGGTTGTTTCTTTTTGATTAGCAGGAGAAAGCTGTCAAAACGACAATAATTGGATATATCGCCGCATTCGCAACTCGCAAAATGAGCTGTATTATGGTGACCCTCCGGCCACCATTTTCATGAAGCCCTGTTCAATCCCAAAACACTTACGGGGCGAAGCGGCAGGGGGGATACGCGCATCGCCTCCTATGTGGGCCCCAGGCTCAGCGCGCCACCGCACAAAGCGGTGATTTAGGCGGCCACCCTGACCAGACTGCAATTGCGTGCGGAAGGCCTCTTCCGGCGGGACATCGGCGACATGGCGGCCCTGATCTGGAGAAAATACGGCGCTCCCTCCACCCAGCCTGCCGCGGCAACCTTGTCCTCACGCCGTGATCCTGAAGAAACGAGCTGATTGCCGAACGCAACGCCTTGGTAAGCAACCCCAGCGGGGCAAAGGTTCCTACAGCAAAGCAACCACTTTTAAGAATTTTTCGGGATACGCCGCAATCTCCCGTACGGCAGCGGGGGCCTCTTCGAATGATATCGTACGCGTCACCAGGGAAGCCACATCTATTTTGTCGCCTGCGACCAGGTCGATGCTTTCGGCAAAGGCTTGACGACTGTTGCGCGAACCCACCACATCGAGCTCTTTCTTCGTAAACATGGCCGTCGGGAGCGAAACGTCCCCCTTCGGCCAGCCGACCAGTGCGATCCTGCCCGAGTAGGCCACATAATCAATACTGCTCCGAACCGCCGCCTCGCTGCCTGAAGCCTCAATCACCGCTTCAGCCATTCTTCCGCCGGTGATTTCCCTGATGCGGTCAACAGCGTTTTCCCCGACCGGATTAATACCGAAGGGGATGCCCAGTGAGCGTGCGAATGCCAGGCGCTCATCGATCGGGTCAATCACGATCGGAACAGCTCCGATCACCAGCGCATACTGCGCGGCAAGAAGTCCGATGGGACCCGCTCCGGTTACAGCAAGATGTTCCCCCTTGGCAAGACGGGCACGTTTAACGGCATGGACCGATATGGTCAGAGGCTCAACCATTGCAAGACGCTTCCACGATACACCGGCTGGCACCTTGTGGACCAGGTGAAGCGGATGGGAACAGAATTCGGCCATCGCGCCATCGATATGCACGCCCCGCACCTTCAGATTTTCACAACAGTTCGTTCTCTTGTTCATGCAGGGATAACATTTGCCGCAATAGACATACGGCTCGATGACAACCCGGTCGCCGGGCATCAGGGTCGTGTCGACCAGAGGCGCTTCAAGTACCTCCCCGGCAATTTCGTGCCCGATGATCCGCGGGTATGTCACCAGTGGGTTGACTCCCCTGAAAGCCCCTATGTCCGATCCGCAGATTCCCATTCCGTGGACCTTGATTGAAACGTCACCGGCCGTTTTCTCGGGAGTGGGTACTTCCCTCAAAGAGACTTCCTTCGGGGCATTGATCAGGATCGCTTTCATCACATTCTCCGTTTCTCGGCCATCTGCCTCCGACACAAACGGCACGGATGGTCGATCAGGGGCTTGTCCGCTGCGCAAACACCTATGGGGCCACAAAGGGCGCTCAGAAAGCATGCGTCGGCGCATCAAAGAAACTACAGGCTGACCCCCCGTTTCCAGGGTATGAAGTCGTCCTGGTTCAGCAGAACGGCTTTGGGAGTCACCTCGCCGCTGGCCGCTTGGATGCAGTATTCCAGTATGAGTTCACCCATTTCTTCAATGGTTTTACCGCCATCAATGATGGGGCCGGTGTCGATGTCGATGATGTCGGCCATGCGGCTGGCCAGAGCACTGTTGGTTGCCAGCTTGATAACCGGACAAACGGGGTTGCCGGTGGGCGTGCCTAGGCCGGTGGTAAAGAGAATAAGTGTTGCGCCGCTGGCCGCTTGGCCCGTGGTCGCTTCCACATCGTTGCCGGGGGTACACACCAGGTTCAGCCCCGATTGGGTCGCCGGTTCGGTGTAATCCAGCACGTCCTCCACGGGCGAAGTGCCACCCTTCTTGGCCGCACCCGCGCTTTTGATGGCATCGGTAATCAGGCCGTCTTTGATGTTTCCGGGCGACGGGTTCATGTGCAAGCCCGACCCCGCCTTATGAGCGGCCTCGCTGTAGGCCGTCATCAGGTGAATGAATTTTTTTGCGGCGGCTTCTCCGCGGGTCCGGTCAATCAGTTCTTGTTCGGCCCCACACAGTTCCGGAAACTCAGCCAAGAGAACTTTACCCTTCAGGGCGACCAGCAGGTCGCTGCAATAGCCCACGGCCGGGTTGGCACTGATGCCGCTGAAGCCATCGCTGCCGCCGCACTTTACCCCCACGCATAATTGGCAAAGCGGCGCCGGCCTGCGTTTCATTTTGTTGAGTTCAATCAGCCCTGCGAACGTTTGTTGAATGGCTGTGGTAACCAGTTGTTCTTCGCTGCGGCTTTGCTGCTGTTCGAAAATATACAGGGGTTTGTCGAAACTGGGATTTCGCGCGTTTAAGTCGTTCACAAAATCCTGCACCTGCAGGTTCTGGCAACCCAGGCTCAGGACGGTCACGCCGCCCACATTTGGGTGGTCGGCATAGGCCGCGAGCAGCTTGCTCAGCACGGCGGCATCCTGGCGGGTTCCCCCGCAGCCTCCCTGGTGGTTGAGGAACTTGATGCCATCCACATTCTTGAATAGGCGGTTCGCTTCCACCACCGATTCCGGTATGCTCAGATCCGCTTGGCTGACGTCCGTACCCCGGTCATACTCATCCACCAACCGTTGCACTTTTTTTATGTATTTGTCCGTAACGGCATAGCCCAGGCCACGATGCAGCGCCTCGCGAATGACATCCAGATTACGGTTCTCACAGAACACGGTGGGGATAAACAGCCAGTAATTGGCGGTACCCACGCGGCCGTCGCTGCGGTGGTACCCATTGAAGGTTCGACCGGCAAATCGGCTGACGTCCGGGGGTGTCCATTGGCAGTTGCCGGGCCGGTAGACAAACGGGTCGGCGGCATGCGCCACGTTGTCGGTGGTCATTAGACCGCCTTTGGGAATGGGTCTTCGGACCGTGCCGACCAGCACCCCGTACATGATCACCTTTTCACCGGGCTGCATTTCGTTTTCAAAAAATTTGTGTTTGGCGCCTATGTCTTCTGCCGGCACGTGGTCTTTTCCCAGGTAATGGACGGTCTCGCCCTCGTGCAAGTCTTGCAAGGCCACGATGACATTATCCGCAGGATGTATTTTCAGGACGCGTTGTTTCATGTTGTTGAGACGGACCTGCTAACTGTTCAAAGTCATAAAACCGCCATCGATCGGGTAGTCGCAACCGGTGATAAAAGATGCTTCGTCACTGCTTAAGTACAAGGCAAGGTGTGCAATCTCTTCCGGGGTTCCCATCCGGCCGATGGGTTGGGTTTTGGCAAGCTTTTCAAACATCTCCTTTTCACGACCCAGATAATTCTTGGCGAGAAATCCGTCGACAAACGGGGTGTGCACCCTGCCGGGTGAAATGCAATTGCAGCGGATGTTGAACCGAATGAAATCCTTTGCAACGGACATGGTCATGGCCGCTATGGCCCCCTTGGTGGTGGAATAGGCGAAGCGGTCGGCGATGCCCACGGATGCCGCCACCGAGGCCATATTGATGATAACTCCCCCTTTGAGTTTCATGCGGGGGATGGCTGCGTGGAGGCAATTGTAAACACCTTTTACATTGACCTGCATCAGGCGGTCAAAATCGCTTTCCTCGGTGTTTTCGGCATCGCCCACGTGCGCGATACCGGCATTGTTCACAAGAATATCCAAGGAGTCCCATTCCTGGTCCACGGCATCGAAAACTTTCTTGACCGCCTCCTGGCTGGCCACATTGCAGGGGTAAAACGCCGCTTTGCCGCCTGCCGTTGTGATGGCGGAAGCTGTGCTGCTGCCTCCGGTTTCATCGATATCCAGAATGGAGACCGTGGCTCCCTGCCGGGCAAACAGCAAGGCAATGGCTCTACCGATACCGCTTCCGGCACCGGTGATGATCGCTGTTTTTTGATCCAATCGAAACATGGGATTCCTTACTTGTAGAAAAGATTCGGCAGGAACATGACCATGCTGGGCCAAAAGGTGACCAGGGCCAGGCTGACCAAAAGCGGGATCAGGAAGGGCAGGCACGCTTTGGTCGTCCGTTCGAAGGAGATTCCAGCCACCCGGGCCAGGATGTAGAGGACCATCCCCACTGGAGGCGTGAGCAGGCCGATCATCAGGTTCAGCACCATGATCAGGCCGAAGTGGACCGGGTCCACCCCGATTTTGTCCATCAGCGGCAGGAGCACCGGGACCAGGATGGTGATGGCGGCGATCGTCTCCATGAAGCAGCCGACGATGAGCAGGAAAACGTTGACCAGCAGCAGGATGATCCACGGCTCCTCGGTGATGGAGAGGACGAACGTGGACACGTTGTCGGTGACCTTCGTCAGCGTGACCAGATAACCGAAAATTGAGGCCCCGGCGACGATCAAAAGGATGATGGCCGTGGTCTCGGCCGTTTCCAGGCTCACCTTGGCGAGTTTCTTGATGGAGAGCGTCCGGTAGACCACCACACCCAGGAAAATGGCATAGGCGGTTGCGGCGATGGCGGCTTCAGTCGGCGTGAAGACGCCTGTAGTCATTCCACCGATCAGGATGATGGGCGTGAGCAGCGGCAGAAAGGCCTGCTTGAACGTCCGCCAGAGATTGACAATGGAAAACTTTGCATCCCGGTGCCAGCCGCGGGTATGGGCATAGTAGGTGACCATGATCATCATGGTGACCGCCATCACCAGCCCCGGAATGAGTCCGGCGGCGAACAGCTTGCCGATGGAGGCGTTGGCCATTACCCCGTAAATTACGAAAGGCAGCGACGGAGGGATGATGGGCCCGATGGTCGAGGAGGCGCCCGTGATTCCCACCGAGAAGTCCACACTGTAGCCGTGGTCTCGCATCGCTTTGATCTCGATGTTCCCAAGCCCCCCAGCGTCTGCCACCGCCGTCCCCGACATGCCTGCGAAGATTACCGAGCCCACCACGTTCACGTGGCCCAGTCCGCCCTTGAGCCAGCCCACCAGCGCCAGTGCGAAGTCATAGATGCGGTTCGTGATGCCCGCTGAGTTCATCAGGCTCCCGGCCATGATGAAGAAGGGGATGGCAAGCAGGGGAAACGAGTCGATGCCTCCGATCATCCGGTGCAGGACCACCAGGTGGGGCTGCACCCCCTCCATCATGACGAAGATGAGCGAGGAGCCTGCCAGGGAGATGGCCACCGGCACTCCGACGATCAAAAGGCACAGGAAGCCGGTGATGAGCACGAGAGAGATCATTGGTGCCTTCCCTCCTCCCGCACCTTAAGAAGAGGGCTGGACCCCGTCCGCCAGTTCTTCAGCGCCACTTGGATCGACCGGAAGGTCATGATAGCCAGGCCCAGAGTACAGATCCCGTAGACGATGCTCATGGGCCAGTCGATGACCACCATGGGCTGGGTCTGCATGATCCGGGTCACCTGCCAGCACAGGATGGTCGCATAGGCGAAGAACACCACCCGGATCACGTCCGCGGCTGGGGAGAGCATTCGCGCCATCCAGCCTGGCATGTACAGGTACATGAACTCCACGTGGATGTGGCTGTAACGCCGGACCGCCAAGCCGCCGCCGAGGAACCCCACGCATATCAGGAGGTACCGGGCGATCTCCTCGGTCCAGGCCAGAGAATCGTTGAGGACGTAACGGGTGAAGAACTGGAGAAAGACGATGATGGCCATGGCCCAGAAAAAAGCCAGGGTCACCCAGTCCTCGATTCGGTAGTCCGAAAGGTCCGGCTCGGCTTCGTCATCCACTGCGCCGATGGCGACCTCTCCGAGTTGCGGACCGGTATAGTCGTCATCCTTCATGGGGCGTGTCCCAGGGCGGCCCTATCCGCCCGTCTGATCCATCCGATTACGGAAATGAACGCGGCTCGCCAGCCGACCTTCGGGGGTTGCGTGCGAGCCGCGTGACCTTGTGCGGGATCCGTCCTACTTCAACGCCTGCAGTTGGTCGTACAATTCCTTGGTCCAGACGGCGCCAGCGGAGGCGTCGTTGTGGATCTTTACCGCCGCCTCGCGGAAAGCTTTGAGATCCGGGGTTACGACCGTCTTGTTTTGCTGCTTGAACCAGTCCACCAGCTTGCCCTCGGATCCGCGGATGCTTGCGCCGGCCCGTGCGGCTGCCTCCTTGTATACGGAATCGAAAATCTCGCGCTCCGGCGGGGTCAGCTTATTCCAGAGACCGGAGGAGATCGTCGTGGTCAGGTTGTCCAGGATGTGTCCGGTCAAATTGATGTGCGACTGCACCTCGTAGAACTTCTTGGCCTGAATGGTCGGCAGCGGGTTCTCCTGCCCATCCACGGTCCCGTTCTGAAGGGCCAGGTACACTTCGGCGAAGGCGATGGGTGTAGGGTTGGCGCCGACCGCCTTGGCGAACATCATGTACATGGGGGCCTGTGGGACGCGCAGCTTCATCCCCTTCATGTCCGCCGGTGTGTTGAGGGCCTTGTTGGCCGTGGTGTGACGCGCGCCGTAGTAGGTGATGGCCACGATCTTGTTGCCGGTCTGCTTGAAATAGCCGTCGGTCAGCTCGGTCAGGAGTGGGCTCTTGCTGAAAGCCGTGTGGTGATCGATGTCGCGCCAGATATAGGGGGCATTCACGATCGAGATGGGCTTGTAGATAGCCCCCACGAAAGACGCGCCGAGGTAGGCCATGTCGATGGTGCCGAGCGGCAACGCCTGGGAGATCTGCTGCTCGTTGCCCAGTGCGGAGGCCGGGAAGACATCGACCTGGTACTTGTTGTTGGTCCGCTTGGCGATCTCGCTTGCCGCCCAGAGCGCCTCGGTGTGGAATGCCTCGGACGTTTCATACACGTGGGCGAACTTCAGTTTGGTTTGGGCTGCGACCGGCATGGCTACCGTCAGGACCAGCAGGGCTACCAACGCTCCAAGTACACGTGTTCGCATGTTCTTCTCCTTTTTGTCTGATGTTGGTAGTGTTTTGAAAGGAGTGATAAGAATCCGCTTTTGGGGGCCAGCGGTTGCCTGAGGGTGTGATTGCGGTCCGGCCGCCCGTCTGCCCCGGAAAATGGGAACACAGCTTTGCCACGAGCCACGGTCAGGCCAGTAACACCACCTTCTGTGGTTGTCAACAACGAAGTCCATCCGTTGCGCCCTGTTTTCGCCTATTTTCAGGCAGACCCCGGCACATCGGGCCGAAGGGCCTTTCAATTACCATCTTCCAAGTAACTTCACGTTACTTTCTGATAAATCCCCGCCGCGGGCGGGGTACGTCGCTAATCACCGATTGCATTGCGGCTTCCGTCAATGGTAAGTAGGCCCAGCACTGCCCGGGCCATTATCGGGTCTTTGCTCCACACGATGTGCCACTCAGGTGGCCGATGAACACATCTATATAAGGACACGCAAATGCTGCTAACTCGACATCTCACCGACAACGGCGTCCGTTGGGCTTCCAACGGGATGTTCCTGACACCATTTTTCTCGATTTCGGCTTTTTTAGGGGTATCACGAGAGAATGGCATTCGGCTGATTGAAGTTCACTTAACAGACCGGCCCGCCGTGGGCTCTCTGCTTGCTCCCATTGATGATTCGCAAGAAGTGTGGGCCAGCGGGGTCACTTATCTTCGCAGCCGGGAAGCTCGCAAGGAAGAATCCGAATCTGCCGATATTTACCAAAAAGTGTATGACGCTGATCGCCCGGAGCTTTTTTTCAAGGCTTGCGGGTGGCGGGTGGTCGGACACGGCGGCGCTATCCGAGTTCGAAGAGACAGTGCATGGAACGTTCCTGAGCCTGAAATGACACTTGTCGTCAACTCACAGCGCGAAATCATCGGCTATTGCACCGGCAACGATGTTTCTTCGCGAAGCATCGAGGGCGAAAACCCGCTTTATCTCCCTCAAGCCAAAATATTCAACGGATGCTGCGCACTGGGCCCTGCTATCAAGTTGGTTTACCCGGAAGAAATCAGGGATATGCCCATTCACATGGGAATCATGCGCGGGGGATCATCTGTGTTCAAGGGAAAAACACGAACCTCCAAGATTAATCGGCCGCTTGAAAGTTTGATTGAATTTCTATTTCTGGAGACGGACTTCCCAAACGGTGTATTCCTGATGACTGGGACCGGTATCGTGCCTCCAGAAGGCTTTTCACTATCAGTTGGAGACAGAGTTGTCATTACTATAGGTGAGCTAAACATGGAAAACGTAGTTACCAGCGATCACTAATTCTGTTTTCCGCTTGGCCCCTTAAAAGGCCTCAGTGGTCATTGCTTAAGGTAATCTGCAGTTTTTTGCGGTCGGTCATGCATTAGCCTTAAGGTGAAAGACGGCAGACTTTCAATAATTGCCGATATCAAGACGCAACATGCACTTTCGGGGATCTCAGAAGACGGGTCGTAAGGTGGAAGCTTGTTATCGATATCAGACCGCCGGCATGCATAGCGGCGTCTCACCGGAGGACATGCCGCTCAGGCAGCCGGCAGTGTCGAGCATAGTCGGCCGATGACGTTGCAGGCGGCCTCGCGGCCGCGGATGAAGCGCGGGTCCTTGAATCCGGGGCGCCAGGTGAGGGAGGAGAGGTCGTCGGAAACCACGAGCAGGGCGGCCACTTCGACGCCGCGGAAGCCTCCGACGGTGAAAAGCGCCGAGCATTCCATCTCCACCGCCAGCACGCCGTCTTGCCGATGGCGGGTAACCGCGTCGCGGGTCTCGCGGAAAACGGCATCCGTCGTCCAGACGGTCCCCGGGCGAGCGCAAACCCCTGCGGCCGCGCAGGCCTCGGCCACCTGGTGCATCAACTGCTCGGACGGGCACGCGGCGGAGACCCCGGCGGCGTAGTGCGGGGATGTCCCTTCGTCGATGACGGCCGCGCTCGGGACCACGAGATCGCCTATGCTCAGCGCGGGCGACACGGCGCCGCACCAGCCGATAAACAGGATCCTCCGGGCGCCCCAGGCGATGAGGGTTTCGGCAACCATGGCGGCGTAAGGCGCGCCGACCACCGGCCCGGCAAGGCAGACATCGGATTCGCGGCCGGCGGCGGTGTATAGGCGGCTGATGTAAAGCCGCCGGTGCTCCGACGCATTAAAACCCAGCCCGCGCCGGAGCGCATCCAGGTCCGGCTCCGTTGCCGCCAGCACCGCCACGGAGGATAGGTGCGGGGAATTCTTGCCCCGCATGGGCTGGATGATGGCATCCCGGGTATCCACGACGCTGTCGAGGTTGCGGTAGCGCGCCGAGGCTATTGCGGCGTGGCCAGCCGGGCCAGGTCGTCCTTGATCTCGTCCAGCAGGTCGTATAACCACATGACGTCCTCGACCGAAAGCCGGCCGGCTTTCACCGGGGCGCCGTCGGTGCCGTCCTTCTTCTTAAGAATGCGCGGGCCGATCTGCAGCTTGGCCTCGCCGTCGCCGTACTGGTTGATGGAAAGCACCAGGCCGGTGTTTTCGCTTCTCCATTTTTTCAGGACCTTGTCCTTTTCGGGCTCGTATGCCATGCCAACCTCCCCAGTTCAGTCCGTTGAGTCTTCCGTGTTCGTTGAATCTGTTGAGCCGATTGAGTCATCGGGGTGGGCCTGTCCGCGGTGCTAAGGCAACCTTGATGAACCGGATTGATGCAAGGGACGCCACAGACTCAATGGACCCCATGACTCATGATCAGGCGGATAGTTTCGAAAAATCGGCGAAGGTGTCGAAGAGCCCGGCCACCTGCGCGAGAAGCGACAGCCGATTGCGACGAACGTTCATGTCTTCCGCCATGACCATGACGTCGTCGAAGAATGCATCCACCGGAGCGCGCAGCGTGGCTACCCGGGCGAGGGCCTGGTCGTAAAGATCTAAGTGCAGGTCCTCCTGCACCTGGGATCGAACGGTGCGAAAGGCCCCCAGCAGTGCGGCTTCCGACGGATGGGCGAACAACCCCTCGTCGACCGCCCCCGCTGTGAAGTCCTCTGCCCGGCGGATGATGTTGACCACCCGCTTGAAGGACACCGCGATAGGCTCGAAATCCGAATGGCTCTTGAGCTGCTGCAACGCCCGAGCCCGGCTCCAGACGGCGGGAACGCTTTCGGCCGGCACGCCGAGCACCGCGGCGACCGTGTCCTTGGCGAAGCCCTCCTCCACCAGGATGGACGTCATCCGGCCTGCCAGGAACCCCTGGATCTTGGCGGCGGTCTCCGATGGCGTGCCCGCCTCGCCGTCGAAAAGGCTCAGGCTTTTCTGTACCACAGCTTCCAGGGGGAATGCCAGCCTGCGGCTGCGCATGATCTGGATCACGCCGATGCCCTGGCGACGGAGGGCATAGGGGTCGGCAGCACCCGTGGGGGCCAACCCGGACCGGAAGCAGCCGCAGATGGTGTCCATCTTGTCGGCGATGGCGACCACCGCCCCGACCGCGGTCTCCGGCAGCGCCCCGCCGGAATAGGTCGGCCGGTAATGCTCTTCGATGGCGCTCGCCACCGCTTCGGGTTCCCCTTGGGCCTTGGCATAGACCCGCCCCATGATGCCCTGCAGTTTGGGAAACTCGCCCACCATCTGGCTGACCAGGTCAGCCTTGCAGAGCCAGGCCGCCCGTTCCACCTGCACGCCGAGCTCCGGGTCGCCGCCGAGTTGGTCGGCCACGAAACGGGCCAGCCCCTGCACGCGCCGGACCTTGTCATAAACCGACCCCATCTGGGCCTGGAAGAGGACGCTTTTCAGCTTCTCCGCCATGGTGTCCAGCGACGTTTCCCGGTCGCTCTGAAAGAAAAATTTCGCATCCTCCAACCGGGCCCTCAACACCCGCTCGTGGCCCCGGACCACCACCGCCATGTCCTGGACGGGTGTGTTATTGACGGCAATGAAATGCGGCAGCAGTCTGCCGCCGGCGTCCACCACGGCGAAATATTTCTGGTGCTCGCGCATGGCGGTGATGAGCACCTCGGCGGGAAGATCCAGAAAGGCATCGGCAAACCTTCCGACGGCGACGGTCGGATACTCCACCAGTTGGGTCACGGTCCCGAGCAGTTCCTCGTCCGGCAGGACCCGCCCGCCCACCGAGGCGGCCGCCTGGGCAGCGCCCTCGGCGATCAAGCGCCGGCGCTCGACCGGGTCCACAATCACGAACCCCGAACGCAGGGCCTCCACGTACGCGGCGGGCTCGGCGACCTTGATCCGGCGCGGATGCATGAAGCGGTGCCCGAACGTCGTGCGCCCGCTGCGGATGCGGCCCAACGTAAAACCGATCAGGCCGCCGCCGTAGAGGGCAAGCAGGGAGCGAATCGGCCGCGCAAAGGAAATGGTCGAATCCGCCCAGCGCATGCGCTTGGGAAACGGGATGGCCAGGATGATGTCCGGCAGGACCGTTTTAAGCAGGGCGGTGGTGGCCAGTCCCGGGTCGGTCACGGTGGCGCTGAGGTACTCCCCCTTCGGGGTCGAGGCGACGCCGAGCCGATTCACGGAAAGACCCACCTTCTCGGCGAACTTGACGGCGGCCGTGGTGGGTCGGCCGTCGCTGTCGTAGCCCACCTTCCGCGGCGGCCCGAGCACCTCGCTGGTCAGGCGCTCCTGCCGGGCCGCCAGCTCCGCCACGGTGACCGACAACCGGCGCGGGGTGCCGAAGGTCTGGATACGGCCGTGCGCAATCCGGGCATCGGCCAGCTTCTGCGCCAGCATCGATTCCAGGGCTGCCAGTGCCGGATCGATGTACCCGGCGGGAATTTCCTCGGTTCCGATTTCAAGCAACAACGTTTTCATTCGTATTCCTCATTGAAGCGGCACGGATGGTTCCACCGCCTTCAGTTCTTCTTGACCAGCGGAAAGCCCATGCCCTCCCGCTGCGCCAGGTAAGCCTCCGCGCAGGCCCGGGCCAGGTTGCGGATGCGCGCGATGTAGCCGGTGCGCTCGGTGACGCTGATGGCCCCGCGGGCATCCAGAAGGTTGAAGGTGTGGGAGCACTTCAGGCAGAACTCGTAGGCCGGCAGCACGAGCCCTTTCGGGATGACCCGCTGGGACTCCGCCTCGTAGCGGGCGAACAGATCAAACAACATGGAAACGTCGGCCTGCTCGAAATTGTAGGTGGACTGCTCGACCTCCTGCCGGTGGTGCACATCGCCGTAGCGCAGATCTCGGTTCCATTGCAGGTCATAGACGTTGTCGACCTGCTGCAGGTACATGGCGATCCGCTCGAGGCCGTAGGTGAGTTCGACGGAGACCGGCGTGAGCTCCATACTGCCGGCCATCTGGAAATAGGTGAACTGAGTGATTTCCATGCCGTCCAGCCAGACTTCCCACCCGAGGCCGGAGGCTCCCAGGGTGGGCGATTCCCAGTCGTCCTCCACAAAGCGGATGTCGTGCTGGAGGAGATTCACGCCGAGAGTGGATAGACTCTGGAGATACAGCTGCTGCACATCCGCCGGAGAGGGTTTCAGCAGGACTTGATATTGGTAGTAGTGCTGCAGCCGGTTGGGGTTCTCTCCGTAGCGGCCGTCCGTGGGACGCCGTGAAGGCTGGACATAGGCGACCCTCCAGGGCTCCGGTCCGAGCGCCTTCAGAAGGGTCGCATGATGGAAAGTCCCGGCGCCGACCTCCAGGTCGTAGGGCTGAATGACCAAGCAGCCTTTGCTCGCCCAAAACGCCTGGAGGGACATAATGAGATCCTGAAAATTCATAACGGTGCTCCTTCGGCAGGCAGGGGATTCACTGAAATTCAAGGCTTACGTGAATAAAGCATTTTCGCGCAAATGCCAAGCGAAAAGTGCCGAGCGCCTGCGGCACCCGGAGTGCCGCTCCAAGCGTGAAAGTTGAAAGGCCAAAACGATAGCGCCCATCATCGAGCGCTCATACCGTATTCCGGCAACCCCGGCTCCGCGCTTTCACCCTTTCGCTTGCTTTAAGCTTTCAGCTTCGAGCTGGCTTTTCGATCCTCAGTCCTTGCCTCGCCACGCGTGCGTCCAGCAGGCGGGCCCCGTGCCGCTGGCCGAGAATCTCCTGCCAGCGCGGCCGCAGGCGCTCGACGGCATCGGCCTCGCCGAGGGCCCAGAGACAGCCCCCACCGCCGGCGCCGGTGAACCGCGCCCCGCACCCGCCGCGGCGGGCGGCCGCGACCAGCCTGCGGCCGGTGTCGTCCAGCACCTCCGGCGTCAGGCGACACCGCACGGCCGTCTCCCGGTTCATGCCATCGGCGGCCGCGACGTAGTCCCGGCGCTTCAATGCGTCCACGAACCGGTGCGTCCAGAGCACGATTTCCTTCCAGGGCTGCCGGGTTCGGCCGGAGACGAACTGCCGCACCCAGCGGCCGTTGATGTCGCGGGATTCGTGGGGGATCCCGCAGTAGGCCACCAGCAGGCGCTCTTCGAGCTCGGCGTAGCGGCGGCGGGGCACGACGCTCTGCCGCTGGAAGACCGACTTGCGCGGCAGCGCGATCCACAGCCAGGCGTTGACGCCCCCGTAAACAGCGGCCAGCTGGTCCTGGTAACCGCAGGGAACGCCGGCGACACTTTCCTCGACCGCATGGGCCAGCAACCCGATGGAGCGGGCGCTGATCACGGCACACGCACTCTGGCGCCGCCGAGCTTCCGACAGCGCGGCCGCCAGGGTGACGGCGGCAACCGACGAGCCGCCCAGGGCGCTGCGGGGCGGGGATTCGGAATCAATGCCGATCTGCACCCCCGAGACCCGGAAAAAGTCTGCCATGGCGAACATCAAGCCCATCGGATGATCATAGGGGGCCTGTCCCGCGGCGTAGTCGGCCTCCTTGAACCCGCGCGAGCTGATCCGGATGCGGCCCCGGGCGTAAGGCTTGAGACTGACGGTCGTGCGCATCTCCAGGGCGATGCTCAGCGTGCACGGGGCCAGATGCTGCAGCGGGTAGGAAAAGGTTCGGATGTCGAGAGTCCCGCCCATGTCGACCCGGCACGGCGCGGAGGCGGTCACCGGCCGGGATTCGAGCGCCTTCTGCCAGTTGAACGGCTCCCGATGACAATCTGATGAAAGCGCACCCGACCTCATCACTCTTTTCTCCCGCCTTCCGCATCTTGATCGAAGCGCGACACAACCTGCATCCAGGAAAGTTGTATGTTTTTCCGTGGGAGCCGCATCCGGCCGTGATCGATCGTGGCTGCAAGCCACTCCCGCACGAAAACCGCGCTCGTTATCGATGGGATGGCACAATGCGCCGCGCCCGACTTCTACGAAAGCGCCGGCTCCCCGCGCAGCTGGCGCAGTACCCTCAGGCTGCGCGGCTGCCGGCCGAGGTGGTAGGGCACGAAGCTCTCCAGAAACTCCTGGCTTTCGCGAAGAGCCCGGGGGCTGAACTTGATCCGGGCCGCCCGAGCCAGGTCCCCGCCGGCAACCCACAGCAACTGCTTGATGGTACCCTTGGAAAGGCGATGCGGCTCCGCGGTCGATGGAAGGCAACCGGGGCAGGCGATGCCGCCCTGGGCGATCTCGATCCCCAACGCCTCCGGGCGGATGCTGTCCAGATCGAGCCGGCAGACGACACACCGCGTCAGGTTGGGGCTGTGCCCGGAGATCCTCAGCAATCGCATCTGGAACAGGACGCTCAAGGCGGCCTCGGGCGGGCCGCTTCCCGCCAGGGCGTCGAGCACATGCCGCAGCAGCAAAAACAGCTCGGCACTTTCGACGCGGTCCTCCATCCAGTCGTTCACGAGCTCCGACCAGTAGCTGGCGTAAGCCGTCTTGGTCGCAGCCTCCCGTATTTCCGGGTGGGGGTGTCGCAGCGTTGCCTCCTGCAGCACCGGCAGGCCGCTCTTGCGGCCGATGCTGCCGACGATGTCCAGTTCCGTGAAGAGTTCCAGCAGGCCGGCAAACCGCCGGGTGCTTTTCTTGGCGGCCTTGGCCATCAGGGAGACCTTGCCGAGGGTGAGCGAGAAGAAGGTCACAATGAGGTCATAATCGCCGTATTCCGTGCGTCGGATCAGGATGGCAGGGGTCGAAAATTGCAGCATGGAACCACACGACCGGGCAGGCCGCCAGGCACCGCAGGAAACCCACCGCGGCATTTGTCACGGCAGGTGGAGATTCACCACTTCGCCGCGTTTGCCCGGCACGTTGACCGGCTTGTTGTTGAGGTTGAGTTTAACCCCGCCGGCGTTTCCGATCAAAAGATTGAACGTGGAGCGGGCTTCAAGTTTCAGATGCTCTCCGGCCTTGAGGTTGTATTCGGCCGGGATCCCCTGGTCGGTCACGACCTTGATCCAGGTGTTCTCCGTGGCGGACACCGTCAGGATGTGCTGCAGGGCGGCCGGCGGCGCCGGTTTCAGGGTCGGCGGCGCCGCCCGCCGAGTTTGGGCGCTGTCGGCCGGCGGTGGTTCCGGGGAAACGGCGCCGGGGCCGTCAGCGGTCGCTGCGGTTTCGATATGCGGCGGGCTCAACCACTGCCAGGCGACGATCGACCCGACAATCAGAGTCAGCAGCAGCGCCAGGGCGGCGACCAGTTTCCACCGCATGCCGGAGCGGGCCTGCTCCGGTTGCCGCCCGATATCCTCCGCCTCCCGGCTCATTCTCCGGTGCGCGTCGTAGCGCCGCACCGCTTCGTCGCCGTCCGCACCCACGGCCTTGGCGTAAGCGCGCAGGAATCCTCTGAAAAAAGCATCCGGCGGGTACCCCTGCGGGTCTTCCCGGTCGATGGCCTCCAGGTGCCGGACCGCAATCCGGGTTTCCTCCGCAACCTGATCCAGGCTGATCCGTTTCTCAACACGGATCGCCTGCAGATACCGGCCGAAAGATGCCTGCTCCGATGAAGATTCCATTACCGTGTCACCATTCCGTCATGCCCGGTGGCCGTAGCCGCAACGATCCCCCGCCCGCGGCAGTCGCGCGAGGCAGCCTATTTGGCTTCCATGATCTTGATGTGCGAGCGCCGGCGCAGCTCCGTGATCCAGGTCTTGATTTTGCCGTCGACCCGTTCCCGATACAGGATTTCCTGGATCTCCGGTTCCACCTCGGCCAGCGGCCGCCCCGCAGTTTCCGCGATTTGCTGCACGAAGACGACCTGGAAGCCGAACTCCGACTCCACGATCGGCGAGACGGCGCCGGCCGACATGGTTTTCACCACCTCCCGCAATTGAGGGGTGAGTTCCTCGGCGCGGAATAAGCCCAGGTCGGACCCTTGCAGGCCGCCGGTCCCGGCGCCACTCGAGCTGGCAACGTCTTCAAACGCCCGGCCCTCCTTTATTTCGGCCAGCGCTGCCTGCAGGCGCGCCTGGGCTTCCTGCCGCTCGGCCGAGTCCGCGTTGCGCGGCAACTTCGCAAACAGGTTCCACAAATGGTATTTCCTGCTCCCGCCGTACTTGGCGAGGTTCTTCTCATAGTAAGCCTTGATCTCATCCTTCGTGATCACCACCCGGGAAGTCACCTCGCGATTGACCAGCTTGGTCCGTTGCAGCATCCCCTTGATGTCTTTGCGGTAATCCGCCCAGTTCATTCCCCGGCCGGAGAGCATGGCACGGATGTCTTCGTCCGTCACGGAGTTCATCCGCTTGATCTGCGCAATCTGCTGGTCGATCTCCTCTTCGCTGACGGTGATGTTGTAGCGCTTGACCTCCTGATCGGTGAGCTTGTTTTCGATGAGGGTATCCATCACGTCTTTGCGCAGCCGGGCGATGGCCTGGCGCTGCATCTCCGGGGAGAACCCTTGCGCCTTGGTGTTTTCCAGGTAAGGCCGCAGGGTCGTCTCGACGTCGTGCTGGGTGATGATGTCGTCGTTCACCACCGCCACGATGCGGTCGACAATAATAGTCTCCGCCGCCGGGGCCGGCAACGGCGCGAACAGGCCGCCGAACAGCGCACCGAACAGAATGATCATGAAAAACCGCTGATACCGTTCACATGGCATATGTCGATGTCGAAGCATGGCGAACCTCGTCTTACGGGACAGATCGCGACCTCTGATTCGACCGATTGCGAGTCCCCTCTGCGCGGGCGAACGCCCGGATCAAACAAACCGCGACCGGCACGCCTCACCTGCCGTCGCCGGGCGCAGCGCCCGGTTCAGACCCCTCCAGCCGGCCCCATGCCTCCCGGTTGACCTCCACCGGATATTTTTCTTTCAGCCGGGCAATCCAGGCGCCGAAGGCATCCTCGATCTTCTGTCGCTGCAGGTCGGCGACGATCGTCTCCTTCAATCTCTGGAACTTCTCGTCCGAGTCGGCACCTGCCACCTTGCCGCGGAGGTGCTGATCGTAGTAGCCCGCCACATCCTCAGGGCTGATGGCGATCTGCCCCCGCAATTCCGCGTCCACGAGTTTATCCATGAGGAGCCTCGCCCGGAGGCGAAGCTTCCACGCATCGAAGCTCACGGCGGATTCGATGAGGGTCTGTTCAAACACCCCGGGCGGGTAGTCTGAGCTGACGGCGGCGACGGCGGCCTCGAATTCGGCATCAGAGACGGAGAGGCCCAACTCCCCCGCGCGCTTGAACATCACCAACTCCGTGGCCATCTCGTTCAGCAGTTGCGTGCGGGCTTCTTTCAGCCCGGTCGGGTTCTGCGCAAAGCTGCCGGGATAGGCGGTCTGGGCCAACTCAAAGGCCTGCAGGAACTCCCGGACGGTGACCTTGCGCTCGCCGACCCGGATCAGGTAGTCCTCGGCGGGCTCAGAACCGGACGGTTCGCATCCCCACAGGCTGAACAGTCCTAAAATCAGCCCGACCCAGCCCACGGCCCGATGGATGACTCTCGCCCTATCCCCCTGGCCCCGAGGTGCAGGGCAAAAGCTCGGCCGGCCAGTGGCAATCCCGTATAAGATTTTAATTTTCTTGACTATTAACACGTTGATTAATCTCTTGCAAGATGTTTTTAGCCTGGGCCAACTGGCCGACGGCGCCCGGCTGTGTCAGCCGTACCTTAAGCACGTGGTCGGGGGTGAGCTCGAAGCGGTCCGGCTCGCTGAGAATCAAATCCACCAGGGCGGAGGAGGCCTTCAGGTGGGCCTCGGAAAACGCCAGCACCAGCCGCTGGTCCTTCAGGTCCAACCGCGACACACCAGCTTGGCGGGCCAGCACCTTGAGCATGATTTTGAACAGCAGGTGGATTCCCTCCTCGGGCAACGGCCCGTAGCGGTCGTTCACCTCCGTGCGGATGTCCGCAATGTCCTGAAGCTGCTCGGCGCGAGCCAGTCGGCGGTAGAGCGCCATGCGCTGGTCGATGTCCGGCACGTAGCTCTCGGACAGGTACGCCGACAGTGGGATGTTGATTTCGGGGTCCAGCGGGTGCGCTACCGGCTCGCCCTTCAAATCCGCGACAGCGTCCTCCATGAGCTTGAGAAACATGTCATAGCCGACGGCAGCGATATGCCCCGACTGGGAGGCGCCCAGGATCGTCCCGCCGCCGCGGATCTCGAGATCGTTCATGGCGATCTGAAAACCGGCCCCCAGGTCGCTGTGCTCCATGAGGACCTTCAACCGCTTGCGGGCGTCGGCCGTGAGCACGCTCTCGTCCGGGATGAGCAGGTAGGCATAGGCCTGCTCGTCCGCTCGGCCCACCCGGCCCCGCAACTGGTACATCTGGGACAGCCCGAAGCAGTCCGCCCGATCGACGATCATCGTGTTGGCCGAGGGGATGTCGAGGCCGGACTCGATGATGGTGGTGCACACCAGCATGTCGATGTCCCGGTTCAGAAAGCGAACCATCACCCGCTCCAGTTCGTCTTCCGCCATGCGGCCGTGGGCCACATCGAGCCGGACCTCGGGCACCAGCTCCTTAAGCTTGCCGGCCATCGCGTGGATGCCGTGAATGTTGTTGTGGACGAAGAAGATCTGGCCCTGCCGCCGCAGCTCGCGGCGGATGGCCTCGGCCACCACATTCGGGTCGAACTCGCAGATGTAGGTGATGATCGACTTGCGGTATTCGGGCGGCGTCTGGATCAAACTGATATCCCGGACCCCCGCGAGCGACAGGTGCAGCGTCCTGGGAATCGGTGTCGCGGTCAGGGCGAGCACATCGACCGAGGCGCGCAGGCTCTTGAGCTTTTCCTTATGCCGGACCCCGAAGCGCTGTTCCTCGTCGAGCACGAGCAACCCCAGGTCCTTGAACGCGACATCCTTCTGAATCAGCCGGTGGGTCCCGATGACGATGTCAATCGCGCCGGATTTCAAGCCCGCGAGGATGGCCTGCTGCTCCGGGCGGGACCGAAAGCGGCTCAGGCAGGCGACGTTCACCGGGTAGCGCTGGAACCGGCCGCGGAAGGTGGCGTAGTGCTGCTCCGCGAGGATCGTGGTCGGAACCAGAATCGCCGCCTGCTTGCCGCTGCAGGCCGCCAGGAAGGATGCCCTCAGCGCCACCTCGGTCTTGCCGTAGCCGACGTCGCCGCAAACGAGACGGTCCATGGGGATGGTCTGCTGCATGTCGGCAAGGACGTCGTCGATCGCCTTGAGCTGGTCCGGCGTTTCTTCGTAAGCGAAGCCGGTCTCAAAATCCCGGAAATAACCGTCCGCTTCGGGAAACGCGAAGCCGCCGGCCACCTTGCGCTGGGCGTAGAGCCGGAGCAGCTCGCCGGCGATCTTCTCTGCGGAGCGTTTGACGCGAGCCTTCACCCGCTCCCAGGACTTGCCCCCCAGCTTGTCCAGCGGCGGCCCGTGCCCCTCGACCCCCATGTATTTCTGAACCAGGCCCATCCGGTCCACCGGCAGGTAGAGCTTGTCGCCGCCGTGATACCGCAGAACGAGGAAGTCGTTCCGAACCCCCTCGATCGTCAGCTTCTGAAGCCCATCGTACTGGCCGATGCCGTGCTCGTCGTGCACGATCAGGTCGCCCTGTTTGAGCTCCTGAAGGTTCAGGAGCTGGGTACGGGCCTTTGCGGCGGGCTGGGCTCGCCGCAGGTGTCGGACGCCGAAAATCTCCTCATCGCTCAGCACGGCCAGGCGTTCGGCCGGCCACACGAAGCCGGAGGAGACGCGGCCGAGGCAGATGAACGCCGCGCCGGGCTCGGCGGCTGCCGCCGGGAACCCGTCCGCGAAGGTGAAGTGCAGGCCGTAAGGCTCGAGCAGGGCGGCCAGCCGCTGCGCCTGGGACTTGGTCTGGCAGGTGACCAGCACGCGCTGACCGTGGGCGCGGCGGTCGCGAATCCACTCTGTCAGCGGCCGAAAAAGCTCCTGCTTTTCGCGCGGCTGGCGCAGGGCAGCGGCCAGTTCACTGTTGGCGTCAACGGCGGCATGCACGACCCGCACCGGCGGCGTGGCGGATCCCGGCTCGGCCTTGATCACGTCGAGCAGTTTGAACGACACGGGGCCCTGTCGATCCAGAATGCCGCGCGCCTCATCCCAGGCCAGGAAGAGTGTTGCGGGGGGAACGCACAGGGTGTGGGCGTCGCAGGAGGCGGCGTAGTTGGCCTGCGCCTGTTCCTCGAACTCCCGGGCGGCCTTCTCCACGCGGTCGGGATCGGCGATGAGAAAGCGCGTGTCCGGGGGTAGATAATCGAAGAAGCGGTCGAGCCGCGGGTAGACCAGTGACAGCAGACTCTCGATGCCCGGAAACCCCTCCTGGTTGGAGAGGTTTGTAACGATCTTGCGCACCTGGGTCGCCGGCAGATTGAGCTCTGCGGCCTGAAGCCGGATGCGGTGGGTGATGTCGGCCAGCGCCTCCGGGAGCAGGATCGCCTCCCGAGCGGGCAGCAGAACGGCTTCGGCGACGGAACCGACGCGGCGTTGGTCGGTGGCCGAGAAAAAGCGCAGGGAATCCACCCGCTCCCCGAACAGTTCGATGCGCAGGGGGTCTGCATACAGCGGCGAGAACACGTCCACGATGCCGCCCCGAACGCAAAAATCGCCCGGCTCCTCGACGATGGCCGCGCGCAGGTAACCGCCCGCGATCAGCTTGGCAACCAGTCGGTCGCGGTCGATCTCCTCGCCTTCCAGAATCAGCTCGGCATACTGGTTGATCGCCTGTTTCGGGACGAGCTGCTGGAGCAACGCCTGCACCGGGGCGACGACAACGGCCGGCGCCGCGTTCATCAGCAGTTGATAAAGGACGCGGATGCGTTCGGAGGCCGTTTCATTGTGATAAGACAGGAACTTGAACGGCAGCAGGTGATAGGGCGGGAAATACAGCACCGGGACATGCGCCGGTCGGCCGAAAAACTGCAGATCCTCCACCAGGCCACGGGCCTCTTCGACCGACGGCGACACCACCAGCATGGGCATCGGCCGGCGGGACTGGGCCCTGGCAATCAGATAGGCGCGCGCACTGCCGCTCAGCCCGCAGCATTCGACGGCACCGGCGCGCCCCGCGAGGGCTTCGATCAATGCGGCGGAGTCAATTGCCTCTTGATTTTGATTCATAAACGCAGTAAATACCGACGCAGCTTAATCGGCCGGGCAGTGGATTCGTCAGCAACAAGCCACCCTAGCTCAACCAGGCAGAGCAACGCATTCGTAATGCGTAGGTTATCGGTTCGATTCCGATGGGTGGCTCCAAACTTTAACAGGGTCTTGAAAAACAAGCATCGGACCATCTGCCAAGGGGTGCGGTGCTTTGGAAAACGGAGCATATTCGACCCCATGCGATAATCTACAAACGCCGCGCCATGCCGTATCATGGCATGAGGCGCCGTTTTTCAACACCCTGTGGAAGGCCGACTTTTCAAAGATCAGTCGGCCTTCTTGTTTGCTCGGGCGGGTGAAGTTGCTCTATCGCGTCAGGTCGATTTGGGTTGAGTCCACCTGATCGGCTGCGGTCCGCCGCGGCCTTCACAGTCTGGCGACCTGAACCGTCATCCCGTGCGCCGCAAAAAGAAGCCCACGTGCGGCGGTCCACTCGCAAAAGATCAGAATAAGCCGAAACCGGCTGCAAAGCAACCCTGTTGTCTGTCATCGGGCAGCAACCCCGGCGACGGGGTGCCCGGGGTCGGAGACCCTGCGCCAACCGGCGCGGCCTCGCGGCCCGGAGCACTCGCTGCGCGGATATATTTCGTCTCGCCGTCTTCAGGAGTAATCAGTTGAAAAATCAATAAAAACTTTGCATCAGACTTGACATGCCCACCGTTTCCCGATAGGCTAATCCCATCGTCAAACGCCATGGACGGCGATCTTCTTTATAAAGGAGGCGAATCGGTAACACATCATGAGAGATATGGAAGACGTGGAACTGAAGAAGGAGATGGACGAGATCATGCGCAGTGTCGAAAGCGTGATGAAACGAATCGAGGCTGTCCTCCCATCCCAGAAAAAAGACCCCCCCGACCACGCGGAAGAATGAACGGATTCACCTCACCCCCGGATCAGCCGGCCCCTGCGGAGAGGCCGGACGGTTTTCGACCGCACCGTGTTCCGGTCAGCGGGCAGACCGGTGACGAGCGGTTTCAGGATCTCGGCCTTCAGGAGGCGCTATGGCAGTGACCAAGGACGATATCGTCGCACGGATCCATGAAATGGGTTTTACCAAGAAGCAGTCCGTGGACCTCGTTGAAACCATGATCGAAATCATCAAAAGCAATCTGGAAAAAGGCGAAGACGTCCTTGTTTCCGGGTTCGGCAAGTTCTGCGTGAAGGCGAAAAAAGAGCGGCGGGGCCGCAACCCCGCCACCGGTGACGACCTGATCCTGCGCGGCCGGCGGGTGATCACGTTCAAGTGCTCCGGCAAACTGCGCAACAGAATCAACGGCGCAACAGCGTGAAGTCCCGCGGGCCTGGGGGCGGTGGCCCGGGAGACCGGATGGTGAGCGGCGACCCGGGGCGAGCCCCCTCTAACCCGGATATTTCACGATTCATCCGGCCTAAAGCGGGATTCCGTACTCTTTGATTTTGCTCAGCAGCGACGGATGGCTGATCTCGAGCAAACGCGCGGCCTGGGTGCGGTTGCTGCCGGTCTTCTGAAGCGCACGTGTGATCAGTCGCCGTTCGATCTCGCGCTGGGCAATTTTCAAGGAAAACCCGTCGAACACTTCCCCCTGGTTGCCCCCTTTCACCTGCGCGCCGATCTCCGCCGGCAGATGCTCAGGCATGAGGACGGGCTCATCTGTCAGGAGTACCGCGCGTTCGATCACATTTTCGAGCTCCCGCACGTTCCCCGGCCATCCGTAACCGAGCAGACGTCCCATGGCGGACGGACTGAGGTCCGTCACCTCCTTGTCCATCTTCGCGTTGAAGCGCGCGAGGAAATGCCGGCAGAGGTGGGGAATGTCTTCCAGCCGTTCCCGGAGCGGGGGCAGCGAGATGGTGAGCACGTTCAGTCGGTAGAACAGGTCCTCGCGGAACAGACCCTTTTTCACCTCTTCCTCGAGATTTTTCGCCGTGGCGGCGATGATCCGCACGTTGACCCGCGTGGCCTTGGAATCGCCCACCGGGCGGATCTCGCTCTCCTGAAGTACCCGCAGCAGCTTGACCTGCAGGGGCAGGGGCAACTCCCCTATTTCATCCAGGAATATCGTGCCGCCGTCCGCCTCCTTGAAGAGGCCTTTCTTGTTGCGGTCAGCGCCCGTGAAGGCCCCCTTTTTGTAGCCGAACAGCTCGCTTTCGAGCAGATTTTCAGGGATCCCCCCGCAGTTGATCGGCACCAGCGGCATCCGGGACCGCTCGCCCTCATGGTGAATTCCCCGAGCGATCAGCTCCTTGCCGGTACCGCTTTCCCCCAGGATGAGAACCGTGGTCGAATAGCGGGCCGCTTTTTGCGCCAACTGGAACACCGGGGCCATGGCGCTGCTCCGGGCGACCATGTTTCCGAACCGGAAATCCTTCTCGATCTCCTGAATGCGGGCCTTGAGCAACCGGTTCTCCTGCTTCAGGCTTTCCCGTTCCTCGGCCTTCCTGAGGGTCAACAGCACCTCGTCGGGCTTGAACGGTTTGGAGATGTAATCGTAGGCCCCCAGCTTCATGGCCTCGATGGCGGCGTCGATGCTGCCGTAAGCGGACATCATGATGACGGTGCTCTGACCGACCCGCGCTCCCGCTGCTCGCAAAAAGTCCATGCCGCTCATTACCGGCATCTTAATGTCGCAGAGAACGAAATCGTAGTGCTCCCGCCCGATCTGATGCAGCCCTGCCTGGCCGTCGGTCGCCGTGTCCACGCTGTAGCCGGCCCTTTTCAGGACGGCCGACAGCATGTGGCACATGTTGGCTTCGTCGTCGATGACCAGGACCTTTTGCCGGCCGTTGTCGGTTTCCATCGTGTCTGAATTCCTCTGGCGTGCGTTAATGATTTCGGTAGGACGCCTCTTTCTCTGACCGTTCGTTCACTCCGGGTGCGCCCGTGGACCCTGTCAAACCGCCGCCATGAGAACAGGCGAGTGGGAGGTGCACGGCTTACCCGTTCGTTTCTTCTATCACCGGGAGCGACACCGTCATGACCGTCCCCTGGCCGGTGTTGCTCTCAACCCGCATTCGGCCCCCGACGCTTTCGACAATCATGAAGCTCACCGAAAGGCCCAACCCCGTTCCTTTACCCGGCTCCTTGGTGGTGAAAAAGGGGTCAAAAACGTTGGGCAGGTTCTCTTCGGCAATGCCCGGCCCGTTGTCGCTGAAGCAGATATGGAGCCAGGTCTTGCCCTTTTCCGCGGCGGGCAGTTCCTCGCGTGAATTTTCAGTGGTGACGATCAGCTCTCCAGGGCTTCCGGCTTCTTTGGATGCGATGGCGTCCACCGCGTTGATGATCAGGTTCAGGAACACCTGTCGCAGCTGACTGGGGTCCACGACGATCTTCTCCTGCACTGCATCGAGCGTCATGGCAAACCGAACATGGAACATGAACGGCTGGACTTTCAGGACCTGTGCCATGTCGTCCAGCAGGGCATGGACCGAAACCGTCTGCAGCCCGTCGTGGGAAGGCCGCGAAATTTCGAGCAACTGGTGAATGATGGTGCTGATGCGCCCGATTTCTTTTTGAGCCCGGTCCAGATACTCGACCCGCTCGTCCACCGGTAGATCCGGCTTCAGCAGTTCGAGATAGCCGGCCACGATGCCGATTGGGTTTCCGATTTCGTGCGCTATGCCGGCCGACAGGCGCCCCACCGAGGCCAGCTTCTCCGCCCGGATGATCTCCGTCTGGGCCTTTTTCAATTCAGCGTTGGCCGTCTCCAGTGAAGCCACCGTCGCGCGCAGTTTTTCTTTTTCTGCTGAAAGTCGTCGCATGAGGCTGTTCAGGGCGGTCGAGAGCCGCTGCAGCTCGTTGTCCTCCTTGCGGACCGCAAAGTTGATCCCGTCGTCCTCCTTGTAGTCTTCGGCGCGCTGGGCCAGACGCGAAAGCGGCTGGAGATACAGCTTGAACACGCGGTAGATGCCGAGAAAGGCCAGGATGGCGGTGTTGAGAAAGATGTAGAGAAATAATATCTGCTGGGAGCTTCGCAGGGACTGGTAGATGCCCTCCAGCGGAAGCACTATGCTGTAGGCGGCCAGCACATCCCCTTTCGCCTTAAGGGGGGCGGAGATGACCAGTTGCTTTTTCTGCCACCAGAAAAAGCCGAAGGTGCTGCCCATGAAATTGACACTACCCTGCCCGTTCGCTAACGCCTGCTGCGTGATGTCGACAAGCTCATCCTGGAGCGCACAGCGCTTGATGCCGAAACTGGTCTGCTGCGCGTTGAAGCCCAGGAGCAAAAAGCACTCTACCCCGGCCTCCTTTAGGGTTTCGGCGAGCTTGGCCCGGGCGAACGGTGCGCTGCCGTCCTCCGCGAACAGGTTGAGCAAAGTGTGGTCGCCGAGTACGCGCGAAATGGTCTGCCCCTTGGAGATTTCGGCCCGGATGAGATTGCGCTGGGCCGTCATCATCGTGACGAGGTTGATCGAAAACATCCCGATGAACAGGTACAGGGTGATGCTGATCGCAATCTTGGCTTTTAGGCCCCGGGCGCCCATCTCAGTGTAAAATCACCTATCAGGTTGAAATAATTTAATAATTTATTGGAATCGATCCGCCTCTAATAATTACCCGGGCGTCCGCCGTCTCGGTTCGGCCGCCGGAGGCAGTCGAGAGTGACAAACGGATCTTTAATACAGCAATTCTGATGCCAGATTATCTTATTACCCCCCTGCTCTATTACTATTCGAGATCGAAGGATTTTAGCCCTCCCACCCTGCCTGGGATGTCGCCATTTGTCGATGAAGATGGGCCACTACCCTGCGCTCGTCCCTGCGAGCATCCAACCCGTTCGAGAGGACCGTAGGCCAGGACATCTCGGATGCTCAGGCGCGTAGCCAAATCCACGGTCAAGTTGTGTCGTTAAGGTGCCACTCAATTCGCGCTCAAGATCCGGTTGTATGCCGCCTGGTTTTGCGATATGGGTAGGGGTGTGCCGCGTCTGATCTCGTTTCTGCGATTCGTGACTGCGTGTTGCGGCAGTGAAAGAGTCGCGGCATGCAAGCAGCGCACTTGGCCGGTTTTTCAGAAACTGGATCTGCATGGGATCACCAAGCTCACATGGGGCCGGGGGTGATTGAATGGAAGCCGCCCAAAAGATCCGCATCGTCGTTGCGGATGACAGCACGATCTATCGCAATAATGTCTGCCTGATGCTCAGACTTCAAAAGGACATGGAAGTCGTTGCCGAAGCCGAGAACGGGTGGTCGGCCATCGAGCAGGTTCAAGCGCACCAACCGGACATTCTGCTGATCGACATTAGAATGCCTTTTATAGATGGCATCGAAGCTACAAGGGCAATTGCTTCAAGGTTCCCGGATGTGAAGGTTATTGGAATGTCCGCCCATGCCGACTGCGATTATGGCGATAAGCTGAGGCAAACCGGTGCCTGGGGTTATCTTGACAAAGCCTGTGTGTTAGGAGACCTGCTGTCGACTATTCGGAAAGCGTACTTTGATTCCCATCGTTCATCCTCCCGATAAATCCATCAAAAGATGATTTGCGCGCAACAAATGCTGACAGCCTGGAAAATACGACTTCGTTGAAGTCGCGGGAAATCGCCAGAATTCTGAGCCTAACCGTTCCCGGCCTGATTTAATAAACTGGCGAGTAGTGTTCTGGCTTTTGCTTCCTCTTACCCAAACTTCTAACAAAGCGGTATGAAAATCATGCAATCGAATCAAAAAGCTACCCATGTAATAGCTTGCGGAATGATTTGGCTCTGGCTTCTTTTGGTTTTACCCGAGAGCGCATTTCCTCAAGTTGAACGTGCAACTCCACCCACGCTGCTGGTAGGGGTTATGGTGGCTCCGCCGTTATACATGAAAACGGCTGATGGCCAATGGGGGGGCTTCGGCGTTGAAGTTTGGCAAGCCGTAGCAAGGCAGATGGGCGCTTTATTCGAATATCGGGAATACAACAGCCTCGGGCTTTTGCTGGATGCGATCAAAAACGGCGACATAGATGTCATTCCTTCCGTGCCTGTCGAAGAGAGATATGAATCTGCCATGGATTTTAGTCAATCATACTTGAAATCGGGATTAGCCATTGCGGTACCGGCGGAAGGCGTCGGTGACAGATGGATGAGTGTTATCGCCAGTATATTTTCAAAAGATATCTTGGGAGCCGTCGGATTGCTGGTGTTGATGTCTCTTACAGCCGGGATAATCGTGTGGTCATTTGAAAGACGCCGGAACAGCGAAATGTTCGGCGATGGGGCATTGAGGGGGATCGGTCATGGACTCTGGTGGTCCATGGTGACAATGACCACTGTGGGATATGGAGATAAGGCACCAAAAACAATTGGCGGGCGAATCGTTGCGCTCATTTGGATGATTTTTTCAATTGTTTTTATCGCCAGCTTTACAGCCAACATCACGGCATCGCTGACCATTGGTGAACTAAGAGGCAAGGTTCGCGGCTTTAATGATCTCCACAATGCGCGAGTCGGATCTATATCCCGATCCGAAGGTTTCGACTTTCTGGCTAAACGGGGAATAGCCGTGATTCCCATTGAAAATTATCAGGAAGGGTTGCTGGCGGTTGATAGCAAAAAGATCGATGCGTTTGTCCAAGATGAATACATATTGCACCATCTGGTAAAAAGTGAGTTCCCCGGTCGAGTGCAGGTTTTGCCTGGAACCTTCGACGAATATTTCGTCAGCATTGCGTTACAGGAAAAAGGGCCGCTCCGCAAACCGATAAACAATGCGCTGCTGAAATTCATGCGAACGCAAAATTGGACTGAGTTGCTGAATCGGTACATAAAAATGGGGGGTTAAGACTGTTTTCGAAAATCAGGGAAGCTCATCAGCAGTCAGTGGGACGGGTTGGCCGACATTCGGCTTGCGCTCCATCTGAACGCCGTAGCGCTTCATCTGGTTCCAGACCGTCACCCGCGAAACCCCCAGTATCCGCGCCGCTTGCATCAAACGGCCGTTGGATTTTTCCAGAGCTTCCACCAGCCGACTCCTTTTCAAGGCGTCACGGTCGCCTGTGGAGCTCCTGGCAGCTCTCGGGGGCCTCTCGCCGTAGAGAACGTTCGGGGGGAGATGATGGGCCCGGATCAGGGCTTCGTGGCAATTAACGAACGCATACTCGAAGGCGCTCTTCAACTCCCGGATATTGCCCGGCCATGGGTAATTCATCAGGATTTCGATGGCGTCGTTGCCGATGCCTTCGATCGTTTTTCCGCTTTTCAACTTGATCCTTCTGAAAAACGATCGGGCCAAGAGCGGGATGTCCTCGGCCCGTTCCCGAAGCGGGGGCAAATGGATAGGGATGACGTTGATTCTGAAAAACAAGTCTTTCCGGAGCAGCCCGCGGGCGACGAGCTGCTTGAGGTTGCGGTGAGTGGCCGAGATGATGCGAACGTCGACCTGGATGGGCTGGTTGGCACCGACCCGCTCGATGACTTTTTCCTCCAGCACTCGCAGCAGCTTCACCTGGGTGCCGATCGGCAGGTCACCGATTTCGTCCAGGAAGAGGTCCCCTTGGTGCGCACTTTCAAACCGGCCTTCCCGGTCCCGCCAAGCGCCCGTGAACGCCCCCCTGACGTGGCCGAAGAGCTCGCTTTCCAAGAGTGAGTCCGTGAGGGCTGCGCAATTGACCTTGACGAGAGGTTTACGCTTGCGCTGGCTGATGGCGTGAACCGCCTTGCAGACGAGCTCCTTTCCCGTGCCGCTCTCGCCCGTGATGATGACGGGCGCATCCGATTGGGAGGCGTTGGTGATGAGGTCGAAGACATGCTGCATGGCCGCGGAGTTGCCGATGATTCCGTGAAAACCGTCCTCCGCCTGCAATTCCCGGCGGAACTGGGCGATCTGGTTTTCCTTCTCGACCACCTCGGTCAGGTCCGTGATCGTCTCGACGGCGCCGATGGTTTCTCCCCCGTCGTCGTGCAGCAGCGAGGCGTTCTTAAGGACGTGGATCAGCTTCCCGTCTTTCCTCATGATGGTGCATTTGCGCTCGGCGAGGGAGCCCGTTTTGAACAAGCTGCACCAGCGCCCCCCGTTGTCTTGGCGGGCTTTATCGCACACATTGCAGTTCAAGACCGCGCAGGATTTCCCGATCAGCTCGTCGCGGGAGAAGGCAATCATGTTTTCAAGTGCATTGTTGACCGAAACAATGATGCCGCGCCGGTCCACGATCATCAGCCCGTCCTGGATGCTATTGACTACCGTCTTCCAGTACCGATCCAATTCATGTTCAAACATGTTTCATTTCCAAACCTAATTATTTAACAATCGTTAAATTGTTTTTTAACATTTTAACACTTTATTTTCAAACAGAATTTTGCGCCGGTCGACATAAAATTATATATGTATTTGTAATTAAACAGTATAAAAACATTGTACAAACCAATTTTAAATTCTGGCACAATCCATGCGTAAAGCCCCACCTCGTACCAACATTATGAGGAGTTGGCGGATTGGAGCAGAAGGCTGATTATCGCTTGGACTTGCGCGGTGCAATCACCCCCATCACACTGTTGAAGGCGACGGAGGTGTTCCGACAGATGAAATGCAACCAGGTCCTGGAAGTCGTCGGCCGCGATTCCGACACCCGGAATGATTTGTTGAAAGTGCTGCCGCCGCTTTCATTCGATTTGATCTCAAGCGAGGAGATCGCAGAGGACATGTCCTATCGAATTCAGCTGAAAAAGAGGCGCTGAGACACATGCCGCACGGCGGCAACGCGCCGCACGCGCCTGGGATTGAAGACATCAGCAGAAGACACTCTTGCACCGTCCGGTCGGCACCCGGACAAAAGGGAGAAGATACGATGAACCTCAAAAAGAAGTTGAAATCTGGCGAGTTCGTCGTCCTCGCGGAAATGGAGACTCCTCGCGGAGTCGACATTTCAGAACTGGTCGGCAATGCGCAGCGGCTCAAAGGACGCGTTGACGCCGTCGTCGTCCCTGACATGGACTGCGGGGCCATGCGGCTGAGCGCACTGGCGGGTGCTGCGCTGATGCAGCAGCAGGGGATCGAGTCTGTCATTCACGTGTACGGCCGGGACCGCAACCAGATGGCCCTGCAGAGCGATCTGTTGGGCGCCTACGTCCTGGGGGTGCGCAACTTGGTCGTCGTCTCCGGCGAAGGAATCAGCCAATGCGATCACCGCAAGGCCAAGGCGGTCGACGATCTGGACGAAATGTCGATCCTGCAAATGATTCGGTGCCTGCAGCAGGGACTGGACCTTGCCGGCTTTGAGCTGAAGGGGACCCCGGCGTTCACGACGGGATGCACCCTGCCGGCATGCGCTGACGAAAAAGCGTTCGAGGCGGCGATCGAGCAGGTTCGCCGAAAGATTGCAGCAGGCGCCGAATATGTCGTCACCGCCCCCATTTTCAACTTTGAGCACAGCATTTCCTGCCTGAAGCGGGCCATGAGCCTCGGGGTCCCCGTGATCCCAACAGTTCTGCTGCTGAAATCAGTAGGTATGGCGAGGTACATCGCTGTGAACGAACCTGGCTCGATGTTATCGGAAGCTCTGATCGCCCGCATACGCAAGGCACCTGACCGTGAGGAGGAGTGCCTGCGCATTGCAGCGGAAATCGTTGCCGGTTTGAAAGGGGTGGCCCAGGGGATCAAAATTCAGGCCCTGGGCTGGGAGCATCGCCTTCCGGCCGTCCTCGATCTGGCTGGCATTTAATGCGGGCCTGCGCGACGCTGTCCATCGATGTGTCTATTCAAAACACCCTATGTGGATGAACCTGATCATGGCAACTGAGAAACAGACGGAGCCTTGCAGTGACATTCTGGTAGTAGGGGCCGGGATCGGCGGCTTGAAAGCCGCCATGGACCTCTCCGAAGCCAGCCGCCGGGTGGTGCTGATCGACAAGGCTTTTTCTATCGGCGGCCTGATGGCCCGGCTGGACAGAACTTTTCCAACCAACAACTGCGATCTGTGCACGCTCTCGCCCCAGTTGTCGGAAACCGGGCGCCGGCAGCATATCGAGCTGATGTCCGGCACTCAACTGTCAGCCGTCCAGGGAGAAGTCGGCCGATTCAGCGCCAGCCTGACCATTGCACCTCGGTTCATCGACTTGAATCTGTGCACCGCCTGCGGCGAGTGTTACAAACGCTTCCCGCAATGGGTGCGTTTCACTCCCGGCCTGGATCACCGGGCCCCCACCTGCATGCGCTACCCCCAGGCCACTCCGTACGCCTTCTCCGTTTACCCGGAGGCCTCTTGCCACAAGGACGAGCTGGTCCGGGTGTGCCCGGCCGGCGCTATTTTGACAGAAGATCGCGAACGGGTGGAAACCCGGCTGTTTGGGGCCATCATCCTGGCGGCAGGCGCCGAGCTCTTCGCCCCCGCCCACCTGGATTACCTGTCCCGGGGCCTCTCGGTCGATGTCCTGACCGGTCTCGAGTACGAGCGGATTTTGTCCGCTTCCGGCCCGACGCACGGCGAGCTCATCCGGCCCTCCGACGGAAAGCCGCCGCAGCGAATCGCCTGGATCCAGTGCGTGGGTTCCCGCGGGATCAACACCGCCGACGTTTCCTATTGCTCGAGCGTATGCTGCATGGCCGCTATCAAGGAAGCGATCGTCACGCGCGAGCGATTTGGAAACGATATTGAAACCACGATTTTTTACATGGACATCCGGACGGGGGGAAAGGACTACGAGCTCTATTACCAGCGCGCCCTCAAGGAGTATGGGGTACGCTTCGTACGTTGTCGGCCGCACAGCGTGGTGGTTGGCGATGCCGGGCAGCTCCAGATCGCATACCTCCGCGAAGAAAACGGCCGGTTGGAGACGGAACGATTCGACATGGTGGTGCTCTCCTCGGGTTTCCGCGCTTCGCAGGAGACCGAAGACCTAGGGCGGAGGTTGGGGATCGAGCTGAACCGGCACCACTTCGCCGAAGCCGGGGGATTCAGCCCGGTCTCAACCTCGCGGCCGGGAATATATGTCTGCGGAACCTTTGAAAGCCCAAAAGACATACCCGAAACCATCGTTCAATCCAGTGCGGCTGCTTGCCTGGCCATGGAGACCGCAGGGCGGCTCGACCCAGGTGCGGGGCAAGTGGAAGCAGTGCCACCGGAACGGGATGTTGCCGGAGAACCTCCTCGCATCGGAGTCTTTGTCTGCGACTGCGGGTTTAACATCGGCGGCGTCATCGACGTCGAAGCCGTGGTTGCCCACGTCGCGACGCTTCCTGAAGTCCTCGTGTCGGAAATAGCCGGTCATGGTTGCTCCAGTGCCGCCATGGAGCGCATCGAGAGCGCCATTCGGGAGAAAGGGCTGAACCGCATCGTGATCGGCGGTTGTTCTCCCCGAACCCGCGAGACGCTGTTTCAGAACACCCTGCGGAAGGCCGGCCTGAACAAGTATCTGGTGGAGATTGTTAACATCCGCGATCAGGTCACCTGGGTCCACGCCCACCTGGCCGACCAAGCGACCGAAAAGGCCAAAGACTTGCTGCGCATGGCGGTCGGCAGCGTTCGCTACCGTCGGCCTCACACCGACTTGGTTCTCCCGATGAACAAGGACGTGCTGGTCGTAGGTGGGGGAGTCAGCGGCATGACCGCTGCATTGAGCCTGGCCAGTCAAGGTTTCAAGGTAATCTTGGTCGAACGGATGCGCGAACTAGGCGGCCTGGCCGGGCAGCTTCGCAAAAGTTTGGAAGGGGATGACATCGGGGCCCATGTTCGTTCGCTGGTCGATAGCACCTTGAGCCACAAGCGCATCGAGGTGTTGACCCAAACGATCATCGTCGACCATTCCGGCATGCCGGGGGCGTTTTCGACCGGCTTGCAGGCCGGGCCCCGGATGCTCTACCGCCAAATCCGGCACGGCGCCACAATTCTCGCCACCGGTGCGCTTCCCCTGCGGCCGGCGGAGCACCTGCTGGGGGAGCACGGCGCCGTCGTGACTCAACTCGACCTGGACGGTATCATCGAGGACCACCCGGACCGGGTGGCCTCGTGGAACACGGTGGTCATGATCCAATGCGTGGGCTCGCGGACGCCGGAAAACCCGAACTGCTCCAAGATATGCTGCCAAAGCGCGGTCAAGAACATCTTGCGGATAGGCCGCCTCAACCCCGATGCCCGAATTTTTGTTCTCTACCGCGATATGCGGACCACCGGCTTCCAAGAAGATTACGCCATCGAGGCACGCAAAATGGGAGCAGTCTTTGTCCGGTACGAGGAAAATGCCAAACCTGACGTGAGGATCGTCGGAGACAAGCTGACGGTAGCTTTCGAGGACCGAATTCTGGGAAGGCGGTTGCAGGTCGAGACAGACTGCCTGGCGTTAAGCACCGGCTTCGTGGCCGACGACGAAGGGACCGAGGACCTGGCTGCCATATTTCACCTCAGCCGCACCGCGGACGGATTCTTCCGGGAGGACCATGTCAAGCTCAGACCGGTAGAGCTTTCAGTGCCGGGTTTCACAGTGGCAGGCACGGCTCTCGGGCCCAAGAGTGTCCGGGAGAGTATCACGCAGGCCCTGGCGGCATCGGCGAGGACCCAGGCGCTGCTATCCAGGGACACGATCAACCTCGGCGCCGTTGCAGCGCGAGTAGACCGCAAGCGGTGCGCCGCTTGTCTGTTGTGCGTCCGGGCCTGCCCGTATCACATTCCGTTCATCAATGCGGACGGTGTCTCTGAAATAGATGCGACGCGCTGCCATGGCTGCGGGACCTGCGCGGCCGAATGTCCCGCAAAGGCCATCGAACTGGTCCAGTTCGAGGACGACGTGATCACGGCCCAGTTGAATGGGCTGTTGGAAAGGTTGAACTGATGGAGGATTTTGAACCCGTCATCGTGGCCTTCTGCTGCCACTACTGTGCCTACACGGCGGCGGACATGGCAGGCAGCCTGCGGCTGTGCTACCCACCCAACGTCAAAATCATCCGGGTGCCGTGCAGCGGCAAGGTGGACACCATTCACCTCATGCAGGCGATCAAGGGCGGGGCGGACGGAGTTTACGTGGCCGGCTGCCTGGAAGGAGACTGCCACTTCAAAAGCGGCAATGCCAAAGCCGCCCGGAGGGTGGTTTACGCGAAGCGGCTTCTGAACGACGTCGGCATTGAGCCGGAGCGCATCGAAATGATCATGATGTCGGCCGGCATGGGAGAGCGCTTTGCGGCGACAGCTGAGGAGTTCACGGCCAAAATCCGCGGGATGGGCCCCAACCCAGTCAAACTCATGCGGGCAACCGCGATCCGCGATCCCCACAACGTTTCACCGGCCCACAAGGAGAGTGCCGCAGTATGATCACCGCCGAACGTAAACCTATTCAGGAAATCATGAACCTTGTCTCGCCGTACAAGAACCTCCTGCTGGTCGGGTGCAATGAATGCGTAACCGTCTGCTCTGCCGGAGGCCGTAAAGAGGTGGCGCTGTTGTCCTCCGCCCTGCAGGTTGCCTTCATGAAGTCGGGCCGGATCGTCCACATCCAGGAAATGACACTGGAACGCCAGTGCGATCCCGAATACATCGAGCAGCTTGTTCCGCACATCGACTCGGTCGATGCGGTGCTGTCGCTGGCATGCGGCTGCGGGGTCCAGGAGATCGCCCGTCGCTTCAAGGAAAAGATGGTCTTCCCCGGGGTAAACACGAAGTTCATGGGGGCCTCCGAACGCCCGGGCGTGTGGGCCGAGAGATGCCAGGGCTGCGGGGATTGCCTTCTCGGGGTCACCGGCGGCATCTGCCCCATCGCGCGGTGCTCCAAGCGGCTTCAGAACGGGCCCTGCGGCGGCTCGAGCAAGGGCAAATGTGAAATCGGCCCGGATGTCGACTGCGCCTGGCAGCTGATCTGGGACCGGCTGAAGGCCTTGGGACTGCAAGAGCGTTACGAGACCCTATTGCCGGCTAAAAACTGGCGCAACGGCCGTGGCGGCGGCCCCCGCAAAATCGTCAGAGAGGACTTGATGTGATGAAGACCGAAAGTGTTCTCGAGAGAATGTTCAAGGCCGGGCACCTGGCTGTCACGTCCGAATGCGGACCGCCCCGGGGGGCGCTGCCGGAAAAAGTCCGGGAAAAAGCCGAAATGCTCAGAGGCTATGTGGATGCGGTGAACGTCACGGACAACCAGACTGCCATGGTCCGAATGTCCAGCCTCACGGCTTGCATTTTAATCCGGCAGATGGGGCTGCACCCGATTCTGCAAATGGTCACGCGCGACCGCAACCGGCTGGCGCTGCAAAGCGACCTCCTGGGGGCTTACGCCTTCGATATCAACACCATGCTGTGCCTGTCGGGTGACCATCCGCATTTCGGGGACCACCCCACGGCAGCCAACGTCTACGACTTGGATTCAATTCAGCTCATCCAAACGGTCCACACGATGCGGGAGCATGGAAAATTCCAGGGGGGCGACGATATCGCCAACCCGCCGAAGATGTTTATAGGGGCGGCGGCGAATCCCTTTGCCGACCCGTTTGAGCTGCGCGTCCGCCGCCTTGCAAAAAAGGCCGATGCGGGCGCGGACTTCATTCAGACTCAGTGCATCTACAACCTGGACAAATTCGAAAAGTGGATGGAAGGGGTTTGCAAGCGGCGTCTGCACGAGAACTTGTTTATAATGGCGGGGATCACCCCGTTGAAATCCGCCGGAATGGCCCGCTACATGCAGAAGAAGGTCCCGGGCATGGATGTGCCCGACGAGCTGGTCAAGCGACTCGCGGCGCTACCCAAGGACAAACAGGCGGAGGAAGGGATCACCATCGCCGTTGAGGCCATCGAACGTCTCAAAAAGGTCGAGGGCGTTTGTGGTTTCCACATCATGGCAATCGAGTGGGAACACCGAGTTCCGGAAATCGTACGGCGGGCCGGGCTTTACCCGCGGCCGGCCGTTTGAAGCGAGACACAAAGGAATGCGTCTTAAATCCATTCAGAGGAGATGACAATGAACGCTCAAACGCACATTCTCGTGGTAGATGACGATCCCGATTTGGTGGAAGCCCTGGCGATGAAGTTGGCCAGCAAGAACTTTCGGGTGACCAGGGCCTACGACGGCGTCGAGGCATGGGAGAAAATAAGGGCGGATAAGCCGGATCTGATGATTCTGGACGTCATGATGCCTCGCAAGAACGGCTACCAGCTCTGTGATGAAATCAAAGCGGACCCGCAGTACAAGAACATCGCGGTGATCCTGCTCACGGCGGTGGCCGATGCGGTGGCCACCACGAGCTACACGCACCACGACGGGAAGAAGACCTTGGCCGACGATTACATCCCCAAGCCCATCGACCTGGACAAGCTGGTGTCGATGGTGAATGACAATCTTTGACCGGCAGATTGAAGAAGGCGGCCGAAGGTGTTATCGGCACTCGAGTGACGGTCGGCCGCCCGGACCGACGGCAACTGCCCGACTCGAGAAGGTTGACATGACAGGTCTGATCCCCCTTGGCGGAATGAAGTTCAGCGAAGAGCTGGCCTTGGCGGCGTTATCCGCTGACGGAGCGCCCATAGGCGCCGAGGTGGACGTGCTGCAGGCGTTGGCCGGGGACCGGGTTAACCTGTTCTACTTGGCGGTTGCCCGCTCGGTGGGCCGGACCCGGGTCTGCTTGTGCGTCGCGGCGGACCGGATCAAGCTTATCGAACGACTCGCGGTGGAAGCCACTGGAGGACTTTGGACCTGCCGGTCGGTCAACTCCGTCGGCCTGTTGACTATTTTCCCTCATGGGAGCCGCTTGGATGCGCTCACGCGGTCCCTGCGGGTCTTTGCCGAATCCCGCCTGCCGGTATTCGGGGTCGCCTCGACCCTTTCGGCGCTGACTTTCGTCACCGCCTTTGAAGAACTGGAACGGGCGAGCGAACGCCTCAGGGAAGTGTTCATGTTGCGTGAAAACCACGCTCCGTTCAAGCCCGAGTTCCGGGTGGAACCGGTCACCCGATAACCGGAAATGGAAACCATCGCCGTCTACTTCGAACCCGTCGCCAAGTCCTATGGCCTGCACACGGTCAGGGGCGTAGTGATGGTGCGGACGTCGCTGACTTTGGATTTGTCGGCAAACAGCTGGCCGGGGTCATCGCCCGCGCCGCAGGCCGGGAAATTCTCGTTCGTGATGCTTCAGTGCGAGCCCGATGGGTCGGCCACCCTGTATACCGTCGCCCCGCCGGAGGACATTCACACCGTGCTGCAGTCGTTCGGCTGGCGTAAGGCCGCAGATGCAGGGCAGGCGGAGCTCGGCCTGCAACCGGTGGAAATAGTGCTTTTCCAGGGGCCTCATTTTTATGAGCGTTACGGCATTGCTGCCGCAGCGCTCGACAAGCTTCGGGAGAAAAAGGCCGAGCTTCTGCTCGCGGGGTTTTCGGGCAGCATGGCCTACATCGTCGTCCCCGATGGGACGGCGGAGGTTGCTAAGGCTGCTCTGACTGAGTGCTTTCACCTGCCATGAGCCGACAAAGGCCAGACAATCGTATGATGGACACGATGTTGACGGAAGTGGATTGGCGCGCGAGTGTATTCGACTCCCTGTCGTTTCCCACCCTGATTCTGAAACCAGACAAAACCATCCAATCGGCAAACCGGATATATTTGGAAAAATACGGGCTGACGATGGACCAAGCCGTGAACAAAACCTGCTACCAGGTTTTTTATGGTACCGATCGCTGCCCTGAAAACAACTGCCCGTTCGCCAGAGTCCTGCTTGAAAAAAAAGGACACACCATCACGCGCCGGGTTTTCACCCACACCCAAAAGCAAAGGTGGGAAGACCGCGTGTTTTCGCCGATCCTGAATGAGTCCGGCGAGATCGCCTACATCATGGAGAGCGTCCGGGACATCACCCGGTTGAAAATCCTCGAGAGGGCCCTTAAGGAAACGAAGGAGTTTCTGGAGAAGCTCATCCAAAGCTCACCCATGGCGATCGTGGTTGCCGACCGGTACGGCCACATCCTGCTCATGAACCACGCTGCCGAGAATTTATTCGGGTATCCGGCCGAAACGGCCACCCGCCATATGCGCGTGGAGGATCTCTACCCCCCTGAAGCAGCGGCCGGAATCATGAAAATGCTCAAGAGCGAGGCCTTCGGAGGAATCGGCAAACTTGCCGCTATGAAAGTGGAGATTATCGACTCCAAAGGAGAGGAGATTCCCGTCGAGCTGACTGCTTCAATCCTGTACGAAGACGACGAAGAAATCGCCACCATGGGTATCTACAACGACCTGCGGGAGCAGCTGGCGGCCGAGTCGCGATTGAAGACAGTCGTGGCGCAGCTTTACCAATCGGAAAAAATGGCATCCATGGGGCGCCTGGCCGCCGGGGTGGCCCACGAGATCAACAACCCGCTGACCGGGGTGCTGTTTTACGCCCGCCTGATGCAGGAAAAACTGGAATCCGGCGACCCCAACCAGGAGAACATCGACTTCATCATCGAAGACGTCAACCGCTGCTCCGAAATCGTTAAAAACCTTCTCGCCTATGCCCGGGCGACCAACCAACGCAAGGGCCGCACCGGGCTGAACGCTTTGGTGGAGCAGAGCCTGGCACTGATCCGCGATCAGAGCCTGTTTCGGAACATTCAGCTGGTCAAGGAGTTTCCCGCAGACGAATTGATGATCCATGCCGATCGCAACCAAATGAGCCAGGTGATCATCAATCTGGTCATGAACGCGATAGAGGCGATGGAGGGCAGCGGGCGGCTGGTTTTGAGGACTTACGCGGACGACCGGAGCAGGAGAAGCTTTCTGGAGATCGCGGACACCGGAAGCGGCATATCGAAGGACAACTTGTCCAAAATCTTCGACCCCTTCTTCACCACCAAGGCCGCTGGCAAAGGCACCGGGCTCGGACTAAGCACATCATACGGCATCATCAGGGAAAACCGCGGAAACATCTCTGTCAAATCAACGAGCCCCGCCGGGACCACCTTCCTGCTGGAATTCCCCCCGACCAACGCCCCCAACGGGGAAAACGAAGACGAGAGCACCCCGGAATGGCTGACCTGAGCGATTTTTAATAAAAACACGCCCTGCCATTGGCAACGACGCCAAACGAGTTCCCGACGATGACATTTGTTCCCAGGATACTGATAGTAGATGACGAGAAGCGGATCCGCAGCGGCTGCGTCAAGATGCTCACCGAGGATGGCTTCTCCGCCACGTCCGCCGAAACGGCGGAGGCCGGGTTGGCCATCATCAAGAAAGAGCACTTCGACATCATCCTCTTGGATTTGATGATGTCCGGCATGTCTGGCCTGGACGCTTTGGTTCAATTGCGGATGCTGCACCCGGACACCGTGGTCATTGTAATCACAGGGTATGCCACCCTGGAGTACTCCATCGAGGCCATGAAAAGGGGGGCATTCGATTTCATCCCCAAGCCGTTTTCTCCCGAAGACCTGCGCCGGGTGGTGCAAAAGGCGGTGGAATACATCCGCACCCTGCAGGACATCGCCACCGAGTCTTCCCGCATGCGTGTTTTGATCAACCACCTGAGCGACGGGGTCTTGGCCGTCGACAGCCAGAAGAAAATCGTGCTGGCCAATCCGGCGGTCCTGAAACTTACGGGTTATGAAGGATCTGCGGTCATCGGGCGGCAACTATCCGATGTGGTGACGTGCCCCGACCTCATCAGCAGTCTCGATCAGGCCCTGGGCATGCCGCTTGAAGAGTTCAGGGAAATTCGGGGGGAGTTGAACGGGCTCGCCGTAGACAGCGGGGAGGGCACCGTCATCGGTGTTCGATGTGTTCCCTTCCGGGACCGGCTGGGTCGAACGTTGGGGGCCGTCCTCGTGCTGCATGACATCACGGCACTGAAGAAAATCGACCAACTGAAGTCTCACTTCGTTTCCATGGTCGCTCATGAGATACGCAGCCCGATGAACACGGTGTTGGCCCAGATTCATATCCTCATGGACGGACTGGCAGGAAACGTATCCGAGAAGCAGAAGGAAATCCTGGGACGCTGCGCCGAGAAGGTGACCTCGCTCGCCGAAATGACGACCCAACTGCTCGATTTGGCAAAAATCGAATCGGGTCTGACCACCGGGGAACGCGAGAAGCTGAACCTCTCGGAACTTCTGCTCCAGCAATTGAGCTTCCACCAAGACCAAGCCGCTCATAAAAAAATATCGCTCTCGGCCGGCCCAATTGCCCGAAACCTGCTCGTCATGGCCAATCCCTACCACCTCCGCGAAGTCGTCGCCAACCTGTTGTCGAACGCCATCAAGTACACCCCTGACGGCGGGTGTGTCATCGTTTCTGCCATTGAGAGGAACAGCTATGCATGTATTCGTGTGAGCGACACAGGCTTCGGGATCTCCTCCGAGGACCTGAAACTTATTTTTAACCGTTTCTATCGTGTCAAAAATGAGAATACCCGCTTCATCATCGGCACCGGGCTAGGGCTATCGATCGTCAAAAGCATCGTCGAAGCCCACCAAGGGCGCGTGGTGGTGGAAAGCAAGTTGGGCCGAGGAAGCGTTTTTTCGGTCGATCTCCCGCTTTTGCTTCTGGAGCCCTCACCACCAAGTGCACCGGACCTATGTGAGAAGGGGAGATTATGAAATGCACCTGTGATCCGGAGAAGGAAACTCGCTTCCAGTGCCTGAAGTACAACATCTGGCTGTGCGACGAGTGCCTCAGCTGCCGGGACCCGGGGCTTTATTGCAAGCATCGCACCTCTTGCCCAATCTGGTTTATCGAAAAGCGCCGGAACCGATTGCAAAAAGAAGACCAAGCCGCCGCGGCGTTTCTCGGTGACCTTCGAGCCAGACGATAGAGCGGCCAACATCGCGACCCTGGTGGCATTCGTGGCTCCCAGCCGTGGGGTGAGCTTCGAAGATTCGACCAGAGCCACCAAAAAGGGGTTCACCCAAAAGGTCAACCTGATCCCGCGCAACCGCATCATGGAGCTACAGCATTGAACAATAGTGTCGATCAATCTGCCAAGCCGTTACCGGCTTTTATATTCAATAACGTTTTATTTTTAAAACGGCAGCAGCGCGACTGGAAAGTCACCGTTCTACGAACTTCGCTCGATAGATTCGCTTACCAGATGGTATTTCCCTACCTATCCATCTACATCATGGCTTTAGGGGCGACAGGTGTCCAACTCGGCATCGTCAACAGTATTGCCATGATCGTCGCCGGTTTCTGCGGACCTTTCACCGGGTGGCTCATCGACAGGATCGGCCCGAAGAAGATTTATCTCATCGGCATCGCCATTACTTCCGCCTCCTATCTTTGCTATGGTTTGGCACAAACCTGGGAGGTTACAATTATAGCCATGATTGGCTACTGGCTGGGCTACTCCACCAGCATTCACAGTTGTGCAACCATATGTGGCAACTGCTTGGTCAACCGGGATAGAGCCACCGGGATGCTGATCTGTGAAACAGTTGCAGCAGGCCTGTTGGGAGTTGCCGGGCCAATCCTAGGAACGTGGCTGGTCACGTTATTCGGTGGTGTAAATGCCGACGGCATAAGACCTCTATTCTTTTCAGGCCTCATTGTTACGATTGGCACTTTTGTAATTGTCCTCACGCGGCTATCAGAATGCAAGTGGGTGAAAGCGAGTAGTAAAAATACCCACCTGTCGAGAGACATCTCTCATGTATTTAAAAGCGGCCGGAATTTAAAAAAGTGGCTGGTCATCTCCTCCATTTCCCAGCTGCCGTTGGGGATGGTCTTTCCCTACGCGCAGGTTTTTGCCCATTCGATTAAGGGAGCGAATGAATTCGTTTTAGGTGCGATGGTCACTGGATCAGCACTGGCATCAATTGTGTTCGCAATTCCCTTCGGCAGGCTCGCAGACAGAATCGGAAGGAAAAAACTGTTGATCTTCACCATTCCACTTTTCTGGATTTCCAACCTGGTGCTTGTTTTTGCGCCGTCATCTGTTTTTCTGTTCGTTGCCGGAATTCTGCAAGGATTTTATTTTATTGGCGCGCCGATTACTTCTGCAATAGAGAGAGAGCTGGTGCCTCCTGAGCAGATGGGGAGGTGGTTAGGAATCAACAGGTTTTTCAAGATGATCTTGAGCGCCAGCTTGGCGCTAATTGCGGGTATTATCTGGGACAAAATCGGACCTCAGTACATATTTATTGTTTTTGTAAGCATCGACCTCCTGATAAGAATGCCCCTGTTAATCAGAATTCCGGAAACCTTGCACGCGGAATTTAAATTGGATACAAATGCGTAAGGGATGTCTGGGATTCAATCCGACGTATCCCCAAAGTGCCAAGTTCATAATATCGTCGAGGCGACTTGATCGGTCTAAAAAAATCACCGCCTTGAAGCAATTCAACAATCTCTAGAAATTTTAGTTTTCTCTTCGTCTTAAAAGCATTGCTACGCATCTGTACATGGCAACGATTGCAAGAAGCGCTGCTCCGATGAATATGGCTTTCACCCACCAAGTGTTCATGATTTGAAATTTGAAGTTCTGAAAGTTTGGAACGCAGTAGGGTGCTTTTCGGGGTAGGCTCCGATATCGCGACTGGCGGCGATGAGTCATGTCGCGTTCGTGATAGCTTCTGGGCTGTCAATTAAAACCGGATCATCCCTTCATTGTACATAAATAAAAATACCCCCGCTGCCAGCGCCATGGCAGCTCCCCACACTCCTTTGATCTTGAAGCCGGCCACCGCGAGAATGAGGCCGGCGAAAACCAGAAAAAGCACACGGGAAACGAAGTCCAGTGAAAAAGAGGAGTTTTCCATACCCGTCAGTCGGATGAATTCGAAAATCATATCGAATCTCCTTCACATACCGGGCGAAAATCGTTTCTCCTCCAGTCAGTCGGGGGCCGACACCCCCTTTGGTTTGGCAAAGTAAAGCCCCGCCGCACGCGTGAGGCTTTTAGGGTCGATCCGTGGCTCATTGCCCTCGAATTCACTGATGGATTCCAGGGCGTTCAAAACATCCGCCGGCTGACAGGCTCGCAGCCCGCCGCCCATCTCAACGCAAAGATTACGGAAAAAAATCGCGGTGGCCGGGTCGCAGGATAGACGCCTCTCTTTCACTACGCGTGCAAAAATCCGGTCGAAGCTATCGCAATCTACCGCGTCCACAAGAATTTTATTGGGGATCCGCCGCAGAAAGGCCTCGTCCGCAAGGTCGTTCGGGTCAAGATTGGTCGCGAACACGACCGTGAGCTCAAACGGTATCTGGAACTTAAGCCCGTAACGCAAGGTCAGGTAATCCACGCGGCGATCCAGCGGAACGATCCAACGGTTCAGCAGATGCATCGGCGACACGATCTGGCGGCCGAAATCATCGATCACCAACATCCCGTTGTTGGCGCGCATCTGAATGGGCGCGGCATATACCTTGCTGCTCTCCTCTAATTGCAGCTCCAGCATGCTCGGCTCCAGCTCGCCGCCCACGATGATACAAGGCCGCCGGCAGACCACCCAGCGCTGGTCAAGGTCGCTCAACGGCGCCTCGGCGATTTCATGCACGGCCGGGTCGTATAGCACGATCACCTGGCCGTCGACTTCCACCGCGTAGGGGATGACGATCGTGTCCTGATGAAGGCGCGAAAGCCGACTGACGACGCTGGTTTTGCCGTTGCCGGTGGGCCCATACAGAAAAATCGATTTCTGCGAGATGAGCGCCGGCCCCAACTCGTCCAGGAACCGGTCGGTCAATACCAGGTCCGCCAGGACCATCTTCAGCAGAGTGTGGTTGATGGCCAGCCGGATGTTCTGGCTGCATACGGCAGCGTTGTAAGCGGAAACCGATACCGGGGCGGGCCCGATGTAATGGCAAACAAGGAATCGTTTGGCAGCCTGTTCACGGCCGATTCCCGACAGGGTGAACATGTAGTCATTGCCGTCCATCCCGGTAATCTCGAAGAGCTGCTGCTGGCGCATGCGCTGGAATAGGGTGTGCAGCAGCGGGAAGGACAGCTTGACGGACCGGCCCAGCTCCCGCAGGGAGGATGCCCCTTTGGCGTAGAGGTAGCGGAGGATCAGGTCCTCGGCCATGGACACGGGTATGTCCAATTCCTCTGGTGTGAGCGGGGCTTTTGGGAAAAACGAAAGCCTGGAGTCTTCTGGCTTCCGTTCCGAACTTTCTTTCAATTGGGTTGAACCCACGTTCGCCATCTCCACTCTTAACGGGTTTCCTGTTTACTCGGAAGGCTGCTCCATGCCTGTTCATTGATATCGCCAACTCGATCACTGAAGCTGGATCGGCTGCAATGTCAGTACAAAAAGGGGATTAATCGCCATTTGGTTTTCGCTGCGTATTGCCGGTAGGCGTCGTCCTCACTTAAAAGGTCCTCTTCATATTTTATCCGTTGAAGTTGGCAGCACATGTGCACACAAAATATAAAAACGTTATAAAGACTAAAATTGTTGATGATAAACCCTACGATACTGATTTCGTAGGAGAAATATAGCGGATGCCTCACCAACCGATACAATCCGTTCGAAACGACCCCTCTGTGGGCGGCCACAAGCCCGAAGCTCCTGTTGAGTGAAACCAACCCTATGATG
>JACRCN010000098.1 GCA_016219005.1 Deltaproteobacteria bacterium
AGATTTGGATCGCACCCTGGCGGTGAACGTGCGCGCGGTCTTTGTCGCGACCCAGGCAGCCGTGAAGCACATGCAGGCGGGCGGGCGGATCATCACCATCGGCAGCTGCAATGCCGAACGCATACCCTTCACGGGTGGCGGCGTCTACGGCATGAGCAAGGCCGCGCTCGTGGGACTGGTCAAAGGACTATCACGCGACCTTGCCCCGCGAGGGATCACGATCAATAACGTCCAACCCGGTCCCGTTGAAACCGACCTGAACCCGGCCACGACCGATTTCGCAAAAATGCTGGTGCAGCAGGTGATGGCGTTGCCCCGCTACGGTACCGGCGAGGAGATCGCATCGTTGGTGGCCTATCTGGCAAGTCCCGAAGCAACCTACGTGACAGGGGCCAGTCTGAGCATCGACGGAGGATTTACCGCGTAACCGCCTGAGCCAGGGAAGGTGGTAGATGCGGCTTCTATCGGGGGAGTGTGATCGAGGGTTCCGTTCGATCGCAGCTCAACGATGGGGAGGTGGTCGAGTATCGCGCCGGACAATACTGGGTCGAGCCGCCCGGCGCCAAGCATACACTCACCCAGAACCCCAGCCGGACCATGCCTGCGTGTCTGCTCGCCGTCTTCGTCGCACCGACGGCAGCCCGGCTGACCACGTATGATAAATGACGGGCTCAGAAAGTCGATCGATGTCGTTGCTCGGAGGTAATACCATGGGAGAAAATTCTGCGTCACATACGGGTGCGCTGTCGCGGCTGATGAGAGCGGTGTGCGTCCACCGGTTCGGGGGGCTTGAGGCCATCGTGTACGAAGAGGTGCCCCGTCCTGCTCCTGCAAGAGGCCAGGTGCTCGTCAGAGTCAAAACAGCGGGAGTCGGACCCTGGGATGCCTGGGCGCAGGCCGGCAAGAGCGCGGTTCCTCAACCGTTGCCCTTGCTGAAGCGCGTCGGGCAGATGCAAATGAAAACCGCTGCTTCGGATCAATGCCCACAGTGCGAGCAGGTGATTTTCGGCTCCTTGCTCTTGATGATGGCGACGTCGTTTCCCGGTTAACAACTCCGCTTGCATGCGCTGCGACCTGCATTAGAATTCGCTATACATCGTATGAAGAGGAGAGCGTGCCTTTTATCAAGGTTCCGGGACGGATCGTTGCGGTGTCCTGCTCAGCCTCTTCGAGAAAGCACCCCTGCTGCGACTGTTTCGGCTGCCAGGGGTGCAGCGACGATCGTTGCCGCCTCTGCCGAACGGTCGTCCCGAGCAGAGCCGAAACAAGGAGAAAACCCATGCGTGCAAAATCCTGCCTTTCTGAGAGGCTTTCCAGCTTCAGCGCCGGCACCATTCTCCTGGTGCTCGGCGCTTTGGTCGCCGTGTTCAGCTTGATCACGCTACCCTTTATCGGGCTTATCGTTGCTGCGCCTTTGTTGGTGAGCGCTTGCTTTTTAATCGTGGTGGCTCGCCGGGCCGAATGCCCGCTGAAATGATTCCCAGCCCGGCCCCGGTGGAGGCGAGGGTGGGCTGAAGTCCAGTCGGGAAGGGCGGGGGGAACTTTCCCGTCGAGAGCCGCCGCTCCTTGACGGACAGGCCATCCCCTTAGACCTGCGCACGCTCCTGTCGATGCGCTTGCCCTGAATCCGGCGGGGGCTTACCCCCCAAAGTGGAGGGCGCGTCATGAAGAAACGTTTAATTGGGCTGATCCTGATGGTGGTGGTCATCGCCTTGCCGAGCTATTCGGAAGCTCCCCCGCCCGCCTACAAGGAAGCGCTTCAGCGCCAGCTGAACAACAAATTCAACGAGAACGACATCATCAGTTTCGTCTACCAGATCTACGGCATGTACGATCGGCATGTGCCTGTCGAGCGGTTTCTGCCCTTTTTGGCATCCAAGAACCTGGACATGCGCTTTCCGGAAACGACCCTGCGCTCGCAGGGCGATTTCAAGCGCTGGTACGCCGGCATCGGCAAGGCCATCGCCAGCAATACGCACACCCTGGAAACCGTGAAGGTGAGTGTGTTGGGCGGTGGCCGTTATCTGGCGGATATCGTGGGGGTCTGGCAGGCCGAGTCCAAGAAGGGTGAATACATCGTTTTCAAATTCCGCCAGCGATGGAGCCTAGTGGATGGTCCCGGCAAGCAGCCGCTGATTCAGGTGTATCTGGTGGAAGCGGCAAACTAGGTGTCATTGGAGCCGGTGGCATGGTGCGGCTGACCGCCGCCGAAATGCGCTGATCAACCGAAAGGCGGAACGCCTGATGGAGTATCCCGCGGATGAACTCGTCTAAGAAGAAAGCGTCGACCGAGTCACAGCGGTCTGCTGATGTGCTAACATCCGGCGCATCGCATAAGTGTCCGATCTGTGATCGTGCGTACTATCCAAAGTATTAATTGAACCGACACCCCTCTGGATAACAAGCGTCCTTACTGCCTTGCGGTAACAAAGCCTAAGACCCCCGCGTCGCAGCGCTCGGATGCGCCTCATGGTATCATGAAATACATTATAGACCCTATTTCCCCATATTCATTTTCAAAATATAGTGTCCCGTGTAGAGAGGCGTAGCAGGGTGGGCTAAGGGGTCTGACCATACCGCGAGGTGCTGCAATGCAGGCGATACCCGAAATCAGAAGAAGCGACCGTTTTGGCCATGAATATATAATTAAACTCGAAGACGACCGGTCGCTGTCTCCTTACTATGCGGTATCGTATAATTTAAGCGAAACGGGCATGTATTTCAAGTCGCTGTTTGAGCTGTATCCAGGAGTTCATATTTTCATCAGGCTTGATGACTATACATTAAGCCGGAATCAACTCGCGGCTAAAGTCGTGTGGTGTAAAAAATTAGAAAACACAGATAGGTTTCGCTTTGGTGTGGGGGTGGAGTTCCTTCAGTTGGAAAATAATTCGTGCTTGAAGGCATCCCTCCCCCTTACCCCGCAAATGAAGACAGCCAATAGAAATAAGGGTGGAGTTGTGATTAAAATGGAGAAGCGCTGATCCGAATAGAGTAAGGATAAGTTATGGCCTCAAATTTCGAAATCGCCATTGATAAAAACAGCGACGGATTTGGCTTGAAACTGGAGGGCGACTTCGACGCCACCTCGGCATATGAATTGATACATGCGATAAAGAAATTGCCTGAAAACACCCGAAAGATCTCCATTCACACGAATGGCCTGAAAAATATATACCCTTTTGGCTTAAATGTTTTTTGCAGACTTATGAGTTCTCTTAATGGCCAATCCGCCAAAATTGTGTTCAAAGGCAATAACGCCTCCCGGTTGACCCTGGGGAATGCCTGCCTGACTTCATAGCAGTCGTTTCAGGCGGCTAAATACCGGCAATTCTTCTTCTGTCTGCGATGGCAGACAGCGTAAAGAACTTGAGATAGCTTCTAATAGCAATCGGGACGATACGTAGTTTCGCGCGGACCCTATCCGGCAGGAGGAATTGGAGATGGAGGCTGGCGGAAATATTTTAGTCGTCGATGATAATAAATCCCTTCGCATGGTCGTTTCCAAAATGCTGTCCCGGCTTGGCTACGAAGTGTCATCATCCGATAGCGGCGAAAATGGATTAAGCATTTTCCTCAAGAACAAATTCGACATCGTCTTATCGGATTATGAAATGCCCGGGATGGATGGAGTCGCTCTCGCTTGCAGCATAAAAAAAAGCTCGCCTCGCACCCGGGTCGTCATCATGACGGGCGCTGGAAAGGAAAGCGTTTTTTCCAGAATGAGCACCGCGGTAGATGACGTGATCTCAAAGCCATTTACCTTGGCGGAGATAGATGCAACGATCCAGAACTTGTCAGGTAAGGCACTCTGCGCATAATCCGGCCTATCACCGAAATGCCGATTCTGGGATAGTGGCGAACGATCTCAACACGCGATGGACCTGCCGGTCCCTCCGGCCTGAACACCAAACCTGCACGATTCAAAACCCATCCTAAAAAGCCATCCAACGTCTAACTGCTGAGTTTCCAGCCTCCGCAAAATGCTCACGCACTGGAGTGTATGCCGCGCTTTTTCGGCGCCCTGCGCCCTGCAACTGGGAGCGGTCTGCTGTCTTTGGATGGCTCCTATGCTGTGTGAATTCAATCCGCGAATAATAGTTGACAAAAGCAAATAACTATTTGAATATATCAAATACAAATTGGATGCCCAACAGGAGGTTCAAGGTGACTCAGAGTGACTTGGCCCAGCGGGTGGAGGCGGTGCGCGGATTCAACAGGTTCTTTACCCAGCAGATCGGTGTCCTGACCGAGGAGTACCTGAAAAGCCCGTTCTCCCTCACCGAGGCCCGGGTGATCTATGAGCTCGCGCACCATGAACAGACAACGGCCACCGGACTGCGCAGGGAGTTGGGCCTGGACGCGGGGTATCTCAGCCGTATCCTGCGTGGGTTCAAAAAGCGCGGGCTGATCGACAAGCGCGCGTCCGAATCGGACCGGCGGCTAAGCGTTCTGCGACTGTCCGCCCAGGGGCAACAGGCGTTTGCTTTTCTCAATTCGCACTCGAAAAACGACATCGAAGCAATGTTGGACCGGATGAGGGTGGAGGATCAAAAGCGTCTGGTTACGGCCATGCGCACCATTGAACGCCTGATTGGTTCGGAGACCCGACCCAAGGCGCCTTACCTTCTGCGCCCGCATCAACCCGGCGACATGGGTTGGGTGGTCCACCGCCACGGGGTGCTCTATGCCAAAGAGTACGGATGGGATTCGCATTTCGAAGCGCTGGTCGCGGACGTTGTCGCCAAATTCATCCGACACTACGACTCCAGATGGGAATGCTGCTGGATCGCGGAGCGGGAGGGTGAAAACGTCGGCTCGGTGTTCCTGGTGAAGAAATCGAAGCGGGTCGCCAAGCTGCGTCTTCTGCTGGTCGACCCGAAAGCCCGCGGCATGGGTATCGGTACCCGGCTGGTAAATGAATGCCTGCGGTTCGCCCGCCAGGCCGGCTACACGAAAATCACACTTTGGACCAACAGCGTCTTGGTCGCCGCCCGCAAAATATACGGGCAAGCAGGGTTTGAACTGATCGAGAAGCAACCTCATCACAGCTTCGGGCATGACTTGATTTCGGAAACCTGGGAGCGCGCGCTGTAAATGAACATGCTGTTGCCGACCGCGGCTGCGATGCTGAACGGCATCTTGGTTGGATCGGCGATTGTCGCAACACGCTTTGTGATCGACCAGAGCAGCCCGGTTTCGCTGGCGCTGCTACGCTACTTCATCGGCTTTTGCTGCCTGCTGCCTCCGATTCTGTGGACGCGGCAGATGCGCTTCGAGCGCCGCGACCTGCTTCCCATCGGGCTGCTCGGTACGCTGCAATTCGGAGTGGTTGTCTGTCTGTTGAATTTCGCA
>JACRCN010000014.1 GCA_016219005.1 Deltaproteobacteria bacterium
AAGGATTCCGGCAACGATCACCAGAGCTCCAATTGTTTCTATGAAGGTCAATTTTTCATCCAAAAAGATGTAGGCCAGGATGGCAGAGAATACGATTTCCGACATCGCGACAATGGTAACCACCCCGGCGGACAATCGGCCCAGCCCGAAAATGTATATCAAAAACCCGCCGACGGTGGACAATCCCACCAATCCGACGAACCAAAGCCAGGTGTTTCCTGGAACGGGCCAGGGGTGAACTTCGTTGAATTGAAGCGGCAAAAGCACCACGGCGGCAACGCCGAAGGCATAGGTGAGAATAGGGAGCGCGCCATAGTTCCTGCGCATTTTCTTCCCCAAAAGGCTCCAAGCGCCATATAGAGCCGGGATACAAAAACCCGCCAGAACGCCCCCCGTTGATACATTTGCTTCTCCGAGGGCCGTCAATCCCGACATCAGGACCGTTCCTGAAAAAATCAGTATAATGGAAATTATTTTATCCCGGGTCAGGGATTCGTGCCAGATGATGCGCTCGACCACGAGAACCATCGCGGGCATCGCCGCTTGTTGGATGGTGGTGACGGCAGCCCCGTTGAGAAAAACGCCGAAATTCAACCCCACATGAAAGAGGCCCAGGCTGACACCCAAGGCTGCCAACCAGGGCCAATCCGATCGTTTCACCCCCGGATTGCCGCCGCAAAACGAGATATTGAGGAAGAAAAGCACTAAAAAGGTGGCCAGATCCCGCCAAAACGCCAAGACAATGGCCGAGGCTTGGCTGTGGTTCATTATCAGTTTAATGAAAATCCCCGAGGTTGCCCAAAATGAAGCGGCGGCCAGGATCGCCAGATACCCTGAGAAGTTGGAACGAACTGGTATCGGCGGGGAGGGCGACATAGTTCACATCAGATCCGGCATCCCTTGAATCTCGGAAACCACCTGCCTCTCGATGAACACCTCTTCGCCCTGTCCTGTCATGGCCGTGACATCCCTAAACGTCAGCTGCACCGTGTTCTGGCGGGTTCCCGCTTGGGCGGCCAAACGGCGGGCCTCTTCCGTCAAGACGCGTTGCACATAACCGTTCGCGGCCTCCATGGCCTGGAATCGCTGATGTCCGGACAGCCCCTCGATGTAGAACCCACCGGCGGGATCGGGCTTGATGGCCACCTGCCGTTTGATGCTGACCTGGCTGACAATGGCGCCTACCGCATTGGCCACATCGTGAAAATCCGGCATCACGGCGCGCGCGCCCAGCAAGTGCGCGACCTCGGGCAGGAAATGGCCGATGGGCGCGCCCACGCCGATGATCGGGCGGTGCAGCTCGAAACGCACCGTAAACGCGTGCCCGCCCCCGTCGAGCAGATTGTCGAGGATCCGGTTGCAGGTGGGGCATGTCGCCGGCGGTGAGTCTGAGTCAATTGGAGCCAGTTGATGGTGAATGACTTCCAGGGTCAGGCGCCGGACGACCTGGCGAAGCAGATCGGCTTGCAGCTGCTCCGGGGTGGTGCCGGACTGGCCGGCCATTAACGCCAGAAGGCGGGTGGAAGCCGCGGCATCCCAACGCACAAAACGACCCGTGGCATGCAGAACGTCGGTGGGGGTCAAGCCGCAGCGCTGCACGGCGAAGATCGACTCCAGCCGCGGCAGCGGCAGGAGTCCGACATGCAACACCTGGGCGGCATCCGCCAGCTCCAACAGGCTGTAGGGTCTCCGGCCGAGCAGGTCCAGAACACGGTCTTCCAGGTCGCTGCGCGGCTTGTCAAGCCTGCGATGGTTCAAGGTGAACATCTGCGTGGCTTCGGAGCTGCCGCCCAGCCTTCGTCTGTGGGTCGAGAGATACTCGAACGCCGGATCGAGATCGCGCCCTTGGCGGCCGAGCCAGGCCAATGGCGCCACGCGTCGGGGGCCGATCTGCCACGCGCCGGCCCGGTAAAGAATGAGGCTGTCTCCGCCCAGACCGGTGGTTTGAATATCCAGAGCCCGGACGTGGGTGCGGATGGTCCCGACACGCGACCCGCTTTCGCACAGACGCACCCGGCCATTTTCCAGGGCTGCCATATCGGTGGTCGTGCCGCCCATGTCGATCACGACGGCATCGTTCAATCCGGTGAGGTGCCGGGCGCCGGCCACGCTGGCCGCCGGCCCGGAGAGAATGGTCTCCACCGGGCGCTGTATGGCGAGGTGCTGCGACATGAGGGTGCCGTCGCCGCGCACCACCATCACCGGCGCGCGGATGCCCATCTGTTTCAGCACGGCGGCGACATCGTTCAGGAGCCTTGCCAGGCGGGGGACGATTCGGGCATTGTGCACCGCCGTCTGAGCGCGTATCTTGAAATTGAGCAGCTGCGACAATTCATGACCGCACGAGACAAACCGGCCGGTTTCAGACATGAGAATGCGTTTGACCGCCACCTCGTGATCCGGGTTGATGGCGCCGGCATATCCGGAGACGGCAAAGGCATCGATCCCCTGGTCGTCGCACATGCGGCGGGCGATGCGGCGGACCTGCGCTTCATCAAGTGCCGCCAGCTCTTTGCCGGTGATATCCAATCGAGCCGTCAGCACGGCCTGGGGCGCATGAAGCGATTCCTGATTTTCGTCGAAGCCCGGCGGCGGCATGAGCAGCAGCCCCACCTTCTGCCCTTCGTTTTCGACAATGGCGTTGGTGGCCAGCGTCGTGGAAACCGACACGAGCTGGACCGCCAGGATCTGGCGACTCGCCAGTCCGGCGAGCGCCTCCCGGATCCCGATGGAAAAATCCCATTTGGTGGTCAGGGCCTTGTTCTTGAGCAGCACCTGCTGCGACCTGAAATCATAGATTACGGCATCGGTGTAAGTGCCGCCGGCATCGATGCCCAGGCCGACATGAAGCTCGCCCGAAGGCGCCGCCGGCGCGTGGCCCGGCATCACCACTTTCTGGACGGTCCCACCCGCCGGACGTGGCGTCGGCGAAACCGGGTGGGCCGTCAGCCGCCCATGCACCCCATCGAATACGGTGATCTGACCGGGAGGCACCACCAGGATTTCTTCGGTGGTCTCCGTTTCGCTCAACAGCCTTTGCAGCAGGCGGGTGCTTCCCTGTATCTTTTCGAAGCGCCAGCGGTTCTGATCGGCCAGTTGTTCGGCATACGTCTCGGCGGCCGTATGGGTGCCCACACCGGTGTCGATGAATGCCGCGCGCTGATAATTGGAGCGCCAGCTGTTGAGAAAAGAAAAAGTGGCCTCCGCATGGCGCAGCCCATACCGCTGCACCAGTTCATCGAAGTAGACCTTGGTGTCCCCCATCCAGGCATGCCGCCGGTCCGCGGCCTGCGACAGGCTTTTGGCTTCATACCATCCATGGGAAATATAATAGGTTCCGGGGTATTTTTTGAACTGTTCCTGGTAGCGGTCGTCGCCGCCCAGAAACAAGGCGATGCAATCGTGCACGCGGGGGATCGCCAGGGGAATGCCGCGTGCTCGGATGTCGACCGTGCCACAGCCGCAGACGCCGTAGCCGATGACCAGGCGGTCCCATTCACCGGTGCGCGAGACCCGATCGATGGCGGCCTGCAGTTTGCGGCGCAGCTTATTCGGGCGTTCATGCAGGCCGGCCGGCAGGTAGTGCGTGCCGATGGTCAGCGGCAGCTTCTTGGCAATGCCTTCAATGTCCCTGGCCAGCACGCCGCAGGCAACGATATAAACGCGCGCGATTGACTTCATCTTGACAAGGCCGTATTGAGCGGGGTCCCCTTTTTATGCATCGCGGCATCCCCGGGGGCCATGAACGGTTAGCGGAAGATTACTTCCAGCCTTTCTGCATCCGGTCCAATTCCCTTATCTGCTCCGCCGCCAGCGGAGCCGGGCGATGCTTCATCTTCGCAAGCGTGCTTTGCTGCAGGCGTTGCTCGAAGCGCTTCGATCCCGCCTCTTCCCACTGCGCGATCACCATGCGCTCAAAAATATCGGAGTATTTCATTTTCTTGAAATTCTGCATCGTATGAGCCTGCTGCAGATAGTGCCCGCCCGGACCCACCTTGTGGATGAGGTCCAGCGCCAGGGTCTGCTCGCAGACCTCGATGCCCTCCATGAAATGGCGGATGTTGTCGACGATATCGTGCACCAGTACCATGAATTCGGGGCTGGCCATCGAGCCGTGGTCCATCCAGCTGCTGCAGTCGTGGACCAGGCCGGAGCCCACTGCGGCCGCCGTCAGGCATTGCCAGGCGGCCTCGGCGCCGGCCTGTGCGTCGCAAAACTTCGCGTCCGTCGCCCCCGCCGTGCCGAAAAAGGGCAGTCGATAGTGCTGGGCCATCTGGGCCAGGGCGCCGGTCATCAGGCTCATCTCGATGGCGCCGTAGGAAAAGATGGTGCTGCGCATGTCCATGATGGTCGCGAAGGCCCCGTAGATGAAAGGCGCCCCGGGATTGACCAGCTGGTGAAGGACCAGACCGCTCAAGGATTCGGCGCTCGCCTGCACGATCGCCCCGGCAAGGGTCGCCGGCGAGGAGCCGCAGCACTGCGGCGCCGGGAAATTGATCAGCGGGATCCGCTGCTCGGCGCAGTAGATCAGCTTGTCGACGGCCGGATCGAAATAGACCAGCGGCGAGATCGGCTCGGTGTACTGCACCACGTAGGGCGCCGTGTCGAAGTTCTCCTTGCCGCCGCACAACAGCAGCGCCATCTCATAAATGTCCCGGACGCTGCCGGCGTCCTTGCAGCAGAAGACCAGGGGCTTTTCACAGAATTCCATTACGTTGCGGGCGATCACCCGGTCGGCGATGTCCGCCGGCACGTCAGCGGCCATGCCGATGGTCATGCACCACTGGAAATTGGGCAGGGCGTCGCAAAGTGCCGCCGTCACCTTGACATGCTCGCTGGTGAAGCGGCTGCGGGTTTGCGTTAGGGGGTCCAGGTAGTCGATGCAGTCGAGGCTGGGACCGAAAAAACTCTTGTCCCGTTCCAGAAAGACGGTGCGCTTGCCCGTGCGCGCGCCAAGCACCAGTCGCGAAGGCGCGTTGCGGATCGCCGCCTCCACCATGAAACCGGGGATCTTCACCCGGTCGCCCCGGACTCGGGCGCCGGCGCTTGAAAGAACCTCCAGCGCCCGCGCGTGGGTGATCTTGATGCCGGTGCGCTCCAGCACGTCCAGCGTGGCGGCGTGGATCTGTTCGATCTGGTCTGCGTTGATCACCTGCAATGTGGGCTTGAAAGACAGTGTGTCGGTCGTCATTCCCATGGGGTTTCTCCCTGCTGATGATTGCTATTGCTGTCGCTTGACGCCCGGGCCGGTGCACCGGCCTCATCGAGTCGTCACCACCGGGCAATGGGCATTGAGCACGACGTATCGGGCATTCGAACCGAAAACCAGCTTGCCGACCCGGGATAACCGTTTGATGCCGACGATGATGTGATCCGCTTTTTGCTCCTGGGCGAACCGGACGATATCCTCCCCGGGCATGTTGCCGCGTACCAGAAGGTGGGTTTCACAGGCAACCTGGTTTTTCGCAAAAAGCTCTTCGGCAAAGCTCAACTGCTTCCGGGCTTCGATGATTTTCTCTTCCGGGCTGTCTTCGCCGCCCACCTGAGAGTTAACCACCATCACTGCGGCCTTGAACGCCTTGGCGTACGTCACGGCCAGCTTCAAGGCGCTCAGGCACGCCTTGGATCCTTCGTATCCGACCACGATCTTCATGGCATCCGTCCTTGTGCGGAATCCATCTTCGGTTGGCACAGCTTCTTTAAGTCCCGGGATCTCACCTTGTAGGATTTATGATGGACGCCGGGGTTGAAATAGACGAATTCTTTTTGGGTGATGTCCGGGTCCAGGTAAATCGGCAGCGGCACCCATTGGCCGAACGGCGGGACGCAGCCGACCTCGCAGCCCACCTTTTCCAGGACCTCCTCCGGCTTGGCAAAGGAGACCTTCTTGGTGCCGATGCCGGCGGCCGCCTTCTTCCAGTCCACCTTCTTGTCGCCCGGAAGCACGAGCACGACCATCTGCTTTTCGCGGGTCAACAGGACAAGGGACTTGACGGTCTCGGATTCGCTGACCCCCAGTGCCGCGGCCATGGTGGGATTGGTGTAGACCGGTTCGTGCTCGAAGACCTGATAATCAATTTGCTGCTCTTTCAAAATGCCGATGATCTTTTCTTCTACTGCTGACATACAACCCTCCGGGATGAAGATCTCGTGAAAAGAGACCGGCTTCCCTGGAAGCCGGTCAGGCCGTCACCTCGTCGACGATTTCGGCGATATCCTTGACGCTCCTGGGGGTCTGGCAATCGCGCAGCCCGTCGGAGAGCATGGTGGCGCAGAACGGGCAGGCGGTGGCGATGAGGGCCGCGCCGCTGGCGATCACCTCCTCGGCTCGTTCGATGTTGATGCGCTTGCCGATAGTCTCTTCCATGAACATGCGGCCGCCGCCGGCACCGCAGCAGAAGCCCTTCGCGCCGTGCCGGCGCATCTCGGCCAGACGGATGCCCGAGCCCGCGGCGCGCAAGAGATCGCGCGGCGCATCGTAAATCCCATTCCAGCGCCCCAGGTAGCAGGAGTCATGGAAGGCCAAAGGCCCGGCGGCCGAGCCGGTTGCTTCCAACTCTTTAATTCCCTTGACACTCTTCAGGCGCCCCTGCCTGAAAAGCGCGCGCAGCCATTCGCTGTGATGCACCACCGGATAAGCGGCCCCGAACTGCGGATATTCGTTTTTGATGATATTGAAGCAGTGCGGGCAGCCGGTGAGGATTTTTTGGGGCTTGTACCGGTTGAGCACTTCGACGTTCTGCTTGATCAGCGTCTGGGCCAGATACTCGTTGCCGGCCCGGCGCGCCAGATCGCCGTTGCAGGCCTCTTCCGGGCCCAGAATGGCGAAGTCCACACCGGCGCGCTGCAGCACGCGCGCCATGGCCTGGGCGATTTTTTTTCCGCGGTCGTCGAAAGCGCCGGCGCACCCCACGAAATATAATATCTCGGCCTCCGGGCGGTCGCACATCAGGGGAACGTTCATCCCCTTGCTCCAGTCGGCCCGGGTGTCAGCGCTGAAGCCCCAGGGGTTGGCCTGGTTTTCCAGGTTGGTGAAAGTCGCCTGCATCTCCGGCGGGAAGCTCGCCTGCATGAGCACCTGATGCTTGCGGGTTTCCAGGATGAAATCCAGCTGCTCGATGTTGACCGGGCAGATGTCCTCGCAGGCCCGGCAGGTGGTGCAGGACCAGATCACATCGGCGGTGATGGGGGAGCCTTCCCGGACGATGGGGTCGACGGCGTCGCCCTTGCCGGCTAGAATCGCGTCGGCGTGGGCCAGGAGGTCCCGCTTGAAGTCGTGGATCACCTTTTTCGGCGACAACGGCTTGCCCGTCTGATCGGCCGGGCACTGCTCCTCGCAGCGGCCGCACTCGGTGCAGGCGTAGAGGTTGAGCACGTTTTTCCAGTTCAGCTCGCTCACCTTGCCCAGGCCGAAGGTCTCCGCGCTCTCATCCTCGATGTCGGTCTTGGGCATGGCCTTTTCCCGCTGCAGCGGCTTGAGAAAGACGTTGGGCGCGGCGGCAAGCAGGTGCAGGTGCTTGGAGCCCGGAATGTAAACCAGGAATCCCAGGATGGTGGCCATGTGCAGCCAATAGGCGATCTCATAGCCTGCCGTGATCTGCCCGGCGCCAAGCCGTTCCAATCCCAGCAGGCCGATCCAGAGGCCGGATACGGGGAAGGCCGCGACGTGGACGGGCAGCAGCGTCTGGAAGGCATTGATGAACTGGAAGGTGACGATGATCACGCAGGTGAATAGAATGATCAGGTTGGCATCGGTATTCAGGGTCAGATACTTGGGCCGTTCCACGACCCGGCGGTAAACGGCATAGGCGAGGCCGATCAGCACCAGGGCCGCCAGGACGTCGGCCACGAAGAGATAGCCGCCGTAAACGGCCGGGAACCATTTGGCCGGGTCGAAGGCCGGGCACACCCCCTTGAGCATCAGCTCCAGCGAGTGGGGCTGTACTGCCAGAAACCCGAAGAAAATCAAGGTGTGCGCCACACCCGGCAGGGCCTTGCGGCGCACGTTGGACTGCCCCACCACGTCGGTGAGCAGCACCACCAGGCGCTCCTTGACGCGGTCGAGCGTGAAAGGCAGCTTGCCCCGAACCGAGCGTATGAGTCGGAAAAGCCGCCGGCTGCGTATGAAGAAAACGGAGAAGGCGGCGCTGAGAGCCGCCAGCATCAGAACCGATTTGACAATGACATACGAATCCATAAAAACTCCACTCCGGAGAGCCATCACTTATTCCGGATCCGTCGAGCCGCTAATGCCTGGATCGTCTGGGGTTCTCGGGCCGCAGCGCTATGGTAGCACACGATCCTCTTGACCGACCATCTCTTCAGATAAAAAACAGCCGGGCAACCGGCTATTATTTTTGCGTGAGGGCTTCGGTCAGCATCGGCACGACTTCAAACAGGTCGCCGATGATGCCGTAATCGCATTTCTCGAAGATGGGCGCATCCTTGTCGGTATTGATGGCAACGATGACCTTGGAGGTCTTCATGCCGGCAAAATGCTGGACGGACCCGGACAGCCCGCAGGCGATGTAAAGTCTGGGGCTGACCGTCTTGCCGGTCTGACCGACCTGCATGGAGTGCGGGGCGAAGCCGGCATCCACCGCGGCGCGCGAGGCCCCCACGGCCCCTCCGAGCGCCTGGGCGCACGCTTCCAGGATTTTATAGTTTTCCGCCGAGCCGATCGGCCGTCCGCCGGTTATGATGATGCCGGCCTCGGCCAAATCGATCTTCCCGCCGCCGGCTTTCCTGACTTCGAGCACCCTGACCCGTCCGGGGTCCTGAACCGTAACGGTGAGGGGGACGATCTCCGGGCGGACGGCGGCCGGTTGCGCTTCCACGGCATTGGGCCGCAGGGCGCAGAGCATCACGGAGGCTTTCATCCGGATGGTGGCGACGGTCTTGCCGGAGAAGTGCGACTTGCATACCGTCTGCCGGGCGACGTCCACGGAAATGCAGTCCGAAGCCAGCGGCAGTTTCAAATAGGCCGCCAGGCGGGCGAACAGATCGCGGCCCGGTGTCGTTGCCAACCCCAGCAGGGCGTTCAACGACAACTTTTCGACGGCGGCCGCCAGCGCGCGGGCGCGCGCATCCGGGCTTTGATCCAGGTCGGCGCCCTCGGCCGTCAGCGGTACGATTTTGTGGACGCCGTACGGGGCCAGGGCTTCCTGGGCCGCTTCCGCCGAGCCGTCCAGCAGCAGGGCCAAAAGGGTGTTTTCACCGCCGCCGCCTCTGGCGGCGGTGATCACTCCGAAATTGGCTTCCTTGACTTTTCCGCCCTCGGTTTCAATCCATATTCCGATAGTGGCCATGCATTCATGCTCCTAGATCACTTTTTCGACGTTTCTAAGTATGTGCACCAGCGCCTGGGCGGCTTCCCGGGACGGGCCCGGAATTATTTTGGCGCCGCTGCGGTCCGGCGCCTTCTCCAGCTTGACCAGCTCGATCCTGGCGGCGGCGGCCGACAGGCCTAAATCGGCCAACGTCATTTGCTTAACCTCTTTTTTCTTGGCTTTCATGATATCCGGAAACTTCGGGTACCGGGGCTCGTTGAGCCCCTTGGTGGCGCCCAGCACGCAGGGCAGCCCCGCCTCCAGCACTTCGCGCGACCCGCCGCCGATCTCCCGTTCCACCACGGCCTTGCCGTCGCGAAGCTCCATCTTGAGGATCTCGTTGACCACCGGCAGGCTCATGGCCTCCGCCAACCGGTAGGCGGTTTGAAAGCCTTCGGTATCCACGGCGACCTTGCCGGTGAAAATCAGATCGGGTTTGCCGTCCTTTTCGATGGCGGCCTTCAGCGCCTGGCTGGTGATTTCGCTGTCCAAAAACTGGCTCTCCACTGTGACCAGGATGCCGCGGGTGGCCCCCATGGCCATGGCGCTGCGCAGCGTCGCCATGGCCGCCTCCTTGCCTACGCTGACGACCACCACTTCGCCGCCCTGGCTCTCCATCAGGCGCACGGCCTGCTCGACGGCGTACTCGTCGTAAGGATTGGCGATGAACTTGCAAACGGCATCGTCGAACCCGTTCGCACCCGCCGTTTTGATGTTGGCGGCCGTGTCCGGAACGTGTTTGACGCACACATAAATCTTCATCTTCAGTTATCCTTCCACTAAGCTTTGATGAATTCGAGAAACGTCGTCATGCTTTCATGCGCTCGTTGCCGGGGTCATACAGCGGCATGGCGGCCACGGTGGCTGCCAGTTTCCGGCCCAGGACTTCCACTTCCAGCCGGGTGCCGGGAGTGGCCAGCGCCGGCGCGACATAGCCGAAGGCGATGCTCTTGCCGACGCGGTGGCCGAAGCCGCCGGAGCTTGTCATGCCCACGCGCTTTTCACCGTGGAAGATCGGGTTGTAGCCCCACGGGTCGGATTCATCCGCCGCCACCACCAGACAGACCAGTTTTTGTTTGATGCCGGCCTTCTTCTGCTTTTCCAGGGCGGATTTCCCGATAAAGTCTTTGTCCCACTTGACGGTCCAATCCAGGTGGGTTTCGAGTGGGGTGTGGTGCAGGTTCATCTCGCTCTTCCAGGCGAGATAGCCTTTTTCCAGGCGCATGGAATCCATGGCGTGCAGGCCGAACATCTTCAGATTGAACTTCTGCCCGGCGGCCGAAAGCGTCTGGTACACGGCGACCTGCTGCGAAACGGGATGGAAGATCTCGTATCCCAGCTCGCCCACGTAGTTCATGCGGTTGACCCGGCATCGGGTGCGCCCCACGTATAGTTCCCGGCTGGTGGCGAAAGGAAACGCCGGGTTGGAGACATCGCCGTCGGTCACCGCCGCCAGCAGATCGCGGCTCTTGGGGCCGGCGATGATCAAACACCCCATGGCATAGGTCAGGTCTTCCATCTGAACGGACCCGTCGGCGGGCAGATTCTGCATCAGCCAGTGCTGATCGTGGCGTTTGCCCAGGCTGGCCGTCACGCACAGGTAGTCATTCTCCTTGAGCTTGGTCACGGTCATATCGGTTTTGAAGACGCCCTTTTCGGTCAGCATGGGCGCCAAGGCGATGCGGCCCGTTTGGGCCGGCACCCGCTGGCAGGTAAGCTGGCCCAGCCAGGCTTCAGCGCCCGGCCCGCTGATCCGGGTCTTGGCAAACCGGGTCAAATCCAGCAACCCCACGTGATTCATCACGTGGCGGCACTCTTCGGCCACGTGATTGAAGGCGTTGGAACGCCGCCAGGACGGTTTCTCATAGCGGTCGGCCTCCGTCCGGGTGAAGTAATTGGGGCATTCCCACCCGAAGTAGTCGCCGAACACGGCGCCGGCCTGCTTCTGATATTCGTAGATGGGGCTTACGCGGTTCGGTCGGGCGGCGTCCCGGAATTCATTGGGGAAGAAGATGCTGTAGAGACGCGGGTAGGTGTCGGCGATCTTCTCGTGATTATAGGCCCAGGTCGCATAGCTCCCGTAACGGCGGCTGTCCACGGACCACAGATCGATTTCCGGCTCGCCTTCCATGATCCAGCCGGCGAGGTAGTGGCCGATGCCGCCGGCCTGGGTGATGCCGAAGCTGTAGCCGCAAGCATGGAAGAAATTCTTCAACGGATAGGCCGGTCCGACCAGCGGGTCGCCGTTGGGGGTGTAGGTGATGGGGCCGGCGGTCACGTGCTTGAAGCCCGTCTCCCCCATGATGGGCATCCGGAAGATGCCGTGCTCGATGTTTTCGGCGATGTTGTCGATGTCCGGAGTCAGTTCGGCCTGGGCGTAGTCCCAGGGCACGCCCTTGGGGTACCACTGCTTGCCGTTTTTCTCGTACATGCCGAGGAGCAGGCTGTCCATTTCCTGGCGGATGTAGATGGAGCGGTCCGGATCGCGTACCAGCGGCAGGGGGGTCTTGCGGTTCTTGACGGCGTCGATGGCCTCGAAGAGGATGTGCGTGTGCTCGATGGCAATGGAGGGTATTTCAAGCCCCACCATGCGCGCCACCTCGGGGGCCCACAAACCCGCGGCATTGACCACATGTTCACAGGTGATATCGCCCTTGTCGGTATGCACCAGCCATTCGTCATTGGCCTTGCGGCGGATGCCGGTGACCCGGGTGTGGGTGTTGATTTCGGCGCCGAGCTTTTTGGCGCCGATCGACATGGCGAGCGTGATGCTGCTGGGGTCCACGTCGCCGTCATCGGGCCAATAAAGACCGCCCATGAGACCCTCCACGTTCATCAGGGGGTGCAGTTGGGCGATCTCGGAGGGGGTCACCCGCAGGACGTTCAACCCCAGACAGCGGTTCATGCTGTAGTAATAGCCCAACTCGTCCATCCGGTCGGGGTTGTCAGCGGTGCGAATGGAGCCGGTGGTATGCCAGCCGGTGGACTGGCCGGTCTCGGCTTCGAGTTTCTGATACAACTCGATGCTTTTCATGTTGACCTGGGTGCAGTAGTAATTGGAGTGGTAAAAGGAACAGTTGCCCGCCGCCATCCAGGTGGAGCCGGACGTCAGCTCGTGCTTTTCAACCAGGACGACCTCCTTCCACCCATATTTGGCCAGGTGATAGGCCACGCTCACACCGATGGCTCCGCCTCCAATGACCAAGACTCTAGCCTGCTTCCTCATAGTTCGTTTCTCCTTAATCGATGGTTAATTGAGCACGATGGGTGCGGCGTTACCTGATAGGGTTTGAGATGATCGCGGCCGCCTGCCGGTCGGAAATCGCATCCGGCCGATTACGCCCCCCGTTGACCAGATAGCCGAGGAGGCGGCTGCGGGTTCGGCGGAAGTACGTATCGAAGAACTGCGCGAAGCCGCCGGGGTAGTAGATCATCACCGCCATGAGCAGCAGGCCGTAAATCACCAGGTTCAGACCCGGCAGGTTTGAAAGCGAGGAGCGCACCAGCTCCATGGCGCAGATGAAGGGAAAGGCGATAACCGCCCCGCCCCACAGGCTGCCCCGTCCCCCGATATAGGCCACCGCCAAGACCTCCACCGTCTTGGCCGTGGCCATCACGTCCGGGGTCAGGATGCCGTAAAAATGGGCGTAAAAGCCTCCCAGCCAGCCGGCCAGCATACAGGAGAGTGTAAAGTTGACGATGCGGTAGAAGACCGGGTTGATCCCGGAGGTGCGCGCGGCCTCCATGTTCTGGCCGATGGCCTTGAAGGCCAGCCCCATTTTCGTGCGCGTGGTCCAGCGCGTGATCACGTAGATGATCACCATCATGGTCAGAATCAGATAGTAGAAGGACACGTTGGAGGAGGAGGCGAACAGCCGGTCGACCCGCAGGCCCAGCGGGCCGCGCGTCAGCCACATCAGCTTGGTCGCCAGCCCCATCAGCGCCAGGCCGAAGAACCAGGCCAGACAGGCGGCGAAGATGCCGCGCAGCCGCAGGGTTACGATGCCGATAACAAAGCCCAGCACGGCGGCGGCGAGCGCCCCGGCCAGCATCCCGAGCCAGGGGGTGAGCCCGATGCGATCGGCCAGGATCGCCGAGGTGTAGCCTCCCAGGCCCATGATGGCGCAATAGCCGAAATTGACGATGCCGATGTAGCCGGCCGTGAAATCAAAGGCGATCGACAGCGCCGCGATGAAGGCGGCGCTGATCAGCCAGCGGATCAGATACTCCTGGTTGAAGGGCGGGATCAGCGGCAGCAGGGCCAGCAGGATCAGTGCTGAAATCCCCAGCGGGGTCAGGCACAGCAGGTCGAGCAGCCGGTCCAGCGGATTGCCCGATGGCGTTGTTTTCTCCATGCATCCTCCGTTACTTGTCCAGGATCCCGCGCACCTCGGAGCCGAAAAGACCGCTCGGTTTGAACACCAAGATGACGATGATCAGCGCCGAGGGCACCACAAAATCCCACCCCGAGCCGATGTACTCCACGGTCAGCACCTTGAGCAGGGACACGATGAAGGCCCCCACCACGGCCCCCAGCACGTTGCCCAGACCGGCAATGATCACCACGAACCAGGCCATGTACAGCGGCTCCAGGCCCACCGATGGGTAGGAGGGGTACATGAACAGCAGGCTGGCGCCGGCCACCGCCGCCAGGGCGCAGGAGAGCGCCATGGTCAGCATCAGGATGCCGTTCAAACCGATGCCCACCATCAGCGCGCCGGTCTCATCCTGGGAAACGGCCCGTATCGCGCGGCCGGTGCGCGTATAGCTGATGAACAGCCAGAAGGAAAGCACCACCAGAACGGCCAGGAAAAAGGCCATGGCCCGGTCGCGCGAGATGAACACGTCTAAAATCGAAAACGGCGCACCGCTCCAAAAACGCACGATGCCCTTGAAATCGGCGCCGAAGAAAAGCTGGTGACCGTTGATCAGCACCACCGAAAGACCGACGGTCAGCAGAAAGGAGTTCATCACCCAGTTCTCGCGGCTGCGCTTGCGCAGCTGGCTGAACACCAGCACCTCGGAGGCCACCCCGGCGATCGCCCCCACGAGCATGGCGGCTACAATGGTGATCAGAGGCCCCAGGGCGCTCAGCATACTGTCGGGATGAGTGCTGATGTGGGTATTGATCGGAGTGAAAACATAGTAGGCCACCAGGGTTCCGATCATGAAATACTCGCCGTGGGCGAACATGGGGATGTTCATCACCCCGAAAACCAGGGCAAGCCCCATCGAGACCAGCGCCAGCATCCCGCCCATGACCACCGCGTTGACCAGAACGTGCGGACCCCGGTCCATCGTGGCCATTGCGGCCGCGGCAACGGCCGTCAGGATCGAAATGCCGGCGGCCGACTTCAGCCACCTCAACAGCCGATCGGGTTCAATCTTCCACATAATGTACTATCCCTTCGACGCTAAAACGCTGCAATTTGATGACGTCGCCCGAGGGCCGGGTTCAAGGCGCGCGATCCTCGCGGAGGCAGGCGTACGGATCGTACGCCGCAGCAACGGCGAAGTGAAGCGCAACGCCGAAATCGGCTTTCCGGCGACGTCGTCGGCTATACCCCCAGAAACACCTTGCGCACGTGATCGTTGCAGGCCAGCTCCCGGCTCCTGCCCTCCAGCTCGATGCGCCCGTTTTCCAAAACGTAACCGCGGTCGGTCACCGCCAGGGCCTTGGTTACATTCTGCTCCACCAGCATGATGGTCATCCCGCGCTTCTTAAGCGCATTCAGGCTCTCAAACACGCTCTCGGTCAGCTGGGGGGCCAGCCCGAAGGAGGGCTCGTCCACCAGCAACAGCTCCGGGTCGGACATCAGCCCGCGGCCGATCGCGAGCATCTTGCGCTCGCCGCCGCTCATCGTGCCCGCCAGCTGGTTCTGGCGCTCCACCAGCCGTGGAAACAGCGCGTAGACAAACTCCAGCCGGTCCTTGCGCAGGCCCTTGTCCCTGAGGGTGTAGGCGCCCATGGACAGGTTTTCCTGAACGGTCATGTTGACGAACAGGTTCATGGCCTCGGAGACATAGGCGATGCCCTGGCGCGCCACCTTGTTGCCGGCAAGACCTTCGATCGGCTCGCCCTTGAAGCGGATTTCGCCGCTCATGGGCCGCAGCAGACCGGCAATCGTCCTCAAGGTCGTGCTCTTGCCAGCCCCGTTGGGGCCCACCAGGGCAACGTACTCCCCCCGATCCACCGTGAGCGAGACCTCGCGCAGGATCTGCAGAAACCCGTATCCGGCGTTCAGATTCTTGACTTCCAGTAGCATCGCGGCTCCATAATCTCTTAGAGGGGTGGGTGCCCTTGGATGCGGCCGGCAACGGCCTGCCCTCAGGCCGTCGGGCAGCTGATCGAGGCATCCCCCAGATAGGCCTTGGTGACAGCCGGGTCGCGGGCCACCTCTGCGGTTGCGCCCTCGGCGATCTTCTTGCCGAACTGGATGCACACCAGCCGGTTGCACACCGACATGATCAGCTGCATGATGTGCTCGATCATCAGGATGGTGATCCCCTGGCCGCTGATCTTGCGGATCAGCTTCATCATGTCCTGCAGTTCGGCTTCGCTCAGCCCCGAGGCGAGCTCGTCCAGGAAGAGCAGCTGGGGGTGGCTTGCCAGCGCACGGGCCAAATCCAGGCGCTTGAGCTGCACGGTGTTGAGCTTCTCTGAAATGGTGTCCTCGGCCAGGGGAAAGTCCACGAAGGCGAGCATCTCGCGGCTGTGCGCAACCGGATCGTCGACCTTGCCGGCCTTGTTGCCGAAGATGGCCGCGGTCTTCACGTTCTCCAGCACCGTCATCTTGGGAAAGGGGATCGGGATCTGAAACGTGCGCGACAGCCCCCGGCGGCACATCCGCTCCGGCGTAAAACCGGTGGTCTCCCGGCCGAACATCATCACCCGCCCGGAAGTCGGCGGATTCAACCCGGAGATGGCGTTGACCAGCGTCGTCTTGCCCGCCCCGTTGGGTCCGATCAGACCCACGATGTCGCCCTCTTCGATGTGCATGGACACCCTGTCGATCGCCGTCAAGCCCCCGAACCTCTTTGTCAACTCCCTGGTCTCCAGTAGGATCATATGCTTAGCGCCTGACGTGAAAGGTGGTTTCTCCGCCGGGGGCTGCCACGGCAGCCCCCGGCGGAAAGCAGGATTGGTTTTGAATCCTTAAGCCGCCGGCGGCAGCTCACGGCGCCATGAAATCGGCTTCGGCCCAATCGGCCGGGTAGACGATCTTGCCGACCCCGCCCTTGTACTGGATCACCGGGAAGAAGTAGCCGTCGCGCGCCACCACCGGGTCCGGTGCCGTATCCTTGTTGTAGCGGTACTCGTTCATGATGATGGCGCCGTCGGCCTTGGAGTAGGTCAGTTTGCCGGTGTTGACCTCCTCCACGATCACCTTGTGAATGGTCTCCTTGTCCAGCTTGCCGGATTTCTCCAGAGCCCTTTTAAGGATCTTGACGAAAAAATTGACGCCGTCATAGGAAAGCCCGCCCGCCGAGGGGCTCGGCTTCATGTTGAAGCGTTTCTCGAAGGCTTCCGCCCAGGCCTTGGCCTCCTTGGTGGTCAGCTGCGGGATCATGTCGAGCACCCCGTCGGAGGCCGCGCCCGACATGGCGTACCAGTCACCGGACCAGCCCAGACCGTCGATGATGATCAGCGACTTCAGCCCCACTTCCCGGGTCTGCTTGATGAAGGCCGAGGTGATGGGCGCTGCCGTGCTGGTGCTGAACAAGACCGCAACGTCCTCTTTCTTGTATTTGCTCAGCAGCGGGTAGAAGTCGGTCTGGGTGATGGCAAAAAAGTCCTTGGCCGCTATCTTCCAGCCTCTTTTCTCGAATTCCTTCGCCATGGCCTCACCGGCGCTGTGCCCCCAGTCGGTGTCCTCGCAGGCGATCGCCGCCACCTTGGCCTTGGGTTTGTACTTTCCGCTCTGGACCGCGGCGTCGATGCTCTCGGCATACCCGGACATCAGCTTGGCCGGAACCGGCCAGCCCTTGGCGCTCCAGTAGTTGTATTTTTCGGGGTTGCTCAGCCACTTCTGGTTGACCACCTCGGTGGCGCCGAAACCGAAGATGTGCGGCACCTTGTATTGGGCGGAAATATCCATGGCCGCCACCGCCGTTGAGCTGTGCCAGTTCAACACGCCTGCCTGAACTCCCAGGCGCTCGCACGCTTCGGCATAAGCCGAGGTGACCTTGGCCGGGTCGCTCTGGCTGTCAATGAAGACCGGCTCGAGCTTGTAATCGCCCACTTTGTAGTTGATCTTCTCGAGCGCCAGCGTCACGGAGCCCTTGAATTCGGCGCCCGTTTTGGCCGACGGCCCGGTGAACGGCCCGATGATGCCGATCTTCAGGGGCTTCTCCTGCGCCGGGGCGAGGCCGGCGAAAACACCGAGCAAGAAACATGCGATCATCACGCAAATGAAGCTACTCTTCCTTTTCATGACTACCTCCTTGGTTGGGTTGATGTTTACTGCAGCTCCTTACTTTGATGATCCTGACCGATTCCCCCTGTCTGCGGCACGCCGGCCCTTCGTTCAGGCCATCAGCTTCTTGACCAGCTTGACCGCGCCGGGAGCATCCGGGCTGTAGCCGTCGGCGCCGATCTGATCGGCGAATCCCTGGGTCACCGGTGCCCCGCCGATGATCGTGCGGCTGGCCAGCCCGGCCTCCTTCACCGCCGTCACCGTGGTCTGCATGGCAGGCATGGTGGTGGTCAAAAGCGCCGAAAGCGCGATCACGTCGGCCTTCTTCTCCGCGGCCGTCTGCACGAACTTCTCGCTGGCCACGTCCACCCCCAGGTCGACCACGTCGAAGCCGGCCCCCTCCATCATCATCGCCACTAGGTTCTTGCCGATGTCGTGCAAGTCCCCCTTGACCGTGCCGATCACCACCCGCCCCCGCGACTGCGCCTGGCCGGCGGAGAGCAGCGGCTTGAGGATCTCAAGTCCCGCCTTCATCGCCTGTGCCGCCATGAGCATCTCGGGCACGAAGAGCTCCCCGGCGCTGAATCTCTCGCCCACCGTGTCCATCGCGCCGATCAGGCCCTGGTTGAGGATGGCGCCGATCTCCGTGCCCGCGGCCACCTCCGTCTGCGTCAACTGCTTGACCTTGTCTTCGTCGAAGGCCATCACCGCGTTGAAAATGTCCTGTATCGCCATTGCGTCCTCCTTCCATATCAGCGTAGGTTGTCAGTGTCAGAGATGCGTCGTGGGGCCACCCGACGGCGGTCATGCCCCATACTTGCGCTCGATGTAACGCCGCAGCGCCTTGTCCGTCTCGGCGGGCAGTTGCGGTTCCTGGTAGTCCTTGAGAATCTCCTTCCACTTCCGGTTGGCGCGCCGATCGATGGACATGGCCCCTTTTTGCTGCCAATTGGCGTAGGTATCCTTCTCTTCCACTATGTTGGCGTAGATCTCCTTGCGGAAATTCTGGAAGGTGTGCTTCTGGGTCAGGTATTCACCGCCGGGGCCGACCTGCCGGATCAGCTCGAAGGCCAGCCGATCCTCGTCGGCGCGCTCGCCGCGCTTGATGCGCTTGCACATGCCGCAGATCTCGTCGTCGAGGACGAATTTTTCGTAAGAGGAAACCATGTAGCCTTCGAGGATGCCGGCGGAATGCAGCACGAAATGGACTCCGGACAGTGTCGCCATCAGCTGGCTCATCATGGCTTCGAAGCCGGCCTGGGCATCCGGCAGCTTGGCGTCGGACAGTGCGCCGCCGCCGCGGCTGGGGATCCCGTAAAAGCGCGCCATCTGGGCCGTGGCGGCCGTGTTCACGGCCATTTCGGGTGCGCCGATGCTCAGGGTGCCGTAGCGCATGGCCGAGCATGAAGAGGACCCGGCGAAGACCACCGGAGTGCCCTCGCGGATCAACTGGGTCAGGACGATACCGGCCAGCACCTCTGTGTTTTGAACCACCAGGGTGCCTTCCATGGTCACCGGCGCGGTGGCGCCGGCAATGGACAGGGAGGAGATCAGCTGGGGCATGCCGGACTTGGCGTACTCCATGATCGCGCCCAGCATGCGGTCGTCATAGGCGAGCGGCGTGCGCGCGCACAGGATGCTGATGATCGGCCGCTTTTCAGCCAGCTCGGCCTCGCTGCAGCCAAAGAGGATGGCGGCCATTTCGACGGTCTCCCGGGCGGCCTCGGCACCGATGGCCCCGCCCATGAAGGGCTTGTCCGAATAGCGCATGGAAGCGTACATCATCTCCGCGTTGCGCCGTTCGTGGGGGATGTCGTTGGGCTCGGCCATCATGCCGCCGGTGATGTCCATGCTGCGGCTGGCATGGCCCAGTTTGACGAAATTGATGTAATCCTCGAGCGTGGACGCCCGGCGGCCGCGATCCAGGTCCGTCACAAAGGGCGGGCCGTAACAGGGAATGAAGGCGATATGCTCGCCGCCGATGACGACGCTCTTATCCGGATTGCGGGCCTGCAGGGTGTATTGCGCGGGGGCTTTGGCCACTTGTGCTTCCACCAGCCGGGGGGGGAAGAATACGCGCTGGCCCTCAACCTTGCACCCGGCCTTCTTCAGGACCTCGAGCGCCGGCTCAAAGCTGAAGTCGACGCCGACGGTTTCGAGCAGGCGCAGACACGTCTCGTGAATACGCCGGACTTCTTGCTCCGAGAAATATTCAAAATACCGCATGCGCCCACCTCCCTGGGGTGAAAACCATATCGTTTGCTGTGTGGATAGGGTTCCGTGACGCCTTCTTTGGACTGCGAGGGCCCCCCGCCGCTACCGCGCCACCCGACCGACCCCCAACTCTTCCCGGGCAAAGCGGATGCTTTGCACTACGGATTCATATTCGCGGCGCCGGGCCTCCGCCGGCCCGTCGGGGCCGGGATCGAGCTCGATTTCCAGGTTCAACCGCCGCATGTTGGGATTGCTGCGAATGACCTGGTAGGCTTCCCGCATGGGTACGTCCCCGGTGCCGGTCGCCACCCCGCAGATCCGGCATCCATACTGTTCGAAAACGATGCGATGGTCGGAGAAATGATTGGTGAAGGCCACCGGCGCGAGCTTACGGGTAGCCGCGAGCGGGTCTTCCCCCACCATCAGCGAATTGTTGGTGTCCACGCACCCCCCGACGCAGGGATGGTCGGCGCGATGGATCACCCACAGCACCTCGTCGCTGAAGGCCTCGGTGTGGTTCTCGAAGCAAAGCCGCACGCCGGCACCCTCGGCCAGCGGAGCTGCCGCCGCGGCCAGGCGGGCGACGCGTTCGAGCTGCGGGATCACCCGGGGATGGAAGGCCGAACCGCAAACCGGGTGCGGACGATGCAAGTCCATGGACACCTTGGCGATGTCCGATCCGATCTTCTCGGCGATGGCGATCCCTTCCTCCAGGGTGTTCGTCAGGCGGGGGTCGTAGGAGGAGGCATCCAAGGAAAAGTTGTACTCCAGGTAAAGCCCCCGCTCCTCTGCCGCCCGCCGGACGTCCTTCAGGTGCGCATTGTCGGTGGCGCCCAAGTCAACGGCCGTCAGGTGCAGCCCTTCCAGGCCGAGCTTCCTGGCCTCGTCCATGAGACCGAAGATATCCCAGACCCGTTCCCAGGCCAGTTGGTGTCCACCCCAGTTCTGCCCCATGCCGTGCAGGTGGAAACTGTAGGTGTGCAGACCCAACAGCATGCGACCTCCTTTATTGACAACTGCGTAAGAAGCCCAATTCCGGCGTTGCGTTTCGCCCCGCGCTCGCTGCAGCTAACGTTGAAATCAGCGGCACGGTTTTTTGCGTCCGCTGATTTTATTGGTTCGCTCATTGATGCAATTTGTATGAACCAGTTCTCCTATTCAATAAGGACAAATCCGTATCGGTTTTGAACATCCTCTTTGTTTTGAAGTACATTGCATGGCAACCCCTGGTTCCTTGCCGTTTTGTACACATCAATACCAAAACTTTGATCACAGGGTCTTACTTTCTCTGGGGTTGGACAGGATTTGCCCTGATCGACTGCACAGCTTTTACAAAGCTTGCAAGATCTGATTGCAAAAGAAAAATAGCACCCATCGAGAAACGCGGACCTTTCAATCTCAAGAACCGCTTTGCTCAATTCCCTTGCATCATGGGAATGGACAAGCAAAATATTCTGGTATGCTTTAATCATTTCAGCTCGTTCCTGATATGATGTATTCCTTGTATTACATTTTATTGTTTGATTGAAAAAGTCTTCACACCCCCACCTACACTTCAATATAGCCCTAATGTCAAAATGTATGTCGTCAGGGGAGATGATTCTGGCATTAGCCATTTTTAGCTCTTTTGCCATTTGAATGTATTTATCCAACTTTGACACAGTTCTCCTCCAAGTTGTTAGACCGAACTGTGAGTACGCCTCACTCGTCGGGACCTCGTGCGTCTTGAATAAGAAGTCATCCTTACATGGCGCCGATGGCCTCGGCCGCCTCGGGCAATCCGCAGCGCAGCAGCGTGGCCCGGGTGGGAATGCCGTTGGCGTCCCAGCCCCGCGCCTGGTAATACCAGTCCAGTAACTGATCCAGTTTCTCCTTGGAAAGGAAGTACCCCGCGCTGGGGCCGTCCGGGATGGGTTCGCTGTAAAAGCGCGCCGGCGGGTAGTCCCACGCGCGGCCGAAGCCGGGGATTTCGCGTATGGAAATGACGCGGGTCAGATTCCAGATGCGCTCGCTGATTCCCAGCATCTCATCCCAGGAGAGCTTGCGGCCGGTGATGCGGTGAAAGAGCGTCTCGTAGTGGTGTTCCTCAAACCCCAGCTCCATGTACTGAAGCCGGCAGACGCCGAGTGCATCGAAGAGCGGACGGGTGTGCTGCGAGTCGATCACGTAGCGGGCGCATTCGGGCCTGATCACGGCCGGCGGCTGCTTGGCGCCGCCGCGGCCCGAGCTGATCAGGTCGTGCACGCTGGTCCAGGCGCCGGCTAAATCGTGGCCCAGCACCCAGGCGCGGGAGTGATGGGCGCCCACGTCCGCCGTCATGTAGGCCAGCATCATGGCTGGGGCGTTGCGGGTTTCGTAACCGGTCCACTCCAGGCCTTTCACGTGGATGGCGAAGCATTCGGAACCCTGCCCGATCTCCCGGGCCGCGCGCTTGACCCCCTCGGCCAGGAGATCCCCGATGCCGTCGCGCACGGCGATCCTGCGCAGCAGGTAGGCAACACTTTCCAGATCGGCGAACGCGATGGGCCGGCCGATCCGGCTTTCGGCGATCAGGCCTTTTTCGAAGCATTCGATGGCCCAGGAGATCACCGCGCCGGCCGAGATGGTGTCGATGCCGAGCTCATCGCACAGGTAGTTGGCATAAGCTACTTCTTCTATGCTCGGCAGCAGGCAGTTGCCGCCGAAAAGGGCGATGGTTTCATATTCCGGCCCTTCGACATAGGCTTCGCCCATTCGGGTTTTGGTATGGCCGTATTTGCCGCAGGGAGTGGGGCAGCAATAGCAACCCTTGTCGGTGATTTTGAGCCGCTCCAGTACCGCCTTGCCGTTGATGCGGGCGGAATGGCCGGCAAAAGACGTCTTGAAATTGCGGGTCGGGAACACCCCGACCTCGTTGCACCAGTTGGTGATGCCCGCGGTTCCCTCAGGCGTCCAGGCCTTGAATCCGGTCTTTTCGGAGACTTTCCGAAAGGCTTCCTTGCCGGCGGCGAACGCCTCGGCCACATCGGGAACCGGCAGGCTTCCGCTGCCCCTGACGGCAATCGCCTTGATGTTCTTGGACCCTAAAACGGCGCCGATCCCGGTACGGCCGGCCTGCCGTCCGAAATCATGGGAGATGCAGGCATAGCGCACCCGGTGCTCGCCGGCCGGCCCGATGGTCAGAACCTGGAAATCTTCGCCCACCTCGGTCTTGAGCTGCTTTTCGGCGCTGAGCGCACCCTGGCCCCAGAGGTGTTGCGCCGGCCGGATTTCGGCCTTCTGGTCGTCGATCAGCAGATAGCTTGGTCTTGCGGCGCGGCCGCTGAGCACCAGCACGTCCTGGCCGGCATACTTCAGGGCCGGGCCGAAATGGCCGCCCATGTTGCTGTCGGCATAACCGCCGGTGGCCGGAGACTTGGTCCCGAAATGGGTCTTGCCGCTGGATGGCAGCAGATGGCCGCTCAAAGGCCCGGTGGCGATGACCAGCAGATTCTCCGCGCTGAAGGGATCGATGCCCGGCGGCAGCTCGTCGAACAGCAGCTTGGCGACGAATCCGCGGCCGCCGAGGTAGCGTTGCGCCAAATCCTCGTCCAGAGGTTCTTTCCGGACCTCGCCGTGGGTCAGGTCGACGCGCAGTATCCACCCGCTGTAGCCGTAAAGAAATTTATTCTTTTTCACCGGGCACTCTCCCGGGTTTCCACCACTGCGATGGCCTCGCGGGGGCAGATAGCGGCGCATTCGCCGCATCGCGTGCACTTGGACGGGGTCTGGTCCCCGGGCAGCGCCATCATAACCCCGTATGGGCAGGCGTCGACACAGGTCATGCAGCTGGAGCAGCGCTCCGGTATCACGCGGTGGACTCCATCCACCTGCGCGATCGCCCCCTCCGGGCAGGCCTCCGCACAGGCGCCGCACTGATCGCAGAGATGGATCCGATAGTCGCCCGGGCCGGGAAATCGCCCCTCGATGGTCAACAGCGCCCTGGCGGGCCTGACCTCATTGAAATTGGCGATGGCGCAAGCCAGGCGGCATGCGCCGCACCCCGAGCAGTTCTGGTGGATGGCCTTCAAATACATTGATGAAAGAAGCCTTTCACCACGATCATGTTCGTTTTTTAATTTTTAATTAGTGATTTTTTCGTGTTACATCATGGACGGTCACAAATGATGAATGGATAACGAAACCAGACTAATCAAATTTCATGCCACAAATCAAAACGATGGGCAACTGGCTGAAAATTGACACAAAAAGTTTCATCCACCTGCAGCGATGCGGCTATCGATTGGGACAATAATGTCCTTAAAAATCAGGTGAATTGCCTTATATGTCTGAATTAAATTCAATATTTTTAATAATACATTAATGTCCTAAATTAGGTCTAGTTAAGACCATGACTTTTCATTTTGCGCTGCAGGGTCTTGTAGTTCAATTTCAACGCCACAGCGGTTTTGCCCCGATGCCAGCGGTTTTGTTCCAGGGTCTTGTGGATCAGATGCTTCTCGATGGCTGTCATGCATTCATCGAGCCCCTGGTGCAGCAGTTCCATCTCGGCGAGCGCCAGCGCCCTGTCGCCGGTGGAGGGAATGGAGAGCTTGCCCATCAAATTGAGCTTGCCGAGGGTCAGGTAGCTGTGCAGCGCGTTCTGCAGCTCCCGCACGTTGCCGGGCCAATCGTATTGGACCAAGGCCTCGCGGACCCGAACGGGCAGCTCGGGCGGCGATTCGCCCGGCCGCGCGTGCCCGGCGAGAAAATGGTCGATGAGCAGCGGGATGTCTTCCTTGCGCTCGCGCAGGGGAGGGATGTGGATGGGCAGGATGCGGATCCGATAAAAAAAATCCTCCCGCATGCGCCCCTCCTTGACGAGCTTGATCAGGTCGCGGTTGGTGGCCGCGATCACACGGAAGTCGCTCTTCTTGACTTTGGTGCCGCCCAACGGGGTGTAGCCCACCCCGTCCAGGACCCGCAGCAGCTTGACCTGCATTTCCGTGCTGATTTCACCGATCTCGTCCAGAAAGAGCGTCCCGCCGTCCGCGAGATCCAGCAGCCCGGCCTGATCTGCATTGGCGCCGGTGAAGGCGCCCTTGAGATGTCCGAAGAACTCGCGCTCCATCAGGCTCTTGGGGATGGCGCCGCAGTTGACGGGCACGAAGGCGCGCTGCTGCTGGTCGCTCAGTTCGTGGATGGCTCTCGCCACCAGTTCCTTTCCGGAGCCGGACTCGCCGTGGATGATCACCCCGGCCTTGGAAGACGCCGCTTTGAGAATCAGGTCGTAGACCTCCTGCATCGGAGCGCTCTTGCCGATGATCTTGCCGAACTTGTAGCGCTCGCTGATGGTGGAGCGCAGCCGCAGGTTCTCTTTGCGCAGATCGAGTTCGACCTCCTTATAGGCGGTCACATCGGTGATGAACCCTTCCAGCGCGACCAGCCGGCCGTTCTCATCGCAAACGCCCTCGCCCTGCTCCCAGACCCATTTCTCCAGGCCGTCGGCGGTGCGCACCCGGTTGATGAAGCTGAAAGGACGTTTGGCCGCCACCGATTTCTCCACCTGCCGGATCATGTCCTTGCGATCCTGAGGATGGACGATCCGCTGATAGGCGTTCGGGCCGCTGCCGAGCAGCTCGGCCGGCTCGTAGCCGAGAAGCCTGACGCTGCCCTGGCTGGCAAACTCCATGGTATAGGTTTCATCGGCCTTGCAGCGGTAGACGATCCCTGGCAGGTTGTTCATAAGGGTGCTGATCCGCCGCTGGCTTTCCAGCAGGTCGTTTTCGGCGCGTTTTTTCTCCGTGATGTCGAAGCACAGGGTCAGTTTGGAAATGGAACCGTCCGGATCGGCGATGGGGGTGGCCATGATGTAGTACCAGTGCCCGTCGCGGGGGTTCTTGTATTCATAGCGGACGGCCTGGCCATTGAAGGCCGATTGCTCCACGCACCAGGGGCAGATCCCCTCCAGCCCGTAGAGCCCCTGGTGGCATTTTTCGCCGACCACATCCCGCCCCGCAAAGTCGATCGCCTGCCGGTTGGCGAATTCGATGCGGTTGTCCGGCGAGCAGACATAGATGAAGCCCTCGAAAGCCTCCACGATGGCCTCGAAATAGGCCTGCCGGCTTTTGGCCATTTGCCCGGCTGTGCTCGGACGCCGACGGTTCATTTGCGATCCTGCCTTCCCGCCCGATGGTCGTTGCGGTCGATGATCACCCCTTCTCCGAAACCGTTGCAGACCGGCAGCAGGTCGCCGCAATCCAGATCCGGCAATAGGGGGGCAAAGCTCCGGCATGCCGACATCCCGGATGACTCTTTTTTAAGGATCATCTCCCGTGCAGCGGGCATGGTCCGCGCCTTAGAGCATTTTTATTCGATCGGCATACATGCTGAACAGAATATCGTTTTCGCGGTAGACCTGTTCGAGCCGCTCCTGGTGGGCCTTGAGCCTTTCATCCTTGAGGGTGGCCAGTTCGAGAATCAGGTAGTTGATGATGCAGGCGATGGCCGTGGGGTAGCCAATGAGCGGGATGGACTTGGACGGCGCAACCAGGCTGCCGTGCGCAAAAGGAATCAGGGGGCAAAGGGTGCTGTCGGTGATCACCATCAGCGTGTGATCGAGCCGCCGGGCCACCTTGCCCATGCGGATCAGCTCGTTCGGGTAGCGCGAGACGGCAAAAAGCACCACCAGGCTTTTGTCCGGTGCGTTGTTGAGCCAGTCGATGGCCGCGCTGTCGCTGCCCTTGAGGATATGAACCCCCTTGCGCACCTTGGTGAGCGACCAGCCCAGATAATAGGCGAAGGCAAAGGATATCCTGGAGCCGATCACATACACGGCCGGGCTTTCCCGCAGGTGGGCCACCAGTTGGCCCAGCACCTCCATGTCAATGGTTTCGTAGAGCTGCCTCAGATTGCTCATCTCCTCCAGCAGCACATGCTGCAGGCGGGCCGAGCCGGGCCCGTTCATCCCGGGCAGATCCACGCGATCCGGCAGCGAGAGCCCCGTGTCGACGAAGTCCCTGAGGGCCTGCAGGAAATCGGCGTAGCCGTCGAAGTCCAATTGGCTGACGAAGCGGACCACGGTCGCTTCGCTGACCCGGCAGGCCTCGGCCAGTTCCTTGGTGGTCATGAAGACGGCCTTGCGCGGGTGCTGGATGATGAAGTCACCCAGGACTCTCCCCTTGGGCGTCAGGGCTTCCCGGTGGTCGATGATTCTCTTGATCACCGGGTGGGCGGAATGCTCGGACATAGTTGACATCCTTGCTTAAGATTTTGATGAAAGACATATGACATCTTTTTTTTATTTGCAACAGTTTAAATTAATGCATGAAATCTAATTTGAAGTACTGGGTGAATAAAACTCTTTCATATAGCGATTTTGATCTTGACATGTTTTGTTTCATTGTGCATAAAAGGGCTTCCGTCATTCCGTTGCAGGCGCCGATCAACCCTTCACGGGTAAACACAAAAGGTAGGGGGCAGGTATGTTTCGACGATTCAAACCCCTTTGGGGAAAGAAGCCCGGTCTCAAATCCACCTATGACGCGGTGATCATCGGAGGCGGACTGCACAGTCTGGCAACCGCCTATTATCTTGCCAAAGAGCAGGGTATGAGCAACGTGGCGATCCTGGAGAAGAACTTCATCGGGTTCGGCGGGGCCGGCCGGAACACCGCCATCGTGCGCGCCAATCAGCGCACCCAGGAAAACGTGCCCCTTTACAAGGAGGCCCTGGATCTGTGGCCCATCCTGACCAAAGAGCTGGATTACAACCTGATGTTCAACAACTGCGGCAATTTGAACCTGATGCACAGCGAGGCGGCCATGAACGCGGCGCGCATGAACGTCTGCACGGCGCAGTTTCATGGTGTCGAAAGCCATCTGCTGGACCCCCGGCAGATCAAGGAACTGGAGCCGGCCATCAACATCTCCCCGGACATCACCTACCCCATTCACGGCGCCATGTTCCATCCGCCCGGCGGCGTCATCCGGCACGACGCGGTGGTCTGGGGGTTGGCCAAGGGGGCGGCCGCGCACGGGGTGCATATCCATCAGCAGACCGAGGCTACGGCGATCCACACCGACGGCGGTAAAATCACCGGTGTGGAAACCCACCGCGGCCGGATCAACAGCCCCCGGGTGCTGGTTTCCGCCGGAGGCTATTCGGCCGGCATCATCAACAAGATGATGGGCGTCAAGCTGCCCATCAGCGTCCTGACGATTCAGGCCATGGTCACCCAGCCGCTCAAACCGGTGCTGCACCACGTGGTCTCCTCGGGCATGTACCACGCCTATGCCAACCAGACCTTGAAGGGTGAAATCGCCACGGGCGCCCACATGGATCAATGGCCCAACTACACGACCCTCACCACGGCCCACTACATCAAACACCAGGCCGAGGCGCTGTCCGAGTTTCTGCCTTTCCTGCGGGGTGTGAAGTTCATGCGCCATTGGGCCGGGCTGGCCGATATGACCCCCGACATGGCGCCCATCATGGACGGCAACGATCCCGTCGAGGGGTTTTACATGAACTGCGGCTGGGGATATTTCGGCTTCAAGTCCTGCACGGCCGCCGGCCGGCACATGGCGTCCTTCATCGCCAAGGGCGAGTGCCCGGAGCGGCTCAAGCCCTTCGGCCTGCGGCGCTACGAAAACCATCGGCTGATGGGCGAGACCGCCGCCCTGGTCACCTATACCCCGGACAACTAAGGAGATCGGAACATGGCACTGACGATTACCTGCCCCGTTTGCGGCAAGCGCAACGGGTACGAATTCCGGTATGGCGGCGAGGACAAGGGCCCGCGGCCGGTTGAGGAAGGGATGACACCGCGCAGCTGGTGCGACTACGTCCACATGAACGCTTGTGTCGCCGGCGTGCAAAAGGAGTGGTGGTGCCACAAGAACGGGTGCGGCGCCTGGTTCACCATCCACCGCAACACCTTAACCAACCTTGAAGTGGAAGGGGTGGAGGTGACATCATGAGATTAGACCGATTGCCGACGTTGCGCATCAATCCGTCGGAGACATGCACCCTGCACTACAACGGGAAGACCTCCGCAGGGGTCGCCGGCGATACCGTGGCAACCGCCCTCTATGCCAACGGCGTGCGCGTCTTCGGGCGCAGCTTGAAGTATCACCGCCCCCGCGGTCTCTACAGCCTCGACGGGGAATGCAGCAACACCTGCATGGCGGTGGACGGAATCCCCAACGTGCGCGCCGAGAACACCCCGGCGAAAAACGGGATGCATATCGACGCGCAGAACGTCCAGGGTTCGGCCGACTTTGACTGGATGGGATTCATGGACAAGCTGGACTGGCTGATGCCGGCCGGTTTTTACTACCGCACCCTGCACAAGCCCGCCTGCTTGTGGCCCTTTGCCCTGAAGCAGGTGCGCAAAGTCGCCGGTTTGGGCAAGATCTCTCCGGATTTCAAGATGAAGGGCCGGTACGCCGAAATCTATCCCACGGCGGATGTGTGCGTGATCGGCGGCGGTGCGGCCGGGATGAGCGCGGCGCTGGCGGCGGCCGAAGGCGGTCTGCGGGTGATTCTGCTGGAAGCGCGGCCCTGGCTGGGCGGCAGCTTCGATTATCGGGTAAGCCCTTACGACGGGGAAAAAGCGCTTTATCAACGAGCGCGCGAGCTGGCCGCCCAGGTGGAGGCCGCGGCCAACATCCGGGTTTTCAAGCACGCGGCCAACGTGGGGCTTTACAACAACAACCTGGTCACGGCCTTTCAGGTCGGCCCGGAGGGTGGGGCTTTCGACGAACGCTACATCGAGATCCGGGCAGCCAGCGTAGTCGTGGCTACCGGCTGCATCGAAAGACCGTTGCTGTTTGAAAACAACGAGCGCCCGGGGGTCATGCAGGTCGGCTGCGCCCACCGGCTGGCGCGCACTTACGGATTGCTGCCGGGCCGCCGGGCGGTCTTCAGCATCGGGCACGATCTGGGCCTGGAAGCGGCCGTCGACCTGTGCGATCTGGGAATGGAGATCGCCTGTGTCGCCGATATTCGCGAAGACGGCCAGAACCCCGACCTGCTGCTGGCCCTGGCCGAACGCGAGATCCCCCTCCTGCGCGGCTGGGTAGCGGCCAAGGCGTACGGCGCCAAACAGGTCAAGAAGGTCACCCTGCGCACCCTAGAGGGCAGCGTCAAGCGCCAGCTCGAATGCGACCTGCTGGTGGCCTCCGCCGGCCGCACGCCGCTCACGGGTCCCCTGACCCTGGCCCAGGCCCGGCTGCGTTTCGACGCACACACGGGCTATTTCCTGCCGGCCGACCTGCCGGCCAAAATGCACGCCGCCGGCAGCCTGACCGGCCGGAATCATCCGCTGGCGATCGAGGCCTCCGGCCGGCTGGCCGGCCTGAAGGCGGCGGCGGATTGCGGCGCCAACACGGCTGAAGCCGTTGCCGCGGCCGCGGCCCGTCTCAGCCAGCTTCCCGGACCCGAGCGGGGCACCAAACTGGTGATGGCGCCGGTCAAGGGACGCAAGAGCTTCATCTGCTTCGACGAGGACACCACCGTCAAGAACATCAAGCAGGCCATCGACATGGGCTTCGATGTCCCCGAGCTGATCAAACGCTTCACCTCGGCCGGCACCGGCCCGGGCCAGGGGGGTATCCCCGGCCACAACCTGCCCCTGTTCGCCGCACGATACCAGGCACTGGCGGGCGCCACCCCGGTTCCCACCACCGCACGGGTGCCCCTGGTGCCCACCTTGCTCGCCACCTATGCCGGAGCCCATCACGACATGTGCAAGCGCACGCCGCTCGACGAGCTGCAGAAGCGCGACGGCGGGGTGTTCCGCAGGATCGGCGTGTGGCAGCGGGCGCGCTACTTCTCGGAGGACTTCAGCTGCCGCGAAGAGGTTCTCAACGTGCGCAACAACGTGGGCATGCTGGACGGCTCCACCCTGGGCAAATTCCGCCTCCACGGTCCCGACGCCCTCAAGGCGCTCCAGCGCGTCTACGTCGGCAACATGGTCAAGCTGACGCCGGGCAAGATCAAGTATTCGGCCATGTGCAACGAAGACGGTTGCGTGATCGACGACGGCGTGGTGGTAAAAATCGCGGAAAACGATTACTACTTTACAACCTCCACCGTTCGCGCCGGCGAAACCGCGGAGTGGTTCCGTTATCACACCCGCTATGACGGCTGGGACTACCATATCGTCAACTTCACTGACGCCCTGGGGGTGATCAACGTATCGGGCCCGAATGCGCGCAAGGTCCTCCAGAAGGTCGCCGATGCGGATCTCTCCAACGAGGCCTTCCCCTTCGGCGGTTATCGCGAATTCGTGATCCAAGGGGGGATTCCGGTGCGCGCCATGCGCCTGGGCTTCGTGGGCGAGCTTTCCTACGAGCTGCACGCACCCGCCTCCTACATGGTCTGCCTGTGGCAGATACTGGCCGCGGCCGGCAAGGAGTTCGGCATCCGCAACTTCGGCGTGGAAGCGCAGAACGTCCTGCGCATGGAAAAGTGCCACATCATCCTGGGGGTGGAATCCGAGCAGCGCACCAACCTGCTCGACCTGGGGCTGGGCTTTTTGTGGGATCGCCACAAGACCGAGACCAAAACCGTCGGGACCGTGGCCCTGCGCCAGGTCGAAGCCGATCCCGCCCGCTTGCGTCTGGTGGGCATCGAGATGGACGACCCCCGGCGGGCGCCGCGCGACGGCTCCATCCTCGTGGACAAGCGCATACGTGGCTACGTCTGCACCGCGCGCCGCAGCTTTACCCTGGAGCGATCGGTGGGCATGGCCCTCGTGGAAGCCGAGATGGCCGCACTGGGCACCCGCCTCGAGATATACGAAGACGAGTGCAACGGTCAAAAGCTGGCGGCACGGGTCGTACCCATGCCGTTTTACGATCCTCAGGGCAACCGCATGAGAATGTGATGTGAGGTGGCAACCATGACGCGTATTGAGAGACGATCACCCGTTCAATTCAAAGGACGCATCAAGAAATGGGAGGTGCGCGACAACTGGACCGTGGCGCTGGCCTACGAGGACGAGGGCCAGGGACCCTTCCTCGTGGACCTCTCCCACATCACCCGTTGGGACCTTCAGGACAAAAGCCTCTCCCGGTTCAACCAGCCTCCGGGGAAAGAGGTCCCTGAATTACCCGGCTCATGCCGGCTGCAAGACGGCGTCTTGGTCACCCGTATGAACCGCACTCAGGCGGTGATCTGGCATCTGTTGTCCGGCGCCCCGGACCTGCCGGCGGAATCGGGCTACACCGATGTGAGCGATGCGACGATCTGCCTGGCCCTGTTCGGCCCGAACGCCCTGGCCGTGGCCGAGAAGCTCTGCGCGCTGGATTTCCTCGACCCCGGCAAACAGGTGCCTTTCCTGCTGCAGGGTCCCTTTTCCCACGTCCCCTGCCAGTTGGTGCTCATGGAAAGGGGACGGGGGTTTGACGGGGGGCTGCTGCTCACCTGCTCCCGCGGGTATGCGGAGAGCATGGTCCACGCTATCCTGGGGGCCGGCGCCGAGTTCGGGCTCAAGCCGGCCGGCAAAGAGCGCTTTACCGATTGGCTGGGCACGGCTTTTCCCGCGCAAGACACGTCCAGCCGCAAGGGCAAACCGGCCTGAGGCTGTTTGATGAACCCCGCTTTCTAATTGTACAATAAACCATCGAAAGACAAGGAGGGTGCATTATGGACAAGAAGTACGATGCCATCATCATCGGGGCCGGCGTGATCGGCTGCCCCATTGCCTATGAACTGGCGAAGAAGGGGTATAAAACGCTCACCGTGGACAAGCTGGCCGATGCCGGCGAGGGCTCCACGGCCGGCTCCTGCGCCATCGTGCGCGCCCACTACTCAACGGTGGACGGCGTCGCCATGGCCTACGAAGGCTTCAAATACTGGCTCGATTGGAGGAACTACCTCGGCAACGTGAAGGACGAAAAGGGGCTGGCCAAGTTCATGAACACCGGCTCGGTCCTGCTTAAATCCAAGGGCCACGACTGGCGCAAGGTCAAGCGCAACTACGACGTGGTCGGCGTGAAATATGAAGAGTGGGGTCTCGACAAGATCAAGATGCAGATCCCCGTGTATGACCTGCATGAGTTCTGGCCGGTCAAGCGGCCCGAAGACCCTTCCTTCTTTGACGATCCCACCAACCTCCTCGAAGGCGCCATTTTCTGTCCCGAGGGCGGCTACGTCAACGACCCGGTGCTGTCGGCTCACAACATCATGCGCGCCGCCGAAACCAAGGGCGCCGAGTTCATGTTCAAGGTCGAAGTGACGGGCATCCGCAGCCAGAACGGCAAGGTTCAGGGCATCACCCTGAAGGACGGCCGCCGGTTCGACGCCCCCATCGTGGTCAACGTGGCCGGTCCGCACTCCTTCAAGATCAACCAGATGGCCGAGGGGGTCTGGCAGGGCTGCAACATCAAGACCAAGTCCCTGCGGCACGAGGTGATGCACTGCCCCTCGCCCGAGGGCTATGACTATTTGAACGACGGCTACCACACCTCCGACGGCGATCTCGGGATCTATTACCGCCCCGAGGTGGGCAACATGTTCCTGATCGGCAGCGAAGACCCCAAGTGCGACCGCCAGGAATGGGTGGATCCGGATGCGTTTTACGCCGGCCAGGGCGGTCGCGGCCGCGACAATCAGTTGAGCGAAGCACAGTGGAAGGCGCAGTGCTACCGGCTGGGCCGGCGCGTCCCCAGCCTGCAGGTGCCCAACCAGCCCAAGGGCGTCTGCGATCTTTACGACTGCTCCGACGACTGGATCCCCATCTACGACAAATCGGACCTGGGCGGGTTTTACATGGCCGTCGGTACCAGCGGCAACCAGTACAAAAACGCTCCGGTGGTGGGCCACATGATGGCCGAGCTCATCGACACCTGCGAAAAGGGGCTGGATCACGACAAGAAGCCCCTGCAGTACAAACTGCCGCACATCGGCCGCCTGATCGACGTAGGCTTTTTCTCGCGCAAGCGCGAAATCAACCGCAGCTCCAGCTTCTCGGTCAACGGATAATTTCATCCGCCTCTGGCGGATGAAATTATCTAGGGGTAATAACAAAAACGGGCCTGTGGTGCGCAGGCCCGTTTTTTATGGTAAGAACTGAAAAGATCCGCTGGCAGCGGAGGAATGCCGACGCCTCGGATTTCTACAAGAAGTCACCTTCAGGGCATCACTTCTCTGGGCGGGATTCAACCATGAGCCTATTCAAAATCTATGTTTGCGTCAAGCATGTGCCGGACTCCGCGGCCACCATCACCGTGCTCGGCTCGGACCGGATCGACGCGAATGTCACCTTTCTCATCAATCCGTATGACGAGCACGCCCTCACCGAGGCCGCCCGGATCCGACAGCAACATGCACCGGCCGAGGTGGTGGCGGTTTGTCTGGGCCCGTCTGCCGCCGAAAACACTCTGCGCTCGGCCATGGCCATGGGAGCGGATCGCAGCATTCTGGTGGTTACGCCGCAGGACCATGACAGCATCTTCACCGCCCGCGCACTGAAAAGCGCCATCGCCCAGGACGGCGAACCGGGGATCATTTTGACCGGCAAGGAGGCTATCGACACCGAGGGCATGCAGACCCTTTTTCGCTTGGCGGCCAATTTCGGCCTGCCGGCGGCCACTAATGTAGTGAAGCTCCAGCTGCAGGACGCTGCGGCCCTGGTGGAATGCGAAAAGGAATCCGGGGCCGTCGATGTGATCCGCATGGGTCTGCCCTGCGTGGTAGGCGCCGGCAAGGGGCTCAATACCCCCCGGTATCCCACCTTTCCTGAGATTGTGAAGTCCCGCAAGAAAGAGGTCAAAAAGATTGACGTGGCGGCGTTGGGTATCGCAAGACCCGCCAGCCGGGTGGAGATCATCGAACTCAAACCGGCCGTGGAGAACCGCGCACCCAGGGCACTGACCGGCAGCGCGGCGGAGATCGCGCGTCAAATTGCAGCTATTTTAAAAGAAGAGGCCCGGGTGATCTGAATGGAAAAGGTCGCTTTGTTGATCGAGTTCAAAGCCGGGCGGGTGAAGAAGGCCAACTTCGGCATGGCCACGTTGGTGCGTCGCTCCGGAAAAGCGATGTGTGCCTTCGTGGTCAACGACTCAGCCGCCGAAGCCCAGGCGGCGTTGGAGCCCTACGGCGTGCAGCAGGTCGTCGCCATCCGGTCCGGGGGCCCGGGCGCCGCTTGGGACCCGGCCCGGTGGGCCAGAGCCATTGCGGCGGCCATGGACCGTTTCGGCATCACCCAACTGGTCGGTCTGACCACCCCCCAGGGGCGCGATCTGCTGCCGCGCATCGCCGCGCAGCTGGATGCCCCCCTGATCATGGATTGCCTCGAAGTGGACCTGGATCGACAGATGGTCAAAACCAGCCGGTATTCGGGCAAGACCGTCGCCACCATCCGGCTGAGCGGCCGCCACTTCATCTACGGTCTGCGGGGCAACGCGGTCGAAGCGCAAAAGGCGCCCGTAGCGGCGGAACGCCTATCCTTTGACGATACTCCTGGCGGCGACGGAGGTTTCGAAGTGCTCGAAACCCGTTCGGACGGGGGAGAGGCCCTGAACCTGGCCGAGGCGGACGTGATTATCTCCGGCGGGCGCGGCATGAAGAGCGGGGAGAATTTCCGGCTGCTTTTCGACTGCGCGCGGCTGATCAACGGCGCAGCGGTGGGCGCCTCGCGGGTGGCCGTGGACCTGGGCTGGGTGCCCTACCGTATGCAGGTCGGCCAGACCGGTGTCAAGGTCAACCCCAAGGTCTACATCGCCTGCGGCATCTCCGGCTCCGTTCAGCACTTTGCCGGCATGAAGAGCTCAGGCATGATCATCGCCCTCAACACGGACCCCAACGCGGCCATCCTGGCCCACTGCGATTACTATGCGGTAGCAGACCTGTTCGACGTCCTACCCGAATTGAAAAGGCAGCTGACGGCTTCTATGTCGAGCGCGGAATGACCGTTTCTTGGGCCTGCTCGCCTGCGCGAGTCGGCATGTACGGCGGACTCAACTGAAACCGAACAGTCGTCCGCCCTGGTAGACGACAAACGCCATCCCCCACGCCACTGCCGTGCTGTAGCCGATGCTGAAGACCATCCACCGGGTGGAGGTCTCCCTCCGGATGGCGGCCGTGGTGGCCAGGCAGGGCAGGTACAGCAGTACGAACACCATCATGGACAGGGCCGATAGGGGCGTCATGCCCGCGGCGATCAGCGCCTTGCCGAGTGCCCCCTCCTCGTCGCTCTCCCCTGCCGCGTGCAGCACCCCGAGGGTGCTGACCACGATTTCCTTGGCCACAAAGCCCGAGAGCAGGGCGACTCCGCCCTGCCAGTCGATGCCGAGCGGCGCGAAGATCGGCGCGACGAAGCGGCCGATGCGGCCGATGTAGGACTGCCGGGTCTGCTCGGCCATCTGCTCCCGGCGCAGGTCACTCACCGCCTGGGCCGCCTGCTCCTCGATCCGGCGCCGCTCGCTGCCGTCTGCGGTCGCCTTCTGCGAATCGGCCGTGGCGGTGACCCGCGCGATCTCGGCGGCATAGTCGCGGCTCGTCGCCACGTCGCGCGGGAAGTTCGAAAGGCTCCAGATCACGATCGAGCCGACCAGGATCACTTTGCCCATTTTCTGCAGGAAGAGCTTGCTGCGGTCCCACATGTGGATCAGCAGGCTTTTCGCCATCGGCATGCGGTAGGGGGGCAGTTCCATGACGAACGGTGCGTCGGCCCCCTTGAGCAGCGTGGAGCGGAAAATGCGGCCCGTGACGATGGACAGAACGACTCCCAGCAGGTAGATGCCGAAGATCACCGTCCCGGCCTGGGCCCCGAAGAAGGCGCCGGCCAGGATCACATACACCGGCAGCTTCGCCGAGCAGGACATGAACGGCGTGATGAGGATGGTCAGGATGCGGTCCTTCTCGCTCTCCAGGGTGCGGGCGGCCATGATCGCCGGCACATTGCAGCCGAACCCCATGAGCATCGGGATGAAGGATTTGCCGTGCAGCCCGATCAGGTGCATGATCCTGTCCATCAGGAAGGCCGACCGGGCCATGTATCCCGTGTCCTCGAAGAGCGCGATGCAGAAAAAGAGGACCAGAATGTTGGGCAGGAACTTGATCACACTGCCGACTCCGGCGACGACCCCGTCCACGAGCAGGCTGCGCAGGATCCCTTCCGGCAGGGCCGCTCCCACGGCCCCGGACAGCCCGTCCACACCGGCCCCAATCCACTGCACGGGGTATTCGCCCAGGGTGAAGGTCAGCTGGAACATGGCCCAGATGAAAAAGACAAAGATCGGAAAACCGAACAGCCGGTGCGTGAGCACGAGGTCGATGTTGCGGGAGATGTCCACCCGCTGCTGGACGGTAGCGGATTGGACCTCGCGGATGATGCCGGCGATGAACCCGTAGCGTTCATCGGTCATCACGATCTGGGGGTCCTCGTCGAAGCGTTGCGTGAGGTGTGTGCGCAGGGCTTGAGCGGCCTGCAGGATTTGGCGCCCGGTTTCCGGGGCGGCCGCGACCAGGCGTTCCTTGACAATCTTGTCGTCCTCCAGGAGCTTGATGGCCATCCAGCGCGTGTCGTAGGGCATGCCGCCGGCCTTCATCTCCATGAATTCCTGGAGCCGGCCGATGGCCTCCTCGATGTCGTGGCTGTACTTTACCTGTCGGGTGCGTGCTGCGGGCGTGGCGGACTCGGCGAGCTCGATGGCCTGCTGCAGCAGGTCGTCCATGCCTTCCTTGCGGTTGCCGACAGTGAACACCACCGGCACGTCCAGCAGCTCGGACAACTTCGGGGCGTCGATTTTCGTGCCCCGGCTGCCGGCGATATCGGCCATGTTGAGGGCGAAGAGCACCTTGCAGTCGAGTTCCCGGATCTGGGTCGCCAAATACAGGCTGCGCTCGAGATTGGAGGCGTCGATGATGTCAATGACGACGTCCGGCCGCTCGTCCAGCAGGTAGTTGCGGGCGACCACCTCCTCGATCGAAAACGGAGTCAAACTATAGGTGCCGGGCAGGTCGACGATGGTCAGGTCGTATCCGTTGCGGGACACGTGCCCTTCCTTCTTCTCAACGGTGACTCCTGGCCAGTTCCCGACTTTCTGGCGGGTGCCGGTGAGGTTGTTGAAAACGGTCGTTTTGCCGGCGTTGGGATTGCCGGCCAGGGCGATAACAAGACATTTAATCGGCATAGGGGAACAGTCTATCGGACATTATCGACCAGGATGTGGCCTGCTTCCTCTACCCGCAGGGAGATATGATAGCCCTTGACGATCAACTCCATGGGGTCCTTCAACGGGGCGTATTTTTCGACCCGCACCTCGGCACCTCTGAGAATCCCCATTTCGAGAATTCTCCGCCGCAGCAGGCTCTCTCCGCCGATGCGCACAACGGTGGCACTCTGGCCTTCTTTCAGTTCACTGAGCAGCATGTGGAGATCCTCAACGCAAACGATAGCCGGGTCGGCCCAGCGCTCCCCTCGATTTTTGGTCTGTAATTCAACAGAATAGTTTAAACTCCGGCTCCGGTATTGTCAACCGGTGCCGGATGGCGCGGGGGGGGGCCGTTTATGGCAGGGGCGGTTTGGTAGTGGATTGAAGCACGGCGTGAAGCTTGCGGGAAAACGCCGCCGGGACCGACCGCTCACCCGCCTGTCGGCAGAGGGCGATGGTCTGTTTAAGGGTCTGAAGACACGCAGAGCAGGCCAGGCACTCGGCCACGTGGGCCTCGACGTGGCGGTGCGTCTCCGACTCCAATTCCTGATCGATGTATTCCGAAAGCTTTTCAAACAGCTCGAGGCAATGCCGGTGCTCGGGGTTGTCACAGGCCATGGGCGAAATATCCTTTCAGCTTTTCTCGCAGGAACAGCCGCGCACGGTGCAGCCGGACTTTGACGTTGGTGCTCGAAATGTTCATAATCTGGGCCGTCTCCTCCGTGCTGAAGCCTTCCATATCCCTTAAGACAACCACCATCCGGTATTGCTCGGGCAGGGACAGGATCGCCTGGTGGAGAGTCTGAACCAACTCCTCGTTCAGTAGCTTTTCCAGCGGTATCTGGGCCCAATCCGGCACCTGGGCGGCCGCCCCGGGCTCTTCACCCGACACGAATTCTTCGAGCGAAAGCTCCCGTTCGGGGGCAAACTTCGATCGGCGGCGCTTCTTGATGCAGGTGCTGGCGGCCACCCGGTAGAGCCAGTTCTTGAACTTGGTCTCGTGCCGGAAGTCCTTCAGGTAGCGAAAGACGTTGAGAAACGTGTCCTGGACGAGGTCTTCGGCGTCGGCGGCATCCCCGCACATCCGGCGGCCGAAGTTGTAAAGTTTCTGCTCGTAACGCCGGACCAGCTCTGAAAACTTTTCCGTCTGGCCCGAGTTGATGGCCTCGATCAACTCGGTGTCGTTATCGTTGATCTTTGGGCGATTCGAGGGAGGTGCCGCTGTCATCTTTTCTTGTCACCTGACAAGAATTCCGCAGTCAGGTCGATAGTCCCAGTTTGGGCAGAAGGTAGGCCTGCAGAAAATACCACAGGCCCACCACCGCCAGCAGGATCAGGATATCCTTCATTGCATCTCTCCGTTGCCGGTTATAGTGAAATCGGGTGGGTGGTGTCCACTCTTTTCTGGGCCAACCATCTCGACCGGGTCGCGGCCCGCCGATGGGTTCAATTTGCTCCTACCGAGCCCGGCCCGGCGGATCGGTTACAGTTCCCGCTGTTCGATAAATATCGGCCTTGTACAGGCGCAGGCTGTTTGAGACCACCGATATGCTGCTGAAGGCCATGGCCAGGGCGGCGAGAATCGGATGGAACTGGCGCAGCATCGCCGGCAGAAAGACCAGGGGATAGAGCGCGCCGGCTGCAATCGGCACCAGGATGACATTGTAGCCGAAAGCCCAGAAAAGATTCTGAGCGATGGTGCGCATGGTGGCGCGGCTTAGCCGGATGGCACTGGGGATACCGTTCAGGCTGCCGCTTGAAAGGATGACGCCGGCGCTTTCGATGGCCACGTCCGTTCCCGTACCGATGGCAAGCCCCACATCGGCCTGCGCCAGGGCCGGGGCGTCGTTGATGCCGTCGCCCACCATCCCGACCTTTTCGCCGGCCGCCTGCAGCTCCTTTACCTTCAGTGCTTTCTCATCCGGCCGCACCTCGGCGAAAATGCGGTCGATCGCCACCCGGGAGGCGATGGTCCGCGCCGTTTCGAGGTTGTCGCCGGTCAGCATGACGGTCTTCAACCCGAGTTCATGCAGCCGAGCTATCGCCTGCGCGGAATCGGGTTTCAGCTGATCGGAGACCGCGATCACTCCGGCCGGCTCGCCGTCGCGCGTTACCACCATCACGGTCTTGCCCTCCGACTGAAGCCTGTGGATGCTCTCGCGCGCGGCAGCGATGGCGACCCCCAGTTCCTTTTCTATCCAGGCCGCTTTCCCCACCGCCACCCTGACGCCATCCACCGTTCCCTGGACGCCGCTTCCACCGGCGGCTTGAAATTCCGCGGGAACCTGAAGCGTTCGCCCCGCGTCCTCGGCAGCCCGGACGATCGCTTTGCCCAGCGGGTGTTCCGACCCCTTTTCAGCGGAGGCCGCCAGGTGCAGCAGGTCGTCTTGCGATCGGCAGGCGGGGGCGATCGGGACCAGATCGGTGACCGTCGGCCGACCGCTGGTGATGGTGCCGGTCTTGTCGAGCACGATGGTGGTGAGCTTGCTCGCCGATTCCAGGGCTGCGCTCGATTTGAACAGGATACCGTGCTCGGCCCCCTGGCCGGTGCCCGCCATGATGGCCGTCGGCGTGGCCAGGCCCAGCGCGCAGGGACAGGCGATGACCAGGACCGCCACGAGGCGGATCATGGCCTCGACGAAATCCCCGCTCAGCACCCACCACAGGCCGAAGACGATCAGCGCCAGCCCGATGATGGCCGGCACGAACACCGCCGCCACTCGGTCGGCCAGCGCCTGGATCGGCGCCTTGCTGCCCTGGGCCTCCTGGACCAGGCGGATGATCTGGGCCAGAACCGTATCGCGGCCCACCGCCCTGGCCTCGCAGGTCAGCAGGCCCTGACCGTTGATGCTGCCCCCAACCAGCGTGTCCCCGGGGAGTTTGTCCACCGGCAGCGGCTCGCCGCTCAGCATGGATTCGTCCACAGCGGATTCCCCGGTCAGGACGACGCCGTCCACCGGCATGCGTTCACCGGGCCGCACGACGACCACGTCCCCGATTTTGACCCGGGCGAGCGGGATCTCCTTCTCGACGCCGCCGTCGAGAATGAACGCCGTCTTGGGGCGCAGGCCGATCAGCTTGCGGATCGCCCCCCCGGTACGGCCCTTGGTCCGCGACTCGAGCATCTTGCCCAGCTTGATGAGGGTGATGATGACCGCCGAGGTTTCGAAGTACACGTGATGTCCGAGGACCGGCGCCAGCAGCACGCTGAGCGAGTAGACATATGCCACGGAGGATCCCATGGCGACCAGTACATCCATGTTGGCGCTGCGGTTGCGAAGGCTTTTGAACCCGCCGGTGTAGTAATCCCAGCCGGTGTAAAACTGAACCGGGGTCGCCAGGGCCCAGAAGAGCCAGCTCACCCACGGGGCGTGGCTCCAGACGCCGGTGATCCCGAAATCGCGCCCCATGCTCAACAGAAAAAGCGGCAGCGAGCAGCCCACGCCGACGATGAACTTGCGGGTCTGATCGGCAATCTCGCGCCCGCGCGCCCGGGCTTCGGCATCCTCGGCCTCCGGTGAGTCTCCGGGAACAGCCGCCCCGAAGCCGGCGCCCGCCACCGCAGCGATCAGGTCGTCCACCGAGACCGCCTGAGGCACATATTCAACGGCCGCCCGCTCGGAGGCGAAATTCACGGCCGCCTGGACCACTCCGGGGACCTTCCGGTTCAGCGTGCGCTCGATGGTGGCCGAACAGTTCGCGCAGGTCATGCCGGTGACCGCCAGTTCGACCCTGGCGGTGGGGACGGAATATCCCGCCGCCTGGACCTGCCGGACGATCTGCGGCAGCGTCACCGCCTTCGGATCGAAGTTGACGGCCGCCTGCTCGCTTGCGAAATTGACCCGCACGTCGTCAACGCCGGCGAGCTTTTTTACGACCCGCTCGACCGTTGCCGCACAGTTGGCGCAGGTCATGCCTTGAATGGGGATGTGGAGGGTTTGGATGGGCATTTTACTCTTTACGGAGCACTTTCCGAGTGACAACGTGCCATGGGTTGAGGAGATCTTCCTTGTTGTAAGTCATCGGCCCGCCGGTGTCGTGGCGGATGACCGTCGCTCCCGCTGCTTCGGCGATGACCTGACCGGCGGCCGTGTCCCATTCCATGGTCGGCCCCAACCGGGGGTAGACATCGGCGCGGCCCTCGGCCACCAGGCAGTACTTGAGCGAGCTGCCGGCCGACACGAACGTCACCGCCCCCAGCTCGCGCCGCTTCTGGTCGACATAGGCGTGCAGCTCGGGGGTGGCGTGGGACCGGCTGCCGACGATCACGAAGGGCGTGTGGGCGCCAGGGTCGAGGGGCAGCCGTGTGGAGCGCGCTTTCAGCTGCCGGGTCGCCCCGCGCGCATCGCCGGCGGCATCGGCATGGGCCAGCCCGGCAAGGGCCTGAGGGTCATCGAGGCGGTAGGAGCCATCCTCGAGCCGGCCGAAGTAAAGAACGTTTTTCACCGGAACGAATATGGCGCCCAGCGTCGGCCGTTCGTTTTCGACCAGGGCGATGTTGATGGTGAACTCGCCCATATGCTTGATGAACTCCTTGGTCCCGTCCAGGGGGTCGACCACCCACAGCCGTTGCCAGCGGCGGCGCTCAGCGGCAGGGATGGTTTTGCCTTCTTCGCTTAACACCGGCACACCGGTATGCTTCAGGTAACCGGCGATGATCTCGTGGGACCGCGTGTCCGCCAGGGTGAGCGGTGAGCGGTCCTCCTTGTAGTCCACGTGAAGATCGGAATCGTAAACCTCCAGTGTCGCGAGCCCCGCCCGGATGGTTGCCTGGACTGCCGTCATGAGAAGACCGTCGCGCTGCATCGTCAGGCCGCCGGGAAATCGATGTCGTTGAGCGCGGCACGGATCTGAGCCTCCGTGGCCGGTGCATCCCATTGCACGTCCACGGTTTTAGACTGCGGGCTGCCTTCCACCTTGCGGACGCCCTTCAGTTCGTTCAACTCCTTGGTGATGGTCATCACGCAGTGGCCGCAGGAAATCTTGGGAATTGAAAACGTTTTGTGTTCCATGGTCTCACCCCCTCGTGCAATCGATCTGGAAAAAATTAATGCGCCTCGAAAGCTGATAGTAGTGTCGGCCGGCGACATGTCAAACGGCGGCAGCGCAGAACCGCCGCGAGATCTCCTCGAAGTCGCGGTCCTGAAAGAGCTGCGAGAAACGCTCTCCGTGGAGGCTGCGCTCTTTGTAGAGCTTCAGACAGTCCTGAAGGATCTCGATCACCTGATCCTCGCTGAAAATTCCCGGCAGCTCACGGGCGAGCCGGGGATGGCGGCCGAGCCGGCCGCCCAACTGGACCCGAAACCCCCTCCAGGCCTCGGCGATGGTTCCCGTGGGGCAGGCCCGGATGCACCGGCCGCAATTCAGGCAGCGAACCGTATCGATCCCTGGGGGGCGGCCCTCCGCGGCGAATGCGATCGCCTGCTCGGGGCAGGACTCGACACAGGCTTGGCACTGGGAGCAGGCCGCGTTGGTGGTTTCCGGCACGGCAGCGCCGATGATACCCACATCCTTGATCTGCGGCTGCGAGCAGGCGTTCGGGCAGTCGGCCAGGGTGACTCGGAATTCGTGATGGAACTTGAGGTTCCCCGGGACCCGGGATTTCAAAAAGCTCAGAAGATCGGCGGCCTTGATCACCATTTCCACCCGCGCGAGCAGTGGGTCGCTCGCCACGGCGCGGTTCGGGCAGCCGCTGGGGCCGAAACAGGTGTCGAGCTGGTAGCCCTTGATGTCGGCGTGCATGCCCGATAGGTAGCGCGCCTGGGTGGCCTTGACGTCGGCCAAGGCGACCCCCTTTTTTCCGGCCTCCACCGCCTCTTTCTCCACGCGGGCGCGAACCCGCTTGCGGACGAAGAAGGGAACGTGCTGCAGCGCGGCCTTGGCCTCAGGAGTCCATTCCATGCAAGGCTCCCCTTTCCACAGAACCCATCCGTGTCCACCGCAACGCCTGCGCGGCCAACTCGCCCACCGAGCACGCCTCCAGCCGCTCCCCGCGATAGAGCTGGAAGGATGCGCTGTCTGCCGCCAGCTTTTCCAGCAACGGTGCCAGACGTGCATCCGCCAGAGGCCCGCAGGCCCGGGCGGCAAGTCCCCGCAGGGCCGCCTCGGGCGAACCTAGGAAGGGCGTGAGGAGCTCGGCGCAGTCGATCGACATCGATGGCCAGGCATGCGCCAGGCGCCCGGCCCCCCACAACACCCCTTGCTGCAAGGCGGGGTGCTCGATGAAATTGCGCTCCGGGTGCAGATAGGACCAGAGGATGCAGCCGTATTCATCGGCCAGCCGTTCGTTGCGCGCCATGCACTCGCCCATGGCTTCCGGGCAGCCCCAGCCGATCCCGCCGGATTCCTCGTTCAGGTTCCACATGAACCGCCGCATGACGACCCGCGCGGATTCCATGTTCTCATCGGCCAAGCGGGACACTACCAGTCCCATCGCGGTCACGGAGCGCCAGCGCAGCAGGGGGTCGCGACCGCAAAAGCCGGCAAACAGGGGGTTGATGACCTGGCGGCCGGGCAGGTGACGGATGGATTCCCATGATGCCGGAAAGCGCTCGGACCCCAAAAGGCTCGCGACGATGCGTTTGAGCTCACGACCGCCGGGGGTTTGCGCTGTCATATTTGTTCATCTTCCCAGGCGATGCAATGCGCCGGGCAGTTCTTGATGGCTTCGTCGACCTCGTCTTCGGGATAGCCCAACAGGTCCGCCACCGCAACGAAGCCCGCGTCGTTCATGCGGAAAACCTTCGGGCAGCACTCTCTGCACACCTCGCAGCGGATGCAGTCGCTCAGCTCCACAACAGGTCGTTTCATGGGTGTTCCCGGCAAAAGGGGCTGCGGCATGATACGCCGGATCAGGGTGTTGAAAAGCCGCGCCGCAGGCCTTGAGCCGGCGTCGTGCGGCTTTTGCACGTGCGCACCTATCGCTGAATAGGCGGCGCTTTCCAAAACGCCGCAAGCCTTGACTGACGCCCGGATGCTTCTCTTTCAACACCCTGTTATGGGCCGCTCACCGCGCGGCCGATCTTGCGGCCGAACTCATGACAGGCGTCGAGGTTCGGCCTTTCCGGTACGAACTGGACTTTGAGCCCCGCCTGGGCCAGTTCGATCTTTACGCCCGTCAACTCATTTTCGATCAGCTTGACCGCCTCGCCGCTCCACCCGTAGGACCCGAAGGCCGCCCCGATCTTGTTCTTGGGCTTGAGCCCTTTCATGTAGCAGAGAAAATCCGCGACCGTGGGGAACAGGTTGTTGTTCAGGGTCGGGGATCCCACGACCACGGCCTTGGCGTCAAAAACCTCGGTCATCACTTCGCTGCGATGCCAGGCTCGCAGATGCATCGGCTTTGACGGAACGCCTTCCGCCATGATCCCCGCATTGATGGCCTCCGCCATCTTCTCTGTGCTGTGCCACATGGTATCGTAGATCACGACGGCCTTTTTCTCCGGCTCCTGGCGGCACCAGTTCAGATAGGCCTTTACGATCTTGCCGGGATCGCTGCGCCAGATCACCCCGTGATCCGGGCAGATCATGCGCAGATTCAGCTTCATCTCCGCCACCTGCCGGATCAATTTTTCGATGTGCGTCGCGTAGAGCAGCAGGATGTTGGCGAAGTATTTTTTGGCGTGGACCATGATGCGGTCCCCGATCTCATCGTCGAACCTCTCAGGACCGGCGTAGTGCTGGCCGAAGCCGTCGCTTGAAAAGAGGATGCCGTCCTCCTTGAGATAGGAGAACATGCTGTCCGGCCAGTGGATCATGCGGGTTTCCAGGAATGCCAGCGTGCGCCTGCCCAGCTTCAGTTCGTCGCCCGAGCCGACGGCCTGGTAGTTCCACTTTTGAGGGAAATGGCGCACCAGGTTTTTCGCCCCCATTTTTGAGCAATAGAGAGGTTTGTCTTCGCCGATCCGGTGCATGATTCGGGCGAGGCTCCCGGAGTGGTCGAGTTCGGTGTGATTGCTGATCACCACGTCGATTTTCCGCGGGTCCACGATACGGCTGATGTTGTCGATCAGCGCGTCGGCAAATTCCTTCTTGACCGAGTCGATCAGGGCGATCTTTTCGTCCACGACCAAAAAGGCGTTGTAGGTCGTCCCCAGGTCGGTGGAGTATCCGTGGAAGTCCCGGATGTTCCAGTCCGTCACGCCGACGTCGTAGACCCCGGGGGCAATTTCGATCGGATTCATTGGGTTACCTCGCATCGTTGTCTGAGCCGGCACGGCTCGAGCCGGCTCGAAACTTAATCATGATCGGGTCAACTGCAAGCCGCGCGGCCATCACCGTGCTGCCTGCGAAATAATAAATGCGGATGCCCTTTTTTTTTCGGCCCGCGGGGGCTGAACGAAAAAGGGCATCATCCGGAAATGGGCCGGAAAAAGCGAAACTAGGCTTCCTTGGTGAAATCGGCCTTCGAGGCACCGCACACCGGGCATTCCCAGCTGTCCGGCAGCTTTGCGAAAGGGGTGCCGGCGGCAATCCCGTTGTCGGGGTCGCCCTGGGCGGGGTCGTAGATGTAACCGCAGACTTGGCACACGTATCTCTCCATGTTTTTCCTCCTTGGTGGATGTGGGGTTTTGAAAATCCGTTGGCGTCGTTTGCTTGTGACCGTGTTACCGGCAGCGCGCCGGTCTATGCGTTTTCGTCACGCCGCTGCGCACATCGCTGCCGTGTATCATGGTACGAGTGTAGCGATCAACTGTTTTACACGGGTCTCGATCTCGTCCCGGACCTGGCGCATGACCTCGATCGGCTTGCCGGCCGGATCCGGCACATCCCAGGCCTGGCGCTGCGCTCCGGGGACGACCGGGCACGGTGCGTCGCCGCCCATGGTGATGATCGCATCCGGCGCGCCGTTGGCCAGGGCCGCGTCGATTCCTTGGGGCGTGCGGAACGCCATGTCGACGCCCTGCTCCGCCATGACGCGGGTCATGCCCGAATCGGTCCGTTCGGCGGGCTCGCTCCCGCCGGTGGCCACATCGAGCCGGCCGCCGGCCAGATGCTGCGCCCAGGCGCCCGCCATCGGACTCAGGCAGGCGTTCCGGCGGCAGAGGAACAGAACTTTCTTGCGTGAGGTGTAATGGGCCATCAGCCTGGCCACCGCCCGGTCCACGTCCTCCCGGACCGTGGGGTGGTTCGCCATGTCTTTCGGCCCCTCGATCCCACGGTAGACGAGGCTGTCCTCGAAGCGGGCGTCGATGGCATCGAAGAAGTATTTAGCGGTCAGCTGGAGTCCATCGAAAAGCGTTTTCCCGCGGGTGGCCGCCACGCTGAGCAGAAACCCGCGGCGTGTTGCTTTCAGGGGGTCGCTCAGTTTCAAACGATACTTGCGCGCCCAGAAGACCTGGCAGCGGTCCACCATGGCCTTGAGCTGGGAGGTCATGTTGTAGAAGAAGATCGGGCTGGCGAGCACGACGACTTCCGCCTGACGCAACCATCCGTAAATCTCGCCCGCCATATCGTCGTCGATGGGGCAGGTGCCCTTCTTCTCGCAGACGACGTACTCCTTGCAGGGCAGGATGTTGCGCTCGGTAACCGGGATGATCCGGGTGGCGGCCCCCTTCTGCTCCGCTGCCTGCAGGAAGGTGGAGAGCAGGAAATTCGTATTGCCCTTTTTGCGCGGGCTGCCCTGCAATCCCAGTATCAGCATGGCGAGCGCCTTCTCATCCCTTGACGTGGCAGGTGGTGCAGGTGGTCGGACCGGCCTTCTCGCCCGCCTTCTGTCTTTCCTTGTGGCACTTGGTACACTGGGTGTTCATGATTTGTTTTTTGGCCAGCTTGCCCTGCGCCTGCAGGGCTTCGATGGCGCCGGGCTTTTGCGGAAAAACCGAATGGCAGACGTTGCAATCCACAAGTTTTTGCTGGTGGCGCAGGTGGGGGAAGGTCACATTGCCGCTGGTGCCTCCGTTCAGCACGATCTCCGGCGCCCCCGCATTCGGGGTCTGCGCCGAAGCCGAGATCCACGAGCCTGCCACTCCCGCAACCAGACAAAGTGCCGCTGCCATTCTGAAGCCGAGACAAGTCATATCGTCTCCCGCCCTAAACCGAGCCGGTCGCCGCGCCAGACAAGAACCTATCTTAAAAATGCATCTGACAGTCGATAGCGGCGTGGCCCGCCTCTTAAAAATGCCCATCACCTGACGCGGCTTGCGCTTTTCATCGGCGTGCGCCTTGCCCTCGGCTGTGATCTGCTATTGTTGAGATGGCTTTAAAACACATCCGCCACCGGGTGCGCGCCACCGGCGCTCCCGTCGGCTACGGAACGGCTGCCCGTGCACCCATCAGCGTGGGGACACGCTTTTGCCTTCACCCGCAAGCTGGCACTGGTTAAAGTCGATCGGCTTGCCGCATTTTGCGCACTGGTGCGGCCGCTCGAATTCATCGGAGAAAATCTCCTTCTCCGCTCCGCACCCGGGGCAGCTGCAGGTGAAGGATTTCAAGCTCTTGAAATTGGCGTAGCCGGGGCAATGCATTGGGGTGCTTTCATTCTGAGGCATAGGTTCCTCCCGTATCCGTTATGATCGTTTAGGCTTTCAGCTTCATGGCGATCTGGCGACCGTATTCCTGGGCCATTTGGACTCCGCCGCCGAGACTGCCAGATTTCAACCTCAGACAATCTCCGACCATGTCCATTTTGAACACGGTCTTCATGGTCTGAAATATGCGGTAGTTGGCCTCTCCGCTCCATCCGAAAGCACCGAAGGCGCCGCCGGCTTTTCCTTCCAGGTCGGCCTTTTCAGCCATGAACAGGAAGGTTTTCATCGCTTGAAGCATTTCGCCGTGATAGGTGGCGGAGCCGAAAGCGTAGCCGTCGTATCCGGCAAGGGCGGCTTCGCTCTTGAGGTTCTTGAGATTGACGACATCGGCCTGATGACCGGCCATCCGGATCCCCTCGCCGATGAGTTCCGCAATCTGCTGAGACTCGCCTGTTCGGGTAGCGTAGGCGACAAGGACTTTTCCCATGGGGGCACCTCTTCTGGCTTGCGATGCCTTCAGGCCGGCATGCGCCGCCTGAAGACGTGCGGTCGGGCCCGCGGCCGGTCAGGGTTTGGGTTTTCCGATGCGGGTGTCGATCCCTTCGGCCGCGCAGTCCGGCGTGTAGCACGTGTTGTCCAGAAACTCGCACTTTTCCCGGCAACTCGGGCACTGGTTCGGATGCGCATCCGAATCGAATGTATATCCGCAATTGGAACATTTCCAGCTCGGCATGGTCACACCTCCAGGGGCGGACCCTGAATGCGCCGGGCGCAGGATCGCTCGGCTGCATTTCGATCCGCCGGATGAATTCCCCGCAGCCTGCGGCCCGGGCGGGCGGATGCCCGCGAGCGGCAAGCCCGGCGGTTGGCCGTTACCGGCAACCGTCTGGGTCGGGGCATTAGGCCTTCCACAGGCCGTGCAGGTTGCAGTACTCGCGGGCGCTGACCTTGTCGCCCTTGATGCAGAAGGCGGCTTCGGGCGCCTGCCCGGGTTTCAGGAACTGGCGGTAGGCCTTGCCGTCCACGATGATTTCGACCCACTCGATATAGTGCTTCTCTTCCATGGGGTGGGCGACGCTGCCGACCTTGACCTTGAAGCCGTCCGCGGTTTTTTCGACTACCGGCACGTGCTTCTCTTTGGCGGCGTCCACGGTGTTTTCCTTGATAAGCTTCATTGGCTGACCGCAGCAGACCAGTTCGCCCTCGCCGCCGTGAAGGACCTCGATGATGTTACCGCAAACCTCGCATTTGTAGACTTGAAGCTGTTCGGCCATGATGTATCTCCTTTCGTTTTGGTTTCATGCGAGCGACACGGCTTACCAGTTTTCCCCCAGCAGCTCGAAGTGCGCCTGGGGATGCAGGCATGCCGGGCAAATTTCGGGTGCGCTCGTGCCCGCGTGCAGGTACCCGCAGTTGCGGCAGCGCCAGGTCACGTTGGCGTCGCGCTTGAACACGCGGCCGGCTTCGATGTTGGCGGCCAGGTCGAGGTAGCGCTTTTCGTGCTGCTTCTCCGCGACCGAGATCGCCCGGAAGGCCGCGGCCACGTCCTTGAAGCCCTCGTCGTCGGCGATTTTGGCCAACCCCGGGTACATGGTGGTGTGCTCGTGGTGCTCGCCCGCGGCGGCGGCCTTCAGGTTGGCCAGCGTTGTTCCGGTCACGCCGGCCGGAAACGCGCAGGCGATCTCGACCTCGCCACCCTCCAGAAAATTATAGAAGCGCTTGGCGTGCTCCTTCTCCTGGTCAGCGGTCTCAAGGAAAATATCGGCGATCTGAACGAGGCCTTCTTTTCTGGCCTGGCCGGCAAAATAGGTGTAGCGGTTGCGCGCCTGCGATTCCCCGGCAAAAGCGGTCAACAGGTTTTTTTCGGTGCGGGTGCCTTTCAGTTTAATCATGCAAACTCCTCCGCGTCGGAATCATCAAGGGGGGATGGATGATCGAAATTAGTCGCGCTCCTTCGTCCACCACCCTTTGCGGATGTGGTTGCGTTTCTCCGCCTCGGCCAGCTGTTTCAGCTTGAATGCCGAATCTCGCAACACGCCATACAAGATTCCGCAGCCGTTGTCTTCCCGGTCGGCATCCCCTTGGTCGGCCAGGTCGATCATTTCGTTCACCAGTTGCAGGGTTCTGGCAATGTGCAGGTTACAGGGTCTCACGGTCGTTCTCCCGGCCTTGCGGTACGTGATGCGCGTCCGTCACAGCGCGCCTCAACCCTGCTTTTCGGCGGCGTCTTCCGCATTTCTTCAAGTTCTGTGCCAGGAGAGTTCTCAGAGCCGCTGCTCAACGGCCGTTTTTTACCAGGAGGCTTGTTGACGTTGCGCTTGCGCCGGTTGGAGGCTTCCGCCGGTGTGAAGAGCGCCGATCCGATCCTATCGGCGGCGAACACCGGTTGGCCGGCAGCAATAGGTGAAGCAATATCTCAATATCACGGCGAAAAACATATTTCAAGACAGTATCGGGTTCATTTATGAAACACCCCTGTCTCATAAGACACGGCGGGAGAGCGCTTCAGTGAAACGTCCGGAAGGCAGGAATTAGGAGCCGCGCCGGGCGATCCTGCGCCGTGGCCAGGCAGGCGCAGGCGGCAGCCCGGCCTTCGCCCCTCCGGCCCTGACGATCAGGCAGCTTGCACCCGCCGGCGTTCGAGGATTTTTCCGCGGACACTGATGATCACCTCTTCCATGGGGATGCTCGCCCCGGCCAGTTTCAGGCCCTTTTGAACGATGACGGGCAGGGCCGCGCAGCAGGGGACCTCCATGACCACGGCGGTGATGCTGCGGATGCCGGAGTGCCGAGCGATCTGCGCGAACTTTTCAATGTAGGCCTGGGAGTTGTCGAACTTGGGGCAACCCATCATGACGGCCTTGCCCTCCAGAAAATCCCGGTGCAGGGTCGGGAAAGCCACGGGTACGCAGTCCGCCAGCACGAGCAGGTCGGCCCCCTTTAGAAACGGCGCCGTCGGCGGCACCAGCATGATTTGGACCGGCCAGTGGCTCAGGGCCGACTCAGCCGGCGCGCCGGTTGCCGCCGGCGAGCCTGACCCCGGCCCGGCGGCCGTCGGCCCGAAGCTTTGCATCATCCGGGACGAGGGGCAGCCGCCCGAGGCCATGGGGAGAACCGTGCGCGCGCTCGGCTGCGGCTCCTTTTTATCTTCGGCCAGCCGTTTTTCTACAGCCTGCTCATCAAACTCGTCGGCCTCGCGCTCCGCAATAGTGAGGGCGCCGGTCGGGCATTCCCCCAGGCAAGCCCCCAGGCCGTCGCAGAAGAAATCGGCGATCACGCGGGCCTTGCCATCTACGATCTCCAGGGCCCCTTCGGCGCAGGATGGGACGCAGTTGCCGCACCCGGTGCACAGTTCCTCGTCGATGTGGATGATTTTACGAATGACTTTCATGCGGACACCTCGCGTTCAGAAGAATATCCCGCGCCGCCTGGCGGCCGGCTTCGGTGAAAAACGCGCCTTCGATGCGTTCGGCCAGTGACCCTGCCGCGAGCGGGGCGGATTTGTGCTGTTCATCCATAATTTCTAAAAGATCCGCGTCACGTACCACCTGCAAGTTAATCGTGTCGCCGGGGCGGGGTTGGTGAAGGCGGGCGACGATCTCGCAGACTTCGGCGATCAGTTCCTCCCGGGCGCCGAGCTTTTCCAGGATGGCCCGCGCCACGCCCGGGCCTGCCGTCTCCGGATGCTCGGAGGCGGTGCTGCCGTCCTGGCGCCCGGCGTCCCTATAGCCGATATCGTGCAGGTAGGCGGCCGAGAGAATCACCGCGAGGTTGCCTTGTTGCACGGCCCTGCCGATCCGCTCGGCGTGCCGCGCCACCCGGCTGGCATGGCCGATGCGCTTGAAGTCGTTCTTGAAATAGCGCTTCATCTCGACCGCCACCCGGTCCTTCAACAGGTTCTCCTTCCGGGCCGCCAGCCCGTCCGGCAGCGTGCCCAGACACTGCTCGGCATACGGGCAGTAGGCAGCGCAGCCGAAGTCCATCTGCGGGTTGACGAAGCGGTGGCCGCATTTCCCGCACTTGCGGGCGGTGTCGTCCTTGAAAAACTCCACGGTCTGGCCGCATTGGGGACAGTTCGCCTCGAAAATCGCCCCTGGTTTCCAATACTGCATGTCCTGTCCCGGGCACCGCATATCTTGCTCCTTCGATGACTTGGTATAATGCCCAATTTCTGCGTTGAAGCCGGCCGGGGTCCCGGCCGGCTTTTCTTGCTCTTCTTCAGCACTACCCGAGGATTGCCTTGAGGTCCTCGTCCGGTGTCTTGATGGGGGCGATGTTGAACTTCTCCACCAGGACGTTCAGCACGTTCGGCGTGATAAAGGCCGGCAGACTGGGGCCCAGGCGGATGTTCTTGATGCCCAGGAAGAGCAGCGTCAGCAGAATCGCCACCGCCTTCTGCTCGTACCAAGACAGGATCATGGACAGCGGCAGGTCATTGACACCGCAGTTGAAGGCCTTGGACAGGGCGACGGCGATCTGGATCGCCGAGTAGGCGTCGTTGCACTGCCCGACATCGAGCAGGCGCGGGATGCCGTCGATCTCCCCGAGGTCCTGGTCGAAGAACCGGAACTTGCCGCAGGCGAGCGTCAGCACGACGCAGTCCTGGGGCACCTTCTCGACGAACTCGGTGTAGTAGCTGCGGCCCGGTTTGGCGCCGTCGCAGCCGCCCACCAGGAAGAAGTGCTTGATCTTGCCGGCCTTGACCAGCTCCACCACCTTGCCGGCCACACTCATCACGGTGTTGCGCCCAAAGCCGACCATGACCTCCTTGCCGGGGGCATCCGCGGTGAAGCCGGTCAGCCCCAGGGCCTTGTCGATGACCGGCTTGAAGTTCGTGTCGGCGATGTGCCGCACACCGGGCCAGCCCACCAGACCGGCGGTGAAGATGTTGTCCCGGTAGGCGTCGGTGGGTTTCTGGAGGCAGTTGGTGGTCATGAGGATCGCCCCGGGGAACTTGGCGAACTCTTTGGCCTGGTTCTGCCAGGCCGTGCCGTAGTGGCCGAAGAAATGGGGATACTTCTGCTTCAGCTCGGGATACCCGTGGCAGGGCAGCATCTCGCCATGGGTGTAGACGTTAATGCCCTTGCCGGCGCTCTGCTTAAGGATCTCCTCCAGGTCCTTCAGGTCGTGGCCGGATACCAGGATGGCCTTGCCCTGCCTCTGGCCCAGCGGGACCTTGGTCGGCGTCGGGTGTCCGTAGGCGCCGGTGTTGCCCGCGTCCAGGAGTTCCATGGCTTTCAGGTTCGTCTCGCCGCACTTGAGCACCAGGCCCAGGTAATCGTTCACGCCGAGGGCCGGGTTCAGCGTGGCGGCCAGGGCCTCGTGGATGAAGGTGTAGACGCTCTCGTCCTTCTTGCCCAGGATCCAGGCGTGGTCGGCATAGGCGGCCACCCCTTTGAGCCCGTAAATCAAAAGCTCCCGCAGGGCCTGGGCATCGGCATCCGCCGCCGGCGCTTTCACGCCGACCTTTTCGCCCTGGGCCGCCATGGCCTCGGAAGTCGCCGCCGGAGTGAATGCAGCGGCCGCGTGGCCGAACTCCGCCTTGCCGCCGGCCTGCTTCACCTTCTGCTTGAGGCCCTCGCGCAAGGCGACGCATTTGGCGATGAGGGCCACAAAACGGGCCGGGTCGAAATCCACATTGGTGAGTGTAGAGAACGCGGCCTGCAGGGTGAAGCGGCTCACCTCCGTAACGTCGAGCTTGTGTTGGCGGGCCGCGTTGGCAACAAGCGACAGCCCCTTGAGCGTGTAGATGAGAAGATCCTGAAGGGCGGCCACGTCGGCGGTCTTCCCGCACACGCCTATCTTGGTGCAGCCCTCGCCTTTGGACGTCTGTTCGCACTGGTAGCAAAACATAATAAGCCCCTTTCGTTTGAAGTGTTAGCGTGCTGTGAAACACCGGAACTCAAACCATTGAACCCCGCTTGGCCTGGAGAATAGCGGACCTCGCGCGCATGCGCTTTGACCTATATCAAGAAAGAATAAAATTTCTTTCGCCGCAGGAAGCGATGGTCTATTTCCGCAGATGCCGGCGCACTCCGCGCGGGTCGCCGGGGTGCCTTGCAACGCCGGGGCGCTCCTATCGTCCTCCCCACGGCCACGCTTCTTGACTTGGCTCAAAATTGCTGCAACAAAGAGGGTATGGACAAGTCATTGGCGATCATCTCCTCGATTCCCTTTTTCAGCGGCCTGAGTCGTGAACAGCTGGCCGACGTCGGGCGAATCGCCGTCGAAAAGCGCTACCGCAAGGGGGAAGTCATCTTTTCCGAAGGGGATGAGGGCGACGGCTTCTACCTGGTCATCGACGGCAGGATCAAAGTCTTCAAACTCTCGGCCGACGGGAAAGAGCACATCCTGCATTTCTTCGCAGCGGGACAGCTGTTCGGCGAGGTCCCGGTATTTGCGGGGGAGCAATTTCCGGCCAACGCCGCGGCGGTCGCCGACACCCGCGCGATGTTCTTTCCCCGGTCCGCTTTCCTGGCCCTCATCGGCAAAAACCCCCTGCTCGCCATGAAGATGCTCTCGGACCTCTCCCACAAGCTGCGGCAGTTCTCCTCGCAGATCGAGAACCTCTCCCTGAAAGAGATCCCGGCGCGGCTGGCGAGCTACCTGCTCTACCTGGCCAGCGAGCAGTCTCAGACCGATCAGGTGGATTTGAACATATCCAAAGGCCAGCTGGCCAGTCTGATCGGGACGATCCCCGAAACCCTTTCGCGGATATTCGCAAAGCTCTCCACCCAGGGCCTCATCAAGGTTGAGGGTCGCAGGATTTTCCTTCTGGACCCCGGCGGACTGCAGGAATTGGCAGAGGCGGGCAAGGGACCTGCCTGAGAGGGAACCAAGCGGCTGTTGGACAACTGCGCCTCAGACCGTGATCCGAAGTCCATCGCCTTCAAGCGGCGCGATGGCAGATCGACTATACTAGTGGCCAAAACCGGAAATGTAAAGCGACTGGCACCAACACTCTGCGGGACATCGCCGCTTTTGCGGTTGACAACCGTTGACAACCGTGGCGGGGTGGGATTATATACTGCATCAGTATGAAATCTCGCGGCCCTAAATTTTTGCAAATCTTCCTGGTGCTGGTCGTCATCGCCTCCGGCTCCGCCTACGCCTGCACGGGGTCGGAGTCAAGCAGCATGCCGTGCTGCCGGCATAGCGCCAAGGATACGAACCATCACGGCGCAGCCGGCAATGCCAAGGGCTGCTGCGAAACCACGAATGCCGCTGCCAGCGGAGCCGGAACGGCCTGCCGCCTGGCCGCGAAGGATTTCGCCGCCAATCCTGAAATCAAGACCTATGTCGGCCTATCGGCCTGCGTCGTGGCAAATTTCGACGACGCGCTGCTCGGCCGCACGTCCTTTCGCGCACCGGCGCTGTCACGGGAGCCAATCCCACACCCCATACCCATTTTTCTCCAGGTTCAAGCGCTTCTGATCTGATCCGTTCTGCTCTGCCACCGTTCGGAAATTTCGATCGCGTACACTCGGATTCCACGCACAATGGCTTTTCCGACCGCCGCAGGCGGTGGGAATCATATGTCTTTTTCAATGATTGAAAGGAATCATCCGCATGTCCACAAAACAGACCCATGACAAACTGGCGGCCAAAAAGGCTGCTGTGCTAGGAAGCTCATCCAAAAGCCGGGCGCCCTTGTGGGCCGGCCTGGCCTGCGCCGCCGTGCTGTCCGCCGGCGCCTACTGGTATTTCTCGGCCGGGAGCGCCACGTCCCCGATCGCCCCTGCAGCGGTCGCCCCGGTTGTCGGCCGGACGGTATCCATGCCGGCCGCTATGTTCGAGGACGGCAAGGCCCGCTACTTCGGACACAAGGACGGCAGCATCACCATTCGCTATTTCGTGCTCAAGAGCGCCGATGGAGTGATCCGCGCGGCCTTCGACGCCTGCGACGTATGCTGGCCGGCCGGCAAGGGCTACGCCCAGGACGGCGACTTCATGGTGTGCCGCAACTGCGGCCAGCGCTTCAAGTCCACCCAGGTGAACGAGGTCAAGGGCGGCTGCAACCCGGCGCCTCTCGATCGCCGGGTGGAGAACGATACGGTCGTCATCCAGGTCAGCGACATCCTGGGCGGCGAGGGTTATTTCGATTATTCCAAAAAGGGCTGATCCGATGACACTCAAACTCATATCCATACGCAACCTCATGCGCCGCAAGGGCAAGGCGGCCTTCATTCTGGCCGGACTGGTGATCGGGGTCGCAACCGTGGTCGGCATCATCAGCTTCGTGGACGCCACGACCCACGACATCGCCCACAAGCTTGAACAATACGGGGCTAACATCCTGATCGTTCCCCGCACCGAAAACCTCTCCCTGACTTACGGCGGAATGTCCATGGGCGGGGTTTCCTTCGAGCTCGAGGAGATCCGCGAATCCGAGTTGGTCAAGCTGACCTCCATCCGAAATGCCCGCAACATCGCCGCGGTGGGCCCGATGGTTCTGGGCGTGGTGCCCGTCGACGGCCGCCGGATCCTGATGGCAGGGATCGACTTCAAAGCCGCCGGCATCCTGAAACCCTGGTGGCATGTCCAGGGCGGGCTGCCGGATGAAAACGGTGTCCTCCTGGGGGCGGAAGCAGCAAGGGTCCTGAATCTCACGACCGGCGATTCCCTGGTCGTGAACGACCGTAGCCTCACGGTCTCCGGGGTGCTGGAGTCCACGGGCTCCCAGGACGATCAACTGGCCTTTGCGATGCTGGCCACCGCGCAGCGGGTGTTCCACAAGCCCGGCCGAATTTCCATGGCGGAGGTGGCGGCCCTGTGCAAGGACTGCCCGATCGAGGACATGGTGCAGCAGATCTCCGAGGCGCTTCCCGGCGCCAAGGTCATGGCCATCCAGCAGGTGGTCAAGAGCCGCATGGAAATGCTGGCGCAGTTCAAGCATTTCTCCTACGGTATTTCCGGCGTCATTCTCTTCATCGGGGGGCTCGTCGTGCTCGTGACCATGATGGGCAGCGTGCGCGAGCGCACCGATGAGATCGGCATCTTCCGCGCTATCGGGTTCCGCCGGTCCCACATCATGCGGATCGTCTTTTTGGAGGCCGGAATCATCTCCGGACTGGCCGGGGTCATCGGATATTTCCTGGGGATGGGATCGGCCCGCGCAGCGCTCGCCCTTTTCGGTGAGGGTCACTCGGGGCATGTGCCGTTCAATCCCGGGCTGGCGGCCGAGGCCCTGATCCTGGCCCTGACGCTGGGCTTGATCGCCAGCGCCTACCCGGCGGCCATGGCCGCGCGCATGGACCCGAACGAAGCCCTGCGTTCGCTTTAACAGGTTGTTAAAAAACCGCACCTGAGGTCGCGGTCCGGCGTAGTGCTGCTTTTGTAAATGCGCACCTGTCGCTCTGAACAGGCTGCGCGTTCCAATTCGCTGCACGCCTTGGCGGACGGCCCGGTGCTTGTTTTTCAACACCCTTTCAACACCCTGCTTGGGAGAGGTGCCACATGAGCTACATCATCGCAGAGAGCCTGGAGAAGACCTTCGGCAACGGGGGCGCTGCGGTCAACGCCGTCTCCGGGATCAGTTTTAACATCGCCCCGGGCGAGTTCGTCGGAGTCATGGGCGAGTCCGGGGCCGGCAAATCAACCCTGCTGGGAATGCTCGGCGCGATGAACGCGCCGAGCTCGGGCCGGCTTCGGGTGGACGGCATCGATGTGTATGGACTGAAACAGGAGCAGCGGGCCGATTTCCGACGCGAATACCTGGGTTTCGTCTTCCAGAGCTTCCATCTCGTCGCCTATCTTACGGTCATCGAAAACGTGATGCTGCCCTTGGCCGTGACCCGGCGCGCAGGCAAGCAAAAGCGGGCGATGGCCCTGGAAGCACTCTCCCAGGTCGGTCTGGCCGACAAGGCGGATCGGCTCCCGGGCGAGATTTCGGGCGGCGAGAAGGAGCGCGTGGCGGTGGCGCGGGCGATCGTCAACGAGCCGCCCGTGCTGCTGGCCGACGAGCCGACCGGCAACCTGGACTCGCGCAACAGCCGCGAGATAATGAACATGTTCCAGCGGCTCAACGCCACCGGGATGACGATCATCATGGTGACCCACAGCCCGGAGTGCGCCGGCTATGCCCGGCGGATCTTGCAGATGTCGGACGGCCGGCTGGTGGGCGACGGCACCCCGGCTGATAAAAATTGACCTCGCGCGTCGGAATCGCTATGGTACCCGCCGATGATTGTGAGCCTCCGGGATCGGGCGAAAACCCTTCGCATTTCGGCGAAGACTTCGGTTCGATCGTATTCCGACCTCATTGGAGAGGAGCAAGCGCCTACGTATGGTTTTCGGTTACAGCACCAACGCTTTTGTGAAGTTTCCGTTGATCGACGCGGTGGCGAGAATCGCGCGCCTGGGGTTCAAGGGAGTGGAGATCATGGCCGACCGGCCCCACCTCTACCCGCCGGACGTCGACGAGAGCGAGTTTCAGCGGCTCAAGCAGACCCTGGACACCTGCAGCCTCAAGGTGACCAACTTGAACAGTTTCACGCTGTTTGCCGTGGGCGACACCTATCTGCCCTCCTGGATCGAGCCCGAAAAGCAGCAACGGGAGATCCGTATTCAACACACCCGCGACTGTCTGCGTGTTGCCAAGCGCCTCGGGTGCGCCAATATATCGGTGCCGCCCGGCGGACCGCTCGCCGGAATCCACCGCCCGACGGCGGAGCGCCGGTTCTACGCGGGGCTCGAGCAAGTGATCCCGCTGGCCGAGGAGTTGGGGGTGAAACTGCTGGTCGAACCGGAGCCCGGGCTGATGATCGAGACCACCCCCCAGTTCCAAGCCTTCATGAAGGGGATTCGCTCCCGAGCCGTGGGGATCAATTTCGACATCGGACATTTCTTCTGCGCCGGCGAGGAACCCCAGGCGGCCTTCGAGGCGCTGTTCGAATGGGTGGGCCACGTACACCTGGAGGACATCGCCCCCACGCGGGTGCACCGGCACCTCATCGCCGGCCAGGGGTCCATCCCGCTCAAAGCAGTGCTGACGCGGATGCGGGAGCTCGCGTACACGGGCGACATCAGCCTCGAGTTATATCCCTACGTGGACACCCCGGAGGAGGCCGGTCGGGAGAGTCTGGCCTGCCTGCGCCCGATGTTCCGCGACGCCGGGTGGGCTGTTTAACACCCTGCTATTTCCGGCTCAGGTGCGGCGCTCGTCCGGGCTATGCACCTGGGCACTCACCGTCAGCACTGAACAGGGGGCGTTGCGGACGACGCGGTCGGTGGTCGATCCCATGAGAAAGGACCGCACCAGACCGTAGCCCCGCACGCCCAGCACGATCATGTCCATGTCCTGCACATGAGCGTAGGCAACCAGTTCCTCATAGGGCCGCCCGCGCAAGATTTCGGCCTGCAGCGAGCACCAGAGGCGCGCCTCGCCGGGCACCAGCCTCTCCAGTTTCTCCTTGAGCACATCGGTGAGCGCTATGTCCTGGGTTTGCTCGGAAGGCTTGAGCAGGTCGTGGTAGACCGGCGGCTCCATCACGTGGATCAGATGTACCTCGGCCTCGAACTCCTGGGCCAGGCTCAGCCCGTATTTCAGTGCCAGCACGGAATCCTCGGAGAAGTCGCAGCCGATCAGGATTTTTTTCAGGCGGATGCCGGCCGTGCCCGGATCGATGATCCCCTGTTCGGGGCCTTGGACCGCGAGCAGCGGGCAGCTTAGGGTGCGCATCAGGCGCTGGGTCACCGACCCGAGAATCAGCCGCTTCAGACCGGACCGCCCCCGGGTCGCCGAAACGACGAGATCGATCCCCTTTTCGTCGACGAGCCGGGTGATTTCCGCCGCCGGTTGGCCGACCGCGATCAGCGGCTCCCACTGGATGCGGTGGGGCCCGAGCATTTTTTCGAGCTGCTCGTTCGCCTCCTGCCGGATCCGGGTTTGCTGGCCGACCGGGTCGATCTGAAACTCGCCGTAGATCGTCAGCGCTGTAAGGTCGATCACGTGGCACAGGTAGAGCTTGGCGCCGAACTCGCGGGCGATCGCCACCCCGTAAGGGATGGTGCGGTTGGAATGCTCCGAAAAGTCAGTCGCGCAAACGATGCTTCGGAATTGCATTCGCATGTTGGGACCTCCTTTCAGTGGGGGTCAGCCCGTCATCCTGTCTGCCGGCCGGCCCATTCAGAATTCGTCGCTCCCGCAAAACTTCACCGGCTGCGATGGCTTCGTCAGAAGCCCACGGTCAAGGCGCGTAAGCCCCGCGGAACGAGGCGAATTCATGGTCCGCCGCGGTGACGATGGGGCGAAGGGCAAGGCCGAAATTGGGCTTCTGACGAAGCCATCATCCCTTGATGACGGCGAGTGGCGTCAGCCGCGCCACGCGCCGGGCGATGCCGGCGCCGTGAACCACCTCCACCACCCGGTCGACGTCCTTATACGCACCCGGGGCTTCCTCCGCCAGGCCGGACAGGCTTCCCGCCCGCACCTTGATTCCACGGGTTTCCAGCTCCTCACGCAGGCCGGCGCCGTGAACCGATCGTTTGGCCTGGTGCCGGCTCATCGTCCGGCCTGCACCGTGGCAGGTGGACCCGAAGGTCTGGTCCATGGCGCCCGCGGTGCCGACGAGCACCCAGCTGGAGGTGCCCATGGACCCCGGGACCAGGACGGGTTGACCGATGTCGCGGTAGGCCGCGGGCAGCACCGCGGAGCCGGGGCCGAAGGCCCGGGTGGCTCCTTTGCGGTGCACGCACAGCGTCAGCCGCCGGCCGTCGACCGTGTGGGATTCGATCTTGGCCATGTTGTGGGCGATATCGTAGATCTGAAAGAGGTGGTGGTTTTTGACTCGTCCGGCCAGAACCTGCTCGAAGCTGCGCCGGATGTGAAACGCCAGCACCTGCCGGTTGGCGAAGGCGTAGTTGGCTGCGGCCTGCATGGCCGCCAGGTAATTCCGGCCCTCGGGACTGCCGGCCGGGGCGCACACCAGTTCGCGGTCGGGCAGCGTCAGGCCGTATTTTCGCACGGTCTTCTGGAAGAGGTTGACGTAGTCGGTGCAAACCTGGTGGCCGAGCCCGCGCGAGCCGCAGTGAATCTGGGCGACGACCTGGCCGGAAAAAAGCCCGAGGCGTCGGGCGGTGTCCTCGTCCTGGACGCGGTCTACCACATCGACCTCGATGAAGTGGTTGCCCGCGCCGAGGGTGCCCACCTGGCCTCGGCCCCGGTCCCGAGCGCGGGCGCTGACCCTGTCGGCGTCGGCCCCCGCCAGACAGCCGCCTTCCTCGGTGCGGTCGAGGTCCGCCTCGGTGGCGAATCCCCGCTTGAGCGCCCAGCGCGCGCCATTTTGCATGACCTCATCCAACTCGCCCGGCTTGAGCTTCACCGGGCCGCCCTGGCCCACACCGCTCGGGCAGTTGGCGTAGAGGACGGTGGCGAGTTGGTCGAGGTGGGGTTGCACGGCGTCGGCTTCCAGCGGGCTTGCCAGCAGACGCACCCCGCAGTTGATGTCGTAGCCGACGCCGCCGGGGGAGATGACGCCGTCCGGGAGCTCGGTGGCGGCGACACCGCCGATGGGAAACCCGTAGCCCTGGTGGATGTCCGGCATGGCCAACACATAGCGGACGACGCCGGGCAGGGTCGCGGTGTTCACCAACTGCTCGAGGCTGCGATCACCCGTGATGCCGTCGAGCAGTCGGTCGTCGGCGTAGAACCGCGCCGGTACCCGCATGTCCGAGCGGTGAGAGGTCGGGATCTCGTAAAGAAAATCACCGATTTTTTTGAGGTCGCGCGCGCCGACCATGGTGCCCTCCTGGCGCAGGATAGAGGCCGGCTTCAGACGTCGAAAACGACGGTCGCCGTTAGTCCATGCGGGGTTTGCACGATGTCGAGATTGTGGAAAGTGACCGCCTTGACGTGCCTTTCGAGGCGGTCCGCTCGGCCTCCCCGGGCGACGGCGCGAAGATGGGTCGAGCTGATCTGCTCAACCTCGAACCGGTCAAAGACCAGCATTTCGGTTTCTGCCCAGAACGCGAGCTCGCTCAGCCAATTTACCAGGAGCGTCTCGGCGTCCACCGCAGCGAGGTCGATCACCCGGGTGGCGGTCCTGCCGCCGGCTGAGGGCACGGGGTCCATGATGTTGAGCAGGCCCCGGGCCGCATTGACCAGAAGCTCCTCGAGATTGCATCCGCGGATTCGCAGCGCCCGGTCGGCGGTGTGCTCGATTTCTTCAAAAGCGGCTCCCGATGCACCGGTATCGACCACGTCGCTCATGGGAAGAGTTTCCTGGGATTCGGCGTGAATTCCGCCATCCCCTATGCAGCTATCTCAAAAATGCATCTAACAGTCGACGGCGGCGTTGCGCGCCTCTGAAAAATGCTCACAACCTGCCGCGATTGCGGCGCTTTTTCAGCGGCGTGCGCCTTGCTCTCGGCTTATGATCTGCGATTTTTGAGATGGCTTCATGTCAATATCTAACGACTGGGCCTGGGATGTCAAGATTATCGGCGCGGCAGGCGGGCTGCCTCCGGCACGGGGCTTTACAAGGCATGGCCGATTTTTTATAAACAGAGAACGCGTGCCCGCCGGCCCGACCGGCGGCGGGGTTCTGCATCGACGGATCCGCACACGGAGGTGAAACGATGAAAGCCGTCTATTTTGAACGGCACGGTGAACTGGAGGTGCTGCATTACGGTGATGTGCCCGATCCCGAGCTAACGGCCGGCCAGGCGGTGGTCCGCGTGCGCGCCTGCGCCCTGAACTACCTGGACATCTGGGTCCGGCGCGGATGGCCGGGGCTGAGGCTGCAGATGCCCCACTGGTGCGGTGCGGACGTGGCGGGCGAGATCTTGGCCCTGGGCACCGGCGTCACCGGTTGGAGCATCGGCCAGCGCGTGGTGATCGACCCCGGGATCAGCCTCGTCGAAGACGAGTTCACGCGGCGGGGCGAGTGCTCCGTCAGCCCCGGCTACCACATCATCGGGGAGCACGTCCGCGGCGGGGCGGCCGAGTACATTTCCGTTCCGGCCGGGAACTTGGCCGCCCTGCCCGATGGGATGGGTTTCCCGGAAGCCGCCGCGCCCCTGCTGGTGGGTCTGACCGCTTGGCGCATGCTCATCCACCGGGCCGGCCTGCGGGCAGGGGAATCCGTCCTTGTGGTCGGTTCCGGGGGCGGGGTGAACAGCATGGCCATTCAAATCGCGAAGCTTGCCGGCGCTTTCGTTTTGGTCGTGGCAGGCAATCCGGACAAGGCCGAAAAGGCCAAGGCTCTCGGTGCCGACGTCGTCGTGGACCGGTCCACCGCGGACTGGGTCCGGGAGGTGTTGAAAATGACCGGCAAGCGCGGGGTGGATGTGGTGGTGGACAACGTCGGGCAAGCCACCCTCATGGGCAGCATGCAGGCCGCGGCCCGCGGCGGGCGCATTGTCATCGTCGGCAACACCAGCGGCCCTCACGCGCAGATCGACATCCGCTTCATCTTCGGCAAGCAGATCAGCGTGATCGGAAGCACCATGGGCAATCACCAGGATTTTCGCCAGGTGCTCGATCTGCTTGGTCAGGGCCGCCTGAAGCCCGTAATCGATCGCGTCATGCCCCTCGGCGAAGGGATCGATGCCTATCGCGCGCTAGAGGCCGGTGAGCAGTTCGGGAAAATTCTGCTTGCGCCGTGAGCGGCATCACGGGTAGCGTTGCATGATCTCGCGGAAAATGACAAGTTTCTGAACGTCCTGGGTGCCCTCGCCCAAGGACGCGGCCCAGGCGTCCATGGGGAACTTGTGCACGGGGTGCTCGAGAATCACCGAGGCCGCTCCGAAGATGTCCGCGGCCCAGGCGGCCGTCTTTGTGGCGGCCGCCACCGACAGGTATTTCGCCAGGGCTGCGTCCCCGCGGAAGTCCTCGCCTGCGTCCATCTTCCAGCAGGCCTTCCAGAGCATGAGCCGGGCCGCCTCGATGGCGGCGTGCAGCTCCGCTATCTCGAAGGACTTGGCCTGGAAGTCGGTGACCTTCCGGCCGAAGATGGCGCGTTGGCGGGCATGCCGGACGGCCAGGTCGAACGCCCCGGCAGCGGTGCCCAGGGATAGTGCGGCGATGGGAACGCGGCTGTGGGAGAAGACCGCCAGCACCTGCTGCAGCCCGCGGCCGCGTGCGCCGAGCAGGTGGTCTTCGGGGACGAAGACGTCCCGCAGTTCTAGGCGGGTGAGATCCGACGGCACCCACACCTGCTTGTTCAGCGGGGTGCGCCGGACGCCCTCGGATCTCAGGTCCACGAGGAACATCGAAAGCCGGCTGTTGCGGGGTGCATCGGGGTCCGTCACGGCGGTGATCACGGCCAGGTCGGCGACGGCGCCGTTGGTGACGTAGGACTTGGTGCCGGCAAGCGTCCAGCCGGCTTTCGCGGGCGTGGCCTGCATGCGGATGCCGGCCACATCGCTGCCCGCCGTTGCCTCGGTGTTGCCCAGGCACATGACCGTGCTTCCGTCGAGCGCAGCTTCGCCATACCGGTGCTGCAAGTCCCGCGCTCCGTGCAGAAACAAGCCCATCAGGCCGAGGTCGGCGTGGGCGAGGGCGGCGATGGCTGCGCCGGGCGACAGCCGGGCAAACCCTTCGGCGATCAGGGCCTCCCGCAGCGCCGGTCGTTTGACCAGCCGGCCATCGGCGGAGGAGAACCCGTACCAGCCGCCTTGCCCCAACTCCCTGAAAAAAGCCCGGGGCAGCTCCCGCTGCCGGCACCACTCCGGGAGGTGGGGCGCCAGCCGGTCCCGGGCGAACGTCTCAAAACGTTTTGCATCCTCAGCCAGTTCAATAGGAATCGAAAAATCCATGACCCTCCGCCCGCCACTTCGGCATCGGTATTTCATGGCGGCTTTAAAATCACCTAAATTCCATTTTTTATCTTTGGTTATTCGATTTAAATGGAAAAAACAAGATAATCTGAATCGGACTCTTTTTTTTGATCGCCTTCTTGCAATCGCCGGCCGGAAAATGTTAGGAAAGCCTTAAACAACCATCAGCCTTCCTAGTTTCCAGCGTTGTGTTCTGGGTTCACCATATGCTGCATGCGTGCCACGGACGGTTCTGAACTGCAAGGGAATGAGAGGTCGCTATGAAAGAGCTGATCGAATACATCGCGAAGGCCTTGGTCGATTATCCGGAACAGGTGAGTGTCAACGCGCTGGAGGGCAGCCAGGCAACCGTTTTGGAACTGAGTGTTGCCAAGGTGGACCTCGGGAAAGTCATCGGGAAGCAGGGTCGGACGGCCAAGGCGATCCGAATCATCCTGGGTGCCGCCTCCGCCAAGATACGAAAACGTGCCATCCTCGAAATCGTCGAGTGATCTGCGCGGCCGCGCGGTGTGGACGAGTTGCCGCCACCCGGATTATGGAAGTCTGCGCCGCACGATGTCCGTCCGTTTTCGTCTCAGTTATTTAACCCGGTCGCTACCCGCACCAGG
>JACRCN010000097.1 GCA_016219005.1 Deltaproteobacteria bacterium
CTAGTCTATGCCTTGGTTCAAGTTTGAGCGCACGACGCATGGACTTTCGTACAAACGCGCGGTGATCGGCAATGACGAGCCGTATGGTGGGGTGGCTCATAGGTCACCAGAAGATAGGTGGTCCCGGTTTAATCGGAAGAAGATTCAATCGTGGAGGAAGCGGTAGCGAAGCGCATGTGTTACTCATGTAAGCCGGAATGGACCCGGCTCCCTTCGCACCAGCGTGACACTGGATGTGCCGGCATGGGATCAGGTCCATGTCAGGGCCTTGTCGCGAATGTTTCATAGGTCCTCAGAGAAGCTCAAGGTTAAGACCACGATGCTGAAAGGCTGATCTCGTATATTCGGGTACGTCAGGGGTAGGGTTGGTCCGGTGGGTGCCCAATAACCTTCGAGGGTTCGGACGAGCATTTCAAGATTGCGTCAAGGATGTCGTCCATGTGGCATCCCTTAGCGAGAAAACGGCAAGCTCCGGCTTGGAATGCCCTGTTTGAGTAGGTTTGGTCGATGTACATAGTGAATACGATGACCTTGGTATCGGGGAAATTGGACGTGATGCTGCGGGTAGCTTCAATTCCGTCAAGGATAGGCATGGTAATATCCATCAGAACGACATCTGGTCTGTGTTTTTGCACGGCTTGGATGGCATATCGTCCATCCCCTGCCTCTGCAACGACCTGCAGGTTTGGCTGCTTCTCAAGCATTCCGCAGATCACACCTCGGTAGAGAGGACTATCGTCGACAACAACAATCCGGATAGGTGTAGCTGTCATAAAGATCCTTCTTTGACAGAGACCTCAACAACAGCTTACCATTCATTGCGATGGGAGCCATAAGGTAAAGACCGTATTTGCCATGTAGGCGAACGGGAAATCGGCAGGGAAATAAGCGGCAACTCTATCAGCAGCAATATCCGAGAGAGGATAGCCTGTAGTTCGGGTAATTAAATTAAAAATACCAGCGAGGCCCCAAACGGTTGCTGTTCGCTGTTGGCACGCCACGCCGTTCCGGGTAAACCCATTCCCCTTGTTGCACATGCGCCGACGAGAAAATACAGGATCAACCCCATTTATTTGCTTTACCCGTTAAAGTAGGTTCGGAAACAAAAGGGTTTACAGTAAACAACTCCGATTCCTAATCGTCAAGGGGGGCTAATTCGGAATGAACGAAAGGCAGCTCGACTATTTCAGAAAAAAACTGGCGGACGAGATCAACCAACTGGTTTCAAACGAAGCGGCGATGAAGGTTTCCCTGCAGGATTATTCCGAGGTGCATCCTGATATTCTCGACCGGGCTGTTTATGAAGGACAGCGCGCCTTTGCTTTCCGAATTCGCGAACGGGAGAGATTACTGGGCAGAAAGATCAAGCATGCCCTGCGCAAGATAGAGGAAGGCCGCTATGGTATCTGCGAGGAGTGCGGGGAAGATATCCCGATCGTCAGATTGAAAGCACGACCGGTTACCAACTACTGCCTGGACTGCAAAACCCGTATGGAGGCCCAAGAAAGGCTTGTCGACAGCGGTCGCATCGGGTTTTTGGAGATGAGGTGATTTCTCGTCCGTGTCAAGTTCTATCCGGATCGGGACATTGATCGGAGTACTGGCGGGAATGCTCATCATTGCAGCGCGTATAGTTGTTTCTGGAAACGGCGAAATAAAAAGGCCTGTCGAGGGGTATTGAAAATCGAGTTGGTGCCGGGAACGAATGATATCCACTGGAGATGCCCTGCTTGTGGGAACGAGGGGACTGTCAGCGGATGGGAAGGTGCGCTATGGAATATGACGTGGTCTTTCGATTATGCTTGACAATTGCATTATGAATCGCATCGTTAGATCGGATAACGCCGAAATCCGTTATCCGAGGAAGAGGGTGGCAAGCTGATGTTGAAAGGGTGAGGTTTCATCCTTGCTGTACATAGCCTCAAGCCCTCCCACCTCGTGAACTCAAGAAGAACGCCCGGGCGATGCCGGAATCTTGCAGGATGGCCCGTGTTGAGAGGATACCTCGAATGAGGAGGTATCGTGATGAGCGAAAGAGAAAGAGGGTTTATTTACAAGAATTGCATCAGTCGATGCCGGTTCAAGGCCAAGAACTGTATCCTGAAGGATGATGGGAAATCGGATTGTTCAACCAAGCTGGAAAACTGCATCTACCTGTGCGAAATAGACGACCCGAGAAAGATGTTGAGAGGCCGACAGCCGCAGTCACGGGAAATGGCTCAGGCCGCCAATCGCCCTGCAATTACCTTTGCTGATCGCCTGCACCATTAGCGCATCCAAAAATCACTTCAATATATCCCCGCAACATTCACCCAAGGTGTTTCAAAAATTTAGTTGACTTTGATTTTTAACAGATATACTGGTTCTACCAGTAGCTAAGTTGCTCAGCTTAAATCCCTCTTCAATCGGAGAAGCCATGCTTACACCCATAAAAAAGAAACGCGTCTCAGACATGGCCATAGAGCAGATAAATCAGCTCATATCCGCGGGTCACCTCAAACCTGGTGATACGCTCCCTTCAGAGAGAAAACTGATGGAGAAATTTAAAATTAGCCGAGTTCCGGTGCGAGAAGCCTTGCGGGTCCTTGAGATGATGGGAGTGGTTGAGGTCAAACCTGGCAGAGGCATATACGTCACGGACCCTGAAAACTCACTCTTTAGTCCCTTGAGGCAATGGCTCTCTGTCCAGAAGGAGACGCTTGTCAACCATTTTGAAGTGCGACTGCTTATTGAACCCCGCGCCGCAGCGTTCTGTGCGGAGCGAGCCTCCAAAGAACAAATCAAAGCCATGAAAAAATGCTTGCGCAGCTTTTTTGAAGCCCAGGCTGAAAATAAACTGGTGGATATGATCAGAGCAGATACTCAACTTCACCAGTTGATTGCTGAAGCAACAGGGAACAGAACATTGGCGACCCTGATGAGTACTTTCACCAACTCGCTCCTTGAGGGGTGGAAAGCAAGCCTTAGGACGGAAGGTCGTGGGGAGAAAACGGTTGAAGAGCACGCCACAATCGTTGAAGCCATTGAAAAAAAAGACGGTGCAAAAGCCGAGAAACTGATGAAGAACCACCTGCTTAATGCACTCTCTGACCTGAAACGGGCCGGTCTTTAGAATTATTAAATCTGTTCGAAGCTGACAGGAGCATGACATGAACTTGAAAAAATGAGAGGAGGGTGTAATGGCTGCAGCGCAGGCAAATGAAAGAGGCGGTGGAGTGGAAGTTGCAGACCCCCCCAAGGGGCTCGCGATTCTTTCAATGATCGGGCCCGGCGTTGTCTGGGCGGGACTTGCCATCGGAGGGGGGGAGCTTGTTCTGATCCCCCGTGTGGGAAGTGTTTACGGAATGATGTTCCTATGGATGTCCCTCCTCGCCATCGCTCTAAAGTATTTCATGCTTAACGAAGTCGGCAGGTGGTCAGTTGCCACCGGAACAAGCATTTTTGATGGTCTTGCCCTGATACCCGGGCCCAGAAAATGGCTGAGTTGGACACTCCTTTTTGTTTCAATTTACCTCGGTGCTGTGCACATTGGCGGTTTGGTGTCGATGGTGGGCATCATTTTCCACACAATGGTTCAAGTATTCACTCCTTTTGTTTGGTCAATAATCATCATGGTGTCCTTCGTTGCGATATCTTGGACACATAAATACAGCCTTTTGGAGAGGGTTCTGATTGTTTTTGTTGGGTTGCTTACGGTGAGCGCAGTAATAATCGGGATTGCCTTTTTCCCTCCGCTTAAGGATCTGGCGGAAGGCTTCATGTTCCAGATTCCATCTGCAACCCCGGATTGGGCTGTTACAAATTATAAAATTTCTAAATCTCCAATGGTGGAGATATTGCCAGCCATGGCTTTTGCAGGATGTGGCGCTGTTAACAGCCTTTGGTACTCTGATTGGGCGCTTTCCAAAGGGTTGGGCTTGGGCAAGTATTTTGATGGACTGGAGAACACGGCGTTAGGTTACCAGGATCTTAAAAACTTGGATCGACCAACTGCAAGCAAAATCAAGGGCTGGATTCGCGTTATGTTCAACGATGCCCTTTGGGGGGCAAATTTTCTAACCCTCATTGTCACATTTTCCTACCTTGTTCTGGCCATCGTCATTCTTCATCCGCTGAAAGAGGCACCTGGTGGTTTGAAATTCATCACTACGCTCTCCCAGACTTTCACAAAGACCTTAGGGCCTTGGGCCCATTGGCTGTATCTGGCCGGTGCCTTTGGAGTAATATACAGCACCATGGCAACGATTTATGACGGATACGCCCGCACCATCAACAAGCTAATCCTTATTTGCGCTCCAAATTGGGAAGCGTATCGGAAACTGTCTCCTTTATGGCGTTACCGCATGTGGTTTCTTTATGGTACGTGTGCGAACTTTTTTCTTGTTTACATTTTTAATGCCGTGCCGGTTGATTTCCTTCAGGCTGCAGCATGGGTCGAGGGCACTTTCTTGTTCCCAGTGGTGGCTTTCGCCGTAGCCTATCTTACAGCAAGAAAGCTCCCTTCCTTTTACAGCGAATCAACAAGAGACTTAATCAAACCCAATCCTGTGTTCACGATTGGAACGATCGTAGGTGGCATTTTTTACATTGTACTGATTGTCATTTTGATAGCGCGGTAACATAATCATGTGTAAACGGCGGGTGGAAACCTTGAAGCCCCTTCCACCCGCCTCGATCACAAAGGAGTTGACATGTCGATACCGGGCTGGAAATTGAAAATTCTTGTGAATAATTGGGTGGGCGAAGGGGCTTGTATTGCGGAGCATGGTCTTTCCATGGCCATCGAAGGCGGCGATCTGGCTGACGACCAGTTTGTTTTGTTCGACACTGGTCGCTCGCCGCAGGTACTTTTCAACAATGCCCAGGCAATGAACGTCGACTGGAGCAAGCTTTTGTTAATAGCTCTGAGCCATTCGCATTACGACCATTCCGGTGCCTTGGTTGGCATTGGCAGATACCTATGTAGAAATATATCGGTAATCGTACACGCCGACACCTTTACCCCCAAGGCGAATTTCAAACCGACATTCAGGGACATTAGCATCCCCTGCTCAAAGGAGGAGCTTCAGGCTGCAAATATTCTGCTATCGGCAGATTCAAATGATAGATTCCTCACGCCCAACCTATGTTTGACGGGAAAGATAGAGCGAGTAGTCGCCTTTGAGGACCTTTCTCATAAAAATCTATTCAGGATGAGTCTTGGAGAGTATGTCCCTGATATTGTTATGGACGACCGAGCCCTCGTGATACGCGAGCCAGGAGTGGGTTTTCACCTGATCTGCGGCTGCTGCCACTCGGGCCTGCTTAATACCCTCAATCATGCTGCTGCGATCAGTGGTGAACGCCGTGCCTTGACGATCATGGGAGGCTTGCATTTGGGCTCCTATGATGACGACGCGATGAAGCGAGTCACCGATCAGCTCGCTCAATGGGAACCGCGCAGGATTATTCCGCTGCATTGCACAGGGTTGAGGGGTTCCGCCCAACTGTGGAGCCGTTTCGGAGACATCGTTGAATTTCACGGTGCGGGAGAGACAATAGAGCTTACCTGAATCCTCCAGGAAAGAACCGCCAGAAGAGAAGATATTCCATTTACTTCGAAGGAAGCTTTTAGATATTATCAGCAGCGAAATATCATAGAGGCGGAGGATCGGTGATGATTCGGATCTGATATCCGTACTCCCGTTACGCTGCCAGCTGCACGTGCCCGCGGCCATTCGGATTTTGTGGGATTTACCCAATAGGCACAGACTGTCGGACTCTTGCTCAGCGAAGATTTTCCCCTCACTTTTCCATGCACCCGTTTGGTTACGATCAGCCGACCAACACGCCGGCATAATCTCAAAGAAATGCTAAAAAAAGAATCGTCTTAAATCTTACCTTAGGCGTCGAGAGCCCTCCTTACTGCAGCGGCAAGGTCTCTAGCAACCAGCGGTTTGAGCAGAAAGGACTTGATCCCAAGAGAATACGCCTGTTTCTCATCGATCTGATCGCTGAAGCCAGTGCACAAAATGATCGGCACACCAGGGCGGATCTGAATCATCTGTCGTACCAGCTTTATCCCGGTCATCTGCGGCATAGTCAGATCCGTGATGACGAGATCGAAACTTTCAGGCTTCGCTCGAAAGGCTTCGAGAGCCTCGACGGCGCTGGTCCTGACCTCAACATCGTATCCCAGCCAATTAAGCATTTGTTTTTCGATATCGGCGAGTGCCTTTTCGTCATCCACCAGCAAAATCCGCTCTTTCCCACCGGGAGGCGTCGCGAGGGGTTTGGTTTCAGTCGAATCATAACCCTCCGCGCGAGGAAGAAGGATCTGGAACGAGGTTCCTATCCCTATTTCGCTATATACTTTGATCGTCCCTCCGTGAGCTTTTACAATCCCGTGCACTACGGATAGCCCGAGTCCGGTTCCCTTGCCTTTTTCCTTGGTGGTGAAATAGGGGTCGAAAATTCGATTCATGACATCCGGGGCGATGCCGTGACCTGTATCTGTCACATCCAGTCTGACGTATTGGCCTGGTTCCATGTCCGAGTCAAATCGGACGTCATCTTGGTTAAATGTGACGTTCGAAAGGTGTATTTGGAGAACGCCACCGGTCTTTTCCATGGCATGGGCCGCGTTTGCGCCCAGATTCATCAAAATCTGTTGCATCTGGGTGGGGTCGGCCATGATATTGCCTGCCTTTGGATCAATCTGCTGGCGCAGCTGGATGTTTGATGGAAGGGAGGCGCGTAGGAACTCGAACGTCTCTTTTATGATGGCCTTCAAATTGAGCAGGATTTTTTCCTGCTTGGCATGGCGGCTGAAGGCGAGAATCTGGCGTACCAAATCCTTTGCCCGCTGGGAGGCCGTTATGATGTTACCTAACGTGTCCTTGGACGAACTCGCTACCGCGTTCGTCCAATCAAGCATCTCAGCGCTCCCCATGATTACCCCGAGAATGTTGTTAAAATCGTGGGCAATGCCCCCGGCAAGGGTGCCCAGGGACTCCATCTTCTGCGCCTGCTGCAGTCGGCTTTCCAGCTTTTCTTTATCTTGGTCTGCCCGTAGCCGTTTAACGGTGGTGCCCAGCTGAAGCGCCGCCGTCTCCAACATTTCGACCACTTCCAACGGCACCATGCCCTCGCGACGGTCGGCCACATGGATCAATCCCAGTATCCGGTCGCCGTCACGGAATGGAACCAGCGCCACAGACTCGTAGCCCTCCTGGTTGCACCTGTTGCGCGTTTGCCCCTTGTCTTTCTCCGAAACCGTTGCCAGAAAACGGGTAGTACCGCTCATGTAAAAAGAGCCCCCTTGGGTATAAAACGGGAGAGCGGGGTCGGTAGTTCCCTTGATAACGTTGATGCACATGCACTGGTTCGACTTTATGGAAAGAGGGCTTTCCAAATTAAAAAATTCCTGACTGAAGCCCGTGCAAGCCCAATATGGAATTCTGCCTTCCTCGTCGAGAATCCTTATACCGACAGCCTCACACCCCGTGTATGCTTTGATTTCGGACAAAAATGCCTCAAGCAGAGGTGTCATCTCCCTATGGTCGTGAACGATCTCAAGAAAACGATGAGAGACTCTAAGCGCCGTCTCGTCCTTTTTGCGCTTGGTGATATTTTCAAAGACCGCAACAAAGTGATACCGTTGCGGGCTATATGCTGAAACGGAGAGCCAACTGGCCAACGGTTTGAAATAGATCTCAAACGGTTCGGCCTTGCCGGTCAACGCAATACGGCCATAAATCTCAAGCAGTTCGGGCGACATTTCTCTGATCCCCGGAATCACATCACTGACTTTTCTGCCGACTACGTTTTCCAATCCAGTCAGCCGGGTGAATGCCTGGTTGACATCGAGATAGACAAAGTCTACCGGGCGGCCCTGGTCATCGAAAAGCATTTTACAATATGCAAACCCGTTTAACATGTTTGCAAAGAGAGCCCGATATCGCTCCCCGCTCTCCTGAACGGCGATTTCCGCTCGCTTGCGCTCCGTGATGTCCAATATTACCCCGACCATCCCGGTGGTATTACCATCGGCTCCGGAGAGGGTCGCCTTGTGAAAAACGATATCGCGAAGCGTCCCGTCCGCAGCTAAACTCTGACCCTCATACATCTGAGGTTCACCATGATCGTACAATTCCTTATCTTTCTGCAGATAGATACCGGCCAGTTCCGGGGGGGAGATGTCAGATACGGATTTGCCGATGATTTCTTCCCGCCGAATACCCTTGAACTCCTCGAAGGCTTTATTGCAGCCGGTGTAAGCTCCTTTAACATCCTTGAAAAAGATCGGAGCGGGGATGGCATTGACCAGCTGCTGCAGGAATGCGAACTGATGCCGCAAATCCTCTTCTGCCTTCTTGCGGCCGCTGATATCACGGAAGACAGCGAAATTTTGAGTTTCGCCCTGGTACTGAACTGGCACTCCAGTAGACTCCACTATTATTGCCTGCCCATCCAGAGCTGAAATTCGGTGCTCCCGAGGAGGGGCAATCCATTTTTCATTCATCCCCCTTTTAATCCGTTCAATGGACTCGGGTCGGTCATCCGGGTGAACCAAGTCCAAATAACGCTTTCCCACCAATTCTCTTGCGTGGCTTGCCCGGAAAAGCTTAACGGCAGCTGGGTTCGCGTAAATAACGAACTCAGAGGATCGCACCAGGATTGCATCTATCGAGGACTCAACAATTTGGCGGTGCCGCTCTTCGCTTTCGCGCAGCGTATCCTCTGCTTGCTTGCGCTCCGTGATATCGCGGATAACAGAGAGGATGACGTCTTCCTGATTCAAGCTCAAGACACGAGCCGACATAAGCCCGATTCCAACCTTCAAATTTTTCTTACGGTATCTTATTTCTAAATTTTCGATAGATCCCTGGCTTAGGAGGTTATTAACAAAGCACTGCCCATCCCCCGGGGAATCCCAAATATTTAAATCAATGGGGGTTTTTCCAAGGGCCTCCTCTTGGGTATAGCCCGTCAGTTTCGTAAACCCTTCATTGACATCAATATACCTTTCATCTGAAAGCCGATTCAGGCTAATTGAGTCCGGGCTAGTCTGAAATATGAGCCTGAACTTCTCCTCGCTCTGAATCAGGGAGGTTTGTGCATTCTTCTGGTGAGAAGACAGACTGCTCTGCGGGGATGCCAGATTCCCCTTCCGAAGCAATAAAACTTCGGCTTTGAGGCTTTCAATCTGGCGACGGAGGTATTCCATTTCACCATTCATTTATAGGTTCTCCGAATGCTTCCGATAACGCAGTAGTCAAAACCAAAGAACATGTTATTTATTTAATGATAGCAGTAACATGTCGGTTTCAACAATAAGGCGAAGGCTGAAAGATTTGTAGGTGCAGGACTACACAGGAAGGTTACCGTCCAAACGGAGGGCTAAGCAGCCTCCTACCGGAGGTTGCTTAGCAGTCTTTCCCGGACCAATCCGTGCCCGAGTGCGTAACGGACCATTTCGACGTCATTTTTTTAACATTCCAGCCGGGTGCGACTATTGCACGGCCAATCGTTGCGCCGCCTGTCTTTATGAGCTCCAATCGGTCCTTAGGAAATGTCCTGGCTTTATCCGGTTTACCGGAGCTTTTCACTTCGGCTTATTTCGTAACAGCCTGCAAGTTTTTGCAATGCGGATGAAATCCAATTCCATTTATGATAATATTGCGGCCGCTCTATTCGAGGTTAACCCAAAGGACTCGGCATGCGATCTAATCACAATCCTACCCTCACGGCATCTAAAATCGCTTTAATCTATGCCCTCATTTCGATGGTCTGGATACTTTTTTCAGACCAACTCCTGGCTGCGACGGTGACAACCGAGGGGACCATAACGATAATGCAGCTGACCAGGGGTTGGGCGTTTGTCTTGACAACAAGCGCCTTAATCTTTTTTCTGATGCGAAAGGAGTTGAGCCGATTTTTCAAGGCCGATGAGGCTCAAATGGAATGCAGCCTTGGATACTGAAAAGGATATTTGAGCCGTATTTCACCACCAAGGCGACTGGGAAGGGAACCGGCTTGGGTCTATCCGTCGTCCATGGGATTGTGAAGTCTCATGGCGGGGCTGTCAAGGTCAGCTGGATGCCTGTATAAAAGCAAAAGGGTTGGTATTTCGCTAACCCACGAAAGCAGGCGGGACGTGGTGTTGATTAAATGATATTCGCCTTCTCTCTATTGAGCGACCTAATATTGTACATGTATGATTGCAGGATGCCTAACCGCGAGTCGTTCGGTGTGGACTTTCATGGGCTTTCAATAGCAAGAATCCTTCGAAAGTTGTGATGGACTACATGAAGAACACTTGGCTGTTTGCTTGAGACCGGAAGCCATCCCAAAAATAGCGGATCACAGCCGAGGGCAAGGCGCACGTCGATCAAAAAGCGCCGCCGCGGCGGGTGGTGAGCATTTTTCAGAAGCGGGCCACGCCGCCCGCGACTGTGAGATGCATTCTTGAGATAGTTTCTAACAAAAGGTTCAAATGGCAAAGCAATCCCCAGGCGGATTTCCAATCACGCGGTTCAGCAGACTTGGGCTTGGCGCGATCTTGGTGCTGCTCTTGGTGATGATCATAGCAGGGACCGTGGGAGTGATCGGGTACCTTTCCTTCCGCAACGGACTGGAAGGGGTGAACGATATGGCTGCCCAGATCCAGCACTCTCTGCAGGCTCGCATCAAACACGATCTCGACGAATTCTTATCAAAGCCTCACGCGCTTAATCGGATCAACGCCGAGGCCCTCCGGAGCGGGTTGGTCAACCCGCGCGATTACCCCGGCCAGCGAGCGCGGTTTCTGCAGCAAATCCAGGCGTTCGCCTCGGTGGTAACCTGCGCGTTTGGATCGGCGAGAGGCGACTTCATCGGTGCGGGGTGGCGGAGCGATGGCGTCTTCGACAGCGCGCTCGCGGACAAAGCGGTAGATAACGATTACCGCGTCTACATTCTGGATGAACGGGGCCAGCCCGCCGAGTTGGTAAGCGTCGTCCCTGATTACGACCCGAGATCCCGGTCTTGGTACCAAGCCGCGCTCAACGCGGGGCAGCCCGCCTGGAGTCCGATTTACATCTGGGCCTCTCAGAACAACGTCGGCATCGGTGCCGTGCTGCCTGTCTACGACGGGTCAGGGGCATTGATGGGGGTGCAGCTTTCCGCACTTTCACTGGAACATATCGGCCGCTTTCTCAGCCGCCTGAAAATCGGGAAATCGGGTCAGGCATTCATAGTCGAGCGGTCCGGCATGCTGGTGGCCTCGTCATTCGAACCGCCTACCCGTTTGGGCCCTGAGAGTCAGGAGCCCACGGCGGAAAGATTTCAAGCCGTCGAAAGTACCTCGCCTTTGATCCGTTCGGCCGCCGGATACCTGATCGAACGCTTTGGAAATTTCGACCGGATTGCCGGCGATGAAAGCATGCGGGTTACGCTGTCCGATCAGAATTATTTTCTCAATGTAACACTATTCTCAGACGGGCGCGGCCTGGAATGGCTCATCGCCGTCATCGTTCCAGAGTCGGATTTCATGGCACACGTAAATGCCAATGCCCACGCCACGCTTCTCATGAGCATCCTGGCTCTGATTGCGGCAGGCTCGATTGGCATTTTTACGGCGCGGTGGATCACGCAGCCAATTCTCAAGCTCAATGCCGCCGCTCAACAAATGAGTCAGGGACGGTGGCAAGAAATCATAGTCCCTGACCGTTTCCACGAAGTGGGACAACTCGCAGCCTCGTTCAACCGGATGGGGAATCAACTCCGGGAGGCGTTTGGAACATTGGAGGACCGTGTCCGTGAACGCACCCGTGAGCTCGCCGTTGCGAATGAGCATTTGAACGCTGAAATCGTGGAGCACAAGCGGGACGAGGAGGCGCTGCGAGAGAGCGAGGAGCGCGTGCGCCGGAAGTTGGAGAGCGTGCTCTCGCCCGAGGGCGACCTGGGTGTGCTCGAACTGGCCGACCTCATCGACACCCCGGCCCTCCAGAAGCTCATGGACGATTTCTACGCGGTGGCCCGCATTTCGATGAGCATCATAGACGTCAAGGGACGGGTGCTGGCGGGCGTGGGCTGGCAGGACATCTGCACCCGATTCCACCGGGTGCAGGCGGACACCTGCCGGAATTGCCTGGAGAGCGACACCCGCCTCTCGGCCGGGCTGACCCAGGGCGAGTACCGCCTGCACAAGTGCAGGAACAACCTGTGGGACATGGCTACCCCCATCATCGTGGCTGGCCAGCATGTGGGCAACATCTTCACCGGGCAGTTCTGCTTCGAGGACGAGACGATCGACCGCGAGCTCTTCCGCGCCCAGGCACGAGGATACGGCTTCGACGAAAAGGAGTACCTGGCCGCTCTGGACCGCGTCCCCCGGCTGAGCCGTGAGGCCGTCGATCGGGGCATGTCGTTTTTCCTCAAGCTGGCCGACACGCTCTCCCAGCTTGGGTACAGCAACGTCAAACTCGCCCGGCTGCTGGCTGAACGCGACCGTTTGACCGATTCGCTGCGGGAGAGCCGGGCGAAGCTGGAGGCGGCTTTGGCCAGCATGACCGACGCCGTGCTCATTTCCGATGCGCAGGGGCGGTTCGTTGACTTCAACGATGCATTCGCGACCTTTCACAGGTTCAGGGACAAGCACGAGTGCTCCAAGACCTTCGCCGAGCACCCTGACATTCTGGATGTTTTTATGGCCAACGGGGAACCGGCGCCTCTGGATCAGTGGGTGGTTCCCAGGGCGCTGCGGGGCGAGACGGTCACGAACGCCGAGTACAGCCTGCGGCGCAAGGACACGGGCGAAATCTGGGTCGGAAGTTACAGCTTGGGTCCCATTCGCGACAAGGACGGCGCGATCGTCGGGTCAGTGGTGGTGGGTCGCGACATCACCGAGCACCAGCGGGCGAAGGAGGTGCTGCGGGAAAGCGAATCCTTCTACCGACAGACACTGGAGTCCATTCCCGGAATGGTCTTTACCACCCGCCCGGACGGCTACTGTGATTATCAGAGCCAGCAGTGGGTGGATTACACCGGCATTCCAATGTCGGAGCACCTAGGCGATGGTTGGAACCGCTTGCTCTACCAGGAGGATCAGGCGCGCGCGTTTGCGGCCTGGCGGGCCGCCGTCGAGGGTCGGGCACCTTACGACCTGGAATACCGCGTCCGGCGCCATGACGGGGCCTACGAGTGGTTCAAGGTAATAGGCCGACCCATCCGAAACGCGTCGGGCGAGATTGTGCGATGGTTCGGCGTGGCAATGAACATTGAAGACCTCAAGCGGGCCGAGGAGGCCCTCCGGAAAAGCGAAGCCAAATATCGCAATCTTTTCACCAACATGGCCGAGGAAGTTCATTTCTGGGAAATCGTTCGCAACGAAGCGGGTGGGATCATGACCTGGCGACTGGTGGATGTCAATCCGCCGGCGCTCAAGACCTGGGGCAGGAGCACGGCCGAAGAGATCATAGGAAAGGCCACGGACGAGATTTTTGGCCCCGGTGCCACGGATCATTACATGCCGGTCGTGCGGAAGATCATGACCGAAGATGTCCCCTATTTTTTCGAGGACTACTTCCCCAATCTCGATAAGTACTTTCGCTTTACAAGCGTTCCCCTGGGAGACTACTTCATTACTACAGGTACTGACATCACTGCCATAAGGAAGGCACATGAGGCGCTGCGGCAGTTGAATGAAACCCTGGAGCAGCGCGTGGCCGAGCGCACCGAGCTGGCCGAAGCCAGAGCCAAGCAGCTCCAGGCCCTGGCGATGGAGCTGATCGAGGCCGAGGAGCGGGAAAGGCGGCGAGTGGCCGAGCTCCTGCACGATGATCTGCAACAGATTCTGGCCGCCGCTCGGATGCAGCTACAGGCGGCCCGTGAGAGTCTGCCCCCCGAGCCCATGCTGGCGAACGTGGAGCGAATGCTGGAAGAAAGCATCGAAAAATCGCGTCGCCTATCGCACGAGCTGAGCCCGGCGGTGCTGCATCACTCCGGCCTGGGCGCCGCCCTGCAGTGGCTGGCCGGGCAGATGAGGGATCAGTTCGGGCTGCAAGTCCAGCTGGAAGCGGACTCAGCCCAGCCGTTTGAAAGCGCGTCCCTGAAGGTGTTTCTATTCCGCGCCGTGCAGGAGCTTCTGTTCAATGTCGTCAAGCATGCCGGCGTCAGAATCGTCCAAGTTGTTCTCTCAGGCTCCGACTCCAGCCTTGCCATCACCGTCAGCGATCAAGGCCGGGGGTTCAATCCGGACATCCTGGATTCCTACACGGCGACGCGCGGTTTCGGGCTGCTGAGCCTGCGGGAGCGTGCCCGCTACATCGGGGGCAGGCTTGCGATCGAAAGTGCTCCAGAGCAGGGCAGCCGCTTCACTCTGACAGTTCCCATCAGCCACGCCGGAGCCGATGAGGTAGAACCGCCGGCGGTCGACCCGCAACCCCTCACCCAGGCCGGATCTCCGGTTTCATCCGGCATGGGCGGCATTCGGGTGCTGTTCGTCGACGATCACGCCATCATGCGTCAGGGGCTGATTCGGTTGATGGCGGGCCAGCCGAACATCCAGGTGGTGGGCGAGGCGGCCAATGGGCGGGAAGCCATTGAACGGGTTCGACAGCTCAAGCCGGATGTGGTCGTGATGGACATCTCCATGCCGGAGATGGACGGCATCGAAGCCACCCGACGCATTAAATCTGATCAGCCCTTTGTGCGGGTGATCGGCCTGTCAATGTATGAGGAGGAGCATCTCGCTCGCTCGATGCGCGAGGCTGGGGCGGAGGCTTTTGTAAGCAAAACCGCCTCCCCGGCTGAATTGTTGGAAGCGATCTATGGGTTCGACCATTAGAAGGATCGCAGACCATCATCTCCCGCGGAGATAAGCCTTGCCAAAATTTTCGCTTTGAAGATCAGCAGCTGATTGGATGCGGTTCATGGTCTATCGAATAGCTTGAAATCAAGAGGAAAGCCGCGTATGTCTTGGGTTTGCTCGTTTTGGCCTGTATGGCGGGAACATCCCCCCGTCCTTGTTTAGCATGCGATTTTGCCCGGAGGATCGGGGCATGACCCCGGCGGGTTTCAGCGCTTCTTGTCCTCCTCGATTTTCTCCGCTTCCTTCTCCTTGTTTTCTTCCTCGGTGGTGGCGCCCTTGAAATTCTTGATAGCCTTGCCGATTCCGGAACCGATGTCCGGCAGCTTGCCGGCGCCAAAAATGATGAGGATGATCACCAGGATGATGATGAGCTCTGGCATACCGATTCCAAACATGGTGTGTTACCTCCTGTACCTCAGGAATTCTTGAATTCCTGAATCAGTCTTAGAAATTCCTTGGATTTGACGTAGCGGTCGACGCTGCCCTGGTAGTCGATCCATTTGCGCCAGGCGTCGAGCCACTCGTCGTTGTGCCAGTAGCAATCCGGGTCACCCCGCCCCTGCAGGCGTTCGATGTAATCCTGGTATTCATCCTCGCAGGCCTCGCAGAACTTGTAGGGGAAGCGCGAGTGGGGGCAACGCTCCGAGGTGCCGGCCGCACCCGCTTCGATCTGGGTCCCGCACTTTTCACACTTGAGGCTGCAATTGGTGCACTGCAACACGCGCCGCACGGTAACGGCCTTGTGCTGGCGCCTAACGGCCGCTTTCTTTTCGCGGGCGACTTCGATCTTGTCGTCGAGGGGAATGATGTCGGCCAAAGAAGACCTCGCGGCGGATGGTGCATAAAAGCGCTATCCAACGGCGCATATATAACATCGGCCTGATGGGCTGTCAATTCATAGAACAGGCGAAAACAGCGCCCCCCGAACCTTGACACCCGCTTGGTGATTCGGCTATAGCAAGCGCAAAGCGGCTGAAAATGAACCCTTAACAGGGTTTGAAAGACAAGCATCAGGCCGTCAGCCACGGCATGCGGCGTATTAAAAAGCGCAGCCTATTTTTTCAGCGATAGGTGAGTCTTTACAAGAGCCGCACAACGCCGGTTCCCGGCCTCAGGCGCGGTTTTTCAGAACCCTGTCATAGCCGTCAACCCAAGGAGACCACCATGCCCCTGCACGTCGTGCAACACCCCTTGATCCAGCACAAAATCGCCCTGGCACGCGAAAAGAATGTGACGACGAAAGACTTCCGGGAGCTTGCCTCGGAGATCGCCACCCTGCTGACCTACGAGGCCACCAAGGATCTGGAAACCGAAAAAGAAACCATCCAGGGCTGGGCCGGCCCCGTGCAGGTTGAAAAAATCAAGGGCAAGAAGATCACGGTGGTCCCGATCTTGCGGGCCGGGCTCGGCATGATGCCGGGCGTGCTGGACCTCATCCCCTCGGCCAAGGTGAGCATCGTGGGGCTTTACCGCAACGAAGAGACCCTCGACCCGGTGCGCTACTATGTCAAGCTTGCCAAGAACATGGATGAGCGCATCGCCCTCATCCTCGACCCGATGCTCGCCACCGGCGGCTCAACAGTAGCCGCCATCGATCTGCTCAAGGAGTCCGGCTGCAAGCAGATCAAGGGCATCTTCATGGTGGCCGCACCCGAAGGCATCCGCCGCGTGGAAAAAGCCCACCCGGACGTGAACATGTACGTCGCTGCCGTGGATGAGAGATTGAACGACATTGGCTACATCCTCCCCGGTCTGGGGGACGCTGGCGACAAGATTTTCGGCACGAAGTAGCCTTCGGCGGATCCATCACCAGAAATTGCTCACCGGCGCTTCGGTGTCGGTTTTATTGCTTCCGGGACTTCAGTTCAACGATCCGGCTGCAGCACTCCCTTGTCAAAGCCCCCCGCTGCGTGTTAACAACGACGCGTTGTACGAGTTCCATTAACGGAGGAATCTCCCATGAGCAGCAAACGTTTCTATGGCAACGGCCTGCCCTTCCTGATCGGGAGCCTCCCGGTGCGGGATCATACAGAGGCCGCCGGCCTGGTCTGGGAGTACACGCCGGAGATACCCCTTTGGGCCCAGCTGCCCGCCAGACCCGGCGAGGGCATGATGGACCAGTTCACTACCGGGCTTCCCGGCTGGGTCGAAAAAGCCGGCAAATCCTTCGTCGATACCGAAGCCCCAGGCTTCGCGGATGACATGCTACGCTTTTACGAGGACTTTCTCGCGGCGCAGGCAGACCGCGGCGGTTCCGGGACATCGCGGTTTGAGCTGAAGGCCGATACGGCCCAGGGATTCTTCACCCTGATCGAGCATATCGGCCGCGCGCCGCACAAACCGGCGGCCCTGAAGGGCCAGGTCACGGGGCCTTTCACCTTGACCACCGGTATTCACGACAACCGGGGCAGGGCGATCATTTACGACGATCAGCTGCGGGATGCGGCGGTGAAACTGATCGCCCTGAAAGCGCGGTGGCAGGCCAAGCGGTTGGCCGCCTTTGGCCGGCCGGTGATCATCTCTCTTGATGAGCCCGCCCTGGCCGGCTTCGGATCCTCCGAGTTCATCAGTATCTCCCGGGACGACGTCGCCGCCTGCCTGGAAGAGGTCATCGATGCCGTCCATGACGGGGGCGGCCTCGCCGCGATCCACGTCTGCGCCAACACGGACTGGGCGCTGGTTCTGGGCTCCTCCGCCGACATCGTCAGCTTCGATGCCTACGCCTATTTCGACCGCTTCATCCTCTACCGCGCAGAGCTGCAGCGCTTTCTTGCGTCCGGCCGCCTTCTGGCTTGGGGCATCGTGCCCACTCTCAGCCCGGACGATCTCGCCCGGGCCGCCGCGGGCCCCCTCGTGGAGCGCCTGAAGTCCCATGCCGCCCAGGTGATGGCACTCGGCTTCACCTGGGAGCAGGTCCGGGCGCAGTCGCTGGTGAGCCCGGCCTGCGGAATGGGGTCGCTGACCCCTGACCTGGCATTGAGGGCGCTTCAGTTGACGCGGGCAGTATCGTTGCAAGTCAGGAACGAGTAGAGCGTGATCATACGGTGCCAGGTTCAAGGTGCACGGCTCCGGGCGGATGCCGAGAAAACGTATTCCTTGATCAACGCAACGGACCCAACGGACTCAAAGGATGCCATGAAATCACAAGACTCCCGACACCATTTTGCCGGCGGCTCCCGCTATGTTTTAGACGATGAACTCGCCAAGATCGTGAACATCTCGATTGCGCTCGAGATGCCGCTGCTGCTCAAGGGCGAGCCGGGCACCGGCAAGACCATGCTGGCGCATGCCATCGCCGAGGCCCTGCGAATGCCGCTGATCGTGCTGAACGTTAAATCCAGCATGAAGCTTATTGAAGCCCTCTACCAGTACGACACGCTCACGCGCCTGAACGACAGCCGTTTCGGCGATTCCAAGCGCGACGTGAGCCGGATCGAGGACTACATCCGCATGGGCAAGATCGGCCAGGCTTTCAAAGCGGAGACCCGCACGGTGCTGCTGATCGACGAGATCGACAAGGCCGACACCGACTTCCAGGACGACATGCTCGATGTACTCGACCAGATGGAGTTCGACATCATCGAGATCGACAAAACCGTGCCGGCCCGGAATCGGCCGGTCATCATCATCACTTCCAACGCCAAGAAAGACCTGTCTGACCCGTTTCTGGGCCGCTGCAATTTCCACCACATCGCCTTTCCGGACCCGGACATGATGCGGCGCATCGTGCGGGTGCACTTCCCGGACATCGACGGCGACCTCGTGGAGAACAGCATTGCGGCCTTCTACCGGGTGCGGCAGGTCGAAGGTGTCGAAAAGCGGCCAGCCACCCGGGAGCTGATCAACTGGATCCGAGCGCTGCAGTCCGACCCGGATCTCACCCCCCGGCAGCTGGCCAAGGGCGAGCTGCCCTACCTGGGGGTGCTTTTCAAGAAAAGCCTGGACTACCAGCGCGCCCGGGATGCCTTCAGCCGGAAACGCTTATAGAGGCCGTCTCAAAAATAGCAGATCACAGCCGAGGGCAAGGCGCATGCCGATGAAAAAGCGCAGCCGCGGCAGGTGGTGAGCATTTTTCAGGGGCCTGCAACGTCGCCATCGACTGTCAGATGCATTTTTGAGTCAGCTTCTAATTTAGGCAGGCTGAGGTCTCAAAGGAATTTGTTATTTTTGTTTTGAGCTTCGAGCTGGCAAACGGAGTGGGCCGTGTTCGTCGATTTCTTCTACAAGCTGCGGGACGTCGGCATCCCGGCCAGCCCCACCGCGTTCCTCACCCTGCACCGGGCGCTCGCCACGGGACTGGTGAGCTCGCTCGAGGATTTCTACACGGCTTCGCGCTGCATTTTGGTGAAGAGCGAGCGCTACTTCGATTTATTCGATCAGGTCTTCGCCCATCAATTCAAGGGGGCGGAGATGCCCGATCCCCGGGGGCTCGAGCTGGATGAGCTGGCACGCTCGATGCTGGAGGTCTGGCTGCAGAACCCGGGAGAGCTGTCGCGGCTGCTCGGCATGGACGAGAGCGCGCTTAAGAAACTGCCCCCGGAGCAGCTGATCGAATACTTCAAAGAGCGACTCAAGGAACAGAACGAGGCGCACCACGGCGGGGCCAAATGGATCGGCACGGGCGGCTATTCCCCGGTCGGCCACTCCGGCTACCACCCGGAGGGCATGCGGGTGGGCGGTGTGTCCCGCAGCAAGTCGGCGGTGAAGGTTGCCCTGGAGCGCCGGTACCGGGATTACTCCCAGGACGGACCCCTGACCCAGGCCATGGTGGGTGAAGCCCTGAAACGGCTGCGGCACCTGGCGCCGCACGGCCCGAAAGACCGCCTGAACGTCGAGGAAACCATCTACCAGACCACCCGCAACGGCGGCGAGATCGAGATCATTTTCGCCCGAGCGTTCAAGGACAAGCTCAAGGTGATTCTCGCCATCGACAACGGCGGCTGGTCCATGGACCCTTACATCTCTGTGGTTCAGACCCTTTTTGACTACGCCCGCGCCCAGTTCAAGGACCTCAAGACCTTTTTCTTCCACAACACCATCTACAGCACCCTTTGGAGCGATGCGGCGCGTTACAGGAAGCCCCAACGCATCGATGAACTCGCGCGCCTCGATCCGGAGACGCGCGTGGTGGTGGTCGGTGACGCCAGCATGGCCCCCTATGAGTTGATGGCCGCCGACGGCTCCATCTACGTCGAAGAGCGCAGCGGCCGACCGAGCATCGAGTGCCTCAATTTCCTGGCGAAGACCTTTCCCCGCTCGGTTTGGCTCAACCCCAAGCCGGCTGACGCCTGGCCCTACACCCGCAGCATCGCTGCCATCCGCCAGATTTTCCCCATGTTCGAGCTCACCATCGACGGTCTGGAGCAGGCGGTGACGCATCTGATGAAAAAGTAAACGGAAGGCGTTCCTGTGACGGCAGATGTAAGTGTGGAAAAGCGGACACGGTTTGACGGGTGGCTGGCCGGGATCTGCGCCTCGCGGGTGTTCAACGGCCTGGTGTTCATGAGCTACGCTGCGGCGCTCCCGGTGCTGCAACGGGAGTGGGAGATGTCGGCGGCCCAGGCGGGGGCCATCGCCAGCGGGTTCCAGATGGGCTATGCCGTCTCCCTGGTGGTCTTCTCAAGCGTCGCGGACCGCATCAGCCCAAAGCGATTGTACCTTTGGTCCCTTTTTACCGCCGGGGTTTTTAGCCTGGGCTTTGCCTTCTTCGCCCGGGGCTTCGCCTCCGCCCTGGTCCTGCACACCGTCGTGGGGATCTCCCTGGGAGGCACTTACACCACCGGGGTCATGATCATCGCCGACCAGTACGTGGCCCGCCACCGGGGCATGGCCGTGGGGTTCTTCATCGCCAGCACCTCCTGCGGCTACGCATTTTCCCTCGCCATCAGCGGGGTGGCCATTCCCGTCGGCGGCTACACGCTCTCGTTTCTCCTGACCTGCCTCGGGCCCATTCTGGGATGGTTTCGGGCCTGGATCACCCTCCGGCGTACCGCCGTGCCGGCGGCCGGCCGCCGCAAGGAGCAGCGCTTCACGCGGGAGGTCCTGGGCAACCGGCCCGCCATGCTCTTGATCTGGGGTTACATCTGTCACAACTGGGAGCTTCTGGGCATGTGGTCCTGGACCCCGGCGTTTCTGGCGGCCTGCCTCGCGCAGGCGGGGTCAATGCAGGCCAGTGCTGCGGGCTACGGGGCCTTCATCACCGCGTCGTTCCATTTTGTGGGGCTTCTGGCCTCGTTTTCCATGGGGGCCCTCTCCGACCGCATGGACCGCGCCAGGATCCTGCTGATCCTGGCAGCCGCGGGCATGGCCTGCTCCTTCCTGTTCGGTTGGTCCGCGGGGTGGCCCCTGGCGCTGGTGGTGGGAATCGGCCTGGTCTATGCCTTCACGGCCCTGGGGGACTCGCCCGTCCTGTCGGCGGCCCTCACCGAAGAGGTGGACGCCGCTTGCCTGGGTGTCGCCCTCGGTTTCAGATCGCTGGTGGGGTTCGGCGCCGGGGCGGTAGCGCCGGTCGCCTTTGGGGTCGTTCTCGACTGGACCAATCCCGTGATCGATGGGCAGCGAGTCTACGCCGATTGGGGCTGGGCCTTCAGCGTGCTCGGCCTGGGCGGGGGCGGGGCGGCTTGGGCCGCCTTTCGGTTCGGTCGGAGTCGCCGGCAGGAAACGCGCGGCCAACTGAACCCTGCCGGAGAAAAGGAGACGTAGTTGATTGTGTCAGCGGGCATCGAGCCCGGGGCCGGCATATGCGCGGGCCGCACGGTCGATTAGGGAGCACCGGCGCCAAATCAGCTTGACAACAAACAAAATTCAAAGTAGACATGAAACCTTAACCTGTCGGCCGTAAGCCCGCGTCTACCGGGCATGACTATAACAACGCTGGAAAGGAGAGAGGAACACATGTCACAGTTGATACCCCCTCATGGCGGAAAAGGATTGACCTGTTGCCTGTTGGAAGGCGCCGCGCTGCAAGCGGAAATGAAAAAGGCGCAAGGACTCAAGAAGATTTCGGTTTCCCCGCGTGAAAAGGGCGACCTGATCATGATGGGCATCGGCGGCTTCAGCCCGCTGACCGGCTTCATGACCAAGGCCGACTGGAAGGGCGTCTGCGAAAAGTTTATGATGGCCGATGGCACCTTCTGGCCGATCCCGGTCACCATGTCGGCCTCCAAAACGGAGGCGGCCGGAATCAAGATCGGTGAAGAGATCGCTCTTTACGACGCCGAGGGCAAAGAGATCGTGGCCACCATGAAGGTCACCGAGAAATACGAAATGGGCGTGGCCGAGAAACGTTTCGAGTGCGAAAAAACGTTCATGGGCGAAGGATCCAAGACGGTTGAAGATTTCTGGAAGATCGCCGAAAAGGATCACCCGGGCGTTCAGATGGTCATGAAGCAGAAGGACGTCAACCTCGCCGGGCCGGTCAAGGTGCTGAGCGAAGGGGAGTACCCCAAGAAATACGCCGGGGTCTACATGCGGCCGGCCGAGTCCCGCAAGATCTTCGATGAGCGCGGGTGGAAAGAAATCGCGGCCCTGCAGCTGCGCAACCCCATGCACCGCTCCCACGAATACCTGTGCAAGATCGCGGTGGAAGTCTGCGACGGCGTCTACATCCACTCGCTGGTCGGCAACCTGAAGCCCGGGGACATCCCCGCCGAGACCCGGGTCAAATGCATCGACGCCCTCGTGAAGTACTACTTCGTCGAGAAGAACGTGCTCCAGGGCGGCTACCCGCTGGACATGCGCTACGCCGGCCCGCGTGAAGCCCTCCTGCATGCCACCTTCCGGCAGAACTACGGCTGCTCCCGCATGATCATCGGCCGCGACCACGCCGGTGTGGGTGACTTCTACGGCATGTTCGAGGCCCAGACCATCTTCAACAAGATCCCGTATCCCAAGGAAGCCGGCAAGGCGCTGCTTTGCAAACCTCTTATGATCGACTGGACCTTCTACTGCTTCAAGTGCGACGGCATGGCGTCCCTGCGTACCTGCCCGCACGGCAAGGAAGACCGCGTGCTGCTCTCCGGCACGATGCTGCGCAAGATGCTCTCCGAAGGCAGCAAGGTGCCGGACCACTTCGGCCGCGACGAGGTCCTCGAAATCCTGCGCGAGTACTACAAGGGCCTGGACGAAAAAGTCGAGATCAAACTGCACGGGGCCGCCACCGGCGCCGAAAAGAAGTAAGATTCCCTCCGACGTTCCAAACAAGAATGCCCGCCGTTTCGGCGGGCATTCTTGTTTGGCCTCCCGGCTGCCGAGCCTTCCCGCGCACCAATGCAAAAAGGGGGCGTCTCCGCCCCCCTTTTGCATTTCCGCTTTTGTCGCGATTGCTACTTGACGAACTTGCGTCCCGCGTATTCCGAGTACACCATCGCCGCCGTTCGATAGGCCAGGTGGGCCAGCTTCGTGAACGGCAGGTAGGCGATCAGGAAAAAAATGCAGATGAGATGCAGGAAATACATCGCGAATGTCACGGGCGCCCAACCGGCGATGCGGGTGAGCTCGGTGAGCATACCGGTGAGCCCCAGGCCGAAGGCGATGCCAATGAGGAACCAGTCCTTGTAGGCGCTCTTCTGGTCGGGTTTGTTCAGCCGGCTCTTGATCATCATCCCGGTGCCGACGATCAGGGCGATGCCGCTGATGTTGGCCAACCACTTGATGGGGTTGATCTGCGCCCAGGGACCGTGCAACGGCCCGGTGGGAAGCAGGTACGAGCCGTAGAGCACGAGAAAGATCACGCTGGTCACAATGAACAGCCCCACAAACGACCAGAACGTAAGGAAGTGGGCGATGTAGCGGTCCTTGTTCTCGGTGCACTCGGAGAACTTCTTGTGCGTCAAGATGGTCGGGATCACCCGGATGACGGCCTGGACGAAGCCTGCGACCTCAATGGTTTGCTGGTCGGTCTTGCCCTCTGCCAGGGCGTTCTGGTGGATGTCGCCAACGAAGCGCTTCAGACCCAGGGCAAGCACCGTCACGGCGAAGAGCATCGCCGGCACCATGTGCATGTCCACCAGCCAGGTGGAGAAGAACTTGTAGTGCGCGATGCCTCCGCTCAGGTCGGGCTTGAAGTTGAGCAGGCCGGTGATGGAGCCTACCACCAGGAAGAGGGCGACCGGGATCGCGATCAGGATCGGCAGCTTCTTGGGGTCGTTGACCGCCTCGGCCAGCCAGCGCGGCCGCGAGTACTCGACGATGGCCTGGGCCCGGATCGCGGCCAGCACGTCGGCCGGCTTGGCCTTGCGCGGGCAGCGCGTCGAGCAGTCGCCGCAGTTGTGGCACAGCCACGGGTCCGCGCTCTTGACCACCTTGTCCTTCAGGCCCCAGGACGAAGCGATCATCTCCTTGCGCGGGAAGGGCTTGTTGTCGGGTGAGATCGGGCAGGCCACCGAGCAGGTGGCGCACTGGTAGCACTTCTTGAGATCGTCGCCGCCCAGTATCCCCAGATCTTTGATGAACTTGAGATCGGGCTCAACCAGAATTCTTTCCGCCATAACCATACCTCCTCTATGGAAACGAGGAGAGACGGGGCTGCCGCCTCTCCTCCGCTGAACCGCTGCTGGTTAGAATCCCTTGAACGGGTTCGGGCCGAGGCCCTCGATGGTTCCCACGAACCCCTGAACCATCTGCGGGATCTTGTCGTACTCGTCGATGGCGACCTGGAACTGCGCCACCCGCTCCGGCTCGAGCGCCAGGCTGGAGAGCGCCTCGCCGATTTTCCTCACGCGGATATCGGCCAACTCGCTGCCCTTGACGAAGTGGCACTGGTAGTCGTCCCCGTGCTTGCAGCCCATGAGGAAAACGCCGTCCATGCCCTTGGAGAGCGCGTCCTTGATCCAGATCACGTTGACCGACCCCAGACAGCGCACCGGGACAAAACGCACGTCCGCGTTCCAGGACAGGCGGTTCAGCGCGGCGATGTCCAGCGCCGGGTAGGCGTCGTTTTCGCAGATGAGCCCCAAAACGCGCAGGGGCGGCTCGTCGAAATCGTCGGTCGAGGGCACCTTGATCGCCTTGACCATCGAGCTGATGCTGTCGATGCTGTAGTTGGCGAAGTTGATGATGCGCTCGGGGCAGGCCCCCATGCACGTGCCGCAGCGGCGGCAGCGCGTGGGGTTGGTCTTGGGCGTGCCGCGCTCGTCGTCGTCGAGGGCGCCGAAGGGGCACTCCTGGGTGCAGCGCTTGCACTGGGTGCAGCGCTGGAAGAAGAAATCCGGGAAGGTCAGGTCGCCGGAGCGCGGGTGCACGGAGACCCCGCGGTTGACCGACTCGAGGCACTGGATGGCCTTGAGGGCCGCGCCGGTGGCGTCCTCCATGGACTCCTCGGTGCTCAGACTGCGCCGGATGGCGCCGGCCGCGTAAATGCCGGTGCGCTGGGTCTCGGAGGGGAAGCAGATGTAGTTCGAATCCGCGTAGTCGTTGAACAGGGCGTTGTCGCGGAAGCCCGGCCCCTGGCGGTAGGCCAGGTTGATTACCGGGTCGTCCTTGGTCGCCGGCACCATGCCGGTGGCGAGCACCACGATATCGGCTTTGATCTGGATCGGCTGGCCGAGCAGGGTGTCGTCGGCATTGACGATCAGGCCCGCCCCGTTCGGGGCGACCTGGGTCACCTGCCCCTTGGTCAGGAACACGCCCGGGTCCTGCTGGACGGCCTTGTAGAAGTTCTCGGTCAGGCCGGGGGTGCGCATGTGCTGGTAGATGATGTAGGCCTTGCCGTCGGCGTAGTCCTCGCGCACGTATTTGGCCTGCTTCAGGGCCACCAGGCTCGTCACCGAGCCGGCGTAGGGGAAGTCCTGGTCGCCGCCTTGCCCCGGGCTCTGGATGAAGACCACGGACTTGGCCTCCTTGCCGTCGGAGGGGCGCTTGATCTTGCCGGCCGCAGCGATCTGCTCGAACTGGGCATTGGTGACCACGTCCGGTGTGATGCCGAAGCCCAGATGGGCGTATTCGTTCTCCTGGGGCTGGTACGGCCGCCAGCCGGCCGCGAGCACGACGGCGCCGAACTTCTCGCCGTTCGGGTCGAACGTCAGGATGTCCTGCCGACCCTGGTTGTATTCCAGGTAGCGGGCGTGGAGCTTCTCGGACTCGAGCTCCTTGCCGCTTTCATCCACCTTCATCTCGGGCGGCAGCGGGAAGGGGACGTCAAACTCGATCTTCTCGCCCGGTTTCTTGAAGGTCACGGTGAAGTCGCCCGGCTGGCCGGCGATGCGGGCGACGACGGTCGCGGTTTTGACCTGGATGTTGGGGAAGCTTCCGAGTTCCTTGATTTTGGCCTGGATCACCGGAGCCATGGACTTTTCGTAGGGATACTCCGTGGGCAGCTGCTTGCGCCACTTGGCGGCGTTGCCGCCCAGGGCGGGCTCCTTCTCGGCGATGGTGACTTCGTAGCCGGCCTTGGCGGCGTCGAGGGCGGCCGAAATGCCGGTGATGCCGCCACCGATGACCAGGATCTTCCGGCACAGGGTCTCGAGCTTGAAGGCGGTGGGCAGATCGATCTTCTTCACCTTGGCGAGAGCCATCATGAGGTAGTCCGAGGCCATCATCTGGACATGGTCGATGAACGTTTCGTCGTCTTTCTGCGCCTCGGTCGGCGCCGGCCAGGTCGCCCGCGGGTGAGACCAGACCACCTGCTCGCGCAGGTTGACCCGCTCCACGATGCAGCCGTCGAAGCGGAACGTGTCGTACAGGACGCGCGGCGAGCAGGCGGCGAGCACCAGCGTGTTGACGCCGCCGGCGACCTCCTTCTGAAGCAGCTCGACTCCCGCCTTGCCGCACAGGGCCGGGCAGGTTTTTACGGCGTAGCCTTCGTCCTCGGCGACCTCGCTGAGCTTTTCGATGTTGAGGGACTCGCCGATGCCGCAACCTTCGCAAATATACACACCATACTTTTTATTCATGGTTGACCTCCTACCGTCTCACCAGGGTTTGAATCGCCTTGAGGGCCATGCCGGTGGCGTTCTGGTTCGAAGAAACGACATCCGCCGGTTTGTGGGCGCAACCGGCACCCAACATGCCGCCGGCGGCGTAGTCGTTCATAATGAACCCGTCCGGGCTCGTCTTGACCGCCGCCGGGAGTTTCTTCACGGCAGCGCTCGGCTGCATGCCGGTGGCCAGGACCACCATCTCGACGGCCTGGTGGATCTTCTCGCCGGTGACCGCATTCTCGGCGACCACGGTGATGTTCCCGGTGGACGGGTCCTCGCTGACTTCGGCGACCTTGCCCTTGATGAAGAAGACGTTTGGGTCCTTCTTGATGGTCTCGTAGAATCGCTCGTAGCGAAGCCCCGGCGCCCGCAGATCGATGTAGAAGATGTAGATCTTGGCCTCGGGGTACTGGCTGCGCAGGTAGGTGGCCTGTTTGAGGGAGGCCATGCAGCAGATGTAGGAGCAGTACGGCAGGTAGTTCTCGTCCCGGGAGCCGGCGCACTGCACGAAGGCGACGCTCTCCGGCGCCTTGCCGTCGGAGGGACGGGCGATCTTGCCCTGAGTCGGACCATTCGGTGCGGCCAGGCGCTCCATCATCATGTTGGTGATGATGTTCGCATGCCGGCCGAAGCCGAGGTTGTCCATCTTCTTGGCGTCGTAAGGCACCCACCCCGTGGCCCAGACCACGGCGCCGACGTTGAGGGTGAGCGTTTTCGGCTGCATCTCGAGCTCGACGGCGTCATACGGGCAGGCCTGCTTGGCCCGCTGGCCGTCTTCCGTTCCGACGATCTCGGGGGCGATTACGAACCGGGCCGGGAAGGCCATAGCAAACGGCAGGTAGGCGGCCTTGATTTTTTTCATGCCGAAGTCGTAGTCGCTCGCGATCTCGGTCTGGCAGGCATCGGCGCAGGCCCCGCAGCAGGTGCAGTTTTCATTCACGTAACGGGGTTTCAGCTTGACGGACACCGCGTAGTTCCCGGGGCCCCCCTCGACTTTCTCCACCTCGGCCAGCGTCAGGACCTTGATGCGCGGGTTGTCCTTGATGCGTTTGAAGTTGATCTCCAGCCCGCAGGTCGGCGGGCAGAGCTTCGGGAAATACTGGTTCAGCTGGGCGACTCGGCCGCCCAGGTAGGGATTTTTTTCGACCAGAAACACTTCGTACCCGACTTCGGCTGCTTCCAGGGCCGTGGTCAGGCCGCTGATGCCTCCGCCGACTACCAGAATGCTTCCACTCACAGGGGCTGCTTTTTCGTCGGTCATGCCTTCCCTCCGTGCTGTGCCTGGTGCTGGACAGCGGTTAAGAGTTGCGAACGATGGTTCGCCGTACAGGCGATATCCTTAAAATAACCTGCAGTATTCTGCGATCCGTCTGAATGCGAAAATGCTTCCCGGGCTAAACGAAGCCCTTTCGCATTCGGGCGATCCGGGGCGTATCGCTTTGGCCGATGGAACGTGGGCCGCCTGCTTAAAAAAAACCTCCAGGTGCCTTGCGGCACCTGGAGGTGTTGCGGGTTAGATACGAATTCGCTGACTCACTGTAAGATCCATGGATTACGGGATGAGCTTAATGTAGTCCTTCTTGAACACATCCCACTTGGCGGCCTTGGGATCGTACTTGGAGTTGACGAAGCAGAACCAGTTCTTGTCGTCCTGGCCCGGGTGATCGGCCTGGTAGTAGAAACCCGGGTAGCGGGTCTCTTTGCGGAACTGGATGTGGCGCAGGTGCGACTCCACGGTCCAGATGCGGTGCATGATTTCCCAACACCGCATCAGCTCGTGCAGGTCTCCGGCCGCGAGCTTCTCGCAGTCCTCGCGCATAGTGGCCAGCATCTCCATGACGATCTCGAGGTTCTTGTTGGTGGTCATGTAGAAGGTGGCCGTTCCGGCGCCGTACTCGTGCGTCGCCTTCATCATCCGGTACATCATCCCGTTCGGTTTGATGTAGTTCGGGTTGATGTCATCGGCCGTGGTGTAGGCGGCGCTGGCCAGGTAGGTACGCACCGGCTTGTACGCCAGATCGACGATCTGCTGCTTGCTCAGGGGCAGTTCGGGTTTGAAGTCGGCGTGGTCCTTCGCGTAGCGCACCAGCTGCTTGGCGACCATGCGGCCCTCGGCGTGGGACCCGGAGGAAAACTTATGCCCGGAGCAGCCCACCCCGTCGCCGGCGGTGAACAGGCCGCCCACGGTGGTCATGCGGTTGTACACTTTGCCGTTGTCCGCTTTAACTTTGTAGGCAGCCGGCACCCAGTCATAGTCCGGACCGGAGACCCAGAACCCGCAGCAGCCGGAGTGGGACCCGAGCAGGTAGGGCTCGGTCGGCATGACTTCGGAGTTCTTCTTCTCGGGCTCGGTGTTGGTGGCGCACCACAGGTTGGCCTGGCCGCAGGTCATGTCCAGAAAGTCTTCCCACGCCTCGGACTCGAGGTGTTTGAGTTCCTTCTTGTCCATGGTCTTGCCCAGCTCGGCCAGCGCGGTCACGGTGTCCATCATGATCGGGCCGCGGCCTTCCTTCATCTCGAAGAGCATCAGGTGGTTGCGCAGGCAGGTCGGGGTGATGGCGGCGGTGCCATACGGGGCATACTTCTGCAGCTCCTTCTTGGCGGCGTCGCTGCCGGCGAAGTTCTCGCCCAGGCCGTTGAGGGTCTTTGCCTTGAACAGCAGGAACCAGGCGCCGACCGGGCCGTAGCCGTCCTTGAACCGGGCCGGGGTGAAACGGTTCTCCATCATGGAGAGCTCGGCCCCGACTTTGGCACCCAGGTAGTAGGTGGAACCCGAGTTCCACACCGGGTACCAGGCACGCCCCTTGCCTTCGCCGACCGATCGCGGCTGATAGATGTTGACCGCGCCGCCGCAGGCGACCATGGCGGTCTTGCACTTGATGATATAGACTTTGTTCTCGCGCACGGAGAAGCCGACCGCGCCGGCGATCTGGTTGGGCTTGTTCTTGTCCAGCAGCATCTCGACGATGAAGACGCGCTCGAGGATGTTGGTGTCTCCGATGGCTTTCTTGGCGGCTTCGGCGACGATCCGCTTGTAGGATTCGCCGTTGATCATGATCTGCCACTTACCGGTGCGGACCGGTTTGCCGCCGGTCTTCAGGGTCCCCATCTTCTTACCCTTAATGCCGTCCAGGGTCTTGCCCGCCTCGTCCTTCTTCCAGATCGGCAGACCCCATTCCTCGAACAGCCATACCGAGTCGTCGACGTGGCAGCCCAGGTCGAAGATCAGGTCTTCACGGACGATGCCCATGAGGTCGTTGCGGACCATGCGGACGTAGTCGTCCGGGCTGTTCTCGCCGATGTAGGTGTTGATGGCGGAGAGGCCCTGGGCCACCGCGCCGGAGCGCTCGAGAGCGGCCTTGTCGACCAGCAGAACCGTCTGGTTCGGCTGGAGCCATTTCTTGACTTCGAAAGCCGTGCCGCAGGCAGCCATGCCGCCGCCGACGATGAGGACGTCCACTTCCTTTTCGACAACTTCCGGATCCTTCACGGCCTTGAGTTCACCCTTGGGTTTATTCGGCAATGCCATATTATTTCCTCCTTGATGTGATCGTAAGATGATCGTCGCTTGGTGAAAGGGGCCCGCTGACTACTTCACGAGTTCCTTGGGCCGCGGAAGCTGCCGGCCTTCGGACTCTTCCGTGGACAGGAGCTGGCTTTCGAGGTCCTTGCCCTTCAAAGCATCATAGGCATTGGCCGCGCCCTCGGGAGTGGTCCGGATGGGGAACTTGAACCGCTTGATCAGGCCGTTGCGGAATTTGCAGGTCCACATGACATCCTCGGTGCCCAGCATCGGCATGATGCTGCTTCCCAACGGCACGAAGTCGGCATAGCCGCGCACTTCGATCGCCTGGGTCGGGCAGATCTTGACGCAGGAGAAGCATTCCCAGCACTGATCGGGTTCCTGGTTGTAGGCCTTCATGGCCGTCGGATCCAGAACCATCAGGTCGTTGGGGCAGATGTACATACAGGCGGTTTTATCGCCGCCCTTGCAACCGTCGCACTTTTCATTAATGACAAAGCTTGGCATTTAAATACCTCCTCGGGAGTGGGGTGATTGAATGAGTTGGCGCTACGAACTGTTACGGAGTCCGGATTGTTGAAATGGTTTTGCACCTCCCTTCGTTAGTTTTATTGATGCTCAGCCATATGTGGGGCTAAATTCCGCTTTACTGCTCATCGTCGCCGGCCTGTTTTGCAGCCCGCGGCGTAAATGACCATCGAAGAAAAAGACGAAGAATATTCATTCAAATCAGGAGGATAATTTTTTAGGGGAAGTTGACCAATACCATCCCATATATGGCTTGTCAAGAATTTTTGAAAACGGAAATTTAAACAAAACACCCGATTTAGAAGGCCCCGGGCGAAATTTCAACATATTGGATTATTTCGCACGGGAGGCACAAAATGCAGGTCGACCGCTGCTGCAGCACCCGTTGCCGGCACCCTGAAAATATTCCAATTGACACCGCCCTGGAAATTGAGCAAATCAATTTGCAGGGTTATTTATTTCTGCGAGGTGCAGCGGAATGGACGCTCAATTGACCGCTTTGGGGTTGGACGAAGCCTTCCGGTTTGCATGCGGGCCGGAGGTGGCCTGCTTCAACGACTGCTGCCGGGACCTGAACCAGGCGCTGACACCGTATGACGTGCTGCGCCTGAAGCGCGGTCTCGGCGTGCCGTCCGGCCGTTTCCTCGCGGAATTCACCCGCCGTCACACCGGCCCCGGGTCGGGGCTGCCGGTGGTCACCCTTGCACCGTCCGACCCGGAAACCCTGGTCTGCCCGTTTGTGTCCGCGGCCGGCTGCCGGGTCTACCCGGACCGCCCGGCCTCCTGCCGTACCTACCCGCTCGTGCGCTCGGTGCGCCGCTACCGGGAGACGGGTGCCGCCGTCGCCTCCTATTTCATTTTGACCGAACCGCACTGCCGTGGGTTTGGCGGAAACCGAACTCAAAGCGCTCGGCAGTGGACCGCAGACCAGGGGATCGGGGACTACAACACCGAGAACGACCGGATGATGGAAGTCATCAGCCTCAAAAACGGCCTGCGCCGGGGGCCGCTTTCGCCGTCATCGGCCGAAGGTGTTTACACCGCCCTCTACGACCTGGACGCCTTCCGCCGTCGCCTCTTCGACGACGGCGTGGCGGCCGAGTCGGGGGTGGGTGAAGACCTGCTGGAGGCCGCCCGCCACGACGAGCTTGCGCTGCTGCGGGCGGGACTGGAATGGGTGAAGCAGTTGCTTGAAAGGACGTTTGCCCGTTGGACCGTGGCATTATGCAGATGCAGGATCCGGGATACTGGATAACGACGCAACAGACCTGATTTGTATCGAGCGTCGATCATCCTTCGTTCGAGCGGGATAACCCAATACACAGAGAAGATTCAGGCGATGAACTTGGAAGGAAAAGCCGCACTCGTCCTCGGGGGCATTAAGGGCATCGGCAAGGAGGTTGGTCTGGCTCTGGCGCAGGCCGGGGCGCGTGTCGCCCTGAACTACTATGACTGGGAGGAGGAACTCGACACCCTCAAGCGCGATGTTGCCGCAATGGGGCGAGATCATCTTATCCTGAAGACGGATCTGCGGGAAGTGGCAGGCATCCCCCTCCTGGTGCAGGCCGTGGTCGGTCGTTTCGGCCGCCTGGACATCCTGGTCAACAACATCGAACGCGGCGGCTGGCCCGTGGTCCACGGGCCTTACGTCCGCGAACAGTGGGATCTCGAAATGGAAACCACCCTGCGCGCGAAACGCTGGGTGTTCCAGGCCGCCCTGCCTCACCTGAAAGCCTCGGGCGGCGGGGCCGTGATCAACCTGTCTTCGATAGCCGCGATCGTCGGCCGCTCGGGGCCGGCTGCGCCCGTGTTCAACGACGGTTATGCCGCGGCCAGCCGCGCTGTGTCCCTCTTGACTGAAAGCTGGGCCCGCGAGGCCGCGCCGGAAGTGCGGGTAAACGAGATCATGCTCGGCTTCGTCGAAACCCGCCACGGCCCAGGCACCCGCGGCTGGGGGCTTCTGGGAGACGCGGAAAAGCAGGCCATCCGCGACCACACCCTGCTCGGCCGCACCGGTTCCATCGCGGACGTCGTCAAGGCCGTGATGTTCATCCTCCGCGACGCCCCCTTCATGACCGGGAGCGTGCTCCGGCTGGACGGCGGGTATGTGCTGGGCGGGCAGAAGATGCAGCCGATGCCCAAGGGGGTGCTGTAGAGATTTTTAAGGTGAGCCTGGACCTCCCCGCAGGGGGTTGGCGGAAATAAAATCTCGTCCAATGTTCAACTACATTGCGTTTTAGACGGGGATGCTATTGTTGAACATGGCCGATCGCGCCCGCGACGCCGATGCCGCCCCCAACACGGCCAAAACCTGACTGTCCATTACCGCGACGATGACTGGCAGGCTTACGTTGTATTATCTGAGACTGGTGACGAGATGCGGGTCATGGAACAAAACCAATCGCCGATCTTAAGCCAAGGTGTCCATCTGGTAATCTGCGCAGGCGACTTCGATTATGAACGGGCCGGGGCTTGGTTGGCAGGCCACGACACTGCCAAACTGATTCGCCGCCACAGTTCTGATCCAGAGCGTATTGAAGATAAGGCTCCGGTCGATCCTTACGCCGGAGGTTGACCCTGGCGGTCCGTTAGCCTGATCGGAGAAGTCATTGATATGGATATGAGCGCGGAACGGGCGCTGAAGATGCTCGCTGCAGAAAGTTCCTGCACGAATGCGACGTGCACACCCTGGGCTAACGCCCCTTGGGCTTCAGCCTCTGGCTCTTGATCCCCCAGAGGAAGAGCTTGATCCAGTCGAAGCCGAGCAACATCAGTTGCGCGTCGTCCTTTTTTATCCTGCTAAGCAGCTCCGGTTTGACCTTGAAGCGCTTGAGGAAGCTGCTGCCGAAGACGAACTCCCGGAAGCGGTCGACGTTGTAGGCTGCCATGAAGGTCATCTTGGCGCGCGAACCCGTCGGGCCCTCGGCCCCCCACGGGTCGTTTTGAAATAGCCCCCTCAGCTCGGCCCAGCGGATGGTCATGCGGTGGTAGTCCTCCGCCGCCTGATCCGCCACCCACTCCGGCACGGTCCAGGCTCTTTCCTCGTACGGCCCCAGACAAAAATCCGGCGGCCGGAGGAAGAAGAACGGTTCGTCTTCACCGGTTTCGGCGTCATGCAGCAGCCCCTGCTCCAGGGGAAAGGTGCGGCAGGTATCGGGGCGGTCGGGGTAGACGCGGCAGCCCTCGGGAGTTAGAAACGGGCAGGTCTTATCCTCGTTTTCCGCCATGCGCAGCAGGACATCCGGGAAATGGCTCCCGGAGCGCAGCACCACGTCCACGTGAGAATCGAGGAATTTATCCGACGTGAGCCCCAGGCGGGTCCTGAGGCGAATCACATCATACGGGTAGAGGAATAGATTGAGGTTGCGGCAGCAGCGGTTGAAGCAGCCGATGCCCGGGTGGCAGCGGAAACGGAACGAGCCGCCTGCGCTCAGACGGATGCCCGGAAGCTTCTCGAAATCGGTGACGTCGAGCTGTTTCACGGCGCCAGCCTGTCGCTCAGCAGCATTTCGGCGATGGTGTGCTTGAACCGGCGGCGCACCCCCAGCGCCTGCTGGAATTCGGACTCAAGCCGCGCGAGCTCTGCGTAGAGGGGCGTGCGGTCGAAGGGATGATAGGGCAAGCGGTCGCAGCGGCGGTTGAATTCCCCGCAGCCCGGGCTGCGCTGCTCGAGCTGCCCCGGCCGGCGCAGCTCATGGGGGATTCCGTGCAGCCGGCAGATCATGGGCCGGTGAGCGTAGAGCACGCAGCGGCCCCCCGAGTTGAGCGGGCAGAGGGATCGGGCCTCCGAAACCGGCCGAGCCTGTTCGGCACACCAGGACTCGGCCCGGGCCAGAATTTCCGCCTGCCGCACCGCGGGCAGCCGCTCGAAGCCGTCCCGGAGACCGTGATACTCCACCAGAGTGTGGTGATGGAACCGGGTGCGGCAGCAGCTGTCCTCGCAGCCCGTGCAGACGAACCGATAGGCGGCGGCCGCCGCTTCGTAGGCGGCGTCCATGGCGGCATACAGCGGCACCAAGCGCTTCAGGATGTCTGCGCGAAGCGCCGAATCCATCAATTGACCTTTTCCTGGAAAGGCGAGGGAAAAAACAGCCGGGTATATAAGTTCATGGCGTAGCGATCGGTCATGCTGGCGATGAAGTCGCATACCAACCGCTCCCGAGGCTGCCCATTGGTGATACAGCCCTCCATCTGAAGGTCGGCCAGGCCTTGGCGGAGCACGGGTTCGTTTTCGAGGAAAAAGGAAAAGAGCTCGGTGAGGATCTTCTTCGACTTTTCGAAATCCTGGTGGACGCGGTCGGAACGATACACGTTCTCGTACATGAACTGCCTCAGCTCGATCATGGCGGCGTGCACGTCGGCGCTCAGCGCCAGGTTGAGCCTTCCGTCTTGCGCCTGGGACGAGAAGATGAGGTCTTTGATCATGGTGGTCGCACGCTCCGAATGGGTGACCCCGAGCAGCCGGGTGCAGGCGACGGGGACCTGCCCGGGCCGGACGACGCCGCTGCGGATGGCATCGTCCAGGTCGTGGTTCAGGTACGCCATGAAATCGGCAATGCGCACCACCCGGCCCTCGTAGGTGCTGGCGAGTTCCTCGGGATCCTGCGGCAGGACCTGGCCGTATCCCTTGGAATGCTTGAGAATGCCGTCCATGACCTCGCCGGTGAGGTTGAGGCCGCGGCCGCTGTTCTCCAGCACCTTAACCACCCGGATGCTCTGCTCGGCGTGGGAGAAATCCGTGGAATAGATCTCTTTCAGAACGGTTTCGCCGCTGTGCCCGAAAGGCGTGTGGCCGAGATCGTGCCCCAGGGCGATGGCCTCGGTCAGGTCCTCGTTGAGGCGCAGGGCCCGGGAAATGGCCCGCGCCATCTGGGCCACCTCCAGGGTATGGGTCAGGCGCGTGCGGTAGTCGTCCACCATGGGCGCCAGGAACACCTGCGTCTTGTGCTTGAGCCGGCGGAAGGCGTTGCAGTAAACGATGCGGTCCCGGTCCACCTGAAAGGCGGTGCGCACCTCGCAGGAATTCTCCGCGACCGACCGTCCCTTGGATTTGGAGCTGGGGCAGGCGAAGGGCGACATGAACGCGTCTTCACGTTGCTCATACTGCTCCCGGATCGAGGATTTCATTTGCGATACAGGTGTAAGTCTTGGTGATGGCTTCGCTGGGGCGAAACAAGCGGCCGCCCTGCCTTGCTGGCGGCAATAGTAGACAGATCACCGCGCTTTGTAAAGCACAATCTGTGCCGGGATCCGCTGGCCGGTCGCCCCCGTCAACCGGTTGCCGGTTCAGGTCGGATGGTGTACTATTAGTGTTAAAGGTCAGGATGTTTTTCGGGCTCGGCGGTTTGAATCCTTGGCTCTGCAGCTGTTTTGATGCCATATGGGCGGCCATCATTTAATACTCGGCGCCCTCTCCGATATCATCACCGGGGAGGTCTTCGACGACACCCTGGATGAGCGGTACCGGCAGAAGATTGCCGGGCTGCTCGTGAACCATAAGGGCTACCTGAGGTCGGACATCGAACCCCGGCGTGAGCTCCGGCTGCAGGCCGACGACCGGCGGGCCGTTATCAAGGTGGACTTCGTCGTGCGGGTGGCCGAGCGGGCGGCCATGGTCATCCGCTTCGGGCCGGGCTCGCTGGTATCCCGCGAACGCCCGGCGCTGGCGATATCCCGGCTGGTCGAGCCCTACCAGATCCCGGTGGTCGTCGTGACGAACGGGGAGGATGCCGAAATCATGGATGGCGCGTCCGGGAAGATATTCGGCCAGGGGCTCGCGGCCATCCCTACAAAGACGGAGCTCGCGGAGATACTCGCCGGTGCCCGGTTAACGGCCATTTCACCCGATCGGGCAGCAATGGAATCACGGATCGCCTACTGCTACGACGTCGACGGCGCCTGCCCGTGTGATGACACGATCTGCCGGCTTTAAATTATGGATTATGATTTTTTCATGGACGAGGCGCTGAACGAGGCCCAAAAGGCTCTTGCACGGGGGGACTTCCCCGTGGGATGCGTCATGGTGCATCGGGACCGCATTGTCGCGCGCGGCTCGCGGAGAGGCACGGCCGCAGGCGGCCGCAACGAACTGGACCATGCTGAGATGGTGGCCCTGCGGCAGCTCGTCCATCTGAACGAGGAACTGGAACCGGCCGGCCTCACCGTCTTCTGCACCATGGAGCCGTGCCTGATGTGCTTCAGCGCCCTCATCCTGGCCGGCGTCGGCGAGGTCGTGTTCGCCTACGAGGATGCGATGGGCGGCGGGAGCGGCTGCGATCGATCTCAGATGAACCCGCTCTACCGCGACAGCCCGATCGTCGTGCGGCCCCACGTGCGCCGCAGCGAAAGCCTGGCGCTGTTCCAGAAGTTCTTTGCCGACCCTGCCAACCGGTATTGGCGCGGCAGCCTGTTGGCGCAATACATCCTGGACCGCTAAAGCGGGGCGCCGGGAGCGGGCGGTTGTATTTTTTTCTTGCATTTCTTTATGTTGTCGATTATTAGGTGCTCAAAAGATGGCGGTGCGCTGATAGCACGGCACTTTTAACCGTTCATAATTGCACCGTTTTTTTGAGTGCCAGCCCAAAATGGCTGGCCGTAACACTACCGCGGGAGGTGAGAAGATAGCAACCCCGACTCGACAGATGCGGTCATTACCAGTTCGAGCTGACAGGACCAACATCAACCAGGAAATTCGGGCCAGGCAGGTCCGGGTGATCGACCCGGAGGGCACACAACTCGGAGTCATCACGATCGAGCAGGCGCTCGCCGCGGCTGCGGAATTCGGCCTCGATCTTGTGGAAGTCTCGCCGAACGCTGATCCGCCGGTCTGCAAGATCATGGATTACGGCCGGTATCGCTACGAGCAGACCAAAAAGAAGCACGAAGCCAAGAAGAAACAGGCTTCCTTCAAGCTCAAGGAAATAAAGGTCCGCCCCAAGACCGGCGAGCACGATTTAATGGTCAAGCTTGGTCGGATCAAGGAGTTCATCTCCAAAAAAGACAAGGTCAAAGTGACCGTCATGTTCCGCGGGCGCGAGATTGCCCTCACCAACATGGGCAGAAGCCTGCTGGAAAGAATTGCGGCCGAAACCCAGGATATCGCCCTGGTCGAACAATTCCCGAAGTTCGACAACCGCACTCTTTTTATGGTGCTGGCCCCGAAGTGAGGCTCGCCGGCATTTAACGGCAAGGCCAGCGGTTCGGCTCCAGAAAACCCAAGTCCATACGTGTCATTGCGAAGTTGGCGTGGGCCGGTGGTGACGTTGCTCACGCCAACTGTTTTGTAATTGGCAAATTCATTACGTTTGCGGCAGCAAAGGAGACCAACATATGCCCAAGATCAAAACCAATCGTTCGGCGGCCAAGAGGTTCAAGAAGACCGGAACCGGGAAAATCTCTTACCACAAGGCCTTCGGCAGCCATATCCTGTCTTCCAAGTCCAGGAAGCGCAAACGCTCCCTGAGAAAAAGCCCAATCATTGACCCGAGCAACGTGAAGGGCATTAAACTGCTTCTTCCCAACGGATGACGACGTCGCCACCCGTCGAGCGTGTGCATGTGGCACGATTTGTAATGACCCGACATACGGTGAACATCTTCGAATTGAGGTAATATACCATGCGCGTAAAACGTGGATTCAAAGCCAGACATCGTCGTCAAAAGGTTCTCAAACTCGCCAAGGGCTTCCGCGGCGGCCGCAGCAAGATCTATCGTACCGCCGCCGGCGCCGTGGACCGGGCCCTGCGTTACGCCTACCGGGACCGCAAGGCCCGCAAACGGGATTTCCGCGCCCTCTGGATCATCCGGCTCAACGCCGCCGTGCGTATGCACAACGTGTCCTACAACAAGTTCATCCATGGCCTGAAATTGGCCAATGTGGGGCTGGACCGCAAGGTCCTCGCCGAACTGGCCATTTCGGACCCGCCCGGGTTTGCCCGTATCGTCAAGCTGGCCACCCCGCAGGCGTAAGCCCGGAGGGCGCCGGCTGCCGGCTGAGCCCGCATCCGGATGCGCCCACCGCAGGCACGCGTGTCATTTCACGTCACGGAGCAGAGTGGAACATCAACTGGACCAGATTGATTCGGAGGCGCGGCGGGAACTGGAAGCGTCCGCCGGGGACTCCCAGAAACTCCAGGCACTGAGCGTCAAGTATCTCGGCCGCAAGGGGGTCCTTACCCAGTTCCTGCGTTCCATCGCCAGCCTGCCGCCCGAGGCGCGTCCGGGCGCCGGCCAACGCGCCAACGCGATCAAACAGCGTCTGGCAGCCGACTTGGCCGCAGCCGTGGAGGCCCTCGCAATGTCCGGCCGGGGTGCGACGCCGCCGATCGACGTGTCCCTGCCCGGGCGCGCGCTCGTCTGCGGCGCGCTGCACCCGATCACCCAGATCAGTGGGGAGATCTGCGACATCTTTTCCCGGCTGGGGTTCGACATCGTCGAGGGGCCCGAGGTCGAAAAAGACTACTACAACTTCGAGGCCCTGAACATCCCCCCCAACCACCCGGCCCGCGACATGCAGGACACGTTCTTCGTTTCCGAGGCGGTCGTCCTGCGCACCCACACCTCGCCCCTGCAGATCCGCACGATGGAAAAACAGCCCCCGCCCGTGCGCATCATCGCACCGGGCAAGGTGTTCCGCTGCGACTCGGACCAGACGCACACGCCCATGTTTCACCAGGTGGAGGGCCTGCTGGTGGATGAGAACGTGTCGTTCGGGGACCTCAAAGGCACGCTCACGGCGTTCGTGCACCAGATGTTCGACGAACAGACCCGCCTGCGTTTCCGTCCCAGCTTCTTTCCGTTCACCGAGCCCAGCGCCGAGGTGGACATCCTGTGCGTCATCTGCCGGGGCCAGGGCTGCCGGGTCTGCAAGCAGACCGGATGGCTGGAAATCCTCGGTTCGGGCATGGTGCACCCTGCGGTTTTCGAAAACGTGGGCTACGACGCCACGCGGTACACGGGGTTCGCCTTCGGCATGGGGGTCGAGCGGATCGCCATGCTGAAATACGGCATCGATGATCTGCGCAAGTTCTTCGAGAATGATTTGAGGTTCCTGAGCCAATTCTGAAAGGGTCGGTGTTTAGTGCTTGGTGCTTGGTGATGACCCGACCGCTGCAGGATCCGGCAACGCCAAGCACCCGCGAACACGACTCACCCAACACCCAACACCCGTCATCGGTAGTATCATGAAAGTAAGTTTAAGCTGGCTGAGCGAATACACCCCGATCAAGATGGATGCGGCCGAACTGGCCGAAGCCTTGACCCTGGTCGGGTTGGCGGTCGATACGGTGGTCGATCGGTTCCGCTATCTGGACACGGTCATGGTCGGCCGGGTTGTCTGCGTGGAGGCGCACCCCGCTGCGGACAAGCTCACGGTCTGCCGGGTCGACACCGGCCGGGGCGTTGTCCCCGTCGTGTGCGGCGCCCCCAATCTCGAAGCCGGCATGCTGGCGCCGGTGGCGCTGCCCGGCAGCCTGCTGCCCAACGGGACGACTCTGGAGGTCGGCGTGATCCGCGGCCAACGCTCCGAGGCCATGCTTTGCAGTGCCGCCGATCTCGCCCTCGGCACGGACGCCAGCGGCATCATGCGCCTGAAGACCGCAACGACGGTCGGCACTCCGTTGAACACGGCCCTTTCGTTGTCGGACCCCGTCCTGGAGATCGACCTCACGCCGAACCGGGCGGACTGCCTCAGCATCCTTGGCGTGGCCCGGGAGGCGGCTGCCATCCAGAAGACCCGCCTGCGGTATCCCGCCGACGGCATCCCGGACGCGGATGAGCGCATCCATCGCATCGCCGCGGTGGCGATCGAGGCTCCGGGCCTCTGCCCGCGCTACGCCGCGCGGGCTCTGGAAAACATCGCGGTGAAACCCTCCCCCTTCTGGCTCCAGGATCGACTGCTGTCGGTGGGGTTGAGGCCGATCAACAACATCGTGGATGTGACCAACTTCGTCATGCTGGAGTTCGGACAGCCGCTGCACGCCTTCGACCTGGACCGCCTGGCCGGAAACCGGATTGTCGTGCGCACGGCCGCTCCGGGGGAAGCTTTTGTCACCCTGGACGGGAAGGATCGCACCTTAGATGCCGAGATGCTGATGATTTGCGACGGTGAAAAACCAGTCGCCGTGGCCGGCGTCATGGGCGGGCTCAACTCGGAAATCGAGGCGGGCACAACGCGGGTGCTGATCGAAAGCGCCTGTTTCAGCCCGGTGAGCGTACGCAAGACGTCAAAGAAACTCGGGCTGTCGACCGATGCCTCCCGGCGCTTCGAGCGCGGGGTCGACCCACAGGGGACCGTGCGCGCCGCCACGCGGGCTGCTGCTTTGATGGCGGAGGTGGCCGGAGGTGCGATCGTTGGCGGCATTATCGATGCGCACCCGCGGCCCTGGTCAGCGACCCCCGTCCGGCTGAGCGTCAGCCGTACGCAGCGCCTCTTGGGTACACCGGTGAGCAAAAAGAAAATCAGCCGGCTGCTCACCGCGATCGACTTTGCGGTGGAAAACACGCCGCAGCGCGACGCGCTGATGGTGACCCCGCCCTCGTTCCGGGTGGACGTGTCCCGCCCGGAGGACCTGGTGGAGGAGGTGGCGCGGCTTTCCGGCTTCGACACCATTCCGACGACCTACCCCGCCGTGCCGGCCGGGGAGCGGCACCAGGCCCCGCGGCTGGCCCTGCGCCAGCGGATCAAGTCCGTGCTTACGGGATTCGGCTTCACTGAGGTCATCACCTACAGTTTCGTGCACACGCTCGCCGCTGAGCGCCTGCGGCTGCCCGCGGACGACCCGCGGCGTCGGACCGTGGCGGTCCTGAATCCGTTGACCGAGGACCAGGCGGTCATGCGCTCCTCGCTCATCCCCGGCCTGCTCGAGACCATGCGTTTCAACCTGGCCCAGCAGGTGCGGAGCCTGAAGATTTTTGAAACCGGAAAGGTTTTCATCCCGTCCCACGCGGAGCTTCCGGAGGAGCCGGAAATCATCGCCGGCCTGTGGACCGGCGCTCGCGCCGCGCTCTCCTGGCACGGCAAGGAGACGTCCTGCGATTTCTATGACATCAAGGGCGCGGTGGAGGGGCTGCTCGGCGCCCTGAAGCTCGAGACCGTCCGCTTCACCCGGATGCCGGTGGAGGACTGCCGTTACACACGGCCGGGCCACTCGGCCCGCCTTCTGGCCGGGGACCGGCCGGTCGGCATCGTCGGAGAGCTTCACCCGCAGGTGTGCGACGCCTTCGATCTCAAGCAACCAGTTTTCGTCTTCGAACTGGACGCGGACGGCCTTCAGGCGCTGCTGTCGGAAACAAAATACCGCCTGCGCATCCCCCGGTTTCCCGCGCTGGTCCGGGACATCACCCTCATCCTCGACCAGGACCAGGAGGCCCGCGAGGTGCTCGACGCCGCCGAGCGTATACGGTCGGACCTGCTCGAGCGCGCTGACCTGTTCGACGTGTTTTCGGGCGATCCGATCCCGGCGGGCAAAAAGAGCCTGTCGTTGCGGTTCACCTATCGTTCCCCGGAGAAAACACTGGGAGACGAGGACATCCACGACCAGCACCAGTCCCTGACGGAGCGGCTGATGGCCGCCTTCAACGCAACGCTGCCGGGTTGAGCCGGCAGCAGCGGCGGGTGGACATGAAAACGCAATCGCCGTCGAGCCCGGAAATCATCCCCGACAAGCTCTACTTTAAAATCGGGGAAGTGAGCGAGATCGCAGGGGTCCCGCCGCATGTCCTGCGATTCTGGGAATCGGAGTTCCCCCGGATCAGCCCCAAACGGACCTCCTCCGGCCAGCGACTGTACAGCCGCCGCGATGTGGAGCTGGTCCTGAAGATCAAGTCTCTCCTCTACCAGCGCAAGTTCACCATCGCGGGCGCGCGTCAGCACCTGCGCGACGCGGCCGGCCGCACGGAGCCCGATTCCCGGCTGATGCTGGACGAGCTGCGCACCGAGCTCAAACGCCTCCGGGACCTTCTCGAATGACACCCGCCGGCGCCGCATTCCGACCGGCGCGCCCGCGCTTCCAACGCGGCCTGTGCGCCGTCTGCACCGCACTCGGGGGCATGGCACAGCAATCACCGGGATTGCTTAATTAAAATGTATTGACAAGGTGCCGCTTTTGACATAATTAGTCTGTCTCGGATGAGCGGGCATAGCTCAGCTGGTAGAGTACAAGCTTCCCAAGCTTGGTGTCGCGAGTTCGAATCTCGTTGCCCGCTCCATCCATGCAGTATCCGTTTTGCTCGGTGGTTTACGGTAGGACTTTATGTGATGCGGACTGGATGCAACCATGATTCTGGTATGAGCGAATGACTCTTTAAGCTCCCCTGCACAAGGTCCACCTGATCATGAGAAAACGGGCGAAAGCCCGTTTTTTATTTGCTCGAAGATGGGGGGATGCCCGGTGGGCAGACCGAACGAATCTCACGACAAGCGTACGCCCAAACCGGATCCGCAGCCGGTCACGCCGGCGGTCGAAAAGCGGGTTGTGGCCGAGGTGCGGTCTCTGGCGGAGGTGTTGTGTGACTCCGAGGGGATCGAACTCGTCCATGTCGAGTTCCTGCGCGACCGCGGCGGTCGAGTGCTGCGGCTCTTTATCGACAAGCCGGCCGGCGTGACGCTGGAGGACTGCGCCACGGTCAGCCGGGAATTGGGGGACGTGCTCGACGTGCACTTGCCCGATATCGGGCGCTATCATCTGGAAGTGTCCTCTCCCGGGCCCAACCGCCCGTTGTCGCGCGCAGAGGACTTCGAGCGTTTCAGAGGGCATCCAGCGAAGATCAGAACCATCTGCCCGATGGACGGGCAGAGGCATTTCAGCGGCGTGCTGGCGGGAATATCCGGCGGGGCGGTCTGTCTGGTCAACGGCCAGACGAGGGTGACCATACCACTTGAGGATATTTCCAAGGCACACCTCGTCAACTACACGGAGAAAGCCCATGTTGATTTCGGAAATCAAACGGGTCGTTGAACAGGTCAGCCGGGACAAGGGCATCGATCGCCAAGTGCTCGTCAAGGCGCTGGAAGAGGCTTTGAAGTCCGCCGCCCGCAAGAAATACGGTCCCAAGATCGACATCGAAGTCCAGTACAGCGAGGAGACCGGCGACCTGGAGGTGTTCCAGTTCAAAGAAGTGGCCGAGCAGATCGAGGATCCGATGCTGCAGATCAGCCTCGTTGAGGGCCGCTTGCTCGACCCGGACTGCGAGGTCGGCGACAGCCTCGGCACCAAGATGGACACGAACACCTTCGGCCGCATCGCGGCCCAATCCGCCAAGCAGGTCATCATCCAGAAGCTGAAGGACGCGGAAAAGGACGCGGTCTATGCGAGCTTCATCGAGCGCCGGGGCGAGATCATCAACGGGATCGTGCAGCGGGTCGATCGGGGGGACATCATCGTCAATCTCGGCCAGACCGAGGGCATCCTGCCGGTGCGCGAGCAGGTCTCCAAGGAGAGCTACCGCCGCGGCGATCGCATCCGGGCCCTCATCCTGGATGTGCTGCAGGATTCGCGGGGGCCGCAGATCGTGCTGTCGCGGACGCACCCGAATTTTATCGTCACCCTCTTCCGCACCGAGGTCCCGGAAATCAGCGAGGGCATCGTATCCATCATGGGGGCCGCCCGGGAGGCGGGGGTGCGGGCCAAGATCGCCGTCGCCTCCAACAACTCCGACATCGACCCGGTGGGCGCCTGCGTGGGGATGAAGGGCAGCCGGGTCCAGAGCGTCGTTCAGGAACTGCGCGGCGAGAAGATCGACATCATCCCCTGGCACGTGGACACCGCCAAGTTCGTGTGCAACGCCCTGGCTCCGGCCGATGTCTCGCGGGTTATCATCGACGAGGACAACCGGTCGATGGAGGTCATCGTGCCCGATGAGTTCCTCGCCATCGCCATCGGCAAGAAGGGGCAGAACGTCCGATTAGCCAGCAAGCTGACAGGGTGGCATCTCGACGTGAAGAGCGAGAGCACCTATAACCAGACCATGCAAAGCGGTTACAATTCGCTCATGGCGCTTCCCGGCGTCGGGATCAGTCTGGCCGACGCCCTCTATGAAAAAGGGTTTTATTCCGCCGAGGAAATCGGGAAGGCCTCCGTTGAGGACCTCCTGCAGGTCCGGGGAATCGACGAGGAAATGGCCCGCGGCCTGATCGAGGCCGGGGTGGCCGCCGCCGAGCAGGCGGCCCAGGCGGAAGCGGACGAAGCGGCGAAAACGACTGAAACGGAAACGGATGGAGCCGTGGAGACGGGTGCAACTGCCGCGGACGAAGAGGCTTCGGAACCCGGCAAGGAAGAGACGGGCCAGCCATCGAATGAAGCGTAGGCTGCAGCCCATCGCTCGCCGCCGCGCGGTCTGCCGCCGGCGGAGCCCCTTGAGCCAAGGGGATGGGGGGAAAAGTTCATGTCGAAAATCCGGGTGTACGAACTGGCCAAAGAACTCAATCTGACCAACAAAGCGCTGATGGAAAAGCTCACCGGCCTGAACATCACCGTGGCGAGCCATATGAGTTCTCTGGACGACGATGCGGTCCACCGGGTCAAGGCCGCGTTGTTCGGCAAAAAAGAAAGCGCGGTAGAGGAAAAGCGGGTCAAGTCCACCGTCATCCGGCGCCGCAAAAAGGTGCCCGAGGTCCAGGCGGAGGAACCGCCGGCGGTTGCGGCTCCGGCAGAGCCGCCCGCGGTGCCGGTCGAACCCGCTGCGCCCGCCGTCGAGGCGGTGGTAGCCGTCGAGGCCATTGCGCCTGCGCCTGCGCCCGAGCCGCCCGTTCCGGCCGAGACCGAGGTCGCCATACCGGAAGAGCCCCCGGCCAGCGCTGCGGCCGAACCTGCCGAACCTGCCGAACCGGCCGATGCCGCCGCGGAACCGGCCCCGCCTCCCGCCACCGAAAGGCTGAGAAAAGGCGAAAAGATCGTCAAGAAGGTCAAACGGGACGAACCGGCCCGAATCATCAAGCTGGCGGTGCCGCCGGTCGAGAGGACCGGTGAACAACTCCGGGCGCGGCCGAAGATCGTGGAACCCCGGGGGCCCAAGGTCGTGGCCGCCCCGATCGAGGTCGGCCCGGCGGCACCGGGTGCCGACGACCGGGATGACAAGAAGCGCAAGAAGAAGTGGGGCACGGACGACGAGGCGGGTAAAAAGTTTATCAAGAAAAAGATTTCGTTTCGCACCAAGGCGGTGGTCGAAGCGGAGGACCTCTACGATGAGGGGTCCCGGGCCCGCAAACCCCGCAAGGGCGGCAAAGCCCAACCAGAGGTCGCCACCCACAAGTCGCAGGTCACCGTGGCCAAGGCGATCAAGCGCAGGATTAAAATGGATGAAGCGATCGTGCTGTCGGAGCTGGCCAAGCGCATGGGTGTCAAGGCCGGCGAAATCATCAAGGTTCTCATGGGCATGGGCGTGATGGCCACCGTTAACCAGCCCATCGATTTTGACACCGTGGTGCTCATCGCGGCAGAGTTCAACTACGAAGCGGAGCGTACTTCCTTCGAGGAAGACAACCTGCTTAAACCGGTCGATGACGAACTCGGCACACTCCTCGCCCGGCCGCCGGTCGTCACCATCATGGGACATGTCGACCACGGCAAGACCTCGCTGCTCGATGTCATCCGCAAAACGCACGTCACCGAAACCGAGGCCGGTGGGATCACCCAACACATCGGCGCCTACCACGTGACCACGGATCGCGGCAGCATCGCTTTTCTCGACACGCCGGGCCATGAAGCCTTCACGGCGATGCGCGCCCGGGGTGCCCGCGTGACCGATCTGGTGGTGCTGGTGGTGGCGGCCGACGACGGGGTCATGCCTCAGACCGTGGAGGCGATCAACCACGCCCGGGCGGCCAACGTGCCCATCATCGTGGCCGTCAACAAGATCGACAAGCCGGGAGCCGACCCGGACCGCGTCAAGCGCTCGCTGGTGGAGAAAGGCCTGACGCCGGAAGACTGGGGCGGGGATACGATCTTCGTGCACGTGTCCGCCAAGCAGAACACCGGCATCGACCAACTGCTCGAGATGATTCTGCTCCAGGCCGAGGTCATGGAGCTTAAGGCCAACCCCGATAAGCTCGCCCGCGGCCACGTGGTGGAGGCGAAAATCGATTCCGGCCGCGGCCCGGTCGCCACGATACTGGTGCGCGAAGGCACGCTGCGCGCCGGCGACCCCGTCGTGTGCGGTGTCCACCACGGCAAAATTCGGGCCATGCTGAACGACCGCGGCCAGCCCATTGAATCCGCCGGGCCCTCGGTGCCGGTGGAGATCCTCGGACTGTCCGGGGTTCCCATGGCCGGGGATGAATTCGTGGCGGTTCAGGACGAAAAGGGCGCCAAACAGATCAGCGAGCGGCGCATGCAGAAGCAGCGCTCCAAAGATCTGGCCCAGACCAGCGCGCGGCCCAGCCTGGAGAGCCTGTTCGAGCGCCTGCAGCAGGGCGAGATGAAGGAACTCACGCTCATCCTGAAGGCTGACGTCCACGGCTCGGTCGAGGCCCTCTCGGAGTCCCTGACCAAGCTGTCCAACGCCGAGGTCAAGGTGAATGTGGTGCACGCCGCCACCGGCGCCATCACCGAGTCCGACGTGTCGCTCGCGGCCGTGTCGAGTGCCATCATCATCGGCTTCAACGTGCGGCCGACGCCGAAGGTGCAGGCCTTGGCCAATGAAGAAAACGTGGACATGCGCTTCTACAACGTGATCTACGACGCCATCAACGATGTGAAGAACGCCCTGACGGGCCTGATGGCTTCGCGCTTCGAGGAGCGCATTCTCGGCTCCGCGGAGGTGCGCGAGGTGTTCCAGATCCCCAAGGTGGGTACCATTGCCGGTTGTCAGGTCACCGACGGCAAGCTCGAGCGCGGGAAAAGCCTGCGCCTGATCCGTGACGGGGTGGTCGTTTACGAGGGCAAGAACTCCTCCCTGCGGCGGTTCAAGGACGACGCCAAGGAGGTCCAGAGCGGCTACGAGTGCGGCATCGGCATCGAGAACTTCAACGACATCAAGGTCGGCGATCGCATCGAGTTCTTCTACATGGAAGAGTTCCGGCCCGAAGTGTCGTGAAAACGGGAGCCCGGACGGAGGGGCCTTGGCCGTGGGAGGTCCATCAGAGGCGAGCATGGCGGTGGGCATCGGGCTGATCACCTTCCGTCTGCACGAATGCCACTCGCTGAAGGAGAAGCGCAGCGTCGTCAAGGCGATCATCGCCCAGCTGCGCAATAATTTCAACGCGTCGGTGGCCGAAGTCGATGCCCAGGACGTGCACCAGCGGGCGGTCGTCGGTTTCGCGCTGGTAGGCAACGACAAGGCCCTGATCAACTCGAAGATCGACAAAATGTTCAACCTGGCCGAGGAACTCGGCCTGGCGGAAGTCATCGACTCGCAGATGGAGCTGTTTATCGTATGACGTCGCTTGCCCGATCGGAGAGAGTCGGTGGACTCATCCAGGAAATCCTATCGGAGCTGCTGCGGCGGGACATCAGCGATCCCCGCCTGGCGCTGACGACCATCACCGGCGTCAAGGTGACGAAAGACCTGCGCCTGGCGCGCGTGTATTTCGCCACCGCCGGCGGCAAGAGCACCTCCGACGCGGCGGCCCTGGGGTTTGCGAGTGCTGCGGGGTTCATCAAGCGGCATCTGGCCCGGCAGCTGGGGCTGCGTTACATGCCCGCGGTCGAGTTTTTTTACGACGAGTCCTTCGACCACGGTGCCCGCATCGATCAACTGCTGAAATCGATACCCAAAGATCATGGACCTGATTCTTCAGATAATTAAGCGCGCCGGCCACCTCCTTGTCACCTCCCACGCGGACCCGGACGGAGATGCTGTCGGCTCGCTGTTGGCATTGGGGCTCGCCCTTAAAAAGATCGGCAAGCAGACGACCCTCTACAACCATAGCGCCATCCCGGCCGTCTACCAGTTTCTACCGGGGGTGGACGGTATATCGCGCCGACTGCAGTCGCCCGAGACCTACGACGCCGCCTTGGTTCTGGACTGTGGGGACATTTCCCGCATCGGTGAGAGTTGGCCCGCGGTGGCCCGGGTGGGAGTCATCATCAACATCGATCATCACATTTCCAACACCGGGTTCGGCCGGCACCAGCTGATCGACGGCGAGGCCTGCGCCACAGCGGAGATCGTCTACCGCCTGATCCGGGCGCTGGACGTGGAGCTTGACCGGGAGATCGCCACGGCGCTGTATACCGGGATCCTCACCGACACGGGCTCATTCCGGTTCTCGAATACCAATGTGGCCGCGTTCGCCATCGCCCGGGAGATGACGGAGCTGGGTGTTGACCCTTACCGCGTCGCGCAGCACGTGTTCGGCTCCTACTCGCTCGGCCGCATCAAGCTGCTCAACCTGGCGCTCAACTCGATCGAGATATCGCGCAACGGCAAGCTCTCGATCATGGCCATCACCCGCAGTATGCTGGACGAGACGGGAACCCAGCCGGAAGATACGGACGGCATCATCAACTACGCCCGGCGGATCGAGGATGTGAAAGTGGCGGCATTGATCCAGGAGCAAGCCAACGGGACGGCCGGCCCGGACGGTCGCACAGGCGTTCACGTCAGCCTGCGCTCCGATGGCACGGTGGATGTCGCCGCCATGGCCGGCGCGTTCGGCGGCGGCGGGCATTACAGCGCGGCCGGCTTCCAGATCGAGTCGACGATTGCCGACATCAAGTCCCGGCTGATCGACTGGGCGGAAAACATTTGAACGGCATCCTAGTCATCAACAAGCCGGCAGCCATCTCGTCGGCTGGCGTGGTGGCCCACGTCAAGCGCCTGCTCCAAGCCAGACGCGTCGGGCACACCGGGACCCTGGATCCGTTTGCGCGCGGGGTGCTGGTCTGCTGCGTCAACCAGGCGACGAAGTTGGCCCGGTTCATGCTGCAGGGCAGCAAGGCCTACGCGGCCGTGATGACGCTGGGAGTCGAAACCGACACCCAGGACGTCACAGGCCGCGTGGTGGCCAGGGGCGACTGGACCGGGGTCTCCGAGGCGGCTATCGTGCGCGCTGTCCGCCGTTTCGCGGGAGTCATTGCGCAGGCACCGCCGGTGTTTTCGGCCCTGAAGCACGAGGGTGTTCCGCTGTACAGCCTGGCCCGGAGCGGCCAGCCGGTCCAGAAGCCGCCGCGGGAAGTGCATGTCCATCGGATCCGGGTGCTCGGGGTGGCACTGCCCGAGGTCCGTTTCGAGGTGCGCTGTTCGGCGGGGACCTATGTGCGCACGCTGGCCGTGGACATCGGCCGGGAGCTGGGCTGCGGTGCCCACTTGAGCGAGTTGACGCGCACGGAGAGCGGCGGCTTCAGCCTGGCGCAGGCCCTGACCCTGGAAGAGGTGGAGGAGCTGACCCGGTGTGGGACCGTGCGTGAACGGCTCATTCCGATGGCCCGGGCTTTGGCCGGATGGCCGGAAATAGCCGCCGACCGGCAGCTGCTCGAAAACGTGCGCACCGGCCGCCGACTCAGCCGCCGGGAGCTGTCGACCCCGCGTGACGGAGGGCCGGCCGGAGCCGGCGACGGCTTGCTCAAGGTCATGGATGAGCAGGGGGAACTGGCGGCGGTGCTTCTCTTCAAGGCCGGGCAGGACGATCTGGAGTATGCCTGCGTTTTCGCGCGGCACGAGGGCTGAGACGTGGTGATTTCTGTTGCACTTGACGCCGTGTTGCTTTAAGGTGGTCAACGGAATTACCGGTGGTTTACAGTGGCGTTTTGGGGATGTCGTCGAACGCGCATGAAGAAAATAATCGCAAGCATTTCACGATGAGACAGCTTCGTCAAAAACCCAACTTCAAGGTGCACCTCGCCCGCGGCGGGAAACCGCCACGCCGAAGATGGTTTTTTTCCGAAGCCGCCCAGAAGGAGGAAGGAAGAAAGTGACTTTGTCAACCGAAGACAAAAAGAAACTGATCGAGAAGTTCAAGGTGCACGAGTCCGACACCGGTTCGCCCGAGGTTCAGGTCGGCCTGCTCACCAACCGCATCACGTATCTGACCGAGCATTTGAAGGTTCACAAGAAGGATCATCACTCCCGGCGCGGGTTGCTGATGCTCGTCGGCCGGAGGCGTCGGTTGTTGAACTACGTGAAGTACAAGGATGTCAATCGCTACCGGTCCATCATCGAGACGCTGGGCCTGAAAAAGTAGCTCATACGCATGTGACGCGCCGGCGCGCCCGCCGAGGGGCAGTGCTGCCCCTCAAGAGACGTCCGAGGTGGTGACTGCATCACACCGGCTCCGCGGCTTGTTGAGGCGGAGCGCAGACGGTTTTGGCTTCGCATGAGGAGACTTATATGGAAATTCTATTGAAGGAAGAGATCGGCGGTAAAACTTTGAGCATCCAGACCGGCAAGGTGGCCAAGCAGGCCTCCGGGTCCGTGGTGGTCCAATACGGGGACACGGTGGTGCTGGTGACCGTGGTGTCCACCCTTGAAGCGCGACCCGGCGACTTTGTGCCGCTGACGGTGGAATACCAGGAGAAGATCTACGCGGCCGGGCGAATCCCGGGCAACTACTTTCGCCGTGAAATCGGGCGGCCCAGCGAAAAGGAAACCCTGACCGCGCGGCTGATCGACCGGCCCATGCGCCCTCTGTTCCCGAAGAGCTACCGCTTTGAAACCCAGGTGATTGCCACGGTCCTGTCCATGGATCAGGAAAACGACGCGGACACCCTGGCCATGGTGGGCGCCTCCGCCGCGCTGCACCTTTCGGACATCCCCTTCGCCGGGCCGATCGCCGCCGTGCGCGTCGGCCGAATCGACGGCCAGCTAAGAATCAACCCCGCCATCACAGAATTGGACCTCTGCGACATCAACATCATCGTGGCCGGGTCCAAGACCGGTGTCGTGATGGTCGAGGGCGGGTCCGGCGTGGTGAGCGAAGACGAAATGATTGAAGCGATCTTTTTCGGTCACCGGGCCCTGCAGCCCCTGATCGACCTGCAGATCAAGCTCCGCGAAGCGCACGGCGCACCCAAGCGCGCCTTCGCCCCCCCGATTGTGGACGCCGAGTTCGTCGCCAAGGTGGAATCGCTGGCCGCCGGGCCCCTGCGGGAGGCCCTGCTGATCCCGCAGAAGATTGAGCGCTACGCCGCCGCACGGGTGGCCAAGCTCGGCGTCATCGAGGCCCTCGGCGAGGAATGCGCCGATCGCCGCGAGCAGGTCGTCGGTATCATCGAGGCCCTTAAGCGGCGCATCCTGCGGGACCTGATTCTGATCGAGGGCCGGCGTGTCGACGGCCGCCGATTCGACGAAGTCCGCCCGATCACCTGCGAGGTAGGGGTTCTGCCCCGGCCGCACGGCAGCGCCCTGTTCACGCGGGGGGAGACCCAGGTGCTCGGCGTGCTCACCCTGGGCTCGGGGCAGGACGAGCAGCGGGTGGAGACGCTTTCCGGCGAAGAGTTCCGCCCCTTCATGCTGCACTACAACTTTCCGCCCTACTCGGTGGGGGAAGCCAAGCGCATCTCCGGCCCCAGCCGGCGCGACATTGGCCACGGCGGCCTGTCCACCCGCGCGATCGAGAAGATCCTGCCGGCGAAGGAAACCTTCGACTACACCATCCGGCTGGTCTCCGAGGTGCTGGAATCCAACGGCTCTTCATCGATGGGGACCGTGTGCGCCTGCTGCCTCGCCCTGATGGACGGCGGGGTGCCCATCAAGGCGCCGGTGGCCGGGATCGCCATGGGACTGGTCAGCGAGGCCGATAAGACCGTGGTGCTCTCCGACATCCTCGGCGACGAAGACCACGCCGGCGACATGGACTTCAAGGTCACCGGCACTCAGGAAGGGATCACCGCCCTGCAGATGGACATCAAGATCCATGAGCTGTCGCGGGAGATCCTGATGAAAGCCCTGGAGCAGGCCCGCCAGGGGCGTATTCACATCCTGGGCCGGATGCTCGCGGCCCTTGCCGCGCCGCGCCCGGCGATCTCCCCCTACGCGCCGACCATCACCACCATCACCATCCACCCCGACAAGATCCGCGAGGTGATCGGCCAGGGCGGCAAGACCATCCGCGCGATCCAGAGCCAGACCAACACCACCATCCAGATCGAAGACTCGGGTCAGGTGAAAATTGCCGCCTTCTCCAAGCAGGAAGCCGAGGCGGCCCTCGAACTGGTCCGGCAGATCACGGCCGACCCCGAGGTGGGCGCCATCTACGAGGGCACGGTGGTCAAGATCACCGACTTCGGGGCTTTCGTCAATATCCTGCCGGGGACCGACGGGCTGGTGCACATCTCGCAGCTGGCCAACCACCGGGTCACCAAGGTGTCCGACGTGGTCAAAGAGGGTGACAAGCTGAAAGTCAAAGTGCTTGAAGTCGGCCGGGACGGGAAGATCCGGCTGAGCCACAAGGCGCTCCTGGAAGAGGGCGATGGACAGACCCATCGATAAGACGGTCCTTCTCAACGGTGTGCGGATCGTGAGCCATCACATGCCGCACACCCGCTCTGTCTCCATGGGGGTCTGGGTGAACGCGGGGGCCCGGGATGAAACCGACGCCGAAAACGGGCTGTCCCACTTCATCGAGCATATGATCTTCAAGGGAACCCGCAAACGCTCCGCGTATCAGATCGCCAAGGAGTTCGATGCCATCGGCGGGCACACGAACGCCTTCACCAGCATGGAGAACACCTGCTACCACGCCAAGGTGCTCGACACCCAGGTCGAGACCATGGTGGACGTCCTTTCGGACATCTTTCTGAACTCCATCTTCGACGCTCGCGAAGTGGAGCGGGAGCGGCCGGTCATCCTGCAGGAGATAGGAATGGTGGAGGACAGCCCGGACGAGTACATCCACTACCTGGCCGGGAACAACTTCTGGGGCAACAATCCGCTGGGGCGTTCGATCCTCGGCACACGCGAGACCATTGCGCAGTTTGGCACTGACGCGATCAAAGGGTTCTTCCAGCGGCTCTACCAGCCCGAACGCATCGTGATCGCCGCCGCCGGCAACTTGGGCCACCAGCGCCTGGTGGACCTCATCGGACCGGCCTTCGAGTCCGTGCGGCGGGGGGACGGCTTTCCCAAGCGCATCACCCCGGCTAATTACTGCCTCGTGGACATCCGCCCGCGGGAGCTCGAGCAAGTTCACATCTGCCTCGGAACGGCCGGCCTGTCGATGGTCGACCCCCGGCGCTATGCGTTTTCGCTGCTGAACACGATTCTGGGGGGGAACATGAGCTCCCGGCTGTTCCAGGAGGTGCGCGAAAAACGCGGGCTGGCCTACGCCGTCTACTCCTTCATCGCCTCGCATGTGGACACGGGCATGTTCGGGGTCTACCTGGCGGTCAGCCCGGAGCAGGCGTTGCCCGCCGTCGCGCTGGTGGCGAGCGAGCTGTCCCGGATGGCGTGCGAACCGGTCGACCCCGCCGAACTCACCGGCGCCATCGAGTACACGAAGGGCAGCCTGCTGCTCGCATCCGAAAGTGCCGACAACCAGATGGTCCGTGTCGCCCAGAACGAAATTCTCTTCGAAGCGGACATCCCCCTGCACACCGTCATCGAACACATCGAGTCCGTCACCCGGGAAGACATCCAGCAGCTCGCGCAGGAACTTTTCCGGAAGGACCAGATCATGCTGACCCTGCTCGGGCCGGCGGTAACGCCGAAAAACGCCTTCGAGAACTGTCTCTATTCCCATCGGTGAGGTTCCGAGTGGGGCCTGTCGTAAAAATCCTGCGCCTTCGTCCGGACGAGGACGCCGACATCCCGCTGCCGCGCTACATGACCCCGGATTCCGCCGGCATGGACATCTGTGCCGCCGTGCGCGAGGATACCGTGCTGGACAAAGGCACGATCGCCCTGCTGCCCACCGGACTCGCCCTCGCCCTGCCCAGGGGCTACGAGGCCCAGGTCCGCCCGCGCAGCGGGCTGGCGGTCAAGTACGGGATCGGGTTGATCAACGCCCCCGGCACCATCGACGCCGATTACCGCGGCGAGGTGATGATCGCCCTCGTGAACCTCGGCCCTTCGGCTTACACGGTGCGCCGCGGCGACCGCATCGCCCAGGTGGTCATCCAGCGGGTCGAGCAGGCCCGGCTGGAGCAAGTGCCCGCGCTCGACGTCACCGAACGCAACAGCGGTGGCTTCGGTCACACGGGGAGATGAAAAAAGCTCCAAGCTGGAAGCTCGAAGCTCAACAGGAAGAGGTGATCAAGGGTTCATCTTACCTTCCGGCTTCGAGTTTCGAGCCGCAAGGTCGCTACCAGTTGAGATGAGATGAATCCTGAATCCCCGGAGCAACCTGAAACCGGCGCGTGCGCGTTGTCCGTCTGCGTTCTGGCAAGCGGCAGCAAGGGCAATGCGATCTACGTCTCCGACGGCACCACCTCGCTTCTGGTCGATGCGGGGCTGTCGGCACGGGAAATCGGCCGGCGTCTGGACAGCCGCGGGCTGAAGGCCGCGGCGCTGAGCGCCATCCTGGTCACCCACGAACACGGCGATCACGTGCACGGCGTGGAGCGGCTGTGCCGACGCTACCGGCTGCCGGTCTACCTGACGCCCGGCACGCTGCGCGCCGCCCCAGCGCTCCGGGAACTGCCTGACACCCGCACCTTCGACTGCGGCCGCCCGTTCCGGGTCGGCACCCTGACGGTTCACCCCTTCTCTATCTCGCACGACGCTCAGGACCCGGCCGGTTTCACGATCGGCGGCAACGGGAGCCGGATCGGCATCGCCACCGACCTGGGCCATGTCACCGCCGTGGTGCGGGAGCACTTGCGCGGCTGCCGCCTGCTGGTGCTGGAGGCCAACCACGACCCGGACATGCTGATGGACGGCCCCTACCCATGGTATTTAAAGCAGCGCATTCGCGGCCGCACCGGCCATCTCTCGAATTCGGAATCCGGACAACTGCTCGCCGAGATCGCGCACCCGGGCCTCGAACAGGTGGTTCTCGCCCATCTCAGCGCGACCAACAACACCCCCGAAAAGGCCCTTGCGGTGGCGGGCCGAGCACTCGTCGGCACCCGCATCCGCCTGGCGGCGGCGGGCCAGTCCCAGTGCTCGTCGCTCATCCACCTCCGCCCTGCGAACCCGTGAAAAGCGCAACCCCGCGCTACCCGGTGAACGTGGCGAGCGCCTTCAGCACGTGGTCGATGTCCGCCTCGGTGTGGGCCGCGTTGATCTGAAAACGGATGGTCTCATCCCCCCGGGGGACCACGGGATACGTCAGGCCGACCGCCAGCACGCCCGCGTTGTACAGATGCTGCACCAGGGCGTGGGTGCGAGGCGTGTCGCGCACGAGCAGCGGCACGATCGGGTGCGGGCCGGGGATGGATGGCCAGCCCATCGTTTCGATCCCCCGGCGAAAGCGCACCACCATGGCCTGCACGTGGTCCAGGCGCGATCTGCCTTCCCGGCCGTCGCACAGATCGACCGCCCGCAGGGCCGCCGCACAGTCGGCGACACTCAGAGGGTTGGTGTAGATGTACGTGTCCGCCTTCTGGCGGACCGCTTCGACCACCATCCGGCTCGCCGCGATGAAGCCCCCGTTGACGCCGAAGGCCTTGCCGAAGGTGCCGATGACGATGTCCGGCAGCGCCCCCGTGTGGTCGGCCGTGCCGCGGCCGCGCGGTCCGAAGGCACCGATGCCGTGGGAATCGTCCATCACGGTGACGACGCCTTCTTTGAATCTGCCTCCGCAGGGGCCCGCGATGGCTACAATCTGATCGACCGGCGCGCAGTCCCCCCGCATGCTGAAGATTCCGTCGAAAATGACCACCACCCGTTGCATGTCCGCGGGGACCGCCTCCAGGCACCGGGCGAGAGCCGCCATGTCGTTGTGGGCGTAGATGGCTTTGTTGGCGGAGGGCACGCCGGCGATGCGCATGGCCCGGATGATGCTGTTGTGGTTCAGCTGGTCGCCGATCCAGTAGGTCGTAGCGCTGGAGATGGTGAGTGCCAGGCCGCAGTTGGCCGTGTAGGCGGAGTTGAAGATCTTGGCGGCGGGTTTTCCCACGAAGCGCGCGACCCGCTCCTCCAGCGCCGCGTGAGGCGCAAACGTCCCGTCGATGAAACGCACCGCGCCGGGTCCCACCCCGAACTGCCGGGACGCCTCGTCCGCGGCCGCGATCAGCTCCGGCTGCAGGGACAGCGACAGATAGCTGTTGGAGTTCATCCGGATGAACTCCCGCTCGGAGCCTTTCAAGCGGTAGCGCGGCCCGCGGGCGCCGGCCGGCGGGATGACGCCGACAATGACCCGCTCCGGCGGCTTGGCCCGGCCCTCGACCCTGAGCGCATCGAGCTCCAGTTCTAATGCTTTATCCAATGCCTCGAGTGACATGGCTTTCTCCTTCGTACCAAGTCCCACCGCAGATACGCGAAGGCCGCAGAGGGGTTGATTTTTTCAACCCTCCCAGGTGAGGATGACTTTCCCGGACTTTCCGGACCGCATCGCCTCGAACCCTTTTTGGAACTCGGTGTAGTGAAAGCGGTGCGTGATGACGGGGGTGATGTCCAGGCCGCTTTGGATCATGACCGTCATCTTGTACCAGGTCTCGTACATCTCGCGACCGTAGATACCCTTGAGGGTCAGGCTGTTGAAGATCACGGTGTCCCAGTCGACGGCGGTGGCCGGAGGCAGGATACCGAGCAGCGCGATCTGGCCGCCGTGGCACATGCTGGTCAGCAGGTCCCGAAACGCCTGGGGGTTGCCGGACATTTCCATCCCCACGTCGAAGCCCTCCTTCATGCCGAGCTTCTTCTGAGTGCCCGCGATGGAGCCCCGGCGCACGTCGAGAGCGATGGTTGCGCCCATTTTTTTGGCGATCTTCAGACGGAAGGGATTCACATCGGTTACCACCACGTGACGCGCGCCGGCGTGCCGTACAATGGCGGTCGCCATGCAACCGATCGGCCCGGCGCCGGTGATGAGCACGTCCTCGCCAAGCACATCCGCGGAAAGCGCCGTGTGGGTGGCGTTGCCGAGCGGGTCGAAGCAGGCAAGCACGTCGGTGGGAATGGCGGGGTCGCAGTACCAGACATTGGTGACCGGGATGCAGAGATACTCCGCAAACGCGCCCGGCCGGTTGACGCCGACCCCGCTCGTGTGCGGGCACAGGTGCCGGCGGCCCGCCAGGCAGTTGCGACACCGGCCGCAGACCAGGTGCCCCTCGCCGGAGACGAGATCTCCGGGCTTGAAGTCGTGCACATTGCTTCCGGCCGCAGCTACCCGCCCCACGAATTCGTGGCCGACGGGCATGGGCACGGGGATGGTGCGCTGCGCCCACTCGTCCCAGTTGTAAATGTGCACGTCCGTGCCGCAGATGGCCGTCTTGTGGATCTTGATGAGGACGTCGTTGATGCCCGGCTCGGGCACCGGCACCTCTTCAAGCCACAGCCCCGGCTCGGGCTTGGCTTTGACCAACGCCGGCATGGTTTGCATGACCGCCTCCCTGAAAATAATGGATTCAACGCGCCTTGATTCCCTCGGCGCTGATGCCGCGGATGAAATAGTGAGAATCGTTGAGAAAGCCCAGGAAAATGACGATGAAAGCGATGGAGGTCTGGATCATCAGCGGTTTGTTCTGATACAGGCTGTCCAGTTGCTGGTTCAGGGCCTTCTTCTGGGTAGGGGCGAAATAGGTCGAGAAGAGCCCATCCAGCAGCCGTGAGCCGTCGGGTTTGGTGACGAGGTCGCTCCGGCCGCTGTAACAGTAGTCCATGGCGTCGAGGATCAGGTCGCGCTGGGCGCGGTGATCCTTGAGGTGATAGCCGACGAGGTGCATCAGGGTGCGCTGCGCCTCCCGGAGGCTCGCCTCCGCAATCGCGTCGAAAAGGATTTTGCGGCAACGGCGGTCGGATGCGGGCGCCAGCTGCCGGATCAAGGAAAGGAGCACCGCGTTTTTAAAGAGCTGGTAGAGACGGCGGGCGCCGTTCATTACGGTGCTGGGCAGGTGCTCGGAGCGGGGCACGTAGCCGGGGTAGTTGTTGACGAAGAGCAGTTGGAAGATGTTCTGGAAGGAGTCGATCCCCACCAGTGAATCCTCGAGGTCGACGCGCATGTCCAGGGTGTTGTCCAGCCGATCGGCGAGTTTTGCCTCCACCACGTCCGGAAAACACGACGAGCTCTCGAGCATTCGTCCGATGTACCGGTAGTAGGACTCCAATGGGGTGCGCGTCAGGCACTTGAGGCGCTGGATGAGCTGCGACTCCTGCTCCGGCTCCATGTGCTCCAGCAATTGGAAAAGCCGTTGCTCCATCTCCTTCCACTCCTGGGCCTCGAAATCGATGGACTTCACGTCCTCCAGGATGTCGTGAAGGAGCACCGTGAGGATGCTGTCGAGATCAACCTCGTCCGCGGCGCGGGTCATGAGCGCGGCGGCCCGCAGCGGGTGCAGAACGGCCATGGGGCCGAGACGGCGGCGCTTGTGGCTGTAGGCGCTGAACAGGTAACCCAGCACTTCCATGAGGAGGGCCTTGCTTTCCCGGTCTCTATTTTCATCCGGATCGAGCTGCTTTCCGGCGAGGATGTACTTCAGCACATTGTAGCGGTTCAGCGACGCCGCGCTCAGGTTGTAGTTGAGCACCGCTGAGAGCTTGAAGAATTCGGTGAGATCGAACATCGACATGCGTTGCCTCGGGTAGACCGGCGGTTCGCTCGTGACACGGGGCTGAACCGCACCCGAAAAACAATTATGTCAAAGCATCCAGCAAGTCAACGACGCACCTCGCCGTGGGGGCGGTGCTTCCGGCAGTTGGGGCGGTGACGGCGATAGACTTGACACGACGTTGGGAACATTTCATAAGAGGGCCGCACCGGGTGCCCCCCGCGGGTGCCCATTCCGGGAAAGATTCATGCCGCCAAACGCCGCCGGTTTTTGGCGACATCGGACAGGAGCGCCACCATGAACGCCAAGACCCGCCGACTCTTGGAGATCTTTGAAGAGATCAACCGCATCCCCCGCTGCTCGAAAAACGAGGAGGCCATTGCCTGCTGGTTCGACGCCTGGGCCCGTGCGAAAAGCTTCCCGAGCCGCAGGGACCGGGCGGGGAACCTGCTGATCACCGTCCCGGCCACGCCGGGCCGTGAGGCGGCGCCGGCAGTGGTGATCCAGGGGCACCTCGACATGGTCTGCGAGAAGACCCCCGCATCGACGCACGACTTCACCCGGGACCCGATCCGCATCATCCACGACGGCGACTGGATTCACGCGGATGAAACCACCCTGGGCGCCGACAACGGGGTGGCTTTGGCCTTGGGGCTGGCACTCGCCGAAGACGGGAGCCTGATCCGCCCGACACTGGAACTGCTCTTCACGGTGGACGAGGAAACCGGCCTGACCGGCGCCAAGAAACTGGAGCCCGGCTTCTTCCGGGGCCGGACGCTGATCAACCTGGATTCCGAAACCGAGGGGGTGTTCACGGTCGGCTGCGCCGGAGGCCGGGATGTCACCATCACCCGGGAACTCCGGCTGGCCTCCGTTCCGGATGAGTTCCGGTTCACGCGTCTCGCCGTCGGCGGCCTGTACGGCGGACACTCCGGCATCGACATCCACCGGCAGCGCGCCAATGCCCTCAAGCTGCTGGCGCGCGTCCTGGGCGATCTGCCGGCCGGAGACGACTTCCGTCTGGTTGAGATCGCCGGCGGCACGAAACGCAACGCCATCCCCCGGGATGCCTCGGCCCGGGTGGCCTGTGCCGTCGGGCGTCTTACGGAACTTCGAAAACGCGTGGCTGAGGCCGAACGCACGTTCCGCCGCGAATATGCCACCGAGAGGTCCCTTTTTTTTTCGTTCACGCAAGAGGATGGGCTCCCTCACGGTCGGAAGGCCATTGCCCCGGAGGAGGCGCGCACAATGGTCGACCTGCTCCTGGCCCTGCCGCATGGCGCGGCGCAGATGTCCCCGGATTTCAGCGATCTGGTGATGACGTCGAGCAATTTGGCCGTAACCCACACGGCGGATAGCAGGCTCAGCGTCATCACCAGCCAACGCAGCCTGAACGTGCCCGCCTTGAACGCCATGTCGGGAACCGTCCGGGCCATTGCCGCGCTGGCCGGCGCACAGGCCACGACCGAGTCGGAATACCCGCCCTGGACGCCGCAGCTCGAATCCCCGCTGCTCCAGCGCTGCCGCGAGGTCTACCGCGGCTGTTACGGCAAGGAGCCGGGTGTCCGTGCCATCCACGCCGGCCTGGAGTGCGCCATCATCGGCGATCTTTACCCGGACATGGACATGATCTCCCTCGGGCCCACCACGGAGAACGCCCACTCTCCGAACGAGCGGCTGTACGTGCCGTCGCTGTCGCATGTGTGGGATTTTCTGGTGGCGCTGCTGCAGTCGCTATCGCAGGACCGTTGACGTATCGGCGGGCGCGGCCCTCGACCCCTTCCCGTTCAGCCGGCGGCCCCGATAGCGTCCCCGGAGGCATGTTCGGGCGCATGGCGGGCGTTCCTGAGAAACGTAAGGTCCATGCGACTGCGCTCGATCATGCGCGCCTCGACCCCCTCGCGGTTGAGTCCCATCAGGATCGTGTAGGCGTTGTATTTGGTCTTGCAGAAGTAGATGTCGAAGGGTTCCGTTTTCCCCTTGCCGCGATAGATGCGGATGCCGGGGATGTCTTGCTCCTGGATGTACTCCGCCTCGGCGTTGACCAGGAGCGGCTCGATGTCGTGCTTGTTCAGCCAGGGGATGCAGGCGCCCCCCATGCCCAGGTCCGGGTCCATGATGGACCGGATCTTCTCGGTCACCCCGCCCACCGCCAGCATGATGTCGCCCGTGAGGGAGCCGGTCACGCCGTAGCGCTGGTTGACGGGCTGCTGGATGAAATCCGATATCAGAGCGATGTCCATCGCCACCGAGGCGCTGTCGCCCTCCACCCCGCCGTGGGCCTGGATGTATTCCACGTGCATCTCGTAGCCGAGGTTCGGCGCCCCGATGTTCTTCAGCACCTTCTTGATCGAGGCCCGGACGTTCTGGGCCGCCGCCTGGGCGATTTCGCCGATCTTGCCCGGAGCGGCCACCTTGTCCGCGCTGCCCACGGTGATCTGGCAGTGGATCGGCAGCGGCTGGCCGTACATCTGGCCGCTCGATTTGGCGTGGATGACGGCCAGCCCCACGACGTAGCCGATCGAGTCCGTCATAGAGGTGATGTATTTCTTGAGGTACTTCTTGTGCTCGCCGATGTCCCGGGAGAGGTTGCCTTCCAGGCTGAGGTGCTCCGTCAGCGCCCGGCGCACGTGGCCGGGCTCCACCCGGGTCGAATTTTCCAGGATGGCCTCGAATTCCGCGGACTTGATGATTCCGTTGATCGGTCGCAGGATGCTGCTGAGCTTGCCGTCCGAGGCACGGCAGCGCAGCTCCTTGACGATCTCCGCCACGGCGCCCCGCGAGAACTCGCGCTCCTGCAGCCGGAAGTCCGCCGGCAGGCCCTTGCCGAAGATATGCTCGCTGCGGCGGCGCACGCTCTCGTAGCCCTCCCGGGTGATCACCTCGCCCCAGCTGCGCTGGAAGTCCCGGCCGAGGTTGACGATCTCCTGTTTGATGTACTGGGCCACGTGCCGGACGGCTTCCGGCGTTTCGGGGACCGCGCTTTCCATGTCGACGATTTCGCCTTTGTCCTCGATGCGTGACAGAAAGGCACCGTCGCCCTCCTCCTGGAGGTAGGCGAGTGTATCGTGGTTGCAGCAGGCGACGATGATGTTGTCCGCCCGCAGGGGGTTCTCGGAGCGGTCCGCTGCGCCGCTGCCGGCGTTCTTCCCGCCCTCCAGGATGTACTTCTTGTTCTGCATGATCTCCAGCAGGTCCGCCATGTAGCCCATTTTTATCAGGGTCTTGAGCTCATCGATGTAGATAATGGGCGCGCTGGCGTGGGCCCCCAGGTAGGCGCGCTTGTGGCAGGGCGTGTGGAGGTTTCCGGACTGGTACGGGTCGTGCCGGAAGCCGCCCTTCATGTTGCGAGCGCTCGGCTCGGAGATGCGCGCCATGAGTTCCCGCTCCTGGCGCGGGTCGTAGAGCACCTCGGGCACCATGTCATGGAGGTGTTTCAAATCGTGGCGTACCCCGGGGTTGGTTTCGCGCTGGATCTTCTCCTGCACCCGGTGGTTGTTCTCCTGCATGTACATGAAAATAGCGCCCATCCCGGCCAGGCCGGCCGCGACCAGAGCGGGGGGAAAGAAAACCCCGGCCGCCAGGGCCGTGCCAGCCGCGGCCAGAAGCCATCGCTTGACCTTGCGCACCGCCCGGATCTGGTCTTCCAGGGTGAACTCCTCACCGCTGTTCTGGGCCGCTTCGAGCGCTTTCTGGATGTCGGCCAGCGCCCGGTCAACCTTCTCCGGTGTTTCGTAGGCGACCCGGATGTGGTTCTTGTCCTTGCCGGGATAGGCCAGGATGGCCTCCTGCGGCCTCAGGTAGTCGCCGATCGACCGGTCCAGGACCTCTTTGAACATCTCCGCCAGCATGGATTTGCCGGTGCCGGGCCGGCCCACCATCAGCATGTGCCCGCGGTTCTGAGCGACCTTGCGGATGGCCATCTTGGCCCGGTCCTGGAAGATGACGCGTTCGATCGGGTCCTCCGGGAGGCGGATCTGGGAGGTGTCGTCGAAGAACCCGAGGCGCTCCGCAAGGGTGCGCGGGTAGTCCAGCAGCTCGCGGATCCAGGTGTAGTCGCTCTCGCGGTAGTCACTCGGCATGGGCGGCCCCCGTGATCGAATCGAGCAGGTAGAACCTGCCGGCCTCCGCGGTGAAGGCGCGCTTGCTCATCTCGGCATAGACCGCCGGCAGGCTTTTCCGCAAGGGCTCGAGGGCCCGCAGGTCGTGCAGGATGGAAATCTGGGAGAAGAGCTTCCCGTTCCCGACCTCGGCCGCCGGCTGGTAGCTGAGAGACACCGCGGTCTGCATGAAATTCAAAACCGGCTTGACCAAGTTCCGGTGAGAGGCGTCGACATCGACCGCGCGGAAGATGTCGCGGTAGATCTCGGGCAGGTTTGCCTTGGCGTAGTCCACCTCGAGCTGCTTGTTGAAGAACAGGCTCAGCGGCCGGCCGCTGCCCAGGAAGCAGCTGTCGAAGGCCCGCCGCAGTTCCGGGTTGGCTTTCAGGGTGTGCTCGAGCAGGTTCAGGTATTTCAGCACATGGGGGTCGGACAGCCGGAAGTCCAGGTTCCCGAGGGAGGTCAGGACGCAGGCCGCCGGCTCGCCGTCCCGGGTGTAGGCGCACAGCCGGAAGGCGTTGGCCGGGTTGTAAGTCCCAGGAGGGAACCCCCGCAGCTCGAAGAGCCCCTCGGACAGGTGCGCCCGGTGCAGCGTGACCCGCACTTCCCGGCCGACGTTGGCAGTCAGGTACCGGATCTTGTCCTCTCCGGAACCCTGCAGCTTCAGGTAGGAATACCCGCCGCCGATGTCCTCGCAGACGCCGATGATGTGCGACAGCCGGGCCGTCTTCAGCCGGGCGATTTTTTTTGCGAATGGGTCGAAACCGCGCAACTCGTCGGCAATTCGCTTGAAGTGGGCCTCGAGGTCCTGGTCCTGCATCCCCGGGATCCTCAGCTTGAAGCCGGACAGGAGGACCTCGGTGTCACGGCGCGGAGAGGCCTTCTTCGTGTTCGCACGCGCCGGGAACAGCCGGTGCAGGAGGCGCCGCGCGCCGTTGCGGGCCGTGTGCACCTCGCACCCGATGAGACGTTTGCGGATCTCGATCTGCCCAGGGTGGATCAAGTAGCGGGCGATTTCGGAAATCCGGTATTCCTTAACTCTGCCGCGATCTGCCTGCGGGTCGAATTCCGCCGGGTCCAAGCGCACCAATTTACCCTCCGAGATGATCCAACCGGTGGGTTTGATCTGTGCGATTCCAGAAGGGTAGCTCATAGGCTCACGCATCATACGCTCGAATCTCGAAGCTGCTCAAGGCTGAAAGCAACAGAAACGTTGCGGTGTTTAGCATCCGATCTCCACCTGCCGGAAAGTTGTCGCGCGTCTCAACCCGGGGAGGGCTTCATGCGCTCGAACCCCGAGTCCCCTTGGCTCCAGGTGCTTTTACCCTTTGTTGGCGCACGCCTGGGAGTCCTCGATCATGATCTCCAGCTTTGCGATGCCGACCTTCGAGAGGTGCAGTTCGCTTGCCTCCCCCGTCGCCATGAGCACCATGAGGGAGAGCACCTCGATCAGAGAGCTCGCGTCGATCAATAGAAATTTTTTCCTTGAGCGAATGGGTTGTGGCGCCGGGCCGTCTGCCGCGGGTGGCCAGCCTTCGGCGGCCCGACGGCGCCCGCTAAGAGCGGCAGGGCTCCTTCGGTCTTGATATCGGCCGTTTGGAGAAACTCTTTAGCAGCAAGGCAGTTGAAAAACGGTGCCCCAAACCGTAATCCGGCGTTGCCGGCTTTTGTAAATGCTCACAACCTGCCGTGGTTGCTGCGTTTTCGAATCGGCCTGCGACTTGCCCTCAGGCGTGCTCCGAGGTTGTGAAA